>JAHZEA010000005.1:0-39776 GCA_019422065.1 Lachnospiraceae bacterium | reverse complement strand
TTTTTAGAACTTATTTTTAGAACTTATTTTTAGAACTTATTTTTAGAACTTATTTAAGTTATATTCAAAATGTTTTAAATCCTCTTCAAGTATAAGATGTTTTTTGCTGTCTTTTTCGGTAATAGGTCGTATAGGCCGGCAAGGGTTGCCGTAGGCTATGTAATTATCCGGTATGTCTTTTGTTACAACACTTCCGGCACCAATTACAACATTGTTGCCTATATGCACTCCGCCTGTAACAACTACATTGCATGCCAGCCAAACATTATCACCAATATGTATTTCGTCGGCATACTCTGCCATGGTTGTTTTGCCGTTTTCATCAAGGCCCATTCGCTCATGGGCAATAAGAGGGTGAGAGGTGGCCAAAAGTGACACATTTGGGCCAAAGCACACGTTGTTGCCTATATAAATTCTTGCGTCATCCATTACGGTTAAATTAAAGTTGGCAAAAAAGTTTTCGCCTATAAAAGTATGGCTTCCGTAATTAAACTGTATAGGCCCCTGAAAATAATATACTTTGCCTATGCTTCCAATAAATTCTTTAATTATGGGAAGCCTGTTTGGGTCATACTCGTCTAAAGAATTATAACGCAGGCAGGCACTGTGAGCCTTATGCTTTATATCCTTAAGCTCCTGTTTGCGCGGGTCGAACATTTTGCCGGCGAATATTTTTTCTTCTTCTGTCATTAACTCCACCTCCGAAATAATAGTTTATAAATAAAATTTTAGCACAGAGGGGTAAGTTTTACAACAAAGTGAAATATGTTTTAGTTTTCGTCTTTTTTGGAAAGAGCAATAATTTCCAACTGAGTTTGAATTAATTTATCTATTATATCAATATATTTTTGGTCAACATGCTCTAAGCGCTTGGAAATAGAAGAAATATCTGCTTTTTTATTGCTCCAAAGAAGGCTGTCGGCAGAAATACCCAAAACATCACATATTTTTTTAAGCGTGGAAAGTGAAACACCAACTGTTCCGCATTCAACATCATATAAAAAGTGAGGGCTAACGTCTATTAATTCTGAGAGTCTTTCTCTTGTAAAACCGTATTTATCTCTGTAAAATCGAATATTACTACCTACAATTATGTTAATTTCTTTTTTCTCTTTAGCGCCCAAAACAAAGCCTCCTTTTATTTATTGCTTACATTTTAATTGTAGGTGTTAATTGACAAAACTATGTATTACTTATATACTAATTGTATGTAATACTTATAAATTAGCATGGCTTTGAGATTAATAAAAATTGTGATTATCTTGTATTTAACTATTGATAAAGTATTATTACATTCTATTTATAGGTATTTACCTATTTTTAGAAAATACTAAATGAGCCGGCAAACGGTTACAATATTACCAGAGATGAGGTGATATTGTGGACGACTCATTTGAGTATGAATTTAGAATGATAGGTTTAAAAATTGCGTATTACCGTAAAGCGCACAACCCACCATATACGCAGGAAGAACTTGCCGAAATTGTTGGCACCAGTACGTCAAATATCGGCACAATAGAAAGCCGTATGTATAAACCTATTTCACTTAAAATGCTTTTTAAAATAGCTAAAGCACTTGATGTTTCACCGAAAGATTTGCTGGATTTTTAAAGACCTTGCTTTTGACCGAAGCAAGGTCTTTTTTTACTTTAATTTACATGCTATAAAGATATATTTATATATAAATAGAATGTAAAGGGGTTATAAAATGATTTGCAGAGAAAAAACAGCCTGTTTTACAGGACATCGGGATATAAAAGAAAACTATAATGTTTTGTTTTTAAGAGTTTATGCTATTGTTGAAAATCTTATAAAAAACGGTTATTTATATTTCGGCTCAGGCGGGGCAAGGGGTTTTGATGCTCTGGCTTCGGAAGTAATTTTAAATCTTAAAAAGAAATATCCAAATATTCATTTAATACTTGTTCTTCCTTTTTTAAATCAGTATGAAAAAGAAAACGGTTGGAGCAAAGAAGAAATATATAAATATAAAAATTTTAAAAAACAAGCTTCTAAAGTAGTTTATATACAAAAGAGTTACAGTTCAGGCTGTTACTATAAAAGAAACCGTCATCTTGTGGATTTTTCTTCTGTTTGTATTTGTTATATGTATAAAACAACTGGCGGAGCGGCATATACTGTTCATTATGCAGTAAAGGAAGGCCTGATTATTATTAACTGCTCTAATTTAAAAGAATTAAATTGGTTTTGGTTGTAGGTTAAGAGCAGATAAAGAAATATTACAAAGCTTTTTGAAAATTAGAGGCTATAATAATAAAAATTATTAGAAAAATTTAAGAAACTGAATTTTATTAATAAAATATACCGTAAATACTGGTAAATATTGATTTTTTTTTCATAAAATTGTATAATTATAAATACAGTAATAAAAAGAAACAGAAAATAATAACTGAAATGGGGGCTTAAAATGAAAAAATTAATTGCTTTATCACTTGGGTTATTACTTATGTTATCACTTACATCCTGCGGAGAAAATAAAACAGCCGGAAGTGGGTCTTCAAGCGTGGAGACAGTTTCTGCAAGCGCGGAGGCGGTTTCTGAACAAGAAGAAGGCAGACAAACAGCAGAGCAATATACATACGAGCTGGCAGAAGGAGAAGAAGTCAGCGTTGAAAACACTGTTTTTGAACAAGATGTAACTGTAAGCGGAGACAATGCATTTATTACATTTACTAACTGCGAGTTTAAGGGGGATATTATAAATACTGCCAATTTGGGTACTCAGGTTATTATTTCTGAATCTGTATTAAATGGAAAATGCATTTTTAAAAATGATACTAAAGAGGCTACAATGGAATTGTCTTTCCCTAAGTTTTTAATAGACTCCCCGGCTGAAATAGTATGTGATGAGTGCATAGGCGCTGTTATTTCTTTAGGTGATTTTGAAACAGTGTTTAATGGAGAAACATATACACTTGAAGACAGTGAGCTTTACATTGATTTAAGTAATGCTGAGGCCGGATTTGTACCTTATGAGGGTCAAGAGGCAAATTATTACAGCATTGCCCAGTGGTGGGAAAATGGTGAAAAGATATTGCTGACTGAATGTGAATATGACCCTAACATGTAAAAAGTATAGGGGATTTGTACTAATTAAAAATAAAAATATGGATTAAAAAATAAGGGGTGCATAAGCACCCCGATTTTTTATATTGCGCTCACACCATAATAGATATTTTAATGGGAAATTTGCCAACAAAGGCATTTGCTTAAATAATCATTTTATTTTCTGCATATATTTCTTTTTGAATTTAATAACAGACAGCCTTTATAGCATTTCCAGAGATTGTTTTTGTCTCTGCAAATTACCAATAATTCGCATTGTTTGCAATAATGAGGAACATTGTCCATATATTCAAGTTTTTCTTTATCTGCAAACAGCCTTTTAAGTAAATAGCTAAAAAAATTTATTAAATTATAATATCTCATAATGAAAACCTCTTTTAGGTATAATTTATATTATTATACATCTATAGATTAATAATATAAATCTTTAGGCGCTTATAAATTAACCTAAAAAACCATATACTAAAACTACAGTATGGGTGGTGAGTATATGAAAACAGAGGATTTGAAAAAAATTGGTGTCCGTATTGTTGAACGGCGAAAAGAATTGAAATTAACCCAAGAGCAAATAGCCGAGAGTATGAATGTATCTATCCAAATGATTTCCAACATTGAGAGAGGAAACAAGGCTATAAAAATTGAAAATCTTTTAAAGCTTTGCGATATACTCAAGACAAGCACTGACTATATATTGACAGGTAAACGTACAAATAATGATTTTGATAATTTAACCAGCAAGATTTCACTTTTAACAGAGTCGGACTATAAAATGATAGAAATGTTGGTTGATTATCGTTTGAATGATAATAAATAAAAAGGTATGAGTAAATTTGTTTCTCATACCTTTTATTATTTTATAAAATATTAGGTTAGTATTGCATGTGTTAATATATATTATAGGCCTTGTGTATAAATTTGGATTATAAATTTCAAAAAAATAAGGGGTGCATAAGCACCCCGATTTTTATGACTTTTAAATTATTTGAAGTATCTGTTGTAAAGACCTTCGAATGCTTTACCATGTCTAGCCTCGTCACGAGCCATTTCGTGTACTGTGTCATGGATAGCGTCAAGGTTAGCAGCTTTTGCTCTCTTAGCAAGGTCTGTTTTACCAGCTGTAGCGCCGTTTTCAGCAGCGATACGAAGCTCAAGGTTTTTCTTTGTAGAATTTGTTACTACTTCGCCAAGAAGCTCTGCAAATTTTGCAGCATGCTCAGCCTCTTCGTAAGCAGCTTTCTCATAATACATACCAACTTCTGGATAGCCTTCTCTATGAGCTACTCTTGCCATTGCAAGGTACATACCAACTTCTGTGCACTCGCCTTCAAAGTTTGCTCTAAGGTCAGCCATGATGTCTTCGCTTGAACCCTGTGCTACACCTACAACGTGCTCAGCAGCCCATGTAAGTTCGCCTGTCTGCTCTGTAAACTTCTCCTTTGGAGCTTTGCAAACTGGGCAGAAATCTGGAGCCTCTGTACCTTCATGAACGTAACCGCAAACTGAACAAACAAATTTTTTCATTTTATAATCCTCCTTGAATATATGTACTTGATTAAGTGACAATAATTATTAACTGATAATTATTATACTTATTATAACCCTATATGTCAATACTTTTATTCAATATTTTTATATTTTGTTTTAATAGAGAAACATAAGTACATAATTTAAATGTAGTACATTAGATTTGTTTTTTCAAGACATATATTGTTAAATTTTTATTTAACCTTAAATCTTAATTTTTACAGTATTCTTTATTTTACAGGTTCTTTGGTATATAATAATGTAAACAGCAATTAAAGGAGGAACTTAACTGGTGTTTAAAAAAGACGAAACTTATTTTGGATTTAAACTTATAAAAACAGAAAATGTTGATGATATAAATTCTTTATGCCATGTTTTTATGCATGAAAAAAGCGGCGCCAGATTATTTTACGCCCAAAATGATGATAAAAACAAGGTGTTTTTTATTTCCTTTAAAACTCCGCCGGAAAATGATTGTGGAACTGCCCATATTATGGAACATTCCGTTTTATGCGGTTCAGAAAAATATCCTTTAAAAGACCCGTTTAATGAACTGGAAAAGGGCTCTCTTAACACTTATCTTAATGCTCTTACTTATTCAGATAAAACAATGTATCCTGTTGCCAGTGTAAACGATAAGGATTTTGATAATTTAGTAAAAGTTTATGCTGATGCGGTTTTTAAGCCTAATGTATTAAATGAAGAAAAAATATTTAAACAGGAAGGCTGGCATTACGAGCTGGAAAGCGCCCAAGGCGAAATTAAATATAATGGTGTTGTATTTAACGAGATGAAAGGTGCTCTTTCTCAGCCGGAGAGAGTTTTGGAAAACTGCGCCAGCCGCAGTCTTTTTGGTTTTACGCCTTATGGTTATGAGTCGGGCGGAGACCCAGACAAAATTACTGATTTGACATATCAGGGTTTTAAAGATTTTTACAATAAATATTACTATCCGTCAAACAGCTACATTTATTTATACGGCGATATGGATATTGAAAAATATTTGAAATTTTTGGATGAGGAATATCTGTGTAATTACCAAAAAGCGGAACAGGAAATTATTATTAATGAAGTAAATAAACCATACAAGGAATACGATGAAGCTTTATATTCCGTTATTGAAAGAGATAAGGATTTAAAAGACAGCTATTTTTCACTTAATTACTGCACTGGTAAGTCAACGGACATTTTTCTTCAGTTTGGTATGGAAATACTGAGCTATATTCTTTTTGAAACTAACGGCTCACCGGTTAAAAAAGCCGCTGTTGAAAGCGGTTTATGCGGGGATTTGGAAGGCTGGTTTGATAATTCAACTTACCAGATGACACTTAATATAGTAGGCAAAAAGTGCCGCTACGAAGACAGGTTTAAGTTTAGGAATTTAGTTACAGAAAAGCTCAAAGAATTGGCTCAAAATGGTATAGACAAAAATCAGGCTGTTTCTGCTATTAATTACATTGAGTTTTTGTTAAGAGAAGCAGACTTTGGATATAAGCCTAAGGGTTTGGCTTATGGTATGCGGATGATGTACGGGTATCTTCACGGCAAAGACCCTGTTGAAAGCATTAAAATGTGGAAGTATTTTGATGAAATAAGAAATAATGTTGATAATGGGTTCTTTGAAAATTTAATTAAAGAATACCTTATTAATAACAAACATTGCTCGTATACAGTAATTAAGGCTCAAGAGGGGCTTCAGGCGGAAATAGACAAACACACAGAGGAAGAACTCAAAAAATTCAAAGAGAGTTTAAGCCATGAGCAAATTGAAAAGCTTATAAAAGAAACAGAAGAATTAAAAGAATATCAGGACCAAGAAGAAAGCGAAGAAAACTTAAATAAAATACCGTTTATATCAGTAAATGAGGTTGATAAAAAATCAGAGGTATTAAACAGTGTTGAAACTGAAAATGGTATAAGTGTATTTGACGACACTAATTCTATTGAATATATAAAAATAATGTTTGATTTAAACTGCCTTCCGCAGGATATGATACCTTATGCCGGTTTATTGGCAAAAGTGTTATGCAAGATAGATACTAAAAAATACAGTTATGAGGCTCTTCCGTCTGAAATGGATATGAATACAGGCGGAATATATGCAACTGTTGATGTATATGAGTCGCCGGAAGGTATAAGGCCGGTTTTATCAATTAACGGCAAGGCTTTGGAAAGAAACAGACAAAAACTTTTTGAGCTTTTTGAAGAAATTATGGTTAACAGTGATTTTACCAAAATTGAAAGCCTTAAAAAGATAATTCGTGAGCTTATAATGCGAAATGAAACCGTTATAAGCGAAAACGGTCATTCATATTCAGTGCTAAGAGCGCTTTCTTATATCCGTCCGGCTTCGGCATATAAAGAAATGGTTAAAGGCATAGCTTTTAATGATTTTGTTATTAAGGCCGAAAAAAATATTGAGTATACGGCTCAAAAGCTTTTAGAAACATGTAAGGTTGTAATAACTAAAGATAACTTTGTATTATGCACTTTGTTGGACAAAAAGAATAACGAAAAAAGCAATGATTTATATTCAAAGCTTAATAAAATTCTTCCTGAAGGCAAAAAGGGCAGGTTTAAATTTGATTTTGCTTCAAAAATATTTAAAGAAGCCGTTACAAACAGCTCTAAAATAGTATATAACGCTAAAGGCGCAGACTTTACTTTCCTTGGACACAGTTACAGCGGGGCTATGAATGTAGTAAGAAATATAATTAACACCGAGTATTTATGGAACCAAGTCCGTGTTAAAAACGGCGCATATGGTGCAGGGTGCGCTATGCTCAGAAATGGCAGTATTTACGCTTATTCCTACAGAGACCCTAACACTGTTAAGACTTTTGAGGCTTACAATATGACAGGTAATTTTTTAAGACAGGCATGCTGCAATATAGATATTGATAAATTTATATTAGGAGCTATAAATGATATTGACAGGCCTAAGAGCTGTTCTGATAAAATAGAAACAGCGGCTTTAAGGTATATGCAGAATATAAGTAAGGATATGGTGCAGAAATCAAGAGATGAGATTTTGTCAGCCGGCAGTAAAGACATTTTATTATGTGCTTATATATTTGACGATGCTATGAACAATGCCGCAAGTGTAACTATAGGAAGCAAAAGCATTATTGAAAACAGCGGCAGCTACTATGATAGTATTAGGAATTTAACAGCAGGTGAGATATTGTGAGTGTTCACTCTTTTAATTACATGGGTATACCTGTGGAGTATAACCTTATAAGGAAAAAAGTTAAAAATATAAACATTCATATAAATGAAAAGTGTTTAATAACAGTTTCGGCATCTGAAAAAACACCTATTAAATGTGTTACAGACTTTGTTGAGTCAAAGGCTGACTGGATACTGCGAAACATGGCCGAAATAGAAAGATATAACCTTACAAAGCCAGATGACAAAATTTACGATGGAAAAAATGTTTTTATATTAGGTAAACAGTATGTTGTTAAGGTGGTAAACAGCCAAGAAAACAGTATTTATATTGAAGGCGAAAATGTTGTTATACACTCAAGCAGTTTTGAAAGTGATGTTTTAAAAACCTATTACTTGAAGTTTTTAAAAGAAAAAGCTTATGATGTATTCTCATCGGTTTTAAACCAAATGTACCAGCAAATAAAACGTGAAGGCATACCTGAGCCAAAGCTTAATATAAGAAACATGAAAACACGCTGGGGAACATGCAACATAAAAACATCTGTTATAACCCTTAATTTACAGCTTATTAAAACTGATATTGACTGTATAAGGCAGGTTGCGGCCCATGAGTTAGTGCATTTTAAAGTTAAAAACCATGGAAAAGACTTTTACAGCATGCTTGAAAAATATGTGCCTAACTGGAAAGAATTAAAAAAAGCAATGGATACACGTTACAAAGACGGTATTTAACAAAGCTAAATTTCATTAGAATTAAAACGGAGTTATTGGGAAGATATATAAATATACTTCTTTTCATAACTCCGTATTTTTTTGCCAAATATAATTGGTTTTAAAAACACTTATTTTATAAATTTAATAAATTAGAAAATGAATTTAAAATTCTTTATTTTTAAAGGCAATATCAGTTTTAAAATTAAAAATACAAACTTAAAATATACAATTATTGTATGTGTTTAAGTACAAAAATTGAACATAAAAATTTTGGAATGGTGGTAAAGCGGTCAGACTGGTGGATTTAAGACAATAAAATCAGGTATTTTTATATAAAACTTTTGTTTATTTTGTATATGTCAATAAACCTTGAATATTAAAGCTTTTTCGCAAAAAATATAAAAAAATTCATTGACTTATTTAAAATGGTCTGTTATTATTTACAATGTATTTAAAGATATGTATTGTTCGTATATACGAATTACGTTTCGCTTTTATTGTAATATCGCTGTGGACAGCAGAAAGGGTGTTTAATATGAAATTAATGCACACAAAATTACCTGAGTTCCTTGAAAAAATGAGGGTTGCTTCAGAAGAAAGTCCAAACCCTAAGCAGATTAAAATTAGAGGACTTGAAAACCTTACTTCAGCTAAAATGCAGTCATTAAGAACTGGTCGTATTGAACACGCCGTTAGGGAAATGACTATGAAAGACGGCGTTGAAAGAATAGAATTCCAAGTTATACCTCGTGTGCCTGAAACTATGCATACAGTTATTATTAAAGGCATTGATAAAGACGGCAAAACAAAAAGCGCTATTCTTGAAGTGCTTAACATTCTTCATCCTACAGAAGAAGCTTATCTTCTTGACTGTGATGACATAGAAGACAGAAGACCAGGCATTGGCAGACACTGATTTTAGGGAGGTACTTAAAATGGCTAAATTAACATATAAAATGATACCTGAGGGAATGCTTGAAGGAAAGTATGTCCCACTTAATATTGCATTTATAGATTACAGAGAAGTTAAAGCCGCAGGCATTACACCAAGACAGGCTTTTGAGGCTGTTGCAAAAACTGTTGACGGACCTGTTGGCATGAATATATTTGACCCTGATGTTGTTACTACAACAAGCGATGGCGTTATGGTTGAAGGTACTGTTAGATTTATGGCAGCTGCTGATAAAGGTAAAATGAACCATGACTTTGGCTACCTTGAAATGGCTGAAATGCCATATTCTGAAGAACTTATTAAAGAAGAACCACACCTTATTCAGTGGAAGAAAAACTATCCGGGAAAAAGACTTTTCAGAGGTCCAGACCCTGCTACAAAGATTATACCTGTTCATAATGTATGTATTTCAGGTAGAGCCAGCAACAATAACTCAGCTACAGAAATGATGAATATTGTTACTATGGAAGAAATACTTCTTCCTATACTTGGCCAGCAGCAGATTATTAGAAACGGCAAAGTTGTACTTGGTATGACAGGCGGTATTATATCTGTAGGTATAGGTATGATTATGCCAGAAAAATTCGGCCGTGTATTCCCTACAAGACAGTTCCCAGCAGGCGAAACAGCTCATGGCAGCGGTCCTTATGCTCAGACTCTTAAGGCACATATTCCTTGTATTGTTGCAGACAAAGCTGTTCTTGCTGAAAACATTATTAAATGTCTTGAAGCAGGATGTATCCCAGGTAGAACAGTAGGTGCTTCACCGGCAGTTCTTTCAGTTGCAAGAAGCATGGGTGTTGAAATAGATATGGACAACATTACAGATAGAGCTTTTGAGGAGCTTGCAAGCGTTGGCTTTACAAAAGAATGGATGAAAGAAAAAGTTGACATACTTACTCCAGAAGAAATAATTGCCAAAGCTGACGAGATTATTCCTGGTGTTGTTGACGGAACAAAGTACAATGTTCCTGACCTTATTAAAGAAACAACAATAGAAATTTGATTTTAGTTAAAAAACCGCCGATATTACTCTAATGTTTAGTGTGTGTGGTATGGTTACGGTGTTTAATAGATAATTTTGGCGGTTAAATAATTGCATGGGGCTTTAAGAATGCGAAATAATAGCTTAAAGGCCCATGCTTGTTTATATGGGGAATTTTATTACTTACATTGAAAAGGAATGGTTGTATGAGTTTTGTTAAAGAAAACGCGGTTTACCCTAAAATGTACCGCATTAAACAGCATTTTGCTAATGACAAGGTTGCAGATATAAAAAGCGAGGTTTATAAACAGTTTGATTTAATAGGACTTAAAGATAAAATTAAGCCAGAAGCACAAATAGGCATTACATGCGGCAGCAGAGGAATAAATAATATAGACAAAATTATTAAGGCTGCTGTTGATTATGTAAAGGATAACGGCGGAAGTCCGTTTATTATACCGGCAATGGGAAGCCATGGCGGCGCTACAGCTGAAGGACAGAAACATGTATGCGAAAAGTTTGGCGTAAGCGAGGAAGCTATGGGATGCCCTATACGTTCTTCTATGGAAACAGTTGTGCTTGGCAAAACAAAAAGCGGTGTTGATGTTCATTTCGACAAAAATGCTTATGAGTCTGATGGTGTTATAGTTGTAAACCGTGTTAAAAGACATACTGACTTTACAGCTAAAAACGAAAGCGGTATTGTTAAAATGCTTTCTGTAGGTTTAGGCAAGCAGAAGGGCGCAAGCGCCATGCATACAAACGGCCTTGGCAAAACTATACCTGAAACGGCAGAGGTTATACTGGAAAAAGCGCCTATTTTGGGCGGCTTATGTATAGTTGAAAACGCACATGAGGAAACATCAGTGCTTAAAGCCGTTAAAAGAGAAAACTTTATTGAGGAAGACGCTAAAATGCTTGAGCTTTCCAATTCTCTTGTACCATCACTTCCTTGCAGAGATATAGACATACTTATAGTTAAGGAAATGGGCAAACAGTACAGCGGCACAGGTATGGACACAAAGGTAATAGGCAGAATGAAGATATTTGGAGAAGTGGAGCCTGATTATCCGTCTGTTAAAAAATTAGTGGCTTTAAGGCTTTCAAACGCGTCTTATGGCAATGCCCTTGGTATTGGACTTGCTGATTTAACAGTTAAAAAACTTGTTGATTCCATTGATTATGAGGCTATGTATTCTAACCTTGTAACAACAACATTCCTTGAAAGAGGCAGAGTTCCTGTTCATTTTGATACTGAAAAGGAATCCATAGATGTAGCTTTTGCCACAATAGGCGCTGTAGAGCCTGAATATGCAAGGGTAATGATTATTGATAATACACTTAACATAGGTACTATGCTTGTTTCTGAGAGCATTTACAGCGAAATTAAGGATAAAGTAGAGCTTTTGGACAAGAATATAAGCATAGAGTTTGATGAAAACGGTGTGCTTAAAAATTAATATGGTTTTTGTATAACTAAAACAGGCGGTATGCATATTATGAAATATGTAAATCGCCTGTTTTTTAACTTGGCTCAGTGTTTTTATGCTTTAATTATGTTGGGTTATGTTGTATAATATATTTATTCGAGAGGAGGCAGGTATTATGGAAAAACTTTTCAGAAAAATATTAAAAGGCATTAATTCTGTTAACGGTACAGATGTTACGCTGCTTATGGGTTGCATAGGTGCATTAAGTATTCTTTTGGGTCTTAATATTCCAGAAAGAAGCAAAAAGGCTGTTTCTGTTGCCGCTGTTTTTGTGTTTATAATAACATCAATACCGGCAATTTCAAAAATAGCAGGTAAAATGCTTGATAATGAAACAGATGAGTATTTCAGTGATGATGACTGCTTTGAGCCGGAATTATAATAGGTTGTATTTGATTGGAGCGGAATTTTAAGCCGCTCCTGTTAACTTTTTTTCATTATTTCAAAAAAATATAAAAAAGTTATAAAAAAGTGTTGACATGGTTTTAACATTATGGTAAGATATCATTCGTCGGTAAGACAAGCAGTAAATAAGAGATAAAAATACTTTATCTCAGATAAACGACAATATGGCTCAGTAGCTCAGTTGGTTAGAGCGCCGGCCTGTCACGCCGGAGGTCATGGGTTCGAGCCCCACCTGAGTCGTTTAATTTGGGAGTTTAGCTCAGCTGGGAGAGCGCTTGCCTTACAAGCAAGATGTCACAGGTTCGAGCCCTGTAATTCCCATTAAAGCCTTTGATTTAGTTCAAAGGCTTTTTTGCTTTTTAAATTATATTGTGGTGTGTTTAATTGGGCATAGGTGGTTTTATATGATTAGAAAAGCTGTACTAAATGATTTAAAAAATGTGTTTGATATTTATTTAAAAGCCATTGAAAAACTTAGAAGCTTAGGCATTGACCAGTGGGATGAAATATATCCCGACTTGGAAACAATTAAAAATGATATTGAACGGGGTGAAATGTATATTATGCCTCTTAACGGGCATATTGCTGCCTGCGGTGTTATAAATAAAGAAGATGAAGGATACGAAGGCGGTAACTGGAAATACGGCGAAAATTACAGGGTAATTCATAGACTTTGTGTTAATGTGGATTTTCAGTCCATGGGTATTGGCAAGAAAATGCTTCAGTGTTTAGAAGATGAAATTAAGAAAATGAAGTTCGACTCTGTAAGAATGGACGTACTGCCTAGCAACAAAAGAGCCATAGAGATGTATAAAAATTTTGGCTATATTGATGTGGGTAAAGTTGAGTATAGAAAAGGCATGTTTCGTTTGTATGAGAAAAATTTGAAGTAAAATTAAGAAATATTTTTATAAATTAATAATTGTTTTACATAAAAAGCAGGGGCTGAGCCTCTGCTTTTTTATAATGTTATAAATCTTTTGGATATGGTTCTTTTATATTTGTTATTCCTAAAATATAATCTGTGCTTGTTTTATAATATGCTGCAAGCTTTATTAATGTTTCTGTTGGAATATCCCTTAAACCAAGCTCATAACGAGAATAACATACTTGACTACAGTTAAGGTACTTGGCTAAATCCTTTTGCAGTAAATCTTTGTCTTCCCTTAAATTGCGAATTCTTTCATACATATTAATCACCTCAGCTTAAAATTTATAAGTTGAGTATAAGTAAACCGTTTTGGTATATTGATATATAAACCAAAATGGTTTATAATGTTTTTGTATTTAAAATATAGTATTGATTAAAGGGGGATTTTTTATGTTTTCAAAAGAAGAAATCAGTAAAAGTATTAAAAGTTGGTCTAAAAGAATTGCTGTTTTAAATTTTGTTTTGTGTATTGCAGGCATAATATTTGGGTTTATGCAAATGCAAAGCAATTTCAGCGGGTTTGGCTTGGCTATTATTATATATTCGGTTTTAAATTTGTTTTTTATAACTATGCTGACATTAGCGGCATACGGTTTTGGTGAATTAATAGATATTGAGCGTGAAAATCTGGAATTAATGAATATTTTGATAAAAAAAGGAAATGAAAGCTTATCTGCTGATGAGCTTCCTAAACTTTAATGCTTATTGCTTAAATAAAGGGGGATTCATTAATGTCGGAAAGATTTGAAAGCGTGTTGGCATTTGATGATAACATTTGGTGTAAATCATCACCGGTTTTAATAGTAAAAGGAGTTTTGCTTAAAGATACATATTCTAATAAATTTCTTATTCAGCTTAAATTTATGAATATTTCGTCAAACACTATAGCTGGTTTAAATTTAAGAATTGCATGCCGCAGTAAATTAAGCAACACATCTATAAATGTAGATTTTTCTTATACGGATTTTAATGCTGAAAAAGGTGATTATTTTGGAGATAGAGTACCGTTATATCTGCCAAATTCAAATTTAAGAGAGTTTGATTTTATAGTTACTAAAGTAATTTTTAAAAACGGAAAACAGTGGAACAATGAAGAAATGTTTTATCCAATACCTAAAGAGAGCACAGATATAAACGTTTTTGGCGATTTAAAAGAACAGTTTAAGAGAGATATATGGGATATTTATAAAAAAGAGCAAAAGAGAATTGCAACTCAAACTGTTTATATGCCTGTTTTTAAACATGACTATTGGCTATGCACTTGCGGAGCATTTAATTTGTCAGAAGAAAATGAATGCTGTAAATGTGGTATAAGCAAAAAATCACTTTCTGAAGCCGTTAAAATTGAGAATATTACAGAAAATCAGAATTTGTATAATTTAAAAATACAGGAAGAAACAAAGCGAGTTAATGAAATAAATAGAAAGAGAATTAAAAAACTGTTTATTTCATTAATAGGTTTGGTAATAATTATTATTTTATTATTTGTTGGGAAGGCCGCTGTAACTTCAATAAGCAGAAGCAATGATTACAATAAAGCTGTTGAGCTTTTTAATGAAAAAGAATATCAAAAATCATATAACCTTTTTACCTCATTAGGTAATTATAAAGACACAAATAATTACTTGCATGATATTTTATATTTATGGAGTGGGGTATGGTACAATGAGGCAACTCCTGAAAACTATATGACTATTGAAACAGAGCAAAAAGAAAATGGTATATTTGTTAATATAGATTTTAGCGAAAGGTACGGTAAAACAATTCAGGTCAGCTGTGAAAAAAGTGTTAAACTGAATGATAATGACATATATTCCTTTAATGTTAAAGACAATAAGAATTTTTACAATATAAAAATGCATTTAAACGCTATGGATAATTCAATAACAATTGAAATAGAAGATTTTAAGAACTTTCAAACTTATATTTACAGAAAATAATGTAATAAATTAAATAATTTATTTAAAGCACTTGTTGATAGCTAATAATTTTAAGTAGAAAGCCCTTTTGTTTTACAAAAAATAAGATAATCTTCAATTTGGATAAATGTTTCACTAATCATAAAATAACCTCCTGTCAGATAGGTGCATACTGTACCCAACTAATCAGGAGGTTATTTGGTTAGGAGTTTAAAAGTTAATTGGTTTGGACTTTATTAAAAAGGCTTATTAAATAGGAATATTTAAAAATAGGTTGGTCTGTGATGTATAGAAAATATTTAAAATAAAGGCTTTAGCTTGCTTTTTGCTCAAGGCGGAGTCTGTCTGCAATAAGGGCAATAAACTCGCTGTTTGTAGGTTTGCCCTTATGATTGTTTATTGTATAGCCGAAAAGACTGTCTATAGCCTCAATTTTGCCTCTGTTCCATGCTACCTCTATAGCGTGGCGAATAGCTCTCTCTACACGTGAAGGTGTAGTGTTGCACTTTTTGGCAATGGAAGGGTAAAGCTCTTTTGTTATATAGTTAAGTACATCCATGTCGTTTACACTCATAATAATGGCTTCACGCATATAATGATAGCCTCTTATGTGGGCTGGAACGCCAATTTCATGCAGTATATTAGTTACTTTTGTTTCAAGGTCATAAGCTGAGTTGTCAAAAAGGCGTTTTTCGCCTGCGTTTGGATTAAAAGCCGCATTTATTGTTCTTGGAGCGGATGTACTTCTGAACTGGCGTATTCTGTTAGCAAGGGATTCCATATCAAAAGGCTTTACTATATAATAATCTGCACCAAGCTCAAAAGCCCTTTGTGATATTTTCTCTTGACTGAGTGCTGAAAGTATTATGCATACAGGACGTTTTTCTGTAGGATTTTGATTAATTTTGTCCCAAACCCCAAGTCCATCAAGACGCGGCATGATTCCATCTATTATTGCTACATCAGGCTGTTTTTCGCATATCATTTCATAAGCATCTACTCCATCGTAAGAAACAGAAACTACTTCCATATCTTCTTTTGAATTGAGAAAATTCTTAAGTATATCACAAAAATCTTTGTTATCATCCGCAATAGAAATTTTTACTTTGTTTTGGCTCAAAATAACCCCTCCGTTTAAATATATTTTTAGTTGTTATATACTATTTATACTAATTATTTGGTAAATAATTCCGTATATTGGAGATTATAAAAGGAGCTATCTGCTTTTTCAACAATTTCTTTTCCACAAAAAATAGAAAAAACTGACTCATATGTCAGATTGTGCCGTTGTTAAATGGCGCAAAAATAAAACATAAGTTGTAAAAATAAAAGTTATAAGCTTTTTTGGCGATAAAAAAATCAATGAATTTAACATATATTCTTTCATAAATTTGGAATAATAAGCTGTTTTTTGTCAAAAAAAATAACCGCACAAATAAAATGTGCGGTTTATTATATTTTATTATTTTATTTAGGCAGACCAAAGCGTGAAAGGGATGAGTTTTTATATCTGTTGTCGGAAGATATATCTTTTCCAAACCATTCAGGTGCTATAAATGAATTGCAGTCAGTTTGGGTTTTAAATTCAACTTCTGTTGTAATAAGGCCTTTTAATTCTCCATAATAAATATCCGTTTCGGCAGTAAGGCCGTTATCAAGAGGAATAAAGTATCTTGTTTTTGATATAATTTTAGTTTCGGCTTTTTTTAAAAGGTTTTCGTACTGATTTTTAGTGATTAAAGTTTCAAATTCCTCTCGGCTTATTTCACCGGAGCTTTTAAAAGTGAGAAAATAATTTTCGTCACTTTTTCTAATGCGTATTACAGGGTCGGTTGATATATAGCACTGCTGAATTTCTGTTTTGGAAAATTTATCTAAGTCAAAAGGAATATTTGTTGTTAAATATTTTTTTTCTATCTCCATATTTTGCCTCCAGTTTTTATTTTGAAATATTATAACACAATTATTAAATATCTGTTGGCATTGTTTTAGATTGCTTTTTTGTATATAATAATATTAATAAATATAAAAGGAGGAGTAAAAATGAAAAAAGCGGCAGTTTTTTTCGGTGAAGGATTTGAAGAAGTCGAAGCGCTTACACAGGTTGATTTGCTTAAGCGTGCTGGTATAGATGTTGTTATGGTTTCAATTACAGATAATGAGTTTGTTAAAGGAACACATGGTGTAACAATTAAGTGTGACATGTCTATTGATAAAAATAAATTAAAAGACGCAGATGCTATTATTCTTCCGGGCGGAATGCCGGGAACAAGTAATTTGGCTGCATGCAGTGAGCTTAAAGAACTTATTACAGAATTTAACAACAGCGGAAAGTTAATTGCGGCTATTTGTGCTGCACCTTCTGTTTTTGGCGGTATGGGAATATTAGAGGGCAAAAAAGCCTGCTCTTATCCGGGCTTTGAAAAATATCTTACAGGCGCCAAAGTTGAGTACAATAATGTAAGCCATGACGGAAATATAATTACATCCCGCGGTGTTGGAACTGCCATAGATTTTGCTTCAGAGATAATAACATATCTTTTGGATGAAAGAACAGCTGCTGATGTATTAGACAGCATAGTTTACAAAAAATAATTTTTTTCAACATGAACTTTAAACAGTCAGGTTGTGTAAATAATGAATAAAATTCAAAAATATTTCAGGTACAGACAGTCACTTATAGACCAGTACCTTAAAGGTGATATGACAAAGCGTGAGTATCTGCAAATGAATTACAATGCTGTTGTTCATAATGACATAGGGCCTTTTAGATATATTGATACTGTAGAAAAAGGTCTTTATAACTACCAGTACTATAACGCTTTGGCAAAAGAAATGAAGTCTGTAAGCACATCTTACGGCATTGATTATGACGCTAAAAGGGATTATCAAAGTCAGGCTGATTACTATTACTCTAAAAAAGACAGGGCAACTATGAAAGTGCTTAAAATGCTTGATTACAAAGGCGTTGAGGCTTATTTTGTTAAGGTAAAAAGCAAGGCACTTAAAGGAAAGCTTTTTGAAATTGTATGCAGTGATTGCTACGGAATGATACTTCATTCTACAAACGAAAAAATCCTTAATGATTTGCGGCAGGAAGGTGTTTTTTCCGAAGGCACAAGAATTTCTTTAATAGATGGGTATGTAAACCAAAGGTATTAATGCAGGAGGGCGGTTTTATGATATGTCCGTACTGTGGGAACGAAATGAAAAAAGGGTATTTTTACTCAGTAAAAGGTTTTAAGTTTAATTGGTTCTTAGATAATGGAAAACGCCCTAGAATAAAGAAAAATATTGTATATAGCATTATTGACTTAGGCGGAGATTTGGAAGTAGGTAAAAATGTAACCGGCGGAGTTATAATGTATACCCATTACTGCAAAAACTGCGGCAAAATGGTTATGGATTTAAACGAAAACGAGTATTTTGACAAAACAGAAGATAATTAAATAAATAAAAACAATAAAACAGCGTCTTGTATTTCTTGTTTTAATTAAGAAAAAGACGCTGTTTTTGTTATGTATTATTATTCGTCTATCCCTGGTGTAAAATGCGGGCAGAGGTGAGAGAGAAAACACTCAGTACATTTTGGACGGCGTGCAATGCACACTTTTCTGCCGTGAGCAATTACCTGTGTGTTGTAGCTTATCCAATGGTCTTTAGGAAGTATTTCCATTAATTCAAATTCTATTTTAACCGGGTCTTGACTTGTTGTAAGGCCCAAAAGGTTTGTTATGCGCTTTACATGTGTGTCAACAACAATGCTTGGTATACCATAAATATTACCGCGTATTACATTTGCTGTTTTCCTGCCTACACCGGCTAAAGCTGTGAGTTTTTCAATTTCCTGCGGCACTTCGCCGTTATACTCTCTTAAAAGTGACTGACAGCAGGAAATTATATTTTTAGCTTTATTATGATAAAAGCCTGTAGAGCGTATGTCGTTTTCAAGTTCTGATAAATCTGCTTCGGCAAAATCTTTTACAGAAGTGTATTTTTTAAAAAGATTTTCAGTAACCATGTTAACTCTGTCATCTGTGCATTGTGCGCTTAGTATTGTAGCTATTAAAAGCTGCCATGCGTTTTTATGGTTTAAATAGCACTTTGCCGGACCATAGTGTATATCTAATAATTCAAGTATTTTAGTAACTCTTTCTTGTTGTTCCATTTTTTCCTCCGTTATAAAAAGTTATAAAGAAATGCGTGTAATTTCGGCATGGTTTGTAATTATATCTCTGTTGTAGTAGTTAAAAAGAATGTCGTTTTCTTCTGCCTTAATTTCATTTGTGTTTATATATTCCAAAATATTGTATTTAAAATGTTCTATACGGCACATTCTGGAAAGCTGCTGCGGTGAAAAAGCTGTAAGAGTAGGCATATATTTTTCTGTTTCACTTTGGGTATTAAAGAACTTTCTTTTTGCGGCTTTATATTCTTCTGTTATACTTTCATCAATGAAATTAGGCATTGATTTTAAGTTGTCTGAAAGAAGCATGTCGAATTTTAAAAGGTCTTTTATAATTTCAATTTCTGTTTTTGAAAAGCCACTGTTTAGACAGAAATTATATATTATAACATAAAGCTCCTGCTTACTGTGGTTTACTCTATGAAGTCCGTTATTTACCCAATAAGTAGCTAAGCTTTCGTAAAAATCAAAAGGTGACTTAAAAAGGCCGCATACATATTTTTCAGTTGTTGGTATTTTAAATGAGTTATAGTATGTTTCAACCATTTCCTCTATATTTTTAAGCATAAGCATGTGGTCAAAATCAATATCTCGAGTATACAAAACTTCGTAAGGCGCTTTGCTGTCGTACACAATGCCGTATTTTTCGGCGTTACGCCTTAATCCTGAGCCTTTTAAAAGTTTTAAAAAGCCAAGCTGAAGCTGCTCCGGGTTAAGGGAGTACACATCGTTAAATGATTTTTTAAAAGACTCATAGCCTTCGTATGGAAGGCCGGCTATAAGGTCTAAATGAACATGTATGTTTTTGCCTTCTTTTATTTTTTCAACTTTATGGCGCAGAGTTTCAAAATCATTGCTTCGGCTTACAGCTTCAAGTGTTTTGTTGTTTGTAGACTGAACGCCTATTTCAAACTGAAAAAGGCCTTTTCTGGCATTTTTTAAAAATTCAATTTCATTATCGTCCAGTATATGTGCTTCAATTTCCATATGGAAATTAGTTTTGCCGTTGTCGTGAGCCATTAAATAGCTCCATATAAAATGAGCATGGTCTTTGTTGCAGTTAAATGTTCTGTCTACAAATTTAACCTGTCGTACGTTATTTTGTAAGAAGAAATCTAAGTCAGATTTTACTCTGTCATCTGATAAAAATCTTACCCGTCCGTCTATTGACGAAAGACAGAATTGGCAGTTATAAGGGCAGCCTCTTTGGGATTCATAGTATATAATTTTGTTTTCTGTATCCTTCAAATTGCCGCATGAAAAAGGTATATCATTAAGGTTAAGCTCTTTTTCTGGTGGATTTATAACTATTTCTTCTCCTTTTCGGTAAGTTACGCCGTTTATTGAAGAAAAATCAAAGCTTCCGTTTATTAAGCTTTTTGCTGTGTTATAAAATATTTTTTCACCTTCGCCGCGCATTACAAGGTCTATAAATCTATTTTCTTTAAGAAGCAAATCGCTTTCAAAGCTTACTTCCGGTCCGCCTAAAAATATAAACACGTTAGGAAGGACTTTTTTCAGCATTTCGGCTATATGAAGTGTCATTTCTATATTCCATATATAGCATGAAAAGCCTACGGCGTCAGGGTGTTTATTATATATTTCACTTAATATAAATTCTTTTTCGTTATTAATTGTAAATTCGCATGTTTCTATATTTTCAGCAATAGTGGTGCTATAAGCTTTAAGTGTTCTAAGTGCCAAAGAAGAATGTATAAATTTGGCATTAAGTGCTACAAGAAGTATTTTCATATTTATCACCAATTAATTATAAATTTCAACAAACAGTATACCACAAACATAACGATTAAAAAAAGGCGGCAAAGAATATATTTTATATTTCAGGATAGAATATGTAAAAACAGCAAAAGGCGGTAAGAAGGTATGAATAGATTTAAGGTTTGTGTTTTTGGTGCTGTAACAGGATTTATAAACGGTATTTTCGGTTCAGGCGGAGGAGTTGCCGCTGTTTATTTTTTGGAAAAATATGCTTCTCTTACTGCCAGAAAAAGCCATGCTACGGCTGTGGCTCTTATACTGCCTATTTCTGTTGTTTCAGCTGTTATTTACCTTTTTAAAGCTGATATTATGATTAAAAGTGTGCTTATTACATCTGCCGGAGGTGTAATAGGCGGCATAACAGGTGCCTTTTTGCTGGGGAAGGTATCCAACAATATAATCCATAAAACATTCGGTATTTTTATGATAATTTCTGCTATAAGGATGATTATGTTATGATATTATTTTTAGCTGGCTTATTTTCCGGCATATTAGGCGGCATGGGTATAGGCGGAGGAACGGTGCTTATACCAACTCTTTCGTTTTTTACTGATTTAACCCAACAGCAGATACAGGGCATAAATCTTATATATTTTATTCCCTCTGCTCTTGCGGCTGTTATTATTCACGCTAAAAAAGGTAGTATTGAGAAAAAAGGCTTAACACCTATGATTATAGCGGCCGTTATTTTTTCAGCTACTGGCGCTTTTATAGCTATGTTTATAAGTGGAGATTTGCTCAGAAAGCTTTTTGCTGTGTTTCTTTTTATAATAGGTATAAAGGAATTATTAAAAAAAGATAATGGCAAATAATTACTCCTTAGCGGCAATATAGTGGCAATAAAGGAATGTTTATGATATACTAAATTAATATAGACTTTATGTGATTAATATTTTAAGGTATTTATTTTGCCGGTGGTTTAGTATGAATTTTATTGAAAATGTATTTGTAAGCGGTATTGACGATATTAATACAGTTGTTTACAGCTTAAAAAGAGATATTCCCGTTATTAATGTTTATATTATACTTATTGACCAAAATAGCAAAAGCGTTATTGTTTCAAGCTTTGAGTATTTTAAAAACAATGAATATAAAAATATGTATGCTGCCGGAATTTGTTCCGGTAAATACAACGCTTATAGGACTTACAGCGAAATTATAAAATACGCATTAAGCAAAAACTGGAATTTATCTGACTTAGGCAAAAACCTTATAGGGGAGAAATAAATTTGAAAGTAACAAGCGCTTTTTTATCTTTTATATGTAGTCTAGCTTTATTAATTTTTTTGCTTATTTCATCTTTTGGCATGGCTGCGTTTTATGATATTGACTATTTTGGTTATGAGTTTGAAAAAAATTCAATAGATAAAGTTACCGGTTACAGCATAGAAAAGCTTGAAAATGAAGCACAGCTGCTTTTAGATTATATGCTTTTGGACGAAGCGGAAGAAGAATTTCAAAACAGCACTTTTTTAATGAAAGAGAAAAGCTGCACATGAAAGATGTGAAAGATATAGTACAGTCTGCAATAGATTTAAGGCGTGTATGCATGGTGTTAATTGTGGTATCTTTATGTGCTGTTATTATTTTCAGGCTGAATAAATTTGTATTTTTAAAGTTTTTTACTCTGTTTTTTGGTCTAATAGGCATATTGTTTTATATAGTTGCTGGAGTTTCTGTTTTAAACTTTAATAGGGCATTTGTTATATTTCACGAAGTGCTTTTTAATAATGATTTGTGGCTCCTTGACCCAAGAGATAGTTTAATGATTAATATGCTGCCAGAAAGCTTTTTTGTGGATACTTTTGTTAGGGTTTGTTTAACTTTCAGTGTACTTTGGGCAGTTATATTTTTTGTAAGCATACACTTGATTAAGAGATTACGCCATGACGGCGCAGGTGATTAAATGGTATTGAATGTATTGTTATTTATACTTAAAATAATAGGCGTTGCACTGCTTGGTATTATGGCTTTGGCAGTATTGCTTGCTTTATTGGTGCTTTTTACAAGAATTAAGTATAATATTAAATGCGGAAATGATAATGGTACATATTTTAAAGGTAATGTATCGTATTTATTGGGAATAGTAAAAGCCAAGGCTTATTATAAGGATGATGAGCTGCAATATGGTATAAAAATATTCGGCAAAAGCTTATTAAGCAGTGAACCGGAATTAAATAAAAACAATAAAAACAGCAAAAAGGCTTCTGACCAATATAAGGATATGAAAGAAACATATGCCCAAAGCGCGGAAAAAGATGTTTCTAAAAATGATGTTTCTGAAACAGAAAAAGAAGTATCTGAAATTTTTGAAGAAAAGCCAAAAGAGAGTACTAAAAACACTGATTTAAAAACTGCAGAAGAATTAGAACCTAAAAAAGAAAATAAATCATATTTGAATAAAGATGAAAACACTGTTTCAGAAAAAAAGATTTCTTGGCAGGACAAATATTCAAACATAAAATATGACCACAGCAGTGAAGATTTTACTGTAAGGCGTGTTAAAATAAATGAAATAGAAAATAAAGAGCAATTTAATAAAAGTGATTTTAATGTGGATAGTGAAAAAAGCACTGAAACAGAGAAAAAGAGTGTTTTAAAAGAGGAAGAACAAAAAAAAGAAGCTGAAAACGAAGATACAGAGAATAAAGTTAATATTAAATATTTTTTAAACCTGCCTATGGAAGATAAAAAAATAATTTTAGGCGGTATGTATAAGTTATTAAAGAGATTTTGTAAAACCGTACTGCCTAAAACGGTTTTAATTAATGCTAAAGCCGGTGTAGGCGACCCAGCAGGAACAGGCTTAATGCTGGCTCTTTGCGGCATATTTAAAGGCCTTTTTATAGAGGGGCTTAATGTGTCAGGGGATTTTGATAATGTTATGTTTTTGGGAAATGCTGAATTTTCCGGCAGGTTTACGCTGGGATATTTACTGTATTCGGCAGTTTGTTTTATTATATTAAAACCTGTAAGAAAAACTGTTATATTATTTATTAAGAACTGAGGTGTTTATTAATGGGTGCAAATGTAAATGAAAGCATTAACGCTCTTTGTCAGAAATTAGGAGAATTTATTACATCTAAAACTGTAGTGGGAGAGGCTGTAACAGTAGGAGAAATTACACTTATTCCGCTTATAGAAGTTACTTTTGGTATGGGTGCAGGCGGAAATGAAAAAGGCGGAAAAGACGGCTGTGCCGGCGGAATGGGTGCTAAAGTTGCGCCAAATGCTGTTATAGCTATTGTAAACGGCAATGTTCAGCTTATTAATATTAAAAATCAGGATGCGTTAAATAAAATCATAGACCTTGCGCCTTCTATAGCTAATAAGCTTAACTTCAGTGCGGCTTTCAACAAAGCTAAAAAAGAAGCTGAATTTAGTAAAGATGATAATTTTGAACAGGAGTAAATAAGCCTAACCTAAACCGAAAGGGGAGACAGTATGCTTACGCAAATTGAGTTTTACGACAAGGATACTATAAAAAACATATTAGCGTGTCTTTCCATTAAACCAGACAGAATAGTATTTTTATATGACAATCAAATTTCCGATATGAATCGGTTTATTAGTTTGGAAAACTGTTTTAAAAATCATCTGCCTGATATTATATTTGAGACTGAACCGGTTGATATAAGTGACGTACTGGATATATTCAACAAGACTAAAATGTTAATTAATAAGTATGGCAACTGTGTTATGGACATAACCGGCGGAAGTGAGCTTATGACTGTAGCCGGAGTTAAAGCCGGAATAGAAACAAATATTAAAATGTTCTATACTGATATAATAAATGGCAGGGTTGAAAACATACTTGATAAAAATGATTTTATACCTACTGCCACACTGCGCCTTAATGATTATGTAGCCGCTAGAGGGGCACACTTTGTGGGCAATTCGCACAGCGAGCCTGATGAAAGCCGGTTTGAAGATATACTTAATATGTGTGACTACATATTTAAAAATATAAAGCAGTGGCGCAGAACATGTTCTTATATCCAGCAGGCAATGGCCAACACAAGCAAAGATGATATTGAACTGAGGGCTGTTTCTGTTTTTCGCTCTAAAGGCGGAAATGAGGTTTATCCGGACAGCGCAATGCTTAAAAAGTTTGAAGAACTGGGATTTATTAAGGATTTATATATTTCCAAAAATCATATAGTATTTACTTTTACTTCGCCGCTTGAAAAGTCATACTTAATTAACTATGGTGTTTGGCTTGAATTATTTGTATACATACACGCTGTTAAAACGGGCATATTTACTGATGTTATGCTTGGTGCAATGGTGGATTGGGACATATACGACGATAAGTCTGTGCCGGGTAATGAAATAGATGTTATATTTACTGATAACTCTTTACCTGTTTTTGTAAGCTGTAAGTTAACTGATGTTACAACAGCGGCTATTAACGAATTAGTTCTTGAAAGAAAAAGATTAGGCGGCTGGTTTTCCAAAGCCATTATTGTAGCTTTTAGCGATGAAAAAGCTCTTGAAAGCGGCTCGTAAAAAAGAGCTGTTGATTTTGGAGATGAATTATTGGATATAAGCGATAGACTAAGTGATGATTTTGGCTACAGACTGGTTAAAGCTGTCAGCGGCCATGATTTAGTAAGCTTAAAATGGAAGAAATTTTAATTAAAAAACTAATTCCGCTGTTTAGTAAATTATTCATTGACGGCGGAATTAGTATGTTGTATAATATTTTGGCAGGCTTTTTAAAGCTTAATTTAATATGCGGAAGTGGCGGAATGGCAGACGCGCAGGATTCAGATTCCTGTCCCTTCAGTGGCGGTGTGGGTTCAAGTCCCATCTTCCGCAGTGTAAACCCCTTGATTTTCAAGGGGTTTTATTTTTTACCATTTTCGTTCACTTTTTATTACTTTACCTACAATTCTGATGCGCAGAACTTCGGAATTTTCAAAAACCCTTTCAGGATAATAAGGATTAAATGATATAAGGTGTATATGTGTTTTATCATAAACAACTTTTTTTATTACGCCGTCTGTGCCGTCAACTATAACTACGGCAAGGTCACCGCTGTCTACAGAAGTCTGGCTTTTAACAAGCACAAGGTCGTTTTCTTTAATTTCAGGCGCCATACTGTCGCCACTTACTAAAAGATAAAAATATTCACCTGTTGCATATCTGGCATCTGCCGGTTCATAGTACAAAATTTCCTGCTGTGCAAGACAGCCATATCCGGCGCATACCCGCCCTAAAACGGGCAGATTAACCATTTCGCCAACAGGCATTGCACTTTTAGGCATTAAAGAAGGGTCATCTTCCCAGCCCATTAAATAAGCCGGCGTTGTTTGCAGAATTTTTGCAAGAGGCTCTAATATTTTACCTGGGACTTTTTCAATATCACCTTTTTCATATCTGTAAACAGTAGCAACGGAAATATTTAAAGACTCAGCAATATCCTGAACGGTTATACCTAACTCTATCCTTCTGTTTTTCATTCTTTGTCCTGTAGTCAATTTAATCACCTCATACAATGATATTTAATTTGCAGTAAACGATATAATTAAGCCAAATTTACAAAGTGTTTTATAATATGCAATTATATTAATTATTAAGACAGCAGAAAAAACACAGTAATTGTTTTTGATATTTACTTCAAAGCAATATTTTATATAGAAAGTAAAGGATTAATTGTTATTATTTTTATTTTATAATTATTATAATTTGCAATTTGCAATTTTGCAATACAAGTTTACGAAACGGAAATATTTAATAGCATAAATGCGAAATAACTATTGACAATATAATTAAGTAATTGTATTATTATTACATGATTAGCATTAATGCGAAAAATGTATAAATGGAATTAAATATCCTTTAAATTATACAGCAGTATAAAAATAAATTTATTAATGTAATACTGCTTTATTATTTAATATTATTTTTTCAAGAAACGAAGAAAAAACAATATATATTTTTTAGTATGTGAAATATTAAGTTTAATAAAAGAGCAAGCTTGTAATATTTTTTTTGCTTTAATAATCGCATTATTGCGAATTAATTGAGCTTAAAACTATTATCCAACACTTTAAAAAATTGCTTTAACTTATTTATTTTAAATACTGTATATCACGTTTTATTAAGTGCTGAATTGGAATTTGAAAGGAGTAACACAATTATGAATGCAAAAGACTATTTAACAAAAGCGTATAACCTTGATAAATTTATAGATGCATGCTTGGTGGAATTATCCGATATAAAGCGTCAAAGCCGAATTATAAGCAGTATTGATTACAGCCGAGATAAAATTCAAAAGTCACCAGAGAACAGAATTGAAAACACCATTGTTAAATTAATTGATATGGAAAACTTAATTAATGATAAAATAGACGAGCTTGTGGATTTAAAAACGGAAATACGAAGCAAAATAGACTGTATTCCGGATGAAACAGAACGTCTTTTATTAACTTATAGGTATCTTTGCTTTTTAAGCTGGGAGGAAATAGCCGATAAAATGAGCTATTCATGCAGGAACATACATTACTTACATACCAAAGCTTTAAAATCTTTTGAAAGCTTGCATTTAATTTCATATAAAGATGTTATATAATGGTATTGTAAAAAATTAGTTGATGAGGCATTAAAAAAGAAGTTGATTAGTCAGCTTCTTTTTTGTTTGCCCATTGAGGGGAGTGAGTATTAAAAAAGTATTATTTATAATTTAAAAACCAACAACTGTTGGAACAAAAGAGGATTTAATATTTGTCTTTTGACACAGACATTAAAAAAGTCTTTTGTATACTTAAATACTAAGGAGGAAGAACGTTCAAATCGGTAGTCTTAAACTTATATTAAGGACTTGTTACTATTATAAGTTGCTGTAAGAACACCGAGTATACTAAAAAGCAGCTGCTAAGAAATTAGGTGAGTGTTTTAAATGATTAATGACATTTTAAAAGGCGTCGCTGAAGCTGTAAAGAACGAGTTTGGAGATGAATACGGCATATATACAAGTACCACTGAACAAGGTTTAACTGAACCTTGTTTTTTTATTTCAGTTTTAAATCCAGAAATAAAGCAGGTGCTTGGCAACAGATATTTTTTAAATAGTCCTGTTTCGGTGCAGTTTTTATCAAAAAACAACAACGATTTTATTAATGATATTGGTTCAAGGCTTTTTAACTGCCTTGAGCTTATTACGGTTTCCGGTGATTTAACAAGGGGAACAAGCATGTCATACAGTATTAACGACGGGATTTTAATATTTAATGTAAGCTATGGTTTTTACTTCTTCAAAAACAAACAGACAGAGGAAGTTATGGAAAACATGAAACAAAAAATGGAGGTTTAATATGACTGAAAAAGAAACAAAGAATACAACAAATAAAGAGGCTGTTTTTTCTAAAGAACAGCTTATAAACAGCAATTCATTTGCCCAGTACAGGGATTTATTAACAGTAGTTATTCAGGATAATGAAAGAATAAGCAAGCAGGAAGCTAAAAAAAGAATTGAAACATTTTTAAAAAGGAGAGTGAAATAATATGGCATTAGGTGGAGGTATATTTTTAACACAAAACAAGGTTTTACCGGGTTCATATATCAATTTTATATCAGCGGCCAAAGCGTCAGCAACTCTTTCTGAAAGAGGCTATGGAGCTATGGCTCTTGAGCTTGACTGGGGTCCAGAAGGAGAAGTTTTTGAGGTTACAAACGGTGATTTCCAGAAAAACAGTCTTAAACTTTTTGGCTATGATTATACAGCAGAACAGTTAAAAGGCTTAAGAGATATGTTTTTAAACTTAAAAACTCTTTACTGCTATAGACTTACAAGTGGTGGAGCTAAAGCAGAAAATACCTATGCAACTGCTAAATACTGCGGTACAAGAGGCAATGCTTTAAAGGTTGTAATTGAAGCAAATGCCGACGAAGAAGAAAAGTTTGACGTTTCTCTTTATATGGACGATACAACTCTTTTGGACAAGCAGGTGGCTGTTGCAACTGCATCAGAGCTTAATGACAATGATTATGTTGTGTGGAAGGACGAAGCTCCGCTTGCTGAAACAGCAGGTGAGCCTTTAGCTTCTGGTACAAACGGCACTGTAAACGGTGCGGCTCATCAGACATTCTTAGACAAAATAGAAGCATACAGCTTTAATGTTTTAGGCTGTGTTTCAACCGAGGATGAGATTAAATCTCTTTATGTTTCTTATACAAAACGCTTAAGAGATGAAGTAGGTGCTAAGTTCCAGCTTGTAGTTCACAGCAAAGAGGCTGACTATGAAGGTATTATAAATGTAGACAACGAAATTGAGGAAGTTGGTTCTTTCCCAGTTTCTTCACTTGTTTACTGGGTAACGGGAGCTGAGGCAAGCTGTGCTGTAAATGCGTCACTTCTTAATAAAAAATATGACGGCGAATTTACAGTAAAGACAGATTACACACAGAGCCAGCTTGAAAAGGCTATTGAAGGCGGCAAGTTTACATTCCATAATGTAGGCACTGATATAAGAGTGCTTTCAGATATTAACAGCCTTGTAACTACATCTGATACAAAAGGTGATATTTTTAAAGAAAACCAGACAATAAGGGTTATTGACCAGATTGCCAACGATATAGCTGATATATTCAATACACGCTATTTGGGTGTTGTGCCAAATGATAATTCAGGCAGAATAAGCCTTTGGAACGATATTGTAAAACATCATCAGCAGCTTGCGGAAATTCGTGCCATTGAAAACTTTGCGCCGGAAGACGTAACAGTTATACAGGGCGACAGCAAAAAGGCTGTTGTTGTAAGTGACAAGGTAACAGTTGTAAACGCTATGGCACAGCTTTATATGACAGTTGAAATAGCTTGAGCATTAAAAGGAGGAGAATATATATGTCTAATGTTATTATGAAAGGCAAGGATGCCGTTTCGGCAAAGCTTGCTGAGTGTTTTGTTACAATAGAAGGCAACAGATATAATTTTATGCAGGCCATTAATCTTGAGGCCACAATGGAAAAAACAAAAACAGAGGTGCCTATTTTGGGAAAAACAGGTACAGGCAATAAAGCTTCCGGCTGGAAGGGTACAGGCAGTGCTACATTCCACTACAATACATCAATATTCAGGGAGCTTCTTTGCAGATACAAAGATACCGGAGAGGATATTTATTTTGATATTCAGATAACTAACGAGGATGAGACCAGCGCTGTAGGACGCCAAACAATTATACTTAAGGACTGCAACATGGACAGCGGAATATTAGCTAAGTTTGACGCTGAGGGAGAGTACCTTGACGAAGAAATGGAATTTACATTTGAGGATTGGGAAATGCCGGAGAAATTTACACAGTTAAACGGTATGGTGTAAAAACTTTTAAAACTCCTATGAAACCACTTTAAAACCTTTGGAATTTCATGTATAATAAAAAAAAGGCTTAAAGGGGGATATATATATGTTTTCTTTTGGTAAAAAAAGTTTATGTGATGTATGCGGAATTTCTGCTGCAAAAACAAAAGTAAGTGATGGTAGTGTTTGCAATTCATGTTTTTCTGAGTGTCGTTATTTTTTAACGCCGGATGAAGTTATAAATTATAAAAGTTTATCAATATCAACATTAAAAGATGCCTATGTAAACTCTAAAAGAAGTAAAGAATTTGAACAGGTATTTAAAGGAACAAAAAATATAGATAACCATTTCTTTATTGATAATACAAATGATTTATGGGCAGTAATTGATAACACATATAATGAGAAAAAATTAATAATTTTTAGCTTTAAAGATGTAGAAAGCTTTGAATTAATGCAGGATGATGAGAGTATTATAACAGGTGGACTTGGTTCAGCTATTGCTGGAGGAATACTATTTGGAGAAGTAGGTGCCATTGTTGGAGGTATTGTTGGCACTAAAAAAATTAAAAAAGTAATTAATAAATTTCAAATAAGAGTAAATTTAAAAGATATGAGGCCGTATTACATCAATCTTTTAAAAGGCCCTGGATATGGATTGAGTATAAAATCCGGCACTAATGAATACAATAAAACAATTAATGAAGCCGAAAAAATTTTAGAAATTTTTAATGCTTCTTGTACTAATGGATGATGTAAAGAAAGTAAACTATAACAATTAAAGAAAGCATAATTTAAAAGCACTTATTTAATGTAAGTGCTTTTATTTATGCCTTAAATTAAGGAGGAAAACAAATGTCAGATTTATCAATGTTTTTAAAGCAGAATAAAATAAAAAGGGATAATACAACTTACATAGCATCAAAGTCATTTTGTGATAGTGAGGGAAAACCTCTTGAGTGGGTTATTAAGCCTCTTACAACAGCTGAAAATGACGAAATAAGGGACTCCTGCACAATGGATGTTCCTGTTACAGGTAAGCCAAACCAGTACAGACAGAAGATTGATACATCAAAGTATATGGCAAGAATGATTGTAAAATCCGTTGTAGAGCCTAACCTTTACAGCAAAGAGCTTCAGGACAGCTATGGAGTAATGACACCGGAAGACTTAATTAAACAGATGATAGATAACCCAGGCGAATATTCAGCTTTTGCTCAGTTTATACAGGAGTTTAACGGTTTTACTGACATTAACAGCAAAATTGAAAAAGCAAAAAACTGATTGAGAGCGGAGGCGAGGCGCTGTATGCCTTATACGCTCTTATGCGCCTTAGAATAAGGCCTTCCGTTTTTGTCCAAATGGATGATAACGAGAAGGCTTTTGTTATAGCCTGTATTGATAAAAAAATAGAGGCAGAAAAAGAAGAAGAAAAACGAATGAAGAAAAATTCAGCAAGACACAAAGCCGGAAGGAGGCGGTAAATGATGTCGACTAATGAATTAGTGCTTGAGTTAGATGATAGGGTCAGCGCACCTATTAATAAAATGATAGGCAGTATTAATGTGTTTGTAAATGAAGTAAGGTTTGCTGGTGATGTAATTAATAATTCTTTTACTACAAACTCAATAGTTAATATGTCACAGGAATTTAATACAGCAATTACTAGTGTTGATAATTTTGCAGGCAGTATTTCAAATGCTGCTTCAAACCAGGATAGCTTTAATAACGCAGTTAAAAAAAGCGAAGGTATAGCGTCAAAAGCCTTTTCGGTTTTTAAAAACGCCATTGGTGTAGACAGTTGGTCTGACGGAGTAAAAAAAATAGTTGATATGTCAGATAAGTATACACAAATGTCCACAAAGCTTTCTTCTATAGCTGGAGAAGGCGAAAATTTAGCTGATATACAAAATAAAATATTCGGCTCTGCAAACAGTGGCAGAACGTCTTATACGGCTATGGCAGATGCAGTATCACAGCTTGGCAAAGAAGCAAAGTCAGCTTTTGGCTCTACAGATGAAATTATAGGTTTTGCCGATAGTGTTAACAAAAGTCTTGCCATAGGCGGATTAAGTGAAGATGAAAGAACAAGTGCTATGAGCTATGTGTCAGATTCTATGTCTGACGGAAGCATAAGCGGTGACGAGTTAAATGAGATTATGAGTTATTCGCCTGTTATTGGAGAAAGCTTAAGCAAATATATGGGTGTGCCTGAAAACTTAGTTCAGGAATATGCTAATGAAGGAAAGTTAAGCGCTGAAGCATTTAAAAACGCAGTGCTTTCATCAAGCGGAGAGATTGAACAGCGTTTAGGAGAGGTACCTTTAACCTTTGGTGATGCATGGACAACAATTAAAAACTCAGCCTTAAAAGCTTTAACTCCAATATTTAGTAAATTATCTAGTTTTTTAAACAGTGATTTTGGAGCACAAGTTTTAAACGGAATTTTAAGTGCTTTCAGCTATGTTGAAGGAGCAGTATCAATAGCAACTGACTTAATAATAAGCGGTATACAATTAATAGCTGATAATTGGAATTTTGTGCAGACGCTTTTATTTGGAGCTATAGCTATATTTGGAATTTTGGCAGTTAGCATGGTTTCAGCTGCTTTAACTTCAGCGGCAGCATGGATTATGGCAAATTTACCATTAATCTTAATTATGTCTTTGATTTTGATGATTATTGGTCTATTAAAGGAAGCCGGATATTCATGGCAGCAAATAGGTTCTATAATTGGCGGTGTATTGGGCGGTTTATATGCCGCTGCTATGAACAACTTTATTGTTCCAATTCAAAATATTTTTGCTGAACTTGCAAACTTTGTGGGAAATTTATTTGCTGATCCTGTTGCGGCAGTAAAAATGCTGTTTCTTGGTATGGTTGAAACAGTGCTTAATTATACAAAAACAATGGCACAAGGAATAGAAGACTTTCTTAATAGTATACCTGGAATTAGCGTAGATTTAACAAGTGGAATTGAAAGTTTATCTAATAAAATTCAATCTGCTAAAGAAGAAATTAAAAGCGAAAGTGACTGGACAGAATATGTAGAAAAATGGGATTCTGTCGATACTGAAGAGAGTATAAAAGCAGGTGCTGAAATATTAGGCAGTATTGGTTCGGCTTTAGATAATTTTAATGTTTCAGATGCAGTAAATGAAGCTACTTCAGGATTGGGTATAGGTAATGGCGGTGAAGGAGATGGCGTGACTGAGCCTTCCGGATTCGTTCCTACTGGCGGAAATAGTTTTGATACAACTGGTGGTATGGGTGACGCACTAAATAATATAGCTACCGACACTTCTGCAATATCTAATGAAGTAGCAACATCGGCTGAAAACGAGGAGTATTTAAGAAAAATTGCTGAAAGGGATGTAATAGTAAGGTATGTAACACCTAACATAAGCGTTAGCATGAATAACAAAAATAACATACAAAACGGCATGGATATAGACGGCGTTATTGACCACTTAGCACGTGGTACAGCGGCGGCTATGGCCGGTATGGGAGAAGGAGCGTGATTTTAATGTCATATTTGGTTTATTTGGGTGACTTGCTTTTGCCTGTTCCGCCGGACAGCATACAAAGAAAAATACAGAACCAAAACAGCACAGTAACACTTATTAACGAAACAGAATATAACTTTTTAAAATCTCCAGGGCTTACAGAAATAAGCTTTGATATTCTTCTGCCGGCTTTTAAATATCCTTTTGCTGTGTATGAAAACGGTTTTAAAGACCAGAAATATTACCTTGATGAGTTTGAAAGACTGAAGAAAGAAAAAACTCCTTTTAGATTCCATGTAAATCGTGAAACACCGGACGGAAAAGGTCTGTGTGATATTGAGTTTGAACTTGTTAGCCTTGAGGAATATACAATAAAAGATAGCTCTGATAACGGTTTTGACTTAACCGTAAGTATAGAGCTGAAGGAGTATAATTCTGCCAAAACTGATATTGCTGATATATCAGAAGACGGTACTATAACTAAGGAGCGGCAAAGAGAAGAAAGTGACGCTGAGCCTTCTGCCGAAAACCAAAGCTATACCGTAAAAAGCGGCGATACTCTTTGGGCGCTATCTAAGTATTACTATGGTGATGGCAGTAAGTATTCTCTTATAGCTTCTGCAAACCCGGATATAACAAACCCTAACCTTATATATCCGGGACAGGTTTTGGTAATTCCAAAGGAGGAGTGATTTGTTTGCATGTAAATTTAATTATAGAAAACCCAGACACCGGAAAGGTTTATACTCCTTTAGTTGAAGAAGGTATAAAGTGGACTACTGATAGGGAAGGTTCGGCTGGAAGTCTTGAGTTTACTGTTATAAAAGATGACATTATAAATTTTCAGGAAGGCAACAGAGTTGAGCTTAAAGTGGACGATACGCCTGTTTTTGCTGGGATTGTGTTTACAAAGTCGAGAACAAAAGAAAAAGTTATATCAGTAAAGGCTTATGACCAGCTTAGATATTTCAAAAATAAAGATACATATATATATGAGGATAAAACAGCGTCTGAATTGCTTAAAATGATAGCCGGCGATTTTAGCCTTTTTACAGGGGATATAGCTGACACAAAATATGTTATGAGTGCTTCGGAAGACAATGCCTCTTTGTTTGACATAATGAAAAATGCCCTTGATAAAACGCTTATGAATACAAAAGAAATGTATGTGCTTTATGATGATTTTGGAAAGATTGCCCTTAAAAACATAGCCGACATGAAAGTACCTTTATTAATAGATGATACTATGGCACAGGACTTTGACTATGAAACTTCAATAGATGGTGAAACATACAACAAAATAAAACTGCTGTATGAAGACAGCAACAGCGGCAAAATGGAAGTTTTTACAAAGCAAAGCGAATATACAGTTAAAAAATGGGGCGTACTACAGTATTTTGACAAAATTGACAACAGAGATAACGGCAATACTATGGCGCAGGCGCTTTTAAGTTTATATAACAATAAATCACGCTCACTTTCAATAAACGGAGTATTTGGTGATTTAAGAGTACGGGCAGGAAGTCAAATTCCTGTCTTTTTAAATTTAGGCGATATAGAAGCAAATAACTATCTTATAGTGGAAAAATGCACTCATACATTTAAGCAAAATGAGCACACAATGGATTTGGAACTGAGAGGAGGAGAATTTATTGCTTAATTCAACAGACCTTTTAAAAACCATTAAAAAAGCCGCCGTTGAAGCTGTAGACGCATCTAACCCCGCAAGCCTTATGTATGGAACAGTTCAAAGCGTTTCACCCCTTACCATATATGTTGACCAAAAGCTTATACTTCCTGAAAGTTTTATTATTGTGCCGGAGCACTTAACGGACTATGAAACAGAAATTACATTTGATAATCCGAATATAAAGCAGATTTATACTACTTGGAATATGGGCGAAACACAGGAGAGCAGTCAGTCTAAACTATCATTTAAGCAGCCTGCTGTAAAGCACAAAATAACGGTATACAACGCTTTAAAACAAGGAGATAAAGTTTTGCTTTTGCGTCAGCAGGGCGGACAGAGATTTCTTGTAGTAGACAGGGTGGTGGTTTAATGCTTCCGGAAGGACTTAATGTTAAAAAATTAGAGATTGTTAAACAGCCGTCGCTTCAGCACAAAATGAACATAGATGGCAAATTTGTGGCAGGAAAATGTGACGGCAAAGAAGGCTTAAAACAGGCAGTTTACAAAATACTTTTAACTGAAAGATATGAAAATGTTATTTATTCCAGAAATTATGGTGTAGAGCTTAAAGACCTTTTTGGACAGCCGGTTAAAACAGTTCTGCCTATTATAGAAAGCCGTATAAAAGAAGCCTTAACTCAGGATGACAGGATAACAGATGTTGACGGCTTTGAGTTTGATACATCGCAAAAACATGTAATAACTGTATATTTTAAGGTTCATTCTACATTAGGCGATGTGGATATAAAAAAGGAGGTGACTATATAAGATGTTTGAGGAAAAAACATTTGAAAATATATTAAAGTCTATGCTTAATAAAGTGCCGTCAAGTTTTGATAAGCGTGAGGGCAGTATTATATACGATGCTTTGGCACCGGCAGCAGCGGAGCTGGCACAGCTTTATATAGATTTGGATTTTACACTTAAGGAAACATTTGCAGATAGTGCCGACAGAAAATATTTAATTATGAGAGCAGCGGAAAGAGGCTTTGAGCCTTATGCGGCAACTTATGCTGTGGCAAAAGGTGTGTTTAATGTTGAAGTCCCTACAGGTTCACGATTTAGTATTGATATGTTTAATTATGCCGTTACAGAAGCTATTTCAGACGAAGAACACAGCTATAAATTGATATGTGAAACGGCAGGAAGTGAACCAAACGGCTACACGGGACAGTTAATTCCTGTTGACTATATAAAAGGCCTTACAAAGGCTGAAATAACTGAAATATTGATACCGGGAGAGGACGAGGAAGAAACAGAAAGCTTTAGGCAGAGGTATTTAAACAGCTTTAATTCTCAGGCTTTTGGCGGCAATATACAGGATTACAAAGAAAAAGTAAGTGCTATACAGGGAGTAGGCGGAGTTAAAGTTTATCCTGTTTGGAACGGCGGCGGCACAGTTAAACTGGTTATTATTTCTAGCCAGTACAGCGTGCCTACAGGAGAGCTTATAAACACAGTGCAGACAGCAATAGACCCGGTTCAAAATCAAGGAGAAGGCTTTGGTCTTGCGCCTATTGGCCATGTGGTTACTGTTGAGGGTGTTTCTGAAACCGCTGTGAACATTGAAACCGAGATTACATATGATGAAGGCTGGAGCTGGGAAGATATTGAAGAAACTGCCAATAATGTAATAGATGGATACTTTAAGGAGTTGGCACAAAGCTGGGCAGATAATTCAAACATAATAGTAAGAATCAGCCAGATAGAAACTCGGCTTCTTGATATTGAAGGTGTTATTGATATTCAGAACACAAAGCTTAATTCTGAAACAAAAAATATAACACTGGAAGAAAACAGTATTCCAAAAAGGGGGACTGTAAGTGCTTAAAAACGTTGATATAAGTATTTACCAGCCTGATGTTGTGAAGGATTACAGAGAATTTAAAGAGATTGCCAGCAGAGAAAACGAAGTTATTACAAATTTATGGACAGATTCTAACAATGTGTTTTTAGACCAATTTATTGAAACACTTACCGAAAACGGCTGTAAAAGTTGGGAAAAGATTTTAGGCATACAGCCTAAAGGTACGGATACACTTCAAGTTAGGCGGTTTAGGATAAAGTCACGTATTAATGAAGATTTGCCGTATACATGGAAAACTTTGAAAAATGCTTTGGACAGCCTATGCGGTGAGGACGGATATGCTATGACACTTTACAATGATGAGTACAGGCTAAGGATACTTTTGGAGCTGACAATTAAAAAGCTTTTTGATGAAGTGGAAAAGACAGTAAAGCGCATGATACCGGCTAATTTAATACTTGAAGTTGAGCTTAGGTATAATCAGCATTTACAGCTTAAAGCGTTCACCCACGAGTATTTAAAAGCTTATACACACAATGGATTAAGAGAGGAGGCGCTGTAATTGGCGGAATATACAGAAAACTATAATTTGAAAAAGCCGGCTCAGGAAGATTTTTATAATGTAGAAGATTTTAATAATAATGCTGATGTAATAGACAAAGAACTGAAAGCTGTATCAGACAAAGCAACATCTGCTCTTCCATCTTCAAGCTACACAGCGGCGGATATACTTAATAAGCTTAAAACGGTAGACGGGGCAAACAGCGGCCTTGACGCGGATTTGTTTAAAGGGCAGAGTATTATTCCGGTGGCTAATGGGGGAACGGGAGCAAGTACCCTATCTAATTTTGTTAATTATAAAGGGCGACTAGAGGTTAAGTCATTAAGTCAAATTAGGGAAACAGGGTTATATTTAATTTATGGTGTTGCTTATGATGATTTCCCGACTAATGTAGGTAATTTTGCGATAATGACAGTTTATCAGGCAGCTAACTATGTATATCAAACTGTGTATGGAGCATTTACAAACAATAATAGTGTGGCTATAAACTACAGGTGGATTAACACTAATACAGAAGTAATAGTGGGATGGTGTGAAAATGTAAACACGGTTAATTTACCAACATTAATGCAGTCAGCATTTCAGTCAGGGGGTGTAAGTGTGGTTAAGAGTGTTCAAAGAGGGGTTATAACAATTCCCGGGGGTACCAAAAGTGCTAACGCAACAATTTCTAACGTAAATATGGATAAAGCAGTTGTTTTATATACAGGTTTTACATCGGATTCAACCACCCCTTATAGCAAGGTTAATCCTTATTTAACTTTATCTAATTCCACAACAGTTACAGCAACAAGATATAGTGATAGCATGGTTGTAACCGAAGTATCATTTTGTGTTTTGGAATATTATTAATAGGGGGATTAGTTTATGGAAAAAATACATTTCTATTATGCTCAAATAAACGAAAACAACATTTGTACTGCTTTATTAGATACACCTACAGAAATTACAGACAATGCCAGAATGATTTTGACAGATACTTATGATTTATCTGTTTTAGGCAAGAAATATAATAATGGAGCATGGGAAGTAGTTGAAACACCAACAGAGTATACACCGACAGAAACAGAAATAATACAAGCAGAACTTTTATTAAATCAGCAGGAAATTATTATAAAACAGAACGAACATGACGAAGTTTTGGCGGCTATACTTTTAGGACAGCAGACAGTTTAAGGAGGATTTTAAATGTTTGAGATTGTTAAAAGGTTTTACGACAGAAAAATATATAGTACAGACGATGTTAAAAAGTTTGTATTAAGCGGTAAAATAACAGCTGATGAATACAAAGAGATTACAGGCAGTATTTTTGAATAAGTTTTAAACCAGTTTACAAGACTTCCGGCCGGAGTTGAGTATATATTATTTAATTTATATTTTTTAGTAGGAGGTAAAGAATTATGAAAGAAAATCAGGACATTAATTATGCTTACATTACACCAGCAGGAATACTTAAAATTACCGATGAGGATAAAGAAGCTGCTAAGAAATATTCTAAAAACGGCAAGTATGTTGAAACAACAATAGAGTGTGAAGGTGGTTATCCGGTTATTACATATGATAACAAACGTCAGACAGTAGCTGTTTATGGTCTTGACAAAGCAGTTATTGGAAATGGAAGGAACGTCAAAACAGAGGACGGAGATAAGATTAAACTTGAACTCTATCCAGAGCTCTATAACCTTTATAAAGAGCTTATGTAATTCATAAAGGGCGGATATCCGCCCTTTTTAATTCTAATTAAAACAAGGAGGACAGCGTGGAAC
>JAHZEA010000004.1:160379-181697 GCA_019422065.1 Lachnospiraceae bacterium | reverse complement strand
AAAGGTACATATAACTTATTATTTTTAAGCACTGCATTTGAACCCACATCAAAACTTCCGCTGCTATGCTTTGCAATGCTCTCACCTTGTTTAAAAATAATAAAATTCTCATAAGTTGTTTTCATATAGCTATCAATAAGGAATCCAAAATACAATACATGCTCGTTGTTTGCAGCAGGCACAATGTATTCCTGAACAATATCCTTTATGTTTTCAACATTTATGTATGTTACACCGTTGTCATCAGTAAAAGACATATCATAACCTGTTTCAATATTTTCCACACTTTTGTCATCATGTTTTACTGTAACTGAGCTTTTTGCCGGTGTAAAAGATATTTCTAATTCTTCTGATTTATAATTATCAATTGCCTGTTTAGTTATTTCGTTATAATCTTCTTCCTTGCCGTAATCAAAAAAATCGTTAGTATACTCAATAAACTCTATGTTATCTATTTTAGTTATTTCTTTTATTTTCTTCTCTTTCTCCTCTGTTAAATTACGGCAGCCAACAATCAATTTGTTGTCATTTTCCCTAACACTTATAGTTACAATTTCCAATTCTTCAATATAATTATCAAGGGCATCAGAACCTTCAAGCAATTGCTCTGTTGAATAATTTGTTTCATAGTTTTCACTTGCAAAAGCATATTCAGGTATTGAATACACACTAACAGCAGCAAACAAAGCCATAATTATAACTTTTTTCTTCATTTATTTACTCCCCCTGTAAAAATATAAATAAAGTGATATATTCCAATATTACATCATATAACCGAACATTTAATTCTAAATCATAGTATTAATACCTCAAACCAGAACATTAATTGTGGTAAAAATAGAGATTTTTTCATAACTTGTCCGCAGCAAAAATTATATATTACAGATTGTTTAGCTTAGTTTTTTAGTAATTAACTTGTATAATAAAATAATTATCAAAATCTTTATTATAAATTCCAAAACTGTATTAATTACAGGTATTACTACAGTTAACCATGCTATACTATTCAAACTTATACTTCCTTTCTTTATCTGTTAATATCAAAATAACCAATGCATAATCTATAAAACTTCAATTTGGTAATTAAAACATATTTGTTTATAAATTAAATTTTAATAATTAACAAATTTAGATTTCTGCCTGTTTTCTTCTGTTTATAGCTTCACATAATACAACTTGTGCTGTTTACAAATATGTACCATAAATATTTGTTCCATATAACCGTAACTGAATACAGCTAAAGAGATAGACTTGGATAGCAAACCTTACTTTCTGTTTGGCTTTCTTTTTATACTCAACAGTCTAATAAAATCATCAAACAAGTCCGTATTAATTGGCTCAAACATCAGCCATTTTCCATCATGATAAGTTTGTGTTTCATCATAAATTTTTTGAATATCTTTTGAATAATAATCTCTTTCTGCCTCAAATTTTAACCTTTCATCTTTACCTAATATAACCATAAATCCAACACAGTTTTCTCTTGCATATAATGCGCACAGAGTTTTTCCGCCACGACGGTATTTATATTCATATTTCCATGCCTTACCGCCTTTATTCCATGAACAATCCATATCATATTTTTCATCAATTACAGCACATAACTTATTCCATACATCATATAGAGAGTTTCCAACTAAAGCTATCATTTCTTCATCGTTAGGTATAATATCCAGCATGTCAGCCCTCCTATATAAATACAAATAAAACGTTTTATTTCTTTAATTTTATCACAATACCTATAGTTTTAAAATATAGTGTTTCACAGCTTAATTTCTAACATTTTAGATATATGCACAAGTAGACTATATTTCATCGATATACGGCACCTCGAAAACATAATAACCCATTTAAAAATGCGTAGTTTTATTAATATAGTTTTCAATTACAGATAAAACTTAGGTTTTAATAAAAAACATCTGATTTATATAATATTTTCATAAAAATAAATGCCGCATACAGCGGCATTTGTTTTTTATTCTATTTAATTAAATAACGGTCTTCATATTTCCGTTGGAATCAAATTCAATATAAAACTTATCTTTTTCCACAGTAAGCTGTGGTATGCCTTCAGTTTCAGGTATCATAGCTTCGGATATTAAAATATTTTCTATTTCCAGCGAATTATTAACAATAATAATACGCGGATTTTCATAATCAATGTCTAAACATGACGCAACAGCGGCCTTCATAACTTCTTCTTCGTTATCAACAATAATAGGTATTTGATACCCTACCGGTGAATATCCTGTTATAAAATTAGGATATGTTTCATCAAAGCTGATTTTGTGAAAGAACTTTTCGGTAGCTAAATCTGCCCGGCCCATACCAGTGGCGTTTCCATGAGATTCATCCGTTAAATCAAATATTCCTAACCTTTGAGAGTCAATACCTTTATGGAGTTTAGGGTTTGCACACCTTCCTGTTATATTTGGGTCCATGCCTGCTCCGCTGTAATTTTTTCCAAGTTCTTTTACAATAAGTACATCGCAGGAATCAAGATAAATCCTTCCCATTTCTTTTTTGGCTTCTTTTAATAAATTCGGTTCTTCCTCAGGTATTTTGTTTGCAGGCATAACAGCTACTTTGCATGTTTTATCAAAAGCATTTTCTATAAGCCCTACACCAAGGCGAATATTTGCCTTTTTTATCATTTCATTTCCTATAAGAAAAATTCTGTGGGACATATAATCATCGCCTTTGGCATGGCAAATATGTGCGCCGTACTGTTTGCCCAAACCAATGGCCATCATTTTCATAAGACCGCTTTCAACTGGTCCTTCAAAACTTGTATGCGCCTTTATTCGATTAAGAACAATAACGCCATCGGCCTCAAAGGCATTTTTATCCATATTAACTGAAAAATCCTCGACTTCACCTATTTTTACCGTTTCCATAGAAGAAAGTATAGGACAGCCTATTGAAATTTCAGTAATTCCAAGGCTTTCAAGTATTTTTTTCTGTCCCTCGGCCGTTGCCCCGCCATGACTTCCCATAGCAGGCACTAAAAACGGATAAGCACCCAGTTCCTTTACTTTATTTGCAAGCCAGCGAGTTACAAAAACCATGTTTGAAACACCTCTGCTGCCGCAAGTAATACAAATTCTTTCTCCGGGCTTAACAGCATTTTTAATTTCCGGCTGTGAAAAATAGTTTTCCAATATGCTTCCTATTTCTTCACTGCTTAATTCATTGTGAGGAAAAGACTGATGAACCCGAACAAAGCGTGGCAAATTTATATGGTTTACTAACTTTGTAATTCCAGACATAATTCACCTCCATTAAAAATACAGTACTCAATTATTCCGCCATAAATATTATTATACCAATTTAATAATTGGTACAACCAGTATATATCTTTTTATAAAAGTTTTCAATATATTTACTGCATTATACAAAAATGCTCCGGATATTATCCGAAGCATTTTAAAACATTTTTATGTTCTATATAAAGTTCTTAAAATATGTTGTTTAGTAAGCATGCGTACCTTTTTCACATCACGCAATTCAACAGCTTTTACAATTTCCTCGTGCTGTTTAACTCCTGTCTGCGGCATTCCTTCAACACAAAATGATAAATTTACAGTATAGGTATAAAGACTGGCACAAATACCAACTAAATTAATAAGTACTATATTATTTGTTGCCTTGGCCAAAAGTAAGTGAAACTCCTCATCATATTTTGCATAGGCTTCAATGCCTTCGTTTAACTCAATACTTTTTTTCATTTTAGATATATTATCTTTCAGTGCCTGAAGTTGCTCGCCTGTACGTCTTGCAGCAGCCAGAGCACCTACTTCGGAATCTAAAATAAACCTTACTTCAATTACATCGCAGTTCATTACTTCGCCGTTAAAAAGTGCATTTGAAAATGTTTCAGCCATGTGGGTCATGTCCAACGCTTTAACATAGGAACCGGCGCCTATTCTTGTTTCAACACATCCAATAGACTCCAAATATCTTATTGCTTCACGTATTGTCGTTCTGCTTACAGAAAATTTTTCTGCTAAAAGCCTTTCAGAAGGAAGTCGCTCTCCTGATGAATAAACATGGGATGTAATATCCTGAAGTAGCTGTTCAGCAACACATTTATATATATTTTTCCTTTTTGCTTTTTCTTCTACTTTTCCCATATCATTTCTCCTTTTATACAGGCTGTTAAAAATCACAAGTCTAAAATACTCCACTCAAAAATATTATTATGTAATAGATTAAGTATTAGCCTGATTATTTCAGCTTAAAAATAATTATATTATTAATTTTGAATCAAAACTGCATAAAATTCAAGTTATATTTAAAATGAATTTTCCACACATCAACAACCATGCATGTTACATACAATGTTTGTGAAAATTAGCTATATTTTTATTGACAATCAATAATTATTTAATATACAATATTAAATAATTGGTCTTACAATTATATTGTTTTATTACATATCTTCTATTCCAATCCAATATTTCTTTTTTTAATTATGATTTTTACACAATTTCTGTGCTTTAAATACATTTTGAGTCGGAATTGTTTTTAACATATATTTTTAGAAAAAAAGAAAAGGAGACTGATGTATTATGAATGAAACCACAAAACGTAAACCAACCATGTTTGAAGCGCAGCTTACCGTTTGGGTAATTGTGGCAATTATAGCCGTCGGTATGATTCTTCAACTGCGTGTTGAATTTTTGATGGTTATATCATCAATTGTAGCACTTTTAATGTCTTTCCGTTTGGGGTATAAATGGAGCGATATGGAAAAAGCAATAGGTAAAAGAATAGGTAATCTTACATCAACAATACTTATTATGTGGGTAATTGGTATGCTCCTTGGTGCAATGATGTATAGCGGTACATTGCCTATGATAATCTGCTATGGTTTTGAGCTTATCAACCCTAAATTCTTATACTTGAGTTCGTTTTTAGTTTGCTGTATAATGTCTGTTTTGACCGGTTCATCTTGGACATCAGCCGGAACTGCCGGAGTAGCATGTTTGGCTCTTGCAAGCGGACTTGAACTTTCACTTCCAATTACAGTTGGTGCTGTTATTGCCGGAGCTGTATTTGGTGATAAAATCTCACCTCTTTCAGAAACAACAAACCTTGCGCCAGCATGCGCAGGTACAGAACTTTATACACATATTAAGTCACAGCTTTGGACCACTATCCCAACATGGATTATATGCGTTATAGTGTATACCCTTCTTGGCTTGGGAACACATATTGAAGATGCTTCTTTACCTGAAAATGCAGTTACTCTTATAGAACAGTTAAATCAGCTTTATAACTGGAATATTCTTTTAATTCTTCCTCTTGTTTTTATATTAATTGCTGCTTTAACTAAAAAGCCTGTTGTACCTACACTTGTAATTGCAAGTCTTATTGCCGGTATTCTTGGTGTTGTTATACAAGGTTTTACACCTTCAAACGCAACAATAGCAATGATAAAAGGCTTTACAGTTGACTCAATAGCTCCTGAAGGAATGGATATTTCTCCGCTTGCTACTTCACTTTTGAACCGAGGCGGAATGATGTCAATGGCATCTATTGTATTAATTTGTTACTGTGGATTTTCACTTACAACAATAATGATACATGCCGGATTTTTGGATAAAGCCATTGAGCCTCTTATGAAAGACCTTAACTCAAGAGCAAAAACAATGCTTACAGCTGAAATAGCTATATTCGGTATTCATGCTATTGCCGGAAACTCTTATGTAAGCTCTGTATTTGTAGGCAATACATGGAGAAAACCATTTATATTAAATCAAATGGGCAGACCTTGCCTTTCACGTACGCTGGAAGATGTAGGCACATGCGTTTCATGTCTGTTCCCATGGGGAAATTCAGGTGCATTTTATTATACTACCCTTGGCGTTGCGGCTTGGGGTGCAGGCGGATATGCGTTCTATACAATATTCCCATTTGCCTGCCCTATTATAGCATTTATTTTAGCAGTTGCTGGTATAGGAATAAGCAAGCTTTCACCAGAGCAAGTTAAAGAAGAGCTGGCATTGATTGAAAAAGAAGAAGGCGAAAGCTCGTCCATTTCAGAAATAGCATAACATTTTTAAACAGCATTAATCACTGTTGAATTTTGTTACATAAACCATATTAGTTATATAATTTTAAAACAGGCAGTCTTTAATTAATAAACTGTCTGTTTTGCTTTAAAAATATATTTTTATTTCTTAAATCATTACTTCAAATATTTTAAAGTATAATTTTAACACATCTGCTTAAATTGTTATATACATCTACTTTTTCTATAATAATCTTAAAATTGCAATGCTTTATACATACAATATCCCATATACATTAAATTGGTCTTGTTTTTTAAATATAATTCAAAACTGCGCCAATTTAATTTTTATACTCATAACATAACGTTATTACCACAAAACCTATTACAGAAAGCAGGACATTTCATTTACTTTTTAGTATTTACACATAGCAGTAACATTAAAAAAGCCTGACACAATACATGTCAGGCTCAGATGATTTATTTTTTATGCTTTAACTGTTATATTAGAAACGCTTTTTTCATCTTTAGGATAGCACCCTTCTTTTTTATCTTTATACATACGGTAAGGTACTGTAATAAAAAGAAGATAGAATATAACAGGTGTGCCAATGTTAAAGAGCATAGGATAAAATTTGTTAACAATAACAAGTATTCCTATACGGCTCATAAGAACACATGCAAAAACCATTACAAATGCAATTATAAATCTAGTTTTTACACCTATACCCGTACCCAGTTTTTTACCTATAACAGGTGTCCACCTTTCAGTCATTCCGTAAACAAGTGATACGCCTGTACTGAGCATAGCCGCAATGGCAACAACAAAGTAAAGGTACTGAACCCAAGCACCAGCTCCTACAAGATTCTGAAGTGTATATATCATAGGAAGCGGTTCATTTGCTATCTGAGGCATTCCGGCAGAAAACATTATAGTACATATTATTGTAGCTCCTGTGCAGAGCGCTGCATTTACAAATGAAGCCACAAAAACATCTTTTCTTGTGTTTATACTTTCAAGACATGCCGGAACTGCCGCATTTGCACCTGCAAGGAAATTAAAAAGACTTCCAAGTATAACAAACCAAGCATAAATTTTTGAAGAAAAACCATAATCTTCAGGCTGTGTATGTGCTGCAAGAAATGTACGCATTCCTTCCCATGTAGGACCAATTCCTATTATAGCTATATATATAACTATAGCAAGTATAATTACTGTAAGTATTCCGCTTACCTTTGTAACAAGATTTGTTCCCTTTAAAACAAGAAGTATAAGAGCAAAGGAAAAACATATTGTTCCTATAAGCATGTTTATATTAAACATTGTATTAAGCAATGTAGCTGCACCCGAAACCATTGCCGATACTACAACAAACACCTGAAAAAATGCTATTATTTCCTTAAATACACCAAGAATATATTTAATTACAGGATTTTTATAAATCATATCCGACTGTTCTCTGTAATTTTTAGGCTTATATACACGGTTGAACTCAAAAACCAAAAGGCTCCATACAAAAGCAAGTATACCCAGCACCAAAGGAGCAAGCCATACGCCTATCCAGCCTTTTGTTAAATAAAAAGATACTGTCTGTGTTCCGGAAGCATATCCTGGGCCTATGTAAGTAGAAAACATAAGTGCTGCAAGTCCAAGGCTGCCTGACATTTTAAATCCTCTTTTTGCTGTATCTGACATAGTATTTCCCCCTTTTGATTTTAAATTTCCCTTTCCCTTTCAGGGAAGTAATTATCCATAGTTGAAGCATTTATTCCAATAGGTGGAACATGGTCTTTTGGCAAGAGACTTTCATAAGTATTGCCACCCATTCTTTCATTCCATTCTTCTTTTGCTTTATTTACAATTTCAGGGTTTAAAATAATGTCTATTGCAGATGCTGTTGTTATCTGCGATGACCTGCTGAGTGTTTTACGCCCTATGGAATTTCCGGCGCAGGCTGTAACCATCCAGTTATGCCATCCGGAAGTCGGGCCCATTGCAAGCCAGAATGTAGCATAAGGCGCATTCCATGAAAATTCCGATGTATCACATATTATAGTTTCACTTGGACCGAATTTGTCAATATCCGTTCTTAACCCTGTAGGTTCAAGACCTGAATATTTCTGCATTTCCTTAACAAAATTTTGTTCCTCCTCTGTAAAATCAGGCGCCCCGTAATGTTCAAGATTTTTATGAACAACTTCAGCAAGAGTTTTGTTTGGTATTTTATTATGTGTATATGTAATTATTTTACGTTCAACAGTTGTTCCTGTAGCCAAAGCACATCCTTTAGCCGCATCCATTATTCTGTCAAAAGCATCTTTTGATACATCAAGAGAGTTGAACCTTCCATAAAGCTGAACAACGGTTTTGTCAGGAACAACATTGGCGTACTTTGCCCCTACATCAGTAAATGTATAATTTATTGTATGTGCCGCGTCAGGCCCTGAAGGTATTATATGTTCCCTAAGCATTTCAAGGGCATGGCCAAAAAGCATAGCAGCGTCAAACGCACTTCTTCCGCTCCAAGGATAAGCTCCATGAGAAAGCTTGCCCTTAAAATGATATTCGGTTACAAAAACACTATTGCATTTATCATAGTCAGCTTTATTGTAATGCCAAGGGTGCCAATCAAGAAAACAGTCAACATTTTTATAAGCGCCTGTTCTACCTATAAGCGGTTTGCCAACACTTGCTTCTTCATAAGGAGAGCCAAAAAGTTTAACTGTTCCACTAAGTTTAAATTTTTCTATTACTCGGCTTATGGCAACTCCGCTTTTAACAGCGGCAGAGCATAATATGTTATGTCCACACCCCTGCCCTGGAGCCCCTTCTTTAACAGGACAAGGATAAGCTTTGTCTTTTTGCTGTGAAAGGCCAGGCAGACAGTCATACTCAACGTTTATTCCTATAACAGGTCTTCCATTACCATAAGTAGCAATAAAAGCTGTTGGCATTTCTCCTACATTGGACTCAATAGAAAAACCATATTTTTTAAGAATATTTGTAACAGCTTTAAAAGCGCCGAATTCCTCAAGGCCAAGTTCAGGATTATTCCAAATGTAATCCGAAAGTTCTTCAAATTCTTTTGAATTGTTATTAAGCCAATCTTCGGCAAAACTCTTAATTTCAGCAACATCCATATAATTACCCCTCCTTTTTATTACAATAAAATGCTATTTTGAAATTTCATTTTGTGCGCCTTCTCTAGCATACTTGCATGTTAGCATATATATACTAACATGTCAATATGCTAGTTTAACAAAAATTTATGCCAATTAAATTTAATATAAATTATGTGTTGTTCATATTTTAAACTTAATATTTTTATAAAATTACAACACGTACATGTTATTTTATGGTAATATTAAGTAAAGTATATATAATGGAAAGGTGAAGTATAATGATAGGATTTTCTACAAAGGGAAACTCTATAAAAGATAAAGTTTTTAATAACATAATAAACAAAATACAATATCTTGAGCTTACTCCTGGTGAAAGAATAGACGAAAATACTATTGAAGAAGAAATAGGCGCAAGCCGTACCCCAAGACGAGAGGCTATGATGCTTCTGGAATCAGAAGGTCTTGTAAACATATCTCCGCAAAAAGGTACTTTTGTTTCACTTATAGACTTATATTTAATAAAAGAAATATTATATCTCAGGTTTACCATAGAAAACAGAGTATTTAATGAACTTGCGCAAAAAGGCATAGAAAATATAAACAATATTGAAAAATTCCTTCTTATGCAGGAACTTGCAGTTAAAAATAATGACTTTGTTGAATTTGTAAAAAATGACTACTTATTTCATCAGGAACTTTTTAATATTGCCGGACATATAGAAGTATGGAAAATGATTGAAGGTCGTCTTATACACTGCACAAGATTTAGGATACTTGGCTGGAAAACATACAACAATGAATTTAACCAAACGCTTATGGAGCATAAAAAAATAATTGAATATATAAAAACAAAAAATTCAGAAGGTTTAACAGAAACACTGACAGCTCATCACGATTATGATTTAAAAAGATATGCCTCTAAACTGCTTAAAAGCATGCCTGAGTATTTTACAAAACAGTCATTTAACGAAAAACTGTTTTATTAATAACAGTTTTGTTTTCTAGTTGCAATAATTGTATTGTTAACCCACATATAAAATTATTACAGACAGTTAATTACATAGCTGTCTGTTTTATTTACTTCTAACACTTGTTATATAATAACGCCATATGGTAAATTCATATTTTGTTATAACAGTCCATGATATAAACATAACAAAACAGCGTAATAAATAATAATTCATAAATACATATAAACAAAAAAAGTTCATTTATAACATTTCTGCCATAAATGAACTTTTTTAATTAATTTTTATATTATTTAATTTTTTGTAGATTACTATAATTTATCTACTTATAAACTAACATTCATTGCTTTACCGTCTACAACAACATAATCAACAACTATTTCTTGCGGACATACTTCTTTCACACCTTTAGAATCGACTAATTCTATATTTCTGTTTTCAATATGAAAAATAGTTATATCACCACAGTAATTTTCTCTTAAATGGCCTTGGTGTTCAAGATGGAAAAAATCAGCTGGAGTTGATGTAATACATTTTATACACTTTTCAATGCTTAATCCAACATGCATAATTTTGTTAACTGTATGCGCAAGACTCCATACAGGTGAAAGGAAATTCCATGCATATATATCTGTGCTTATAACATCAGGATAAAATCCCTGACTAAATGCCTTTCTGGCTATATCAAAACTAAAGCTGCAGCCGCCATGACCAACATCAAACAAAGCGCCTCTTTTTTTAGCCTCAAAAACTTCTGGAAGAACAACTCCATTTTCGTCAACTAAGCTATTATAAATGCCATTAGGTGCATACTGATTATAACAATGTGTAAGCAAATCTCCCTTTGTAATAACCTTAAGCATATCATTTATTTTAGGCGGATACTCGCCTACATGCACAACAAATGGTACATTCATATCATGAGCTAATTTATGGCCTAATTCAAACGGATATATTCCTAAAGTTTGCGTAGCCTCACCATCAGAACGAACTTTAATTCCAATTATTTCATTTGGATATTTATTTATCATATCACGCATTTCGTCAATTTTAAATCTTGAAGAATCTGATAATTCGCTAAAAGTATCCAATCCTTTGCACGAAAGATTCAGCAGTGCATAGACTTTTGTTAAGCTATGTTTTATACACTTTTCTCTAAAATTTTCAAAATTTTCAACACCGGTAGAACCTGCATCTACTATAGCTGAATTTCCAACTCTAACACCTACAACATCTGGATGAATACCAATGTGCATAGGATTATCTATATCTAAATGGCCATGAACATCTATAAACCCCGGTGAAACTATTTCACCATTAAGATTAATAACATCATATCCATCCTGAAATTCTATTGAATCAGATATTTTTTCTATCTTACCGTTTTTAATGAGTATATCTTTTTTATCATAATTATATCCATCATCAATAGAAAGCAATCTTCCGCCCTTTATCAATAAATCATTATGCATCTTTATTCCCCCTTTCTTTCTTTTTGTCATTTTTAACCATCTTTATAAATGATATTGCCATAATAATAAATATTATTATAAGAGGGAATGATGTTAACTGCGAAGATGCCTGTAATATCTTAAGACCGCCTCCACTAAACATCAATGATAACGGTAATAAAACAAGTGCCGCAACCCAAAATACTCGATACATAGGTGAAGGGTCTTCTCCTGTTTTAAGATTTTTTGATGTTGCTGTAGCAAGAGTCATTGCAACTGTATCAATTGTTGTTGCAAGGAAAAGGAACATAATAAAGCAATAAGCAAATAAGAATATTTTTCCTAAAGGCAAATGAAGCAGCATAGCAGCAATAGCCTCATAGTTTGACTCATTAGCCGCAATTTCAGATATTGGCAATATACCATTTAAGTCAAGATACATTCCATAATTTCCTAATACTCCATACATAAGCCAGCATCCCAATGAACATATGCATATTTCAGCAAGAATTACCTCTCTTACTGTTCTTCCTTTTGAAATACGAGCTACCCAAAGTCCCATTGTAGGTGCTACAACAAGCCACCATGCCCAGTAGAAAATAGTCCAAGCCTGAGGGAAACCACCGTTACTAATAACATCTGTGGTAAAACTCATTCTTATATAATTTTGGAACATAGTTCCAATTCCTTCAGTTAAATTATTGGCAATAAAAGCTGTTGGACCTATAATAAAAATTATAGCCAAGAAAACTATAGCTGAGTTAAAGTTAAAGTCACTTAATCTCTTAACTCCTTTTTCAATACCAGCATAACATGCAAATCCAAAAACAAGAACCCAAATAACAATAATTAAAAGCTGTGTATTAAATGTTTGTGGTATTCCAAATAATTTATTTAAACCTGTGCTTATCATAGGTGTTCCAAGACCTATACTTGTACCACAGCCGCCTATTATACCAACAACAAAGAAAATGTCTATAACCTTTCCCCAAAAACCATTACTGCGTTTTTCTCCAATAACTTCTTCACAAGCTGTGCTTAATTTTAAAATTGGTCTTTTTCTGTTCCAATAAGCATATGCTAATGGCAAAGTTGAAATACAATATACAGCCCATGCACTTGGACCCCAATGGAATAAACCATAACTGCTTGCCCATACATATGCTTCTGAAGAACCGGCTTCAACACCAAATGGAGGTCCAATTACATAACTAGCCCATTCAATTGCTCCCCAATACATAATACTTGCACCAAGACCAGCAGTAATTAACATACCAACCCATGAAAATGTAGAATATTCAGGCTTAGCATCTTGTCCGCCAAATCTTATTCCTCCGTACTTAGGTGAAAAAGCTACAACAAGCAAAAACAAAAGACATACAACAAAAAATATAAGATAAGCCCATCCCATACTTGCTGTAAACCATGAATTGGCCTTTTCTATAACTGCTGAAGATTTTTCAGGAAATAAAAATATTAAAGAACATATAATTCCCAAAAATATCATTGATGGTACAAGGATTTTATACTCTATTTTACTTTTTGCTTTATTATTATCCATATGGAAATCCTCCTAACTTAATAAAACCACCTAAATGCATCAACCGAAAAGCAAATCAACCGTAGAACATATGTTATAAACATATGTATTGTTACCAGTGCCAAAATTACATGTATTAATGTCTTAAATATATTTTTAAGCTTAAATTATACCTATCGCATTAATAGCAATAATCTTTATATTTCTTCTTATTAAATAATTGTATATTCGTTAATATTAATATCTTATTATTCTACAATTCCGCCTTTATCTGCTGACTTAGCAAGCTTAGCATATCTTGCTAAATAACCTTTAAGTTTTTTAGGCTTATAAGACCAATGTTTCAGCCTTTCTTTAATTTCTTCATCAGACAAATGAAGGTGAACATCTCTCTTTTCAAAATCGATAGTAATCATATCGCCATTTTCAACAATAGCAATTGGCCCTCCTTCTGCGGCCTCAGGTGAAATATGACCTACAAAACATCCGTTATTTGTTCCAGAAAATCTCCCGTCTGTAATTAAAGCTGTTTTATCATCTAAATGCTGTCCTTTAAGCAATTTAAGAGCTTTATACATTTCTCTCATTCCCGGACCGCCTTTAGGGCCTTCATATCTGATAACAATAACTTGTCCAGGTTTAACCTCATTTTTGAATACAGCCTCATTACATTCTTCTTCAGAATTAAATACAATAGCTTCTCCTGTAAATGAAGAAACACTAGTTGAATTTGGCTTTGCAATACCTGAATCAGGTGCAAGATTACCTCTCATAACTGAAAGACTGCTTACAGTTGAAAACGGATTTTCAACACTTCTTAAAATATTTCTATCAGGCGCACCATATTTGTTTCTGTATGTATCAATAATTTCTCCTATTGTTTTTCCATCAACTGTAATACAGTCAAGATTTAACATATGTTTAATTTCCTTCATAATCTGAGGCACACCGCCAGAGAAATAGAAATCAGTAACATCATATTCTGAAGATGGATTAACTTTAAGCAACAATGGCGGATTTTCATATGACAATTTATCAATAGTGTCAAGAACAAATTTAGGCTCTATACCCGCCTCGTATGCAATAGCAGGAAGATGGAGCGCTGCATTTGTGGAACCGCCTATTGCAAAAAGAACTCTTACTGCATTTTCGAGAGATTTTTTTGTAATAATTTTATCTACAGTTACATTTTTTCTTACTAAGTCAACTATTGTTTCACCTGTTTTAAAAGCAGCTCTTACTCTGTCATTGTAAACAGCCGGAATCATTGATGTTCCTGAAAGCGTCAATCCTAAAGCCTCTGAAAGACAGCACATTGTATTGGCAGTGCCTAAATATGCACATGAGCCGCAAGTTGGCATACATGTATCCTCAACATCGCATAACTGTTCATATGTACATTCACCAATAGACATCATTCCAAGAGCCTCTACAGGCGAAACACAGTCAGATTTTCTTCCATTAAACATAGGACCACTTAACATAGGACCACCATTTAAAACAATAGCGGGAATATTAAGTCTTGCAGCTACCATAAGCAATGCAGGCACAATCTTGTCACATGAACCCATTAAAACAATACCATCAAGTCTGTTGGCCTCTACCATAACTTCAATACTATCTGCAATAAGCTCTCTATGCGGCAATACAAAGTGCATGCCCTCATTTCCTGTAGGAGGTCCGTCGCAAATACCTATTGTTCCAAACTCCGCCGGTGTACCGCCAGCACGATATATACCTCTTTTTACCTGTTCTGCAAGCATTCTAAGGTTCGTATGACCAGGATTAATTTCATTCCAAGTATTTGCAATACCTATTATTGGTCTTTCAAGGTCATCATCACTATACCCCATGCCCTTAAACTCAGATCTTATATCGCTCCATTCTTCTCTCTTTAAAATGCTCTGGCTTCTTAGCTTCTTCTTTTCTTCTTCGCTAAAACAATTATTGCACATATAAGACTAGCCTCCTTTTGTATTATTCCAATATCGTCCAAATTGAATTTTGGAAGATATTGTACACCATTTTCATTACGATAATATTTGTTTGAATATCAATCATCCATGTAGCTATTTACAATATTATTGATAGGCTTTTACATTGAAATAATTATCTGTAATGCAAAATTGTTCGCTAAATTAATTGGTGCTCTGCCTTTACTTAACCAAATGTAGTAGCTGTGCAACACTAAAACCCAATTTTGTTGCATTAAAAGTACAGTTTAAACCAAATTTCCAAAATCTCTTTTCTACTTACCGTATTCTGTTCATCATAACATCTGCATCTAATGTTTTTTAGCATAAGCTTATTAAACATTATATCATTCACTTCCCTTCTTGTCAGTCACCGCTCTAAAAATTAATATATTATATATAATATATATTATTTTATTCCTCTACATTCTCTTAGTCAACGTATTTTTTGTTTTATGTTCTTTTTTGTTACAATATGATATATTTTGGATGTTGAATTTGTAAAAATTAAATATTCATTTTGAAAATTTAATGTGATAATATTTTCTTAAATTTAAAGAACTTGTATTTTCTATATCAAATACAGCAATTAAAACTTTGTCTATTAGGCCCTTTAAAGTTTTGAAAACTCTTAAATTTCAAGTATTCAACATTTAAAAATCAAGCAAACAAAGCATTTTTATTAATTCAATAGTGATTTTAAATAAAGAATTGAAATCAAAATAAAAAACAGTATATAAATATAACAGTATTTATGAATATTATTTTTAAATCACTTATCCCATGTATTAATTTTTCTTTTTAATATAGAAGTCATATAATATTTCAACACATTGTCCATCACATGCAAATACCAAAAAATATTTAAAATTTGTATTGCATTAATCATTTTTATAATATATTATATATAATATATTATGTATTTAACAAAGGAGGTACATTATGGCACCAATAAGAGCAGAGTATTTAGCAGACGGTTATGATTTAAAAGGAAAGCTGGAAACCGCTAAACTTGAAGGCGGCTATTCTTATCCATTAACTCCAAGCGGAAAAGGCAATGTTTTAGGTGAACCGCCATATCATTTTTGTGGCGAAGAAATGGTTATTGTTTATAAAGCTGACCCAGAAGCAGTAAAGAAATTCTTGCCCTATCCATTTGAACCATCTTTAGAAAATCCAGGAGGTTGTGTACTTCATTTTAATTCGTATGAATCTATTGTAGAAAGAGATGCTGAATTTTTGTATGAACTTCCTGAACGCTGTCTTTTTACAGAGGCATATATAGAAGTCAGATGCAGATTTAAAGGTGAAGAAACCAAAATATACGTATATTTCTGGGTAAATAAGGATTATTCACTTCTCAGAGGCTGGATTATGGGAGCTCCTAAAAAAATCGGAGAAGTTCACACGTCATTTGAAAAACATCATATGAATGACTTAAATCCATATTTCCCTAAATTCGAAAAAGGATTTAAAATAGGTGCTGTTTGTTCATCACATATGGAAAAACTTATTCATGGTGTTACTACACTTGATAAACCAATTCATCCTGATGATATGCATCCTGATGTACTTATTCCAACACACAATCTTCTTATTTATCCTGATATAAAGATGGGTTACAAAGACCACTTAGTTCACAAAGTCATTCACAATGTTATGGATACTTGGTATGGGGATTGTTGGGAATGCACAGATACAAAATTGGATTTCTTTGACTCTGTAGCAGAAGAACATCAGCTCCTTAAACCAGTTGAAATTACAGCTTCATATTTCACACCACTTGGCTTTACAATTTACGGCCATATTGTTGACTATGACTTTAATGAAAAAACTGAGTGATATTTAACACAAATTCTGCACAAGCAAGCTATTACAGTCAGCCCTATTTACTGCTCCCATAACCACACTTTATGTTATGGGAGCAGTTTTTTTGCATTTTTAAAAAAGAATTCATTGACAAAATATTATATATAATATAAATTAAGCTTATATTTATAATTTTAATTAGAATTACAGGTGGTGCGTAATGTCAGAAAAAATTCAAGGAAATTTATTAAAAGATCAGGTTTATGATAGGATAACAAAAATGATTGTTAATGCTGAATTGTTGCCAGGCGACAGATTGACAGAAGCACAAATTTCAGAAAAATTCGGTGTGAGTCTTACTCCCGTTAGAGAAGCACTAATTAAATTAAGCTCTGAAGGGATTATACATAAAATTCCTCATAAAGGCTTTTATGTAAATAAATTCACTGATGAAGAAATAAATGAAATTTACCAAGTGCTTGTTAACCTTCAGGAATTTGCTATACAGCTAATGATTAATAAGTATACTGAAGAAGATTTTAAGGAACAGGAACATCTTATTAATGATATGGTATTAGCCTGCGGAAAAGAAGATTTTGAAGAATATCTTGTTGCAAATAGAAAGGTTCATGATTATTATATGTATAAAACAAATAATAAATATCTTATTTCTATATATAAAGATATTTGTATAATACCTATACCTATTTTCTATTTTGCTGAAAGTGACAGAAATATCGACAATATGCATAAAGGTATTTCTGACCATTTAAACATTGTTAAATGTATTAAAGCTCATGACTTAGATGGTATAAAACAAACTCTCATTAGCCATTATGGAGTTACCTATAAATAATACTAAATTTAAAAAGCTTAATTAAGCATATTAAGCTTTTTAAGCTAATTTTTTTCACAATTACACAGTTAAATATTGGTATTAATATTAAAAGCGGAGATATACAAGCTCTATTTATGCAGCCTTTTCCTCCGCTTTAGATTTTAATACTACAGAAAAAAAAATTATTTTCTTAATTTATAAATTTTATTTATTCTTAATTCTGCATTATCAATATTTTGAAATTATTAAGCCGTTTCTTCTGAATCATACGTAATAATAGATTCAAGGAGCTTTCGTGCATATTCGTCTTTTGTCCGTGACAAATTCTTTACTTCCTGATAGTCCGTTATCCTGCCTTTGTACAAAAACATAACATCATCGCATAAATAAGTTACAGAGGTAAGGTCATGGGTAATAAAAACATAAGTAAGATTTAATTTATCTTTAAGTTCAAGCAGTACATCCATTCCCTGCACCTGTGTATGGGCATCTAATGATGATATTGCCTCATCAAACAATATTATTTCAGGTTCACATGCTACCGCTCTAGCTATACATACCCTTTGCAGCTGACCGCCGGAAAGCTCGTGAGGAAATCTGTTTAAATAAGAATTGTCAAGACCTACCAATGCTAAAAGGCGTTCAAGTTCATTGTTTATATCTTTTACTTTTTTACCTTTGCGTTCTTTTGCTCGTATTCCCTCCATTAATACATCTTTTATCCTGAACCGCGGATTTGCCGATGTAGTATAATCCTGAAAAACAACACTCAGCTTTTTTTGAAGATTCTTTTTCCCTGTTCTTGAATTATAAACGGAAACTCCGTTTAACAAAATATCACCACTGTCAGGCTTAAGCAAACCGCATATAACACGACCTATAGTAGATTTTCCGCTTCCTGACTCTCCTAATATACCAAGGCATCTCCCTTCAGGTATATTAATACTAATATCATGTAGTACCTGCACTCTTTCAGTACCAAATATTTTTTTCTGTATTTCACTTTTAAAACTTACGTTTACATTTTTAATTTCAATCATACAGCACCTCCCAACACCTGTTGATACCTGTTTAAAACAGCATTCCTTTTTTCTATAAGAAGTCTTGTATAGCTGTCTTTGGCATGGTGCAGTATGTGGTGAAAATCTCCCCTGTCTACTATCTGACCTTTATTCATAACAATAATTTTATCAGCCACTTTGGATATTGCACCTAAATCATGGGATATAAATATCATTGCCGTGTTATGCTGTTCTTTAATTTCCAAAAAAGCATTAAGTATCTCATGCTGTGTAATGGAATCAATAGCCGTGGTAGGTTCATCAGCTATTAAAAGTTTAGGTTTAAGCGAAACAGCAAGACCAATCATTATACGCTGAAGCATTCCGCCGGATAACTGGTGAGGATATTTTTCCAAAACTTCTTCAGGGTTTCTTATATGCATTCTTTTTAAAATATCTATTGAGTTTTCACGTATTTCTTTCGATGACCATTTTGTGTGGGTAGCAAATGTTTCAGCCATTTGATTTCCTATACGATAAAGCGGATCAAAGCATGTCATAGGGTTTTGCAGAACCATTGATATTTCTTTTCCGCGTATTGACCTAAGACTTTCTTTTCCTTCCTGCATAAGATTTTTACCTTCAAACCATGCGCTTCCTTTTGCAGTAAACTGTTTATCCAAAAGTCCAAGGAACGACTTTACCGTCATGCTTTTACCGCTTCCTGATTCTCCAAGTATTCCAAGACACTCACCCGGATAAACTTCAAAATCCGAATTATTAACCAATACCTTTCCTGATTTTTTACTGTTTAAAATTACCGATAAATCCTCAACTTTCAATACTGGCTTCATTCTGCAACCTCCTTTGGGTCAAGTACATCCCTTAAAGCATCTCCCATAAGATTAAAAGCTGAAACAAGTATAACAATGGCTATTCCAGGTATAATCATCTGTGTTGGATTGCTTGTAAGTACATTTTTGGCCTCATTAAGCATAGCACCCCATTCCGGTGTAGGCGCCTGTACACCTAAACCTAAAAATGATAATGTAGAAATATTTATTATTGCCCACCCAACATCTAAAGAAGATAAAACAGCCAAATCAGCGGCTATTGACGGTATAAGATGTCTTATAAGTATAAAGCGTTCCGGAGTGCCTACACAGCGTGAAAACTGTATAAAATTTCGCTCTCTGTACTGCATAACACCTGTTCTAATCATTCTGGCATACCATGCCCATTTAATAAAAACATTGGCCAGTATAACATTTTGAACATTAACACCCAGCAAAGCAACAACAGCAAATACCATTACCTGACTCGGGAAAGAAAGCATAACATCTACTACTCGCATAATTACTTCTTCTATTACTCCTCTGAAGTAACCGGCTAAAAGCCCCATTAATGCTCCTAAACCGATTGTACCTAACATAGTTAAAACAGCAAGACCTAAAGTAGGCCGTATGCCGTAAAGCATTCTTGAAAGTATGCAGCGCCCTAAATTGTCTGTTCCAAAAGGATACTGCCAGCTAAATGATGCAAATTTATTTATAATGTCTGTCTTATACGGGTCATTAGGTGCAATAACAGGAGCCAATATTCCCAAAATAGCTATTATAAGCACAAGAGCTACTGTTCCTACAGCTGTTTTGTTTTTAATAAATCTTCTAAACATCACATGCCTTCCTTTCTCATTCTTGGGTCTGATATTGTTTGAAGTATATCAAATAAAAGGTTAAATAAAACAAATAACACACCTATTAACAATACATAAGTTTGTATTACAGGATAATCCCTGTTAAAAATAGAGCTTATACAAAGCGTTCCTAAACCCGGCCAAGCAAACACATTTTCAACAACTATTGTACCTGATATAAGCTGCGGTATGCTCATACCAATAGCTACTATACATGTGTGCATTGAATTTTTTAATATATGTTTTATTAAAATCAGTTTTTGAGGCAATCCTCGTACATTAGCGTACAAAACATAATCCTGCTTCATATTTTCAAGCATGTTGTTGCGTATAAGCCTTATATAAGTTGAAATATAACTTAATGAAACTGTAAATGCCGGAAGTATTAAATGCTGCCATGAACCATTTCCGCTTGTAGGCAATAAATCCAATTTTATTGAGATAAGCCACATTAGAAGCAGACCCACCCAATAAGGCGGCATTGCAGTGGTTATAAAAACTAAACCGCGCATAACTTTGTCAAATATTCCGTCTTTATAAACGGCACACAAAAATCCTATTGGTATGCTTAACAAAATTACCATAATAAGCGAAGCGCCGGCTAACTGCAAAGTAGCAGGAAGACATCTTGCAAGCTCTCCCGCCACCGTTCTGCTTGGATTAACATAACTAATACCAAAATCACCGTGCAGGCAGTCAAAAAGCCATGTTATATATCTTACAAAATACGGCTTATCCAGTCCCAATTCAGCTTCAACCTCTGCTATGGCTTCTTCTGTAATAATCGGCACCTGTCTTACTCTTAAAGCAACTTCCGCTGGATTGGACGGTATAAGATTTATAAACACAAAACACACAAAAGATATTACAATTAGTAAAGGAATTGCCGTTAAAATACGCTTT
>JAHZEA010000004.1:133486-160369 GCA_019422065.1 Lachnospiraceae bacterium | reverse complement strand
TTTTACTCCTTCCGTTTATTAAAAAGGACCGCCTCCTTCCGGCAGGCAGTCCCAATATCCAAATTTACAAGCGCTGTTTAAAATGACAAATCCTCAAAAGGTACTTCATACTGAGTTTGTGTAAAATGGAAACCTTTCATGTCAGAACGATAAATTGCTTTATTGCATTCGTAAGTAAGTGGAATATATACAGCATCTTCGTGCAGACGTGTAAGAACAAATGTGTAAAGTTCCTGACGCTCTGCTTCATCTGTAGAAACAAGAATGTTTGTTATAGCCTCATCAATTTCGCTCTTGTCTTCCAATCCCTGCTGTGCTGCATAGTCACCATAAACAGGGGCACGCATAGCAGCTAAAGATGACTGTGGGTCGTAAGGTGTACCCCAACATATATTAAATACCATGTCAAAATCTCCGGCCTTCATTCTATCACGGTATGACTGTTCCTCTTCTCCATGGATTGTAAGCTCAATTCCCAAAAGTCCATATTCGCTTTGTAAATATTCAGCTATAGACTTTTCTGTAACACTATCGCTGTTATACAGTAACTCAAGGGACATTCTTTGGCCGTCTTTTGTAAGTATTCCGTCACTACCTTTAGTCCAGCCGGCTTCTTCAAGCATTTGTGCTGCCTGTTCTGCACTATATTCATAAGGTTCTAAACCTATATCGCAATAAGGAACTGTTTTGGCAAATAATGTATCAGCCGGCTGTTCCAAACCATAGAATATTCCATCTGATATTGCCTGTTTATTTGTAGCATGCTGGAGAGCCTGTCTTACTGTTTTATCTGAAAGAATACTGTTAGTTGTATTTAATACAATCTGTCTTGTAGACGTAGGGTCAGATAATGCTACAGTAAAATCTTCACTGTCCTGATACTGGTTGATTGCATCAGCATCTATCATGTTTTTGCCAAATATAAAGTCAATCTCACCTTTTTCCAACGCAAGTATTCTTGTTTGATTGTCTGGTATAACCTTTACTGTAATTTCCTTAATTGCTGGCTGTTCTCCCCAATAATTTTCATTAGCAACAAAAACAGCATATTCATCTGTTACAAAATCCTGTAAAATATAAGGACCTGTTCCTATGTAAGCATTAACACCGTCTTTTGTGCTGCCGTCTTTCATTGCAGCAGGCGAAATCATAGCAAACGGTCTTGTTACGCCAAGCTCTGTAAGAAGTGGATAATACGGCTCAGAAAGTTCTATAACAAATGTGTTCTCATCCGGAGCAGACACACCAACAAGCAAATTCATCATTTCCAGCCATGTGTGTCTTTCTTTATTTTCGATTATAGCGTCAAAATTAGCTTTTATGGCATAAGCATCACATACTTCTCCATCTGAAAATGTAACATTCGGCCTTATATGAAACGTGTAGGTTTTTCCATCCTCACTTATATCCCATGATTCGGCAAGGCATCCTTCATATCCGTCCTCTGTTATATTAACAAGAGTTTCAAATATCATTTCCTGTGCATACATTTCTCCGGCGTATAAATGTGGATTTAAATCCCTAATATCCCTGTAATTAACAAACACCAAATCGTCTTTTGTTTCTGTTGTTTCAGAAGTTTCGGCTGTTCCGCTGCCTGAAGCAGATGCAGAAGACGAACTGCCAGAATTTGAACTGCCGCATCCGGCAAGCAGAGATAAGCACAAAGCACTGGCTAAAATTATTTTACCTATATTTTTCTTCATAAAATTTCCTCCTCTTTGGTCTTTCAATTACCGAGGATATAATATCACAGTTAGCTTAAGCTTACTAATCTCTATTTTTCATTGCCTGTTATAATAAATTGTTATAATATCTCTTTGAATTTATCAATAAACCATTTAGATGCCGGACTTAATTCTTGATTTTGCGGCTTAATATAACCTATAACCAAAAACGGTTCACAGTTATTAATTTTCAGTGCTTTTATAGGGTACTGCTTATATTTTGGATATAAAAAATTAATTCCTAAACTGCAAATATCAGTATTAAGCAAAACATTAATATTATCATGGTTACTGTTTGTATACATCACAAAATTAAGCTCCTCTGTGCTAATAACACCTAAAGATACATGTTCCAAATGGTGTTCCATTGAAAAATAATCCCTTACCCCTCTAACAAATCGTAATTGATGTAAATCATCAAAATTTATACTCTCCCTATCATAATTGGGATTTTTAGGTCCTACATAAACACAAGCTTCTTTAACATCAAGGGGCTCAAACACTAATTTTTTATGACCCATAATATGCTGAAACGATTTCATTTGTTTTTGCGCTATATAAACAATTCCTATTTCAGAAATACCTCTTGATACCAAATCACTTACTTCTTCAACACTTCCTTCTTGATGCTCTATAACATAACCATGTTTATTCCAATATGTATAAAAATCCGCTAATAGCCTTGCTATCATATTACTTGAATATGTTGATATAGAGAATTTTTTACCATGATTATGGTCAATCATGGAATTAATTTCTGACATATTTTTCAATATTATATGGGCATATTCCTTTAGCGTTTCACCATAAGGCGTTATAATAAGTCCACGGTTTGTTCTTTCAAAAAGCTTCCTTCCCAATTCTTTTTCAAGAGAATTTATAACTTTGCTTACATTAGGCTGAGTAGTATATAAGCACTCTGCTGCCTTATTAAAACTCTTTTTTTCACAGGCTATCATAAAATATTCTAATTGTTTTAGCTCCATAAAAAACTCCTTAAATTACAATTATTAGTTTATGCTAACTACAGTTTATTTAAGTTTACCATGCGTGTCAAGGTACTATAATTTTAAATATTTATAATCACATCAAAAATAATTTATTGACAAATTGATTTTATGAATATAAAATATAACAGTGTTATATAACATTGTTATAAATGGAGATTGCTTATGAACGAAAACGAACAGACAACTTTAAACCTAATACTTTCAGCTGCAATGCAGGAATTTCTTGAAAAGGGATTTAAATCAGCTTCTTTGAGAAATATAGTAAAAACCGCAGGTGTTACAACCGGAGCTTTTTATGGCTATTATAAAAGCAAAGAAGAGCTTTTTGAGACCTTAGTTGGTAAACATTATGATTATTTTATCGGCTGTTTTAAAAAGGCACAAAGCGACTTTGCCGATTTGCCTATGGAAGAACAGCCAAAAAAAATGAGCAATGTTTCAGGAGAATGTATGCACAAGATGCTTATATACGCCCTTGACCATTTAAAAGAATTTAAACTTATTCTCTGCAAATCCGAAGGCACTCGTTTTTCCTCCATTATTGACGAAATGGTAGAAATAGAAACAAAAAGTACTCACGACTATATAGAAGTACTTAAAAAATTAGGAAGGCCTTCACCATATATTGATGAACATTTAGAACATATTCTCATAACCGGCATGTTTAACACTTTTTTGGAAATTATAATACACGAAATGCCTATTGAAAAAGCCGAGTATTATCTTGAAGAAATGAGAGCTTTTTATACAGCTGGCTGGCTTAAAATAATGGGACAGAAAAACTAAAAAATTTATCTAATGGAAAGTATATACTTTCCATTTATATATCCCCACCAGTTAGCAATAGCTAATAAATATAATCCAAAGCTATATATTATTAAGAGAAAGCTTTTCTCAAGATATATTAAAAATTTATTTTAAAGGAGGTTCCCAAATGAAAAAACAATCTGATTTATCAATACTTATGAATTATGCAGGAAAACACAAAATACTAACCTATTTGTCATGGATTTTGTCTGCCGCAAGCGCTTTTTTATCTCTTGTGCCATTTTGGTATATATGGCGTATAATTCACGAAATACTTGATGTATATCCAGATTTTTCAAAAGCAAACCACATTATAATCTACGGATGGCATGCTGTTTTATTTGCTGTTATTTCTGTTATTGTCTATATATCTGCTCTTATGTGCTCACATATCAGCGCTTTCAGAGTAGCTGCAAATATAAGAAAAAAACTTATGGAATATATTACAACCCTGCCCCTTGGTATAATAGAAAAATACGGAAGCGGCAAATTAAGAAGAATAGTCAATACTTCCAGTGCTGCAACCGAAACCTATCTGGCACACAGACTTCCCGATAAAGCAGGAGCTGTTGCCACACCGATAGGGTTATTGTTTTTACTCATTACTTTTGACTGGCGTTTAGGGCTTTTAAGTCTTGTTCCTGTTGCTCTTGGATTTTTAATTATGATGAAAATGACAGGAAAAGACATGGAGCAAAGAATGAATGAATATCAAAATGCTCTTTCTGAAATGTCAAACGCAGCTGTTGAATATGTACGGGGTATTCCTGTTGTAAAAACTTTCGGGCAGACTATTTTTTCATTTAAACGCTTTAAAGCATCTATCGATAACTATGAAAAATGGGTAATTGCATATACAAAAGCATTGCGCCTGCCTATGATGTTCTACACAACAGCAATTAATGGAGTGTTTGCTTTTCTTATTGCCGGAGGTATTATTTTTACCAGAAACGGTGTAACAAATGAACTTCTTTTAAATCTTGTTTTTTATATAATTATTACACCTATTATAGGTACTACACTTACAAAAATAATGTTTATGAGTGAAGATGCAATGATAGTTAATGATGCCTTAAGCAGAATAAATGATGTCTTTAACGAAAAACCTCTTTCAGAAAGTGCAAAAAACAATATTCCTTTAGATTATTCCATTAAATTTGAACATGTAAGCTACAGTTATGACAAAAACATAAACGCTGTTAACGATATTTCGTTATCAATTAAATCCGGTCAAACAGTAGCCTTAGTAGGTGAATCTGGCGGCGGAAAAACAACTCTTGCAAGTTTAGCCGCAAGGTTTTTTGACCCGCAGAAAGGCCATATATCAATAGGCACTATCAACATAAAAGATATTCCAAAAGAAACTTTGATGAATACAGTATCTTTTGTATTTCAAAACAGCCGTCTTTTCAAAACTTCAATACTCGAAAATGTCCGTATGGCAAAACCTAAAGCTTCAAGAGATGAAGTAATCGAAGCTTTAAAATCAGCACAATGCATGGACATTATAGAAAAACTGCCAAACGGCATCGATACTGTTGTTGGTACAAAAGGTGTTTATCTTTCCGGCGGAGAACAGCAGAGAATAGCTATTGCCCGTTCTGTATTGAAAAATGCTCCCATACTTATACTTGATGAGGCAACGGCATTTGCTGACCCAGATAATGAAGTGCGTATACAACAGGCTCTTTCTGCTCTTTCCAATGGCAAAACAGTTATTGTGATTGCTCACAGGCTTTCTTCCATTATAGATGCTGACTGCATTTATGTTATGAAAAATGGCAAAATTGCCGAAAGCGGCAGTTATAGCAGCCTTATTAATAAAAACGGCATATTCACAGGTATGTGGAACAGCTATTCAAAAGCTGCAAAATGGAAAATAGAAAAGGAGGTACAATAATGATTAAAACACTTCAAAGACGCTTTGCCCTTTCAGAACAAGGTGCCAAAGATTTAATAAAAGGCTGTGCTGCATGTGTTGCTCAGGACATATCTTTCATGGTTCCGGTTGGACTTTTGTATTACTTTGTTATTGATATTATGAACGAAAATTTAACAGGCAATAAAGCTATATTTTATATCATTGGCGCTGCTTTTTGCCTTGCCATTATATTTATAACAACTTATTTCCAATACAACTGCACCTATTTAGCAACTTATATAGAAAGCGGAAAAAGAAGAATTTCACTTGCGGAACATCTGCGTAAAATACCATTATCATTTTTTGGTAAAAAAGACCTTGCTGATTTAACCAATTCCATAATGGGCGACTGTGCAACACTTGAAACGGCTTTTTCACACTATGTACCAGCATTAGCAGGCTCTGTTGTATCTGCAACATTGGTTTCCATTTGTCTTTTTATATATGATTGGCGTATGGCTCTTGCTGCTGTATGGGTATTGCCTATAGCCTTTATAATTACATTTTTCTCATCACATATACAGCAGTATTTTAATAATAAATCCGTTGCGGCTAATGTAGCTCTTGAAGACAGTGTTCAGGAATGTATTGAAAATCTTCAGGATTTAAAAGCAAACAATGCAGAAAGAGGATATTTAAAACGCCTCTTCAAAAAAATTGACTATGTTGAAAAACGTCATATTATAACCGAGCTTGGAACAGCACTTTTTGTTGTTTCATCAACACTTGTATTAAAATTTGGTATAGCAACTGTTGCCCTTGTTGGTTCTATACTGCTTATTAATGGGGAAATAAATATTCCGTTATTTTTCATGTTTCTTCTTGTCGCTTCAAGGCTATATGCTCCTCTTGAAGGCGCTTTGCAAAATCTTGCGGCTATTATTTCAACCAAAACAAACATAAACCGCATGAACGAAATTTTTGACTGCCAGGTTCAAAAAGGCAGTAGTTTGCTTACAAACACAGGATACGACATAGTTTTTCAAAATGTAGGATTTTCCTATAACAACAAAGAAACTGTTTTAAAAGATGTTTCATTTACTGCAAAACAAGGAGAAGTTACTGCCTTAGTAGGACCATCAGGCGGTGGGAAAACAACTGTTTCTCGCCTTGCTACAAGATTTTGGGATATAGATAAAGGCAAAATCACTGTAGGCGGCATGGATATATCCAAAATAGACCCGGAAACTTTGCTGTCTTTATATTCTATAGTGTTTCAAGATGTCACATTATTTAATAACACAATAATGGAAAATATAAGAATAGGCAGAAAAAATGCCACTGATGCAGAAGTTATTGAAGCTGCAAAATTAGCAAACTGCGAAGAATTTGCAAAAAAACTTCCTGATGGATATAACAGCATGATTGGAGAAAATGGCTGTGAGCTTTCTGGAGGTGAAAGGCAGCGTATATCTATTGCACGTGCTTTTCTTAAAAATGCACCTATTATACTATTAGATGAAGCCACAGCAAGCCTTGATGTTGAAAATGAAACTTTAATTCAAAATGCTTTGTCAAAGCTTATAAAAGATAAAACTGTACTTGTTATTGCACATCGTATGCGTACTGTAAGCGGTGCCGATAATGTAATAGTTTTGAAAGACGGTGTTGTGGCAGAACATGGAGCACCTTCTAAACTTATTAAAACAGGAAATATATACCCTAACATGATAAAACTTCAAAAAATGAGCAGTGATTGGGAAATTTAAGTAAACATGCAATAAAAAATAAAACATACATATACTCTAAAATTATGCCTGTAGGTTTAATAAATGGAAAAAATTTCTTGACAATCCAGTCCATAAGAGTTTATACACCACAAAGTCTTTTGCCAAAATAATACAGGTGGTGAACTTATGGATATTTTTCAAAAATTTATTACCAATAATTACGAAACTCTGCCGAAAATTTCAGATGTTTTTAATCAGGCAGAAGAATTAAAATATACACTTGGCACAAATGGTTATATTTTAGACCATTATATTTCAATGTTTTTTCATCTTATAGTCCAGATTGATATCATCGGATTGCAAGATGAAGCATTGGAAACTATGGCTGATATTATGAACAGCATGTCTGACAGCAAAACAGAAAATATATTCAGTTTTCAGGAGGAACATACAAGGCAAATACTTTTTCTGTTATCAAATGCCAATAAATTTTTAAATCAAGCATTTGATGAATTTATAGAGAAAAAATCATTTGAATTTGGCTAATCTATTGACATTGTAGACCTAAGGCAGACAGAAGAAAAATTAACTGAACTGATTGTAATAGAAAAAATGGAATGTTTCAAAAAAAAGCTTTTAAACCGTTTTCTTTCCTGCCCTCTTTGTAGTTTCTTTTTGATTGGTATGTCAGCAGAGTTTGCACGAAGATTTATTACAAGGGATATTGAAACAGATATGGAGCTATTTCGTCTGTACTTAAACAAATTTGTGATAGAAAAAAACGGCTAAAATCTAAACATATATAGTCAAAGTAGTTTTTATAGTGGAAGGGTTTGGGAAACTATAAGTTTCCCAAATGGAATCCGCAGTCGGAATTCATTTCCGACGAGGAAAACGGGGAGTTTCAAGGCAATAATGCCATAGGAACTCCCCGTTTATACACCTGTCTGCTTGTCAAAGGCTTGAATGAAATGAGCCTTTGACAAAAGGGTGTTGACTTTATCGACACCCTCATGCTTTAACCATTTTTTACAAAGAGCCGGAAACGTGACTCGAACACACGACCGCTGTATATATTTAAGGGCTTATGTATATTTTATTTGTTATATGTCTAATAATTAAATAAATCGTATATTTTTCTCCATTATTAATAGACAAAACTCAGCCAACCTACTTTTTATATTTTAAATCCAAATACCCTTAATCTAGTTAATTTAAGCTACAAATTTATATAATAAATTTTATGGTTTTGAATTATGTCATCATGTTATAGTTCCCTTTTTAATGTAGCAACTAATCCCATGCTCATTACAGTACGCAATAACTTTTTCTGCACTATTGTTAAAAAACTTTTTATGTTCAGTGTATGCTGTAACTTCTTTGTTATAATTCATTCTTCCAAATATAATACGATCAACAAAGCTGATTTCATCCAACAGTTTTTGTAAATCTTGCTCCACAATATTAGGTGTTGGATAAGGTTCAATACTAACCCAAGTTTTACATCCTAAATCGTGTAATGCTTTTAGTGCGGATAGACGGTTTCTCCACGGTGCTGAATATGGTTCCATACTTTTTATAAATGAGTCATTAGTAGAAACCAAAGTTATGCCATAATCATTCTTCTTAGAAAGTTTTGCCAATTCAATTGGTAAAATACCCTTTGTAAGAATAGAACAATTAATATCAGCCTCATTAAGTTTCATTATTGCTTCTATACTCATCTGCTGTACTTCTGGGTATTGATACATGAACGGGTCTGTTGAAAAGCAAAGTTGAACTGACTTTATTTTATCCTTAAGTCGTGGTATCTCCTTATCTAAAAGCTCTATTGTATTTGATACTAAATATGGTTCCAACCACTCATCATATGATTTTACTTGTCCAAAACGCTTTTTCATCATAAAAGCATAACAAGGATATTTACAACCGTGCGCACATCCCTGTATATGATTCATTGTATAATCACCATATTCAACTCCCGTTTTATAAAGCATAGTTTTTCTTTCGATATAGCCTTTAACCTTCTTCATGTATTTATCTCCTATCAGCAAAACTTATTGTGCTTTTGCTAACACTAGCACCATAGTTTTGTTTTAACTCATCCCTAATTTGAGACCTAAATCCATCTGATGGAAAAATAGGATGAACATCAAGTAGCGTCCATATTTCTTTCAGTGGAACATTGGACCTTCCATTAAATATCTTTTGTATGTATGCAGCTATATCTTTAATATAATAACAAAATGAATCTGTATGTGTTTTAGATATGTTATTACCTTCAAAGTCAAGCATTAACTGGGTTTCTAATCCGAATGTATTCTTTGTTGATGATTTACCACCAAATGTCTGCCAAGCTGATTGTTTATATAATTTAAAACCATTAATATTACTTGTACACATGAGTAAATTATAAACTATCGCATTTTTCTCATTAAAAAAAGGAAAGGCAGCAATATAGAAGTTACGTACTCTATCTCGCCTCAAAGATTTTATTATATCTTCAATGCGTTTTTCATACGCCACCTTATCACTTCCATAAGGAATAAGGTCTTCAAGTTCCATTAGATAAGTATGTTCGTATTTGACTCTAGTTTCATCTTTCTTAACAACCTTAACTGCTCTAATGGAATCAGAAACCATATGATTAAGAATTACTTCACTCCAATTATTGATAAATGGCATAATAGCACTCCAATCAATAGTGGCATCATAAGGATCATAGACAAGTAGATAATGCTTTTGGCTAGACATGTTTCGTCCCAATCTTTTAGCAAGAACATTTCCATCTTCTGTTGTAATATGATAATGAAAATTTCGATTTTCGTTTGGCATTAATTCTTTAAGATGACTAGTTTTATTAACACATAAATCACTAAAATACAAATCTATCTGTTTATTGGGATACTGACCTGCAACTTTACGTAGATATTTTGCAACACGAACTGGTGTACCAAAAACCTGATTTCCATTATCATCCACATATTCTCCACTGTTGGACATACAATCAATAAACACAAGCCCTGTACAAAACTGATTTTGAAGCAACTTATGTGCCCATGCTTCTACATACTTTTCAATTAATTCAAACTTTTTAATTGTATGTGGATTAGCATTATCAATTATCTCGCTATATTTTTTCACCACTTATTTCCCCCTTTGAAATAAGAGCCATAATACCAATAATATTGCATTTTAATATTGTTGGAAATTTTTGTTAAAACTTCCATACTCAAGAGTTCTTAATTTGACAGATTTGTAATCAAACACCAACTAATACCAGCCAAAATAAATATCGCTTTATCTATCAGTAACTCTATTAATTTTTCCACAAAAAACTTCTTTTATTTAATCTAAAAAGATTATTTCATAGCTTAATTTTATATTATATCAAGGAAATATATAAGGCACAATAGATAGTCTCTGCATATGCCTAAAAGTTTGCTGATTAGATCCAAATTTTCTTAAGATGATTAGAACGGTTTTTCCAAACAGTGCATAGTAAATCCACACATACAAAAACAAACACATCGAAAAATAAATACATTTATCACTTATCTTAGAAACATTCCTACGCTCCTTTAACACAAATTTCAGCTATGACTACATATCATTATAATGCTAATAAAAACATCAACCATATTCTTTCTCGTCATGTCAATATCGTTCTTCAAATAAATAGGATTCTTTACACTTTAACGTAGTACTTTGAGGTCATATAACTCACTATAAACCTTTTTTCATTTTGTCATAAACTATCTTTTTATAAGCAATCAACTTAGATAGTTCTAATTAGAAGCTTATTTTTCCTAGGTAGTCATTATTCAAAGAATAACAACATTAAATCTATTTAGCAGAAGCGTCGTGCATCATGGATTCATAAATACATAAACTTTCCAAAGCAATATAACTATCTAAACATGACTACACTAATAAATTGTCCAATGTAACTATTTTTATATATCGCATGTAGATTAACAAAATGGAAAAAATGTATCTACGATAGCATCAACAAGCTCTGTTATAAACTGCTCCAAGATTACTATCTTCTTTGTCTGATCATATCAGAAGAAAAAACTATGCAATTGGCATATAAAGTAGAGAATATAAACTGCACCTGAAAGAACATCATCCTATGGATCTATGACTACTATGTTCCAGTTCTCACTGGTAGGCTTTTTCAGTTAATTTGCTAAAATTAATTCTCAAACAAAAATTAAACTTAAATATTTTTGTAACACAAAAGACAAGGGCTGATGGTGTTAAAAAAGAGTTTAAACCACAAGACAAGATGATGAAAGACAGAACAATAAATATTATATGAAACATTACTGAAGAAATTGTAATAAACTAATTTTTCATCAAATAATATTTTATTCACTCCAACAATTCAATTCTAGTGACTACCGATTAATATTGGTAGCTTTTAACTTGTATTAATTATTGAATTGGATTAATTAAAAATATATTATTAATCATATATTAGGTTGAAATGTTTCGATGAAGTATTTCTATTAACATAAAAACGTCCCCCAACAACGTATTCATTGTGTTTTATTCAAAACGTTCAGGTTTTCTGCCATAGCTTATAATGTATACACTCTTTTGTGTATGTGTCAACAAATATTTTTGCAAAACAATAAATTCTATTTCGAAACAACATCTGTTCTGTTAATTGTAGATGTCAACATAATATAATAATCCTATTATTCAAAACAATAAGAAAAACGTGCTTGAAGTCCAATCCATTTATTCTATGTATTCATTGTTGCAACTAAAAAGCCATCAAAATCATTATTATCAACTTTATTTCGTTTAGTAGCACAAAATTGTGCTTACAAAACTCTTCTATAATGCTCTATTTCCAAACAATCAGAATTTATATTCAAATGTCTTGTCAGCGAATTTAGCTTTATTTCCATCAAAAGTACTTTTAAATTCTGTAGGATTTCATCCAGCGACATTTTCCAAACTCCTTCTACCTCAACCAGTTTCCAAACCAAATGCCAATGATTCTTCTTCAAGTTAATACGCTGTTTAGACAGATCCATTTCTTATAATTTTAGAATTACTGTCTACCATGTTTGTTTTTGTTTTTTCATATCCAACGCACCATCCACTGTGATAAGTAATTCGTTAACACTGAAAACCATCAAAGAGGTCCTGTCTTAACACATATATCAAGTCAATAGTTTAAAGCTAAATGATTGTCTGTTTCTATATTACAAAATCAAGCTCTATGAGGACATGAAAAATGCTTGTGATAAATCAGAAGTCAAGAAAATCCAGATATATGATATTCTTTACCAGTATGTCAAGCACACAAAAAAATATAATTCTAAAAAGCAGAAAACCCAAGCTATCAAGATAGTTTTGATAACCTAGGCTTTTTGTTTTTGATAATGATGAATTTACAGCAGTAATTCTAATTCATCTTTTATTGATAATTTCTGAGAATATAAGGTTGTATAGGCTCGACCAATTGCACCTACAAATAAATGTAGCTCAGGTTTATTGCCATGACTATTCTTAAATGAAAGAATATGACGTAAAGATATTCCAGGGTAAGGATCGATATAATAAATATTTCTAATTCCCAGTTGATAAGCTTTTTTAGAGCATAACTCACAGGGACTCGCAGTAGTGAACAGATTTCCACCTTTAATTCCCATGCCCCCATATTTTGCTAATTGCAAAAAAGCGTTTTCCTCCGCATGAAGTGTTCGGGTATGAACTTGATTTTTTTTATGTGTTACTTCAGTATAAATATCTTTAAAACAGTATTGATAACACCTACCATTTAAATTAGCATTTTTTGATTTATTATATACCTTAGAAATTTCTGTGTTGAACTCTTCGTCTTCAATCTCAAATGCACTAAATGTATCGTAATCTTTGTTTTCACACAAATCTTCAATATCTCTCAAACCACACGGAACTTGTCCCTCTGGAACTTCATTCCATCCAACAGCTTTAACTGAAAAATTTTCATCGGTAATAACTGCACCAACTTGTCTAGATAAGCAACCAGAATTCAATTTGGCATTATAGGCCATTTGCATACAACGTTCTATGTGTGTAGGTGTAATTAACCCCGGATGTTGAATAAGCATTATATATTTAACCAACTGTTCTGTGAGATAAAACTTTTCAATGGTAGACGAATGAGGATTATAAACATGTATATCCGACAACTCTATGCATGCTGCTATATTCTGATTTGTGAATATATCTATACCTTTTAATTTACTAGGATACTCTAATGCATCTAAGCTTAAAATTTGTTCGTTGGTTAAATTCCCTAGTCTACGTCTTCGTTCAGAATCTTCAGTGTTAATCGATATTAAATAAAAGGCAGAATATCTGTCTTGAAAATATTGAGCTTCATATGGATTTCTAAAAGCATCTATACAAATCAAAGTATGCTTTTTTAATTTTCTATTTTGATTTCTTATTGCTTTAATAAAATCATTGGCTCGTCTAGCAAGATGAAACATATTTTTGCTATCAGCAGTAGAGTCTTTTACATCTCCCTCTCGCCTTATTACATTGCCCATATTCTGCCATAGGCATGAATATGCATTTGCTGTAATTTCTTTTGATTCATCTTTTATTTTAACGGTAGTATAGCATGAGTATTTACTAGCAATTTTCTTAAAGGAAGAATGAAGTCTATCAATAGAACTTATAAGATTATATTCTTCAGAAAGTTGTTCTTTATTGACACGCAAAAGCGTATTGTCGGAAGTACGTAGTTTCATGAAGGAGTCGTGTGCATCATTATATAGTTTAGCAAAAGCTTCATCTTTAATAACTTTTTCCATTATCTCTTTTGGCCATGAAGGAACAATTGTGGTAAAGATCTCGTTTAATTCTTTAAGTTCATATGGCAGAAGAAAAGAGAAAATAATATCGGACATTCTCAAAATATAAAATGAATTCCAATTTTTTTTTGCATAATCATATATTATTTTGTATTTTCGTTCATCCTTTGAGTGAAAATCTTGATTCTTAGGAGCCTTTAGATTTAAATCTTCAAAATTGGTAGATTCCATTATAGAGGCCGCTTCGCTACACCCAGAACCCGTTCTTCCAGTTAATCCAATAATAATAAAATTACTTCGTTCATCATAAATTGTTGCAACGCAATCTTGAGTATCCATGTGTACCACCTCATTAAAATAATTTATTAATTTTATTTTACCACAATTTTCTTTCATTTATCTACAACAATATTATTAATTTTATCTAAAATGGATGAAAGCAGAAGTTCTTTATCCCAAACTTTACACAAACGAGAAAACCAGATGTACACTCGCTCACATTCTTCGATTTCAAGCTCTATCGCTTTTTGATCTTCGACAGCTTGTCGAAGCTTTTGCTGTTTGACCTTAAACTTGTCTATACTAACCTCTCCTAGGACATACTGCTCATAGTACATGGTCAGATTTTCTACAATTTCTCGCTGGAATTCTACTTGTGCATCCAATTTTGTTTTAAGTTGTACCATTTCTTTATCATACTGCAAGCTAGAAATAAATTACTCTTGTATGTATAGTTTGAGTTGGTGATAGATTAAACTTAAGATCTCTTTTTCGTGCATATATTCCTGTGCATTTTCCTACTACTAAACGATTATTTGTGTTGCAGAAAAAAGTATCAGTCAGCATGGTTGCTTCCACATTTACGCTACATTTTTCCTCCGCAGCATCCACAGATTACTTTTTCTTTTAGAATATTTTCAGTACCCTGAGAAGAATCACTCAGATGAAAAGCCTTTGATTGTAGCTGCTTCTGAATCGTATCGAAAATTTTTATATCAACCAAAGGCTCTTGTGTTCCTGTTACAACTCATTTTTATTTTCCTTGAACGAGAACACCTGTATATATGCGATTGATCAAAATATACTTTACAAGTCGGCTATTCCTGCTTCCATTCCCATCATAGTAATTACCAACCAACCCTTTGAAACGCACATATTGAATCGATGTATGAATGTTGTTCTCATTTAAATACCGAACAATCGTAGTGATTCCCATTCCATCAATGAATAGTTTAAAATATTCTTTACAATTGCCGCAGCCTTAGTATCAGGAATGATCTGTTCGAATTCCTTCTCAGATTTTTGGTATCCAAACAGTGCGTAGGTACCGATAAATATTCCACTCTGTGACCTCATGTCTAAGGCAAATGCGGTTTTCTTTTTTATATAAATTACGGTGTGCTCATTAAATACATTTGTCAGCGGAATCCGGATTTGGGAGCGTTTGGATGAGGATTGGTCAGTCAGACCGTTAATGGTATCAAATTGTTCCGTTACAGATACAAAGTGCACATTCTTCAGTGGAAAGAATTCTTCAATATAATATTCAACAGTTATATGGTCGCGGTAAACACGCGACAGATCATTTACAATAACGCATTCCATCTTGCCGTCAAAAATATCTTGAAGTAACTGTTAGAAAGATGCTGGCACCATATCCGACATCCACATAAAATTTTGAAATCCGAAGTTTATGCTACTCAGCCCAAAAAGAAACGATTTTCTTTTGATTCTCGATAGAATGGTTTTCTATGCGGTCGTTGACCGATAGGCGAGCATATCCTACCATCAAGGAAAACTCTGTTAGAAAGTGATCAATCCCTTGGCTTTGTTTACGACTATTGCGTGCCATAATAACCTCCTTAAAGTATAGAATATCGTGTCAATTAAGTTAACTTCAATAAGAATTGAATTTATATAGATAAAATGCTGAGGAGAAAATTCCACAGCCTTTTGTCATTAATATGCTATATTCTCATTTGTCTATTGCATGACCTGCGTCCATATTTCGCTTCCACAAGCTTAGACACATATATAGCTCTCTTTTTTTCATATTTTGGCTCTTTTTTGTAATATATGTCTCATATTGACAAATTATTTGTACAAATTTAAATATATAATTATCTATACAATATGAATTTCTAGCTTTGCAGTTATAAATTGCATCAAAAATGTCATCTTAGTTGCAAATTTAAAATAATAATGGAATGTTAAGTGAAAATTATGAAAATAAAAGCCTCCAATTTATGTTATAATTATAAAGGTTTAATTTCTTAAAGATTAAGTTTTATTAGATACTAGGTTGAAATTTAGAGGTGATAAAGATGATAGAAAATCTATTTATAATTGGAAATGGCTTTGATCTAGGTCATAAAATGAATACCAGGTATGAACAATTTAGGCATTGGCTCGTTTCACAATTTCCAAAGGCAGCAAACACATCTTCTTTTTATTTATCTGAAGTTCAGATAATGCCAGATGGAGAAGAGTATATCAGTAATGAAGACTTAGCCTCATTTCTGATATATTGCATTGATGAAACTGCAGGTGGCAATTGGGCAGACTTCGAATCAACTTTGGGTACAATACAATGGGAATATTTCTTTGACCAACTAGAAGAAATAATAGATCGTGATGGAGATATAGATTTATGGAAAACAGCCTACTCAAGAGAGGATTTCACGCAAACATTGTCTATTAATTCCAGAGCTTTTGCTAAGTTTTTCTCAGAATGGATAAACACGATTAAGTACCCTAACTCAATTTTAAAAAATGCATTTTTCACGGATAAAATCAAAACTACTAGTTTTTTTTTAACATTTAATTACACTAGAACTTTGGAGAAAATTTATTTAATTTCAGAAAACCAAATCTGTCACATTCATGGAGTACAAGGTGAAGAAATTATATTTGGGCATGGAAACCAATATGATCAAGATGAATCTAGATATGATTTTGGCATGGAGGGTATAGACAATATTCATGAAGGACTAAGAAAGCCAACTGAAGAAGTTATTCGGAAAACTGATGTGTTTAATAAATTAAAATCCTTTGACATAAAAAATATTTATTCTTGGGGATTCTCTTTTTCTAAAGTTGATCAGTGCTATCTTGAAGAAATCTGTAAGAGTTTAGATACAAAATTGATTACTTGGTATATACACGATTATTCCAAAGATAAATTTTATCAATTTAAAAACATATTGCATTCTTGTGGATTCAATGGGAAAGTTGAATCATTTCATGCATAATTTAGTGTGTTAAACAAGCAACAATAGCATTTTTGACATCCTCAGCCTCCACCAACATATTTCACTGGCATCCTTCAACAAAATGATTGCATCCTAGTTCTTTGCTGTTTTTGGGGAATATCATCCAGTAAAATATGTGCACATCTATTTTTGAGAAAAATAATTACAACACCTCAGTAGGCTGTTTTTCTTAATGGTCAAACATTTGTTATTTTTTCAGATAGAAAATTTATGCACTTGATTCTAATAGTTAAACAGATTGATCACAAAAGAGTCTCCACAGCCATGGAAGTTTACAGCAATTTTAAAGCTAGTAAAAAACAAGAATCTCGAAAACCCACGTATTTTCAAGAATTTTCGGGACTTAATAACAGTTAATTTATTATTCCTACTTGTTCTCCATAAACTAATCTTAAACAGATTTGTCTGGGTAATTTAACAAATAGTATCTACATTTAAGTAATCACAAGCAGAATTAAGCCTTCTCATATAATCTGAATTATTATCATACAGCTTTTCTTTAATTTCTATATCAAGAAAATTTTTCGCCTTATTTAACTCTTGTTCAAATTGATATTCAATGTAATGAACTATTGCCGTTTGAGAAATCAACTCAAATTGGAAATCATTAAAAAAACCCATATAATCACCTTACAAAATTAAAATTCTTCAATATCTTTATTTGTTTTATAATTTTTTAATCAGAAATATTGTTATCAGAAAGTATAGCAATCAAATCTGAAATTCTTTCAAGCAATTCATCAAATGTTATTATAACAATATTGTTTAAACTGTTTCTGTAATTTTCAAACGCTGCAATTTGCTCTGCTGTCAGTGTAGATATTTTACCAATGACAACTATACATTTTGGCGCAAGAAGCTCAAATGAATCATCTCCATTTTTACATAATGAATAATAATTTTTTGTAAACACATCTCTATAATTTAACACTTGATTAACTGCACCGCTTAATTCATAGCTAAAGCTGAAAGTATTTCTATATGAATTGCCTATTATTTCAGTACAAGGAGTCTTAATTTCAATCAATGCCACATTTTGAGATAACTTATTTTGATAAATAAAGTCGCAAACATTACCACCACTATTGTTAATATTTTTTCCACCGACATAGGCTTTATCTGCAAAAATAGTACAAGGACAGGCAAATATCTGAGATAAAACCCATTGATTTTCTTTGAAAACTTCAGATTGCCAAAATTCTTCATTGTCATTTTCTAGATTGTATTTCATTAGAACTTCCACTCTTTTTAGTTTTTCTAAGCTTAAAGAAGAAGATAAGTATTGTAGATTTTCATTTTGGAGTTCAGAAAGACTCTTCTTTAAAGATTCTCGAGAATCTGTTTGTGTTATTAGACGAAGTAAAATCTTTACTAACTCATAATTTTCCTCGTCACCAATAAGCCTTGCTGCTGATGGATCATTTTGAATAATTGACAAGAATTGTTTTAGACTACTGTCAACTCTAGTGTAGGTTGCAGGTCCATATGGTATTTCTCCTATATTTTCATATAGTTCATAAAGTTGCTTTAATCCTTTGTATAAAGCATATGTTTCACTAGTATCAAATTTTATTTCCATCCAACCCCCAACTCTTACAGAACCTCTGGAAATTTTATCAGCCATGTTAACATTATCAGTTGGAAAAGAATCTTCGGTTTTTCGTTTTTTCTCGTAAAGTATTTTCCCTGATACAGATTTGTGTGGCTCTTTTTCATTTGACACTAGTGTTGGAATAAATCTAAGTCGTAGCATATCAGTTTTATTCAAAACAATTGGAGATGCACAGCAGTTACAGAAGAAGTAGAAACAACATCTACTGTCTTATTTGTCATATCTTTCATCTTATATTGTGTTAAATCAATCTTCATAATAACCCCTTACAATTGATATTAGCATATATAATACAAAAACTATAAATATTTATATATTAATACAGTTTTCATACCACTGATGAGGAGGTAAAGTTGAATTAAAAGCATCCTCAAATAATGGATACAATTCTTTATATGTTTTGCCATTAGACACAATTTTCTTTAATTCTGATGTTTGCAACGGAATTATTTTCATGCCGTTTACAGATTTTGAATAGTCTTGTGGATCGTAAAATGGTGTCGTTTTTCTACTTCTAAAATCAGAAATTACATTTATATCAAGATAATTAGTTGCAAAGACACAATAAGAATTAAGATTTCCTGTGCGTATTAAATGTCTTCCTAAATGTCTTGATACCGGCTCCATTTCCATTCTACGCTGATTCGTACTATCAGCAAGAGTTGCTTCAAGAAGTAATGTGTGTTCTGGATAGGCTTCCGTTGCACAATATTCGTATACAATATCAGCTTCACCACCGGCAGCGTGTGTTTTAGGAAGCAGATCAGCGTCAAGCGAAAGTTTCATATAATCAAGAATTTTTCCTTGTCTTTCACTTGCTTTATACCACAAAATTCCCAACACATACTCAAAAATGGTAGGAACATCAGCGTTATCAGTAACCATATTTCTAATTTCAGTATCGTTTCTATCTTCAAAATAATCAAGCAATAACAGCAAATTTTCATCAGTAAATTTAGTGTCGATAAGGTGTTGCAATCTTTGATAACGATTATCCTCTAAAGCTTCACGGGCTGCTTCTACAGTAGTTACGCTTAATCCAAGCTCCTCATTAATACCATCAATAATCGTGTCGTCACTAACAATAAGACAAGGTGAAATGCTTTCAATGCTGCAATTTTCATAAAGTAATTCAGACTGAACAAAAATATCTGAATACAGTTGATCCATAACAGATTTGAAAAAATATCTTGGAACAACATCTAATTTAACTGCATCATCTTGAAATAGTACAATATCGGTAGTTTTGATATAACGACGATTTAAATCAAGATAATCAGAAAGTGTAGCCTTAGCTTTAAATAAATGCATTGTTTTAAAAAATATATTTTTAAACTCACTTTCTCCTGTAACACCATTAAACAATGTAACTTTTAAATGATCTGAAGGAAACCTACTAATTGCAGTTTCAGAAGTGGTATCAAATAAGTAACTACGCCACCATTTCCCGATTTTTATATCTTTAGTCGCAGAATAAACAGATGGTAAACTATTAATATCGTCTTTCACAAAAACTCTGTATAGTGCTTTATACAGTTTAAAATATGGCTTGTCGTACTGCCGACTTTTTCTGTTCAACCCAATTTCACATATTAAGCTTTCTGTAACATCATTTTCAATAAAGTAGTCTAATGCCGTGTTATAGTTATTCATATTCATTAGACGCTTTATTATAATGCTATCAATCGTTGTACAATTAGTTCGTAATTTTTTGATTCCCTCAATGATTTCATCCGTTTCATTCATACCTACACATAAAGGCAGTAAATATGTATACTCATCAAGTGTCAGATAATCAACTTTACTTAATAAATAAAGCAACACTAAAAATGGTCTTACAGTTTGTCCATCTACTGTATAAGAAGTTTTTAGCAACTGTTTTAAATAAATAAAGCTATCTTTTGCAATTTGAAATTGGTTATCCGACGAGAAATTATTTTTAGAACTAATATGTAGCAACGCTCTGCCAGCGTCACTTAACTTTCTATTTTCATCAATCAAACCAATATCAACTAAACCTGAAGTTTTTTCACGGGCATCTTTTGGCTTGTTTTTTGCATTACCTTCTACAAATCCTTTTTGTTTCATAAAGTCATAATAACAAGCTTGTAACTCATTATTTCCAGACCAGTTGATATCTTGATTTTCTTTCAAATTCCAAAACTCATTCAAAAGAGAAAGCTGTTCTTCTATTGTTTTATTGAAATTCTTTGTTCTAAAGCTTGTTGTTCCCAAACTCCAACAAAAACTTTTATAAGGTATATTCATAACAGCTCCCCCCCTTAATAATTTAAGATTAAAACTTCTTCGGAAGTAGAAGTCTTATCTTTCGTTTGATAATTTGAATTAGAATAGCTATAATTCAACGATATAGGTCGATATTTATCACTATTCTTGTTGAGCCATTCAATCAATATATGATTTTCTTTTCCCTTGCTTCTAAGAACATTAGAAAGCGCAAAGCGAATGTTTTTTTCGGAAAGTGTATCTAAAAATACTAATAAATCACGCTCAGACTCTTCATTCCATCCGCCTTGTTCATTGTAAGTAGCACAAGTAATAAGATACGGTGGATCGACATATACAAAATCATTACTGTCTAATTTTGAAATATCAAACTTCCTGAAATCTTTACAAGTGAACATACAATTTTGTTCTTTTACCCTGTCAATAAACGCAGATAATTTATCCGCCATTTTTCTGTTGAAATCTCGCTTTCCAACGGGTAAATTAAATTCTCCACCGGAATTAAAACGGATTTGATTATTAAACGAGTAAACAATTAAAACATATAACATTATATAGTGGTAATAATCAAAGTTCCTATTAGCTTTTCTTTGGTTAAAGTCAGAGCGCAGTTGTAAGAATTTCTCTTTATTGTACGAACCTAATCCCTTACTACTTTCACATTTGTAATAATCATATCCGTTTTCACTTGCAAGAGATAATTGGTACTTATCAATAATTTGATAAATCCATTCAAATGTAGATTCTTTATCTAAATTCTTTAGTGTATTGTAAAGGTATATTAAGTTTTGGTTTAAATCATTGTATATAATTATGTTTGCCTCAATATTTACCCCTACATTACAACCCCCGCAGAATAAATCAACAAAAACATCAATGTCTTCAGGGAAGTATGGCAATATCTGAGGAAGTAATTTGAACTTTCCGCCTGTATAATTAAGTGGAGACTGAATCATATTATTGCTCCTCATTGAAACAAGTACACAAAAATAATCGCTCTGCATTATCTGAGATATTAGATTTTCCTGCTGAAAAAGCTTTATAGTTTTCTGAAAAGACTTTTACTGTTCCCTTACTTTGTAATATACGCATTATATCTTCATCTGCAATTTTAGCATTTGAACGACCATTTCCCTTAGTTGCCATATTGTTATATGAAAACAAAATGTATCTTGCATTTATATTTTTAATCAAATCTTCAAAAGCTTCTGTTGCACTTTTAGTACAATACTTGCTCTTCATTTTCGTTCTGTCCATTTTCTTTGCGACACCATAAACTTCAGGTTTTTCCCATCGTGCAACATTCTCAAGTAAATGATATGCATCACAATATTGGCGAGAATTATATGGTGGGTCAATGTAAATTAAATCTGCTGTAATCTCTTTTACCAGTTCATTGGCGTCTTTATTAAAACATTTATTGTTAGAATTGTTATGAACCTCTGCTAAAGGAACAAAAAGTTCAAGTGAAGCATTAAACTCTGCACCTTTGCGGTATGCATCATAATGTCCACAAGTCTTCGCAATCTTATCCATAGCATATAATAGTGAAGTTATCAAGATTGCTCTTTCTCGTTCATTAATCTTGCCAGCAACAAAGTTTTTTTCAATATCTTCTCTTATAAAGCCAATTTTAGAGCAATCATTATAGCTAAAATAAGTATTAGCAAAATTCTCTGTCATATAATTATCTTTAAAATCCACATAAGAATTGTAATGCACAATATAATCTATTATTAATTGTGAATTATATTCCTGAGCTCCAAACCAAGCTAAATTACAAATAAAGTTACTATACATTAAATCATTTGTAGTGATAATTTTATCTGTGAAAGCTGATGAAACCGCACCTGTACCTGCAAAAATATCAGCAACAGATTCAATTTTTTCACATTCCTCATTAACAACCTTAGTGATAAAAGGGAGCAGCTTATACTTATTTCCCAAATATCTTCGGTTATTTATCAATGATGTTTTATATAATTTTTCATTATCTGTTGCCATCATCATTGTCCTCTTTTCATAATCTATTTATTATATGTAACAATTAAATTCCTTCAAAAAGTTCGGATAATGTTACGCCTAATCCGTTTGCTATCTTTTCAATATTCTTTAAGGCTATATTTCGTTTTCCTAACTCAACACTTGCAAAATAAGTACGATCCATACCTATTTTCAACGCAAATTTCTCTTGGCTTAATCCTGTTTGACTGCGTAATTCTCTAATCCTATTACCAACTCTTTCAGTAATCATCGTATTATCCATAGCAAGTAGACTCCTAACAATATAATTAGATATTTTACATTGTATAAGAAAGCGGATTATAAGACAACTGTTTATAAGCAACTTTTCGTTTTGTCGAGTACAGTTTATTTAAAAAATAAACTGTACTCGACTTGTTATCCATTAAAAATCAATTCTAAATTTATAATCTACATTGTTCTACTGTGGATATTATTTATCTTTTGTACCCAAAACATTTGATTTTCCGCTTTGAGTTTTTCCATTACATTTTCTTTTTCGACATTTTTTACTATTCAAGAAAATATATATTCTGCTTATTCGTCAATGTTGGCAAGGTAACTGCTCAGATTGCAGGAGGTCAGCAAATTAGAATAAAAACTTCTTTTATGCTCCTTGATATATCTTAAATACCTTTATCCACAAATGCCTATGTTTTTCTGTTTTTCTTCAGGAAGTGATAGGCAAGGAAAATAATGTTCTCTCTGCAGCTCATAACACAAACTGTTCTTTTCGTCATAAATTATCTCTTACTTCTTGTGTTCCTACCTTTCGTCTTTATAATTTCTAAAGCGTTTTCAAGGCAGTTTAAACTGTACGAGTCCCTTTGCTTGTTCAGCATGTCATCACTCTGTTTATTGACAAAAACTTTACAAATCAGCTTATAATCTTGCAGTTCTACCTTTGATACAGCATTAATTTTCTCCAAATTCTTTGATTTTTCCGACAGGCTATTATTATCATGATACATACTTTAATTTGTCTGCCTCCATTATTCCGAAGTATTTTCATTTTGAAATATTTAATAACCACCCCCTGCTTCAGTTCTCTCGAAGCGTTGATTATAAGCTGTGCGTTTTATATTTTGTAAGTCTTTTTAATAACCACTTTACAAGTCCAATTTATCTGCAATTTCTGCTTGTTTTGATAGAAACAAAAGCAATAATATCAATGCTTCATAACCTACTTTGCCAACGATTACCATGGGAAAAATACTTAAATCAACCTGGCAACTAACGTAACTGTATCAGATATCGTATATTGTGAAGCGTCTTGTGTCGCTTTCCTTTGATCTTCTCTGAATCTCACAGTACAGATAACATTTTGTAATCAAAGACATTCGATCCTACGGTTGTATATTATAGAATAATTTCAAATATTCTTGCATTTCTTCTACAAGGAACTTGTGCTTCTTGATTGCTCTATTGATATTTTCTGTTTTTGGCGTAATAAATAAATTTCAGCCATTTAAATGCTGAAATAATTTATTGATTCTCATTATGTACTTCTCAAAATCGAAATCAACAGGAGTTAATAACAAAAGTTAACTCTCACGAATGCCTGTCCAGTAAAGCACTTAAAAGGCATAAAAAGAAATTGACTTGTCCATCACTACTTTTGAAAAATTCAGGTACTCGTCTTTCGTCTAAAATAGCATTTCTCTGTTTTTCTTATTGCCAATACTGCCATCTTTTACACATGGATTTTTTTCAAATTGTAGTCCTAAATAACGTGATTAAAATTGAACTTTGCTAACTATGAATTGTTTTTAGATACACAAGAAAGTACCTTTTTCCATTGTAGTTCATCATTTCTTTTTGCAAGCATATGATTTGCCGAGCCGCAATGTTGCACATCTTCAGCCTTCCTAAATACACCATCAGCCTAGACTCAACAATGTGTTCTTTAGTTATCCAAGTATTTTTTTAATGTGAACTCTCATATCTTTGGTATTACATTCTACAAAGTTTTTGAAAGTCATATCTAAATCCGAGTCCATTTTATTAGTAACAGGTGTGCTATAAAAAATATTGTTTATTAACTCATCCTTAAATTGTGATAAATAATTTTACTTTTAATTCATCATTTATTCTTTGTACAATTTTGTAAACGTAAGATTTGGATATATCTATTTCATTAGCCACCTCATCCACGTTTATAAAAGTATTTTCTATCACAAAATCTCTCCTTTTTGTTAGTTTTGATATTATAAATTCTTTATTTTGGGTGTAAATACCTTCTAACAACCTTACAATTCGCTTTAGATGGTACACTATTACCGTTGCATGTAGCTATTATTCATTTTTTTCTAGCTTAACTCTATTAGTTTAAGTCTTAATTATCATTGCACTAATCAAGCTCCGTAAAGCCAAGTGTTTTGAGAAAATATAAAACTTTTTTTCTTGATATATACTAAGCGTATCTATATAATATATATTATTAATAGATTATTAGATTGAAGTATAATGGCAGTTGGTAAAAGAATCTGTTTCTTTAGAAATTTAAGAGATATGATATAAAAACATCTTGGTATTCAGCTGGGATTTCCTGAAAAGATAGATAATATTCATATGTCATAGTATTAAAACAACTCAATAACTTATTTACCTATGAAGATTTATACATTCTTAAAATCATTGAGATTGACGGAGAAGTGTATCTCTGTTTGGATAAAGGAATTTGTACAAATAATATAATGATATTTGATATGTTCTCTGCATAGCAAAAACAAGCCCAAAAGTATAAAAACAGTAAAATTATAAAAGAAAAATATATTATTGGAGTTATAACTATCCGAAACACAACAAGAACTCTGAAAATGCGAAAGTTCTATCACAGAAATTAAGCGACGCAGTGGTGGAAACATTAAATAATAAGCTTCCAAAATAATAACTTAGTTGGTTATTGCAGTATTATTTGCTCTTATAATCGGTATCCCAATTGACTTAATATCCTTATTCCTATCTTTTGTACAGACTTTATTAACTTTGGAAGGAGAAATGTCAATGACTAGTTATGATTTCACGGTGGTAAGGGGTGCGCACGGAGTGACCAAGTGCAATCTGTAGAAACCGTAAGAGCAAAACCATACTGTAATTAACAAGTGCCTGAAGAGATTCGAATCCTCCCCACTCCACCAAACAAAAAAGGGCTATCAGACTTTCAAAAAATCTGATAGCTCTTTACTTATACAATAATTTAAATAATACTACTATTTTGTTGACACAAAAGATAATCAATCAGCTAAAACCACATAACTACACACTTTTTATAGGTGAGAATTTATTTTCACTCACTAATCCCCCAAATCATTTACACCTACAATCATTCAAATCAGGCTTTCTATCATTCCGATAAATCAAAATCCCCATTGCTATTATTCCGCCAAAAGGATATACTATCATTAAAAACATAAACGGTGGTGACAATCCATGGAATATAAATCCGTTTCACAAATAGCCAAACAATGGGGTATTTCAGACCGTCGTGTTCGTATTTTGTGCCAGGAAGGCAAAATTAATGGCGTTATACGCCATGGTCGTGCCTGGCTTATTCCTGCTGATGCCGAAAAACCTATTGACGGCAGAACAACCCGCTATCAACGGAACAATAGCCCTTATGTAGAGCTTTTTGCCGAAGTTGATAAACTCAAAGCAGAACTTGATAAACGCCGACCTCTAACACAAGGAGAATTGGAGCGACTTCGTGAAGAATTTTTAATTGAATATACCTATAACTCTAACGCTATTGAAGGAAATACTCTGACACTT
>JAHZEA010000004.1:0-133476 GCA_019422065.1 Lachnospiraceae bacterium | reverse complement strand
TCAAGAAACTGCTTTGGTTCTGGAAGGTGTTACTATAGATAAGAAACCTCTGAAGGATCACTTAGAAGCTGTTGGTCACAGAGATGCTTTTCTTTATGTACAGGATTTAGTCAAAAATCAGGTACCATTTTCTGAAAGTATTATAAAACAAATTCATACATTGGTGCTTATGGATAGACCTGATGATCGAGGCATTTACCGCCGTATTCCAGTACGCATTATGGGTGCTTATCACGAACCACCCGATCCAATTTTAGTACCAGAACAAATGCAAAATCTTGTAGCTGAGTTTACGACAAATAAAAAACTGCACCCTATTGAACGTGCAGCACTGTTTCACTTAAAATTTGAAGGTATACATCCTTTTATAGACGGCAATGGAAGGACTGGAAGATTGATTTTAAACCTTATGCTTATGCAGGATGGCTATCCACCAATTAACGTAAAGTATTCAGACAGAAAGCTATATTATGAAGCATTTGATGATTATTATAAAAATGGTAATGAAAAAACATTGATAGATATCATCACAAGTTTATTGAAAGAAGTCTTAAAACAATATTTATTGATTCAAAGTTAATATTTTAAGCAAAAGTTAAGCTGACCGTTTATTCAACGATCAGCTTCTTTTATGCTTCCCTCCTCAATCTCCACAACACCCACGAACTTATAGTATATCTCCACTTTCTGTGTCTTCTTTCCATCATCACCTATTGTCTTTTCATGGACAACTATTCGTTCTATGAGCTCATTAAGTATGTAGGCATTCAACTCCTGTATATCCGTATACTTCCTAATTAGAGGAATGAATTTCTCAACATTTTGGAACACCTCACTGTTTTTGTCCAATTCCTTTTGCAGTGTCTTTTGCTTATTTTTCAGCTCTTTTTCCTCTTCATTAAGTCCGTAATACATATCATCATATCGTTCCTCACTAATTCTGCCCAATGCCAAGTCTTCATATAGTCGTTTGATAATAGCTGATACTTCTGACAATCTTTTTTCAACACGCTGCAATTCCACTTTGCTTTTCTTGCCATCTTGCTTTTGTTGGTCTGTTTTAAGATTCATAAGCATTTCCAAATACTGTTCTTCTGCACTTTGTGCGATATTAGCATGACTCCTAATATTCTCCAGCACAATCTCATATAGTGCTTTCCAGCTAATATAATGAGCACTACATCGTTCTTTTCCATAGTTTTTATATACCCAGCAAGAGAAGCCTGTGTAAACACCTCTTTTTTTATCGAAGCTTACATTGAGAGAAGAACCACAGTCTGCACACTTCACAAGTCCTGCGAATGGCTGAAGTTCACCTTTGACATTTGGTCTTCTTTTTGCGTTCATCATCTGATGCACTGTATCCCAAAGCTCTTCGGAAATGATGGCAGGATGTGCATTCTTATATACAATCCAGTCTTTTTTAGGAACTTTTTCTCTTCTCTTATCAAAAAATCCTTTTGTTCTTGTTCTGCCAAACACAGCATCTCCAATATAAACTGGATTATTAAGAATAGAACGAATTGATGTTGCGTGCCAGTCAAAATCCTTTCGCCAATAATCTTTCTCATAATAATCAGGATGATTTCGATTGAAGTATGCCTGAGGGTTTAATATTTTCTTTTCCCTAAGGATTTTTGTCATCTTAACATAGCCAACACCATCAGCAAATAGATTAAATATCATTTGAACTACTTCTGCTGCTGGTGGATCAATGATTAGCTTATGTCTATCATTTGGGTCTTTATCATAACCGAATGGAGCATGAGCCCCAAGGAACATACCTTCTTTCGCTCTGGCTCTATGGGCAGCTTTTGTTTTGGCTGACACCTGTCTTGTGTAGTAGGAATTAATAACATTGGTAAATGGTAGTACCAGATTATCAGAACCTTTTTGGGAATCATAGTTTTCAGCAATGGATATGAAGCGAACGCCCTTTTCCTCAAAGTAATGCTCAATATAAAGTCCCATTTGAGCATACTCTCTTCCGAACCTAGACAGGTCTTTTACAATGACCATATTGATTTTGCCATCTTCTATGTCTTCCATCATCTGCTTGAACTGAGGTCTTTCAAAGTTCGTTCCACTCCATCCATCATCACAATAAACACCTGCAATAGGAATATTATTTTCAGCACAATACTGTTTTATCAGTGCTTTCTGTGTCTGTATACTGTTAGATTCTCCAGCATTACCATCATCTTGGCTGAGTCTGCAATATATTGCAGCAGCGATATTTTCCATATAATCACCTTCTTTCAGCCAACAACAATACTACTACATAGCCGGTCCATCCATACCAAAATCCAATGAACTTTCTTCTTCCTCAACCTCATCAGATTCATCAATATCACCAGACAAAAAATCCTTTTTAATCATTTCACCCACTTTTTCGGTTATTTCATTGTCACCATTAAAGTGATTTTCAACTTCATACTTTACACCCTTTATCTCTTTTGAATATTTTTTATTCAATATTTTCTTCATAGGACACCTTCTCTTTTATTAAAATATCTTTTACCATTACATTAATTTTAATAGTCAATAAAACTTTTTCACAGAGACTATCAGTGCACATTACCTGCACAATTTGTGCACATATTTAACCCATTTTCATACCGTGAGCTTCTTTTTTCTCCAGTATTTTTTGATATAATTTCTTATCAATAGCAGCTATATAGTTCTCTTTCTTTTCATAATCTTCCTCAATAATATGGCTGACTTCTTTTAGCAAACACAAAAATTGATTTCTTATTATGCCATTTATTATTTGCTTTTCATTTTGGTTTTGAATTTCCAACTGAATATTGTTGATTTCCAATGCAGTTTTCAGCACTAAATTTTTGATATTCCTAAACTCTGTTTCTTCTGAAAAAGAATGTCTGGCGTAACCCTTACCGTCATAGAAAGATAAAACTTCATCTTTCAATTCCAGCCATGTTTGATACAATGAATTAATTTTTTTGTCTTTTCTTATTTCAGAAACAATTTCATCTACAAGCAGTTTATTTTCTTTGGCAAGACGACCATAGACCTTTTTATGTTTTGCTGTCTTCAGATTATTTGCCAAGGCAAACAGTAACGATTGTGCATATGAATTTTCCTTATTTTTCATAGATAAAGACTCATTTAATGTTCTTCTGCATTCCTCATAAATACATTTTCGCACCTGATCTTTCTGCTCATATATATGATAAAATTCATCATGAAAAATCTCATGGGCAAATTCACTTCTCAAATTTTCAATACCTTTTTTTGTTATATAGCCTTCCTTTGGGTCTTTTGAATAGCACATAATATGGATATGAGGGTGGTGCCCTTCGTTATGGAAAGCACCATACCAAACAAGATTTTCAGGCTTGATACGCATTTCTTTTGCCATGGCTAATGACTTTTGCACCACAAGATTTCTCCATGTTTTTGCATTATCATATCCCAGCCTTTGGGCATCTTCTCGTTTTAATGAAACAACAAAATTCCATATACGACCTTGATATTCTGCTGCTTCATTTTGTACTTTACGCAAATTAATTTTTTCGTCTTTGTCATTCCACAGTGCATGCCCCTGCTCTGTAAACTCTGCACGAGGTCTTTTAGCAAGGTACCCAACATAATTTTTAATATCATTTCCATGATAAATATTCACTTCAGCGATTTTATGAATGAGGTTTTCTGCTGTTTTGCAACTGGGATTTTCTTCATATGCCTGATATTCTTCGGCACATTCCTGTTTCAGTTTTGGAGATTTTTTAAGCTCTTTTGCAATCCAGTTACTTTGGAGCTCCGAAACTTCGTCCAAAATAGTTTGAGAATATTTTTCTGAATTTGGTCTGGTGGCAATATATTTCACATAGTTTTTTATCTGCCCTTTTGAAATGTTCTTAACATATCTTGCAGCAAAAATAATTTTTGCCATGGATTTGCCACCGTCCTTTCATCAATTTTTACGCTTTATCATATCCTCAATAGAGAAAACACCGTTTATATTTTTTACTTCTTTTTCGCATAAGTTATGGATTTCAATAAGCGTTTCTTCATCAATTTGATAATACAAAGCATTTATCATTTGCAGCTTTGCCAGCTCCACTGCTATTCTAAATATCTGATTTGATATTCTGCGTTCAGAAGATTTCACCGATGACTCAACTAATTTTTGAATTTGCTCACCTAAAACCAATTTATTTTTATCTGCTGAAAGGTATCCAGCGTAATATTTTATAGCTTTTTCAATAAATTCGTTTCGGCTTCGGCAGTCATCTATTGCCATACCAGATATGCAAAGCTTAGCTGTTTCTTCTGAAAGCCTGACAGTAAATGAATGTTTTTCACTATTATTTTTCAATATTCATCACTTCCTTCAAATACTCTTTGATGTCTGTACCGACGTCAGGTAAAAAGCCCGTGTTTTCTAAGACAAAATGCAGTTTTTACATCTACAAAGAGCTGATTTTGATGCCTATAACTTATTTATGACACCATTTATTTATTGGATATAAATCTCCGCACTGCGGTGATTTGAGGAAACCGTGGCGGAACAAGACACCGCCACTTTAACCTGCAATCTTTTTTGCCCTTAAAAAAAGCCCTCAAAAGCTGAAATTCTCAGAATTTATAACGCTTTCCAACGGTTTCCCAAAAATCCCCTTACGCCTTCTTTTTGCTTCTTGGCGATTAATAACCCCACATTGATTTTTAAGTGCCACACAGGCGGTCACAGTGCCCCAAAAAGCCTTTATCCACACGGACAGGGTCAGCAGGGTCAGTTATTTTGCCACTCCCATAAAAACCGTCACTACCGTCACTTTTTAAAGTTTTGCTTTTTTTGAAAAGTCCAGTTTTCCTTGATTTTAAAGGCTTTTCAAATAATTTATATTTTTCTGTAACAGGGTCAGTAGAAATATTTTTCATATGCAACCGTCACTATCAGGGTCAGTAAAACCAGTTTTTTAAATCAACCGTCACTGATTTATTTCTTCTATGCACTTAATTTTTGAAATCTCCATAATCCTTTTGCCATCACTTCTCCTGATATGAAAAACATAACCAAGACACAGAAGCTCCGCAGAGCTTTTTTTCAGTCGTTTTAAAAGAGTCAGATGTGAAATTGCTTTTCCAGAGTCCCTGCTTAAAATTTCAGAGAGCATACTTGGTTCACCAGAAAGGAAATCATGTTTTTTCATGCACCTGTCAACAATAGAAACTATTTCGTCTATTGACTCATTTTCGTTTTCCAGTGAATCTTCTTCCTTTATCCAAACATTGTTTTCATCTCGTTCCAGCTTCACCTCCCTTGGCTCAATATCTCTGCCCACAACAGATAGCTTTACTGAGCCGCTGCCTCTTTTGTTTTCAGTCATAACCAAAATGCTGTCAGCTGCACCTTGCAAACCTGTTGTGCCTGAAATCATATGGAATGAATCTTTGCTTTCTTGTTTTCTCAAATGATGAATTAAAAGTATTGTAATTTGAAATTCATCAGCTATTTTTTTCAACGATTGAATTTCCTTGTAGTCCATTCCATAGCTGTAATCAAGGCTTTGTTTTCTGATACACTGCAAAGTATCAATAACAATAAGCACTGTGTCTTTATGATCCCAAATAAAATTTTTAATCTGTTGTTCCAGACCGTCGCCAAGCCTATTTGCTTCCCAACAAAAAAACAGATTGGCAGGTGCGTCATCTGTTATGGTAAGAATTCTGTTTTGCAGGCGGATTGCATTGTCCTCCAAACAGAGATATAAAACTGTTCCTTGTTGTGTTTCATAGTTCCAAACACATTCGCCCTTTGCAACACAAAGACAAAGCCACAGTGCAAAAAATGATTTTCCTGTCTTTGGTGCTCCAGCAAGTATGGCAAGCCCTTGAGTTAAAAAATCTCTAACTGCAAACTTGATTGGCTTGTAATCCATATCCATTAGTTCTTCTCCGTTTATTACATGAAGCGGTTTTGCCATGTACCCATAACACCTCCCCTCTTATTAAGTTTTTATTGGAATTTGATATGTGCATTTGATAACCACCTCCTAAATTATTTTTCCAAAAATTTTAGACATATAAAAAATAATTTTTATATAAGTCTATATATAAAATTTAACACTCTATTGCCTTTTTGTCAAGACACATTTATAATAAAATTATAGTTCTGTCTAAATTTGTTTTGAAAGGAAAATGACTATGGCTGATGACCTGCAATATAAAGTCTATATTTTAGAGGGACAAGAAACGTTTCTCACAGAAACAAAAGAATATGCATTAAAGAAAGAATATCAGTTTCCCGATAGTTTAATTGATTTTCTTTATGTGGATTTTAAACACCTTATGGGTTCCTTTGAACAACTGGGAAGAGATATTGAAAACCTTTATCAGAAAAAAGATGTCCAGTACACAAGAAATGTTTTGGATTTTCTTCGTAACATGGCAGATGTGCACCCATATTTTCAAATTACATACCATGTTTGGAAAAAGAGATTTCGTCAAGCAGAGGAACAGGAATTTAAAAACATAATTGACCTTCTGCCAAGAAAACAGCTTACGTGGATTCCTTCAGAAGCTATTGAGATACAGCGCCAGATTAGGGATATTTTTGATAACTGCCTTGACAGGGATTTATCCAAAGGCACTGTAAACGAAAGGCTGACAAGTTATTTTAAAAAATATCAGGACGATAATTTGAAGCTGTTTCACTTTGATAAGCTGAAAACAAAATATGAAATGGTTGATGACAAAGCATTTACAGATGTGCTTTATCCAGAGAGCATTTATGATGTTATTGATTATATTCTTAGGGAATGTATAAAGAGAGAGCAGCCAATAAGAAAATGTAAAAACTGCCAGAAATATTTTGCTATCCGAGGCAGAACAGATACGGAATACTGCTCCCGTGCTATTGACGATATGGGCAGAACTTGCCGTGATTTAGGTGCGTCTTATCTTTGGGAAAGAAAGAAAAAAGATGACGAGGTATTCAAAGTTTACAGACGTGAATATAAAAAACGTTTTGCATGGATTAAAAGCAAAAAAATATCTCAAGAAGAATTTTATTCCTGGTCTGAAGAAGCAAGACAGAAAAAAGAATTGTGTGACCATGGAAGCATTACTCTTGATGAGTTTAAAGACTGGCTGAAAAAATAAATCTTCTTGACAATACTATCCACAAGAGTTTATATACCACAAAGGATTTTTTAGCAAAACAATACAGGTGGTGAACTTATGGATATTTTTCAAGAATTTATTTTCAATGATTATAAATACCTGACCAAAATTTCAGATGTTTTTAAGCAGGCAGAAGAATTAAAATATATACTTGGTGCAAAAGGCTATATTTTAGACCATTATATTTCAATGTTTTTTCATCTTATAGCCCAGATTGATATAATCGGATTGCAAGATGAGGCATCGGAAAAAATGGCGGATATTATGAAGAGTATTTTTGATAACGAAACAGAAAATATATTCAGCTTTCAGGAGGAACACACAAGGCAAATACTTTTTCTGTTATCAAATGCCGATAAATTTTTAAATCAAGCACTTGATGAATTTATAGAGAAAAAAACATTTGAATTTGGCTCCGCTGTTGACATTGTAGACCTGAGGCAGACAGAAGAAAAATTAACTGAATTAATTGGAATAGAAAAAATGAAATGTTTCAAAGAAAAGCTTTTGAAGTGTTTTCTTTCCTGCCCTCTTTATAGTTTCTTTTCGATTAGTATGTCAGTAGAGCTTGCACGAAGGTTTATTACAAGAGATATTGAAACAGATATAGAAATATTTCGTCTATACCTAAATAAATTTGCGACAGAAAAAAACGGCTAAAATCTAAACATATATAGTCAAAGTAGTTTTTTATAGCGGAAGGGTTTGGGAAACTATAAGTTTCCCAACTGGAATCCGCAGTCGGAATTCATTTCCGACGAGGAAAACGGGGAGTTTCAAGGCAATAATGCCATAGGAACTCCCCGTTTATACACCTGTCTGCTTGTCAAAGGCTTGAATGAAATGAGCCTTTGACAAAAGGGTGTCGACTTTATCGACACCCTTATGTTTTAACCGTTTTTTTGCAAACAGCCGGAAATGGGACTTGAACCCACGGCTTACTGATTACGAATCAGTTACTCTACCAACTGAGTTATTCCGGCATATAAAACCTACTATCCTTATGTATAACCAGCGACCTGTTGCTTACGAATTATAAGCTCTATCAACTAATCCAATTTTGGCATTATTAACTTAATTAGTATATCATTCAGCCCAAAAATAATCAATATATTTACTGAAAAAATTTTACTTTATACTTTTATAATAAGTAAAATAATACTTTTTGCAAAAAATTTGAAATTTCTCTTGCAATATTTTTTTAGTGTGTTATAATCTTCATTAATTTCAAATTCAAGTATAGTTAAAATGACGTTGAGGAAAACTAAACCTTTGTAACTGTTAAGAGAATCGGCGGTTGGTGCAAGCCGTACAGCCAAAAAGGCGTTCCATTTTCTTAGCCGCCGGTGATGAATCGGAAGGGAAAGCCCTTTATAGCTTATACGAGCGGACACAGTTTTGCTGTGCCAATGCGGGTGGCAACGCGGGTAATCCCGTCCCAGTTTTTATTGTACTGGGACGGGTTTTTTTATTATAAAATATTATATTGATAAAAACGAGATAAATAAATTAAGGGGGATTTTTATTATGTCAATGAACAGAGTTTATAATTTTTCAGCTGGTCCTTCTATGCTTCCTTTGGAAGTCCTTGAACAGGCACAGAAAGAATTTGTTTGCTATGGTGACACAGGTATGTCCGTTATGGAAATGAGTCACCGTTCTAAAGATTTTGAAAACATAATATTCGGTGCTGAGGCTGATTTAAGAGACCTTATGAATATACCTGATAATTATACAGTACTTTTCCTTCAGGGCGGCGGCTCAACACAGTTTGCAATGATTCCATTAAATCTTATGAACAAAAACAATAAAGCTGATTTTGTTAAAACAGGTCAGTGGTCTAAAAAAGCTATTGCTGAGGCTCAGAGATACGGCACAGTAAATGTTGTAGCTTCTTCAGAAGATAAAACATTCTCTTACATTCCAGAGCTTGACCCAGCTAAGTTCGATAAAGACGCCGATTACTTCTACATGACACTTAATAACACAATTTACGGTACACATATTCCAGATAATATGATACCTGACACAGGAAATGTTCCAAAAGTAGGCGATATGAGCTCAAACATACTTGCTGAAAGATATGATATTTCAAAATTCGGCCTTATATTTGCCGGAGCTCAGAAAAACCTTGGACCTGCCGGAGTTACAGTTGTAATTATAAGAAACGACCTTATAGGCAACGCAATGGACTTTACTCCTACAATGCTTAACTATGCTACACATGCTAAAGAAAAATCACTTTACAATACACCGCCTACATATTCAATTTATTTTGCCGGCCTTGTATTTAAGTGGGTTAAAAAAATGGGCGGCGTAGACGCAATGGAAAAAATTAACCGCGAAAAAGCAGCTATACTTTACGATTTCCTTGATAATTCAAAACTTTTCAAGGGCACAGTAAGACCTCAGGACCGTTCACTCATGAACGTACCTTTTATACTTCCTACTGAAGAACTTAACGCTAAATTTATATCAGAAGCAAAAGCAAACGGTTTTGTTAACCTTAAAGGCCACAGAACAGTAGGCGGCATGAGAGCTTCTATATATAACGCTATGCCGGTTGAAGGCATTAAAAAACTTGTTGAATTTATGGGTAAATTCGAGGTTGAAAACAAGTAATATATGGTATTTGATTAACGGGGTGATACCATGTTTGAACAAGAAGCAGTATTTATGTTTATTTTAGGAGTATCGGTAATAATTATTGTTTCCTTTATAATACTTCTTTTTATGTACCTAAAAACTAAAGCTGTTTACTATAAATATTTCCTGTTTCAAACTGTATCAGCTTCCATTTCATTCTTATTTTTACTAAGATGTATGTTTTCTTATGGAACGAATGCAGAAAGTGCAGAAGTGCCGCTATCCATTACAAATTCTGCAAGCCTAGGATTTTGCGGCATTGCACTTTTAGTTTCGGTTGTATTCTTTTTTAACGGTGTCTTTAGAATATATAATAAAGACAATAATAAAAACAAAGGAGCGTAAATAAAATGTATGATATATTAACACTTAATGCCATTTCACCAAAAGGCTTAGCCAAACTTCCACCAGAGGAGTTTAAAGTATCATCAGACTTTGAAAATCCAGACGGAATAATTGTTAGAAGCGCCGATATGCACGACTACAATATTCCGGAATCACTTTTATGTATAGCAAGAGCCGGTGCCGGTACAAACAACATTCCTGTTGAGAAATGTGCCGAAAAAGGCGTTGTAGTATTTAATACACCTGGCGCAAATGCAAATGCTGTTAAAGAGCTTGTTTTAGCTGCTCTTCTTATTTCTTCAAGAAAAATAACAGAAGCCGCTGAGTGGACAAAAACACTTAAAGGTCAGCCTGACATGGATAAACTTGTTGAAGGCGGCAAAAAGAAATTTGCTGGTCCTGAAATTACAGGCAAAAAATTAGGTGTAATCGGTCTTGGCGCTATAGGCGTACTTGTAGCAAATGCTGCTCTTGCTCTTGGTATGGAAGTTATAGGTTATGACCCATTCCTTTCAGTTCATTCTGCATGGCATATTTCAGGCCAAGTAGAACTGGCTAAAAGCGTAGAAGAAGTTGTTACACAGAGCGATTATGTAACAATCCACGTTCCTCAGAATGACTCAACAAAAAATATGATTAATGCCGAGCTTCTTAAAAAATTCAAAACAGGCGCTCGTCTTATAAACCTTGCTCGTGGCGGACTTGTAGACCCTGCTGCTGTAGCTGCTGCTCTTGATGAAGGCATTTTAAGCAAATATGTTACAGACTTTGCTGCTGAAGAACTTCTTGGAAAAGAAAACGTAATTACACTTCCTCATCTTGGCGCTTCAACACCTGAGTCAGAAGAAAACTGTGCTGTTATGGCTTCTCTTGAGCTTAAAGAATACATTGAATACGGCAATATTAAAAACTCAGTTAACTTCCCTAACTGCGAGGCTCCTTACACAGGCAAAGCAAGGGTTACAATAGCTCATAAAAACATTCCTAACATGGTAGGTTCAATAACAGCTATATTTGCAAAAGAAAACCTTAATATTGATAACATGATTAATAAGAGCAAAGGCAACTGGGCATATACTATTATAGATTTCGACTCACTTGGCGATAAACACGACAGCCTTCTTAAAGAACTTAAAGAATTAAAAGGCGTTGTAAAATCAAGAATAGTAAGAGAAAAATAAAAAGCAATATAAATCAATTAAAAATTCAATGGCGCGGACTTATTATCCGCGCTGTTATTTTAAACGGAGGTAATTAATAATGGCCACAATACTGCCTTTTAAGGCGTTTAGACCATCTAAAGGCAAAGAAAGCCTTGTAGCCGCACCGCCTTATGATGTTTTAAACTCTCAAGAAGCAAAAGCTTTAACAAAAGATAATCCATATTCCTTTTTACATGTTGATAAAGCTGAAATAGATTCAGAAAACATAAACGACCTGTATTCTCCTGAAGTTTACAAAAAGGCCGCTGAAAACTTAAATAAAATGATTTCTGACGGAATTTTATTTCAGGATGAAAAACCTTACCTTTATATATACCGTTTGGAAACAAACGGACACTCACAAACAGGAATAGTTTGCTGCACACTTGTTGAGGAATATTTAAATGGCACTATTAAAAAACATGAGCTTACACGTCCTGAAAAAGAAAAAGACCGTGCAGAGCATATTAAAGCATGCAGTGCCCACACTGGTCCCATATTTATGGCTTACCGTCAAAACAATGATATAACAGAAATAATAAATAATGAAACACAAAATACGCCTGAATATGATTTTACAACTGATGACAATGTACGCCATACTGTTTGGGTAATTAAAGATGAAAATACAATAGCTCTTTTGCAGAATAAATTTGCAGAAGTGCCTAACCTTTATATAGCCGACGGTCATCATAGAAATGCCGCCGCCGCTGATGTCTATACCGAAATGAAAGAAAACGGCACAGTTACAGAAAGCGCATCACATTATCTTTCAGTACTATTTCCTGATAATGAACTTACAATACTTGGCTATCATCGTGTAGTTAAAGATTTAAACGGCTTAAGTGAAAATGAATTTTTCGAGAAAATTTCAGAAAAGTTTTATATAATGCCATATACCAAAAACGGTCCATTTGCACCTTTTATGCAGGGACAGTTTGGAATGTTCTACAGCAACCGCTGGTATATACTTACAGCTGCTGAAGGCACTGTACCTGATGACACTGTGGAAGGTCTTGATGTATCTGTAATATACAACAACATTTTATCCCCTATTCTTGGTATTAAAAACATGCGCACAGACAGCCGAATAAGTTTCTGCGGAGGCAAAAACAGTATATCACAGCTTGAAAGGCTTGTTATAACAGGTCAGGCAAAAGTTGCTTTTGCCCTTTACCCTACATCTATAAACCAGCTTTTTGCTGTAGCAGATGAAAACAAAATAATGCCGCCTAAATCCACATGGTTTGAGCCAAAGCTTAGAAGCGGTTTATTTATACACAAATTCTAAATAAAACAAAAATACCCTGCCGTATTAAATTACTGTGCAGGGTATTTTTTATTATTAAAGTAATTCTTTAAAAGACATTATAAATATGTCGGATATTTTTTTAATTTCGTTTATGTTTTCTTCTTCCTTGCTGTCGTAAACACCAACTGTATAAAAACCGGCTTTTTTTGAATTAACTATTCCATGATATGCGTCTTCAAAAACAGCAGTTTTTTCTTTGTCAAAGTCCATAACTTCCGCGGCTTTTTGATATATTTCAAAAGAGCTTTTGCTCATTGAAATATTGGTACAAGTTATAAGCTTTTCAAAATATCCGTCTATATTAAGCCTTTTTAAAAGAGGTACAACATAGTATTCCTCAGAAGCAGTTAAAATGCACATTCTTTTATTTTCGTTTGCACTTTTTTTAATAAAGTCAAAAGCATATGGCTTAAGAGGTATGTCATAACGGTATTTGTCTGCCGCTGTTTCTGTAACGCCTTTAATTATATCGGGCACAGGCATATCAAGTTTAAGTTCTTTTATAAAATACTCAGCCGCTTCTTCAAAAGACATTGTTTTGAGCCTGTCATTCAAATCATCCGGCGGATTAATGCCTTTAGACAAAAGAAAATCATAGCCTATATTATCCCAAACCGACATAGAATCAATAAGAGTTCCGTCTAAATCGAAAATATAATTTTCAAATTCTTTTAAATCTCTCATTTTACTATTTCCTTTGAAAGCTCTAAAAGCTCTTTAGCGGCTTTATACCTGTCATCCTGAGCAAATATAGCAGAAATAACTGCAACTCCGTCTACGCCTGTTCCTTTAAGCTGAAGAATATTGTTTTTATTAATTCCGCCTATAGCCACAACAGGAATATTAACAGCTTCTGTTATTTCTTTTGCTTGTTCAAAGGTTATATCCGTATGGTCTTTTTTGGTATCTGTAGGGAACATAGCGCCTATGCCTATATAGTCGGCGCCGTTTTTCTCAGCTTCAATGGCTTCCTTAAGGTTTCCGGCAGAAACGCCTACTATTTTGTTTTCGCCAAGTATTTCTCTTGCCTTTTTAGCCTCTGTGTCACTTTGGCCTACATGTACTCCGTCGGCATCTACTGCAACGGCAACATCAATATTGTCATCAATTACAAAAGGTACATGGTATTTATCAGTAAGAGCCTTTATTTCTTTTGCTAGCTTTAACATCTGGTCATAATCGGCGTTTTTTTCTCTAAGCTGAATAAAAGTAGCTCCGGCCTTTAAAACGTCCTCTACGTCCTGAGCAAGGCTTCTTCCGTTTAACCAAGAACTATCAGTAACAGCGTAAAGCAGCATTGATGATTTATCTAACTTCAATTTTAGCACCCTCCCTAAATATATCAGCAGTCATATTGCTCATATAATCAATAAGGTACATGCGGAAAGATGATGTGCCGGCATTGTTTTCAACCATTTTTTTGTAGGCAAGCTCACCGGCATAGCCGTAAGATGCTACAGCAACAGCGCAGGCATCAAGAATATTATCAGGGTTAGTGGCAGAAAATACACCCAATACACTTGAGAGCATACAGCCTGTTCCTGTAACCTTAGACATTACAGCATGTCCGTTTTTAATTACATAAGCAGTGTCCTTATCTGATATTATATCAATTTCACCGCTTATGGCAATAACTGCGCCTGTTTTAGCACTTAATTTTTTGCTGAATTCTATAACAGAATCTATATTGTCACTTGTAACCTTGTCGGCTTCGTCAGCATCTACACCTTTAGCAGAGCCGCTGCCTGTTGCCAAAAATTTAATTTCGGAAATATTACCTCTTATTACCGAAAACTTAATGTTATCCAAAAGCTTAAAAAGCACATCATTTCTTGCTTTAGCTGCCCCAGCACCTACTGGGTCTAAAACAACAGGATGATTTAACTCATTGCTGCGCTTTCCGGCTCTTAACATAGCCTCTACAAGGCCTTCCTCAATATTTCCCATGTTAATAACAAAACCGTTGCAGGCACTTGTTATTTCTTCTACCTCATCCGGGTGCTGAGCCATTGTTGGTGAACCGCCGCATGCAAGTGTTATATTAGCGCAATCGTTAGCTGTAACAATATTTGATATATTGTGCATAACAGGTGCTACTTTGTTGTTATTTTCAAATATTTTATCTGCTTTTTCAAAAATTGTCATTTATTTTGCCTCCTCTTGTAATTTAGAGAGCAGTCCGCTCTTTGCCATAAACTTAAGAAGAACAAGAGCGCAGGCTGTTCCAAAACATGTACTTAAAAGAAACGCCGGTATGTATGTAAAAAGTGAAACTCCCGCATTGCCGTAATAAAAAGCTGAAAGAGGATAAGAACACATAGCTCCTAAAATACCTGTTCCAAATACTTCACCTACAGCAGCCAAATACATGTTTTTAGTTTTGGCAAACATAACAGCCGCAAGAAAAGCACCTATTAATCCGCCCGGAATAGAGAACAAATCCTCTCCCATAAGTACAAGCTTCATAACTGTAAGAAGTGTTGAGCAGGCAAAGCCATAAACAGGGCCAAGTATTACAACACCCGAAACATTAATAAGATGCTGCATAGGTGCCGCCCAACCCGGTATTCTGAATATAGGCGTAAGTACATAACCAACAGCTGCCCACACTGCTGTTAAAACAAGTTTTTTAGTGCTGATTTTCATTAAAAATCCCTCCGTAAAAATAAAATATATTATTGCCAATACCGCCTAACTTAATGAAAAAGCGGTTTTTTGCCGAATTTAAAGCAAAAAGGGGCCACACCCGTGGTGGTGTGCCCCATAAAATAAAATACTATTTAATTCGACTGAAATTCATTTTATACCAAAAATCATTCTGTGTCAATATTATCTTTTGTTATGCTGTTCCAAATATCACTATTTATTTCTATTTTAGTTTCTTTTTCCCAAGTAGACAAAAGATTTTCAAAAACTTTGTTTTTTTCTCTTTCCTCATATGACTTCTCAGCGTTTTGTCTAATATCCTCTTCGTTAGCTGTCTTTATATCTTCAATGTAATAAACTGCATAACCTTTATCAGTTTCTATAGGCCCGGCTGTTGTTCCGCTTTTTATGTTTTCTGTATCCGGCAATAAGCCACTGATATTTGAAAGCTCATCTGTTAAACTATAAATATTATTATCGGATTTATATTCCTCAAGTAGAGTATTAAAATCAGTACCCTGTGAAGCTTTATTTATAACTTCCTGTGCTGTTTCAATGTTTTGTGTATAAATAACAGAATAAGTTATTTCAGTAAACTCCTCTTTAAACTCCTTTAAAAATTCTTCAAAGCCGGACATACCTACAGAATATTCGCTTAATATTTTCTCACGGGTTTTGTTATAGAGGGCTTTTTCCTCCATTACCTGCTCTATTACATCTAAAGATACAAATCCGTTATACTGCTCAAAATAACTTTTTGCTTCTTCTTTAGAAGATGCTATCTCCTCATCACTAAGGCTAACGCCGTTTTTCTCAGCCCTCATAATGGTAAGCTTAACCATTTTTAAAGAGCTTAAAGCACTTTCTTTAGCTGTATCAAAGGCTGATTTACCGTCAAAGTCCGTATCCCAAATATCAGTACCGCCTATTTTTTCAAAGTTTTTAACAGCCTCGTTAAGATATACCAAGTATTCGTCCTTGCTTATGCCTTTGCCGTCAATGGTAATCAAATAATCACTTTTTAAACCGGTATCTGTATTACAGCCAGTAAAAGCGGCAAAACACAGTATAAATGAGATTAGAGTTATAAATATTAACTTAAGTTTAGACAAAACAAATCACCGCTTTTCATTGTGCGCTTTCAATATCGCTTAAAGCCTCATCTATTATATTGAGCACTTCTTTTTTATCATTTTCATTTATTTTAACAGTAATATATGGGTTTGTAGCTGCTGTAAACATATATTTAAGCGGTTTTTTAATTACTGCCGCTGTAATTTTGGCAGGGTCTATATCTGCATCGCCTCTAAAGCTTATAAGCACAGACTTAGGTTTTTGCACTACAGAAATTATATCAAGGTTATGTGCCCTGTTTTTAATCAATGCTATTTCAAGAAGATATTGCACGCTTTTTGGTATATTTCCGTACCTGTCCTCTATTTCTTCCTGAATATCATAATAATCATCATTACCCGATATATTAGCTATTTTTTTATAAATTTCAAGCTTCTGCTCCTCGTTTTTAATATAAAACGACGGAATATAAGCGTCAAGGTTTACATCAATTAAAGTTTCAAAATCATCCTGAACCTTTTCGCCGCGAAGCTTTTTAACAGCCTCATCCAAAAGACGGCAATACATTTCATATCCTACCGAGTCCATGTGTCCATGCTGTTGAGAGCCAAGAATGTTTCCAGCACCTCTTATTTCCAAGTCTCTCATAGCTATTTTAAACCCTGAGCCAAACTCTGTAAACTCTTTTATTGTCTGAAGACGTTTTTCTGACACCTCATTTAATACTTTATCCCGTTTATACATTAAGTATGCATATGCCGTTTTGTTTGTTCTGCCTACCCTGCCCCTTAACTGGTAAAGCTGAGAAAGACCCATTTTATCGGCATCCTGTATAATCATAGTATTTACATTACCTATGTCAAGGCCAGTTTCTATAATAGTTGTGCATACAAGCACATCTATTTCGCCTTCTATAAAGTCTTTCATTATTATTTCAAGCTCACGCTCTGTCATTTGGCCATGAGCAAAAGCCACAACTGCGTCAGGAACAAGGTTTTGTATCCTCATAGCCTCCTGAGATATGCTTTCTACCCTGTTGTAAAGATAATAAACCTGTCCGTTTCTTGCAAGCTCCCTGTTTATGGCATCTTTTATAAGCTCGCTGTCATTTTCCATAACATAAGTCTGCACAGGCCGTCTTTCTCTTGGCGGCTCTTCCAGAATACTCATGTCCCTTATTCCTGAAAGGCTCATGTGCAGTGTTCTTGGTATAGGCGTAGCTGTTAAAGTAAGAACATCTAGATTTTCTTTTAAGTTTTTAAGCTTTTCTTTGTGAGCAACACCAAAGCGCTGTTCCTCATCTATTATAACAAGGCCTAAATCTTTAAACTTAACATCTTTTGAAAGTATTCTGTGAGTGCCTATAACTATATCGCTCATACCCGTTTCAAGCCTTTTAATGGACTCTGTCTGCTGTTTTCTTGTTCTAAATCTTGAAAGAAGCTCTATTTTAACAGGGTAATCCTTCATTCTCTGCACAAATGTATTATAGTGCTGTTGCGCCAAAATAGTTGTAGGGACAAGATATGCTACCTGTTTTGAGTCCTGAACAGCTTTAAATGCGGCTCTAATTGCCACCTCGGTTTTGCCGTAACCCACATCACCGCATATAAGTCTGTCCATAACACGGCCTGTTTCCATGTCGTGCTTAACTTCGTCTATAGCGTTTAACTGGTCGTCAGTTTCGTCATAAGGGAACATTTCCTCAAATTCCCTTTGCCAAATATTATCCGGAGAATAAACAAAACCTTTTGCCGCCTGTCTTTTGGCATAAAGCTTTACAAGGTCTTCAGCCAAAATTTCTACAGACTTTCTTACCTTAGCCTTTGTTTTGTTCCAGTCCTGTCCGCCTAATTTATTAAGCTTAACCTTAATTCCGTCTGAGCCTATATATTTTTGTATACAGTCCATTTGACCAGCCGGTATAAATAAATTACCGCCGTCGGCATAGCTTACTTTAACGTAGTCTTTATTAACACCGTCTACAGTTATTTTTTCAATACCTCTGTATACACCTATACCATGGCTTGAATGAACAACATAATCACCCGGCTTTAAATCAGAAAAACTTTCTATAGTTTTTGTATTCTTTTTCTTTTTTCTGGCTTTTTTTCCTTTTTTTTCGTCAAAGAACTCGTTATCGCTAAATACAACAAACTTTATGTCATTGTATATAAAGCCTTTACCTAAGTTTCCTCTTGATACTGTTATTGTACCTGCCTTTAATTCAACTTCCCAAGGGTTAAGTACAAAAGCCGATTCTATGCCAAAGTCATAAAGCTCTCGCACTATTCTTTCTCCGCGGCTTTCTGCCGAAGATAAAATAAGTACGCAGTACCCTGATTCTTTAAGCCTTTTAACCTCATCAGCAAAATACTCAACCTTATTGTTAAAAGACTCTGTGCTTCTTACTGAAAAATCAACAATGCTTTTTATGTTAAAATCAGGCAGAGAACCTGCTATAGATGACATTATAACCTCACAATAGTTTTCAGCCATTTTAACAGATGCAGTATAGTCATATATTACATTCGCCATTTCCGGCAGTATATAGCCCTTTTCCATTCGGCTTTTAATGCTTTCGGAAAACTCTTTAAATAAATTTTCGGCTCTTTGCTTAATTCTCTGCATTTCACAGAAAAAAACTATTGTATTTTGCGGCATATAACCTAAAATATTAACGGTTTCGTTATAAAAATAATTTATACAGCCTATAGACGAAACAATACCGTCTTTGTTTTTAAGCCTATCTATCAACTCCCCTACATGGCTTTCAATATTTTCCTCTTCATCGGTCATGCCCTTTTTGGCAAAAGCATTTTTGGCTTTTTTATAAGACTTTTCCATGTTTTCAGTTGCTTTTTCAAGCCTCTGAGCATCACAAAAAAACTCACTTACAGGATAAATCTCAAAAGAATTAATTCTGTCAACAGACCTTTGAGTTAGCGGGTCCATTGTTCTAATAGAGTCAACCTCATCGTCCCAAAACTCAACCCTAAAGGCAGTATCCGCTATTGTAGGATATATATCCAATATTCCACCTCTAAGAGAAAACTGTGCCGGGCTTTCAGCGGCTTCTACTCTTTCGTAGCCCATGTATATAAGTCGGTTTATAATGTCATCTATATTATAAGAACTGCCTTCTGTAATGGTTACAACACTTTCTTTTAATATATCCGGCGGTATAATTTTATCAAAATACGCGTCAGACGGCACTATAACAATTTGTATTTCATTATTAATAAGCTTTTTTAATACATTAAGCCTTTTAGTGTCAGTTTCGCGGCTGTGGACATCGGCACTATAAAATATAAGGTCTCTTGAGTCAAAAACAGCTATGTTTTTATTAAAGAAATACATGTTTTCATATATTTCCCTTGCCTTAATGTCGTTTTCGGCCACAATAAGCAGCGGTCTATTTGTTTCTTCTGCTACAGCTGCCATAAGATGGACATTCTGACTGTCTATAACACCTGTTACCTGAATAGGCGAAATTCCGCCTAATATGCCGTCTTTAAGCATTTGATAGCTTGAAAGCGGCGAAAGTACTCCTGTAATATTTCTCATTACCGCACTTCCTTATCCTTTTCTTTTTTAGGAATAAAGTTATACTCGTTCATTGCTTCTTTAGCGCCTTTTAGTACAATAGCAGCTGCGGCATCGGCACCTCTTTTTACCGCATCATCAATTAAAACACTATCCTCCTTTGAAAAATGCCCAAGAACATGATTTACCAAATCTCCGCCTTTAGGCTTATCCCCTACGCCTATTTTAATACGTGTAAACTCATCTGTCTTTAAATGGGCAATTATGCTTTTAATGCCGTTATGCCCGCCGGCGCTGCCTTTTTCACGTATTCTAAGTCCGCCTACAGGCAAGCTTATGTCATCGTAAATTATTATAATATCTTCCAATGCAAGCTTATAAAAATCACTGGCAGCCCTAATGCTTTCACCACTTAAATTCATATAAGTAAGAGGTTTTAACAGCAATACTTTTTCACTGCCTATCCTGCCTTCGCCTATTAAACCATTGAATTTTACTTTGCTTACGTCAATATTGTATTTATCGCTTAAAGCGTCTATTACGGCAAAGCCTATATTATGCCGCGTACCGCTGTATTCTTTTCCCGGATTACCGAGACCGGCAATAAGTTTCATATTTAATTTCCTCCAAACAAACAGCAATAAGCCCTAAGATTTAACTTAGGGCATTTGTAATAATTTTATTCAATTTTAATCCAAAAAATACTCTTTGTCCATAAAAATATTATATATCTAAAGAGTAGTTTTTAGTATGCTCTACAAGATAATTAATAAATATCTGGCTTGGTGTTGAAAGCTGGTTCTTATTTTTATAAATAAGACCTATTTCTCTTGAAATTGTAGGGTTAAGGCGTATTTTCTGCACATTAAACCTTCCGGCTATAGACGCTAATTTAGGCACAATTGATATACCTAATTCATTTTCAACCATTGCTTGAACACTGTTATAATCTGCTAAACGGCATATTACATTCAAATCTACATTCATAGAACGCAGTACATTTAAAAACTCCATATCTCTATCTTCATCAAGAGATACAAATGGTTCCTCTTTAATTTGCTCAGGTTTGAGGAATTCAGCGTTGCTTAGTCTATGATTTTTAGATGTAACAACAAAAAACGGGTCTAAGAAAAGCGGCATGGACTGGAAATTCTTTATATCATTGGTATTTGTAATGCCAAAATCTACCATATCCTTACTTACCCAATGCTCTATCTCGCGATAATGTCCTTGGCGTGTTTCAAGTATAATATTCGGATAATCGTTACTGAATTTTTTAAGAACCAAAGGCAGAACAGCTGAAGCGAATGTACCGAATGTTGCTATTCTTATTATTCCCGTCTGAAGGCCATTAAGCGCCTGTGCTTTCTCATTCATATTTTTATAAGAATCCACCAACTCTACAATAAACGGCAGCATTTGCTCGCCTTCGTATGTAAGCTGTAAACCATATTTAGAACGAATAAACAAAGTTGTATTAAGTTCTTTTTCAAGTGATATTATCATCTGACTTACAGCCGATTGTGTATAATTAAGCTCATCCGCAGCCCCTGTAAAACTGCCGCACTCTACAACTTTTAAAAATGCCTGATACTTCCTCATTCCCCATAACCCCTTGTTATAAAATAATAGAAAATTATTTATGATATAATTTTACAATATTTTACATCAAAAGTATACTAAAAAAACCGAATCTGTGGATAGATTCGGTTTTTAATATAAATATTTAATAAATTTTTAATAGAAAAAATTCAAATTATATTTATTTTTTAGTTTATCAGCGTGTTACCTCGTTTTCAAGCTCTCTGCCTTCCATAACACTCTTAAGGTTTTCACATGTTACTGTAGCAATAGCCTCAAGTGATTCTTCAGTAAAGAATGCCTGATGGCTTGTTATAAGCACATTAGGGAATGACATAAGCTTAATAAGCTCATCATCGTTTATAATCTCGCCTGAGCGGTCTTCAAAGAAATACTCGTCTTCTTCTTCATAAACGTCAAGAGCTACACCTCTGAACTTATTTGCTCTAAGTCCGTCTATAAGTGCGGATGTATCAACAAGAGCTCCTCTTGATGTATTTACAAGTATAACGCCGTCTTTCATTTTTGAAATACTGTTTTTGTTAATAATATATTTAGAATCATCTGTAAGCGGACAATGAAGTGTTATTACATCACTGCGTTTAAGAAGGTCATCTATAGTTGTGTACTCTACATCAAGGCTTGTGTCTGGGAAAAGGTCATAGGCTAAAATATTCATGCCAAATCCTTTAAGAATTTCAATCATAATTTTACCTATTTTACCTGTTCCAATAACACCAGCTGTTTTACCTCTTAAAGTAACGCCCATAAGGCCTGATATTTTGAAATTAAACTCTCTTGTTCTTGTATAAGCCTTGTGAATTTTTCTGTTAAGAGTAAGGAATAAAGCAGCAGCATATTCAGCAACAGCAGTTGGTGAATAACTTGGAACTCTTAAAACAGGTATACGGCCTTTGCATGCATCAAGGTCTACATTGTCGTAACCTGCACATCTTAAAAGAATTGCTTTAATTCCTAATTCGTATAATTTATCTATTGCTTTTTTGTTTAAAACGCAGTTAACAAAAACACATACCGCGTCGCAGCCGCTTGCAAGAATAGCTGTATCTTCCGTGCATCTTGTATCATAAAAAATAAATTCGTATCCATATTCAGGTGCTAACTTTTCAAACCATATTCTGTCATAATCCTTAGTATCAAAAAATGCGATTTTCATACTTTTTATCCTCTCCTTAAAATACGCTCCGCTATAATTATTAGCCAGAAATTTAAAATTAATACAAAACCACGTACAGATTTTAAAAAAATACAGCTAAAATTAATGTACGTTCCAACATTTGTTAATATTGTATCAAACTTAAACTGTAAAATCAACTGTGAATTTTTTGACAATATTTACTGCGTATTTTGTATATTGTGCATGAATGCGGCTAAAAATCTGAAAAAAACCTTAATTTTAGACCCTTTGCGGTTAGGCCGTTATACCATTATTATAATTTTTTTGGTTATTATTTTTGATAAATTTATATCGCTATATTAACAAATTAGTGTAAAACAGCAAATTAATTTCATAACTGTTTAAAGAGCATAAAAAAAGACTGGCGATAAAAAACCAGTCTTTTTTAAGTCATTATTCAAATAATTTTGATACCGACATACCTTCATGTATACGGTTGATAGCTTCTGCAAATATTTTAGCAACAGAAAGCACTTTAATTTTAGATATAGCTTTTTCTGGCGGAAGCTTAATTGTGTTAAGCACAAGAAGCTCGCTTATAGCTGACTTTTCTATTCTCTCTATAGCTGGGCCAGAAAGAACAGCGTGTGTACAGCATGCGTCTACCTCTATAGCGCCTCTCTCTTTAAGGGCATTAGCGGCATTTGTAATAGTGCCGGCTGTATCAATCATGTCATCAACAAGTATTACTCTCTTGCCTTCAACATTACCTATAATGTTCATAATCTCGCTTACATTTGCCTTTGGTCTTCTTTTATCAATAATAGCCAAAGGAATCTCAAGCCTTGTTGCAAAGCTTCTTGTTCTGCCTACACTGCCAAGGTCAGGAGATACTGCTACAAACTCATTTATGGCTTCGCCATATTTATCATGATAATAGTTTGTAAGAAGCGGCGCACCTACAAGGTGGTCTACTGGAATATCAAAGAATCCCTGTATCTGAGCACAGTGAAGGTCCATTGTAAGAACTCTGTCCGCTCCTGCAACAGTAAGGATATTAGCTACAAGCTTAGCACTGATTGGATCTCTTGCTCTTGCTTTTCTGTCCTGACGCGCATAGCCGTAATATGGCATAACTGCTGTAATTCTTCCTGCCGAAGCTCTCTTCATGGCGTCAATCATTATAAGAAGCTCCATAAGGTTGTCGTTTACAGGATACGACGTTGACTGCACAATATAAACATCTGCGCCTCTGATAGTTTCATCAATTTTAACAGAAATCTCGCCATCGCTGAAATGACTTACCTCTGCCTGACCAAGTTTAAGACCAAGACACTGAGCCATTTCTTCGGCCAATTCTCTGTTGGCATTGCAAGAAAAGATTTTTATATTGCTTCTGCCTGAATACATCATTAAAGTTATCCTCCCTACAAACATTCAATAATTAACCACATACATGATTATGTTACACCTCGAAAGGACAAAATTCAATACTATTTGACAAAAATTTTATTTTTTAGTCCAACCTTCTATATTTTGCTGACGATTTCTTGCAACAGCAAGGGCTTTTTCAGGCACATCTTTTGTAATTGTAGAGCCGGCAGCAACATAAGAGCCTTTTTTCAGTGTTACAGGCGCTACAAGGTTAGCATTGCAGCCAATGAATACATCATCTTCTATTGTTGTTCTGAATTTTTTGTGTCCATCGTAATTTACTGTTACTGTACCGCAGCCGAAATTAATTCTTTCGCCAACATCTGAATCACCTATATAAGTAAGGTGTGAAACCTTTGTGCCATTGCCTATTACTGAATTTTTAACCTCAACAAAGTCACCTATTTTTATATTTTCACCTATTTTTGAATTTGGTCTGATATAAGCAAAAGGACCTACCTTTGTACCACTGCCTACTTCGCTTTCCATAGCAACTGTATACTGAATTGTAACATTATCGCTTAATTTCATGTCTGTAAGCCTTGTATCCGGTCCAACTTTGCAGTCTTCACCTATAACAGTTTTGCCTTCAAGCACACAGCCCGGATAAATTATTGTGTCACAGCCTATTTCTACACCATCTGAAATATATGTGTCTTCCGGCGAAATAATAGTTACGCCGTTAAGCATGTGTCTTTCGTTAATTCTTTTCTGCATAATCTTATTTGCTTCTGCAAGCTGAATACGGTTATTAACACCAAAAAATTCTGTAACATCGCCTATAGAAAGAGCATTAACCTTCTCGCCATTTTTCAGTATAATTTCAAGTGTATCAGGAAGGTAGTATTCTCCCTGAACATTATCGTTTGTAATAAGCTTAAGAGCTTTTTTAAGACTTGAGCCTTTGAAGCAGTAAATACCGGAATTTATTTCCTTTACAAGCTTTTCTTCTTCTGTTGCGTCTTTATACTCTACATTTTTAACGAAATTTCCGTTTTTGTCTCTTATAATATGGCCGTAGCCCTCTGAATTATCAACAACAGCTGAAATAATAGAAACTCCGTTATCCTCACTTCTATGATAATCTATTAATTTTTGAAGTGTTTCAGCTTTAATTAAAGGCGTATCGCCATAAAGAATAAGCACATCCTCATTATCTTCAATATATTTTTCAGCCTGCATTACGGCATGGCCTGTGCCAAGCTGTTTTTCCTGCTCAGCAAATGTTACGTTTTCATTTTTTAACGCTTCCTGAACTTCTTCCGATTTGTGGCCTGTTACAACACAAATATTTTGAGCACCTAATTCATAAGCAGTATCTATTACACGCTTAATCATTGGTTTACCCATTACCTCATGAAGCACCTTAGGCATTTTTGATTTCATTCTTGTTCCTTCGCCTGCGGCAAGTATAACAACATTTATATTCTTCATTATAAGCACTCCTCAATATTAATAATCCCGTTCGTAAAAGAGTATATATCATTAAACACCAATGGTCAAATAAATTCATAAAAAACCCGGATAATAATATCCGGGTTTTATTTTAACTAAGCAGCATTCTATCGTTATCGACATTTTGTCCGCCGCTGGCTTTTTCAAACATTTTAAGTAAGTCAGCCACCTGCAAATACTTTTTGTCTTCCTCACAAACATCAATAAGCACATTGCCTTTATGCATCATCATAAGCCTGTTTCCAAGCTTAATAGCATCTCGCATATTGTGTGTAACCATAAGAGCTGTAAGTTTATCTTCTGCTATTATTTTTTCTGTAAGCTCAAGCACTTTTTTAGCTGTTTTAGGGTCAAGAGCCGCTGTATGCTCATCAAGGAGCAAAAGCTGAGGCTTAGTCATAGTAGCCATAAGAAGTGTTATAGCCTGTCTTTGACCGCCTGAAAGAAGACCTGTTTTAGTGCTCATACGGTTTTCAAGGCCTAAGTCAAGCATTTCAAGGTATTCTCTGAATTTAGATTTTTCCTCACGTGTTATGCCCTTATGAAGGCCTCTTGCTTTTCCGCGTCTTAAAGCCATAGCAAGGTTTTCTTCAATACTCATATTTGTGGCAGTACCCATTCTTGGGTCCTGAAATACTCTGCCTATATATTTTGCTCTTTTATATTCCGGAAGCTTTGTTACATCGTTTCCGTCTATTTCAATATAACCATCATCAACAAAAAATAATCCGGCAATGGCATTAAGTGTTGTGGACTTTCCGGCGCCGTTACCGCCAATAACAGTTATAAAATCTCCCGGATTCATTGTAAAGCTTACTTTGTCAAGGGCTACTTTTTCGTTAGCAGTGCCTTTTCCAAATACTTTTCTTACATTTTGGAGTTTAAGCATTAACTTCGCCCTCCTTTGATTTGTTGCCATGAATTTTTTCTACAAAATCATAAAGCTTTTCCTTAATAAGAGGCAGTGAAAGGCATACAGCCAGAAGCACTGACGAAAGCAGTTTAAGGTCTGTAGGTACAAGACCTTTTGAAAGAACAAAAGCAATTATAATTCTGTAAAGTATAGAGCCGAGAACAACGGCAAAAAGGCTTCTGAGTATTGATGAATGGCCAAAAAGCACTTCACCTATAATAACTGATGCAAGACCTATAACGATTGTACCAGTACCCATACCTACATCGGCATAACCGTTATACTGTGCCATAATACCGCCTGAAAGAGCTATTAAGCCGTTGCTTATTACAAGGCCAAGTATTACCATAGAATTGGTATTAACACCAAGAGCCCTAATCATATCAGCATTATCGCCAGTTGCCCTAATGGCAAAACCTTTTTCTGTGCCAAAGAACCACCACAATATAGCTATTACAATAAGTACTGAAATTATACCTACTATTAATACCGCTGTTGATGTTTCTACACCCATATCGGAAACAATAGATATAACCGTATCCTGTTTTAAAAGCGGAAGGTTGGCTTTTCCCATTATTCTAAGGTTAATGGAATATAAGCCAGTCATAGAAAGTATACCACTTAAAAGAGAAGGTATTTTAAGCTTTGTATTTAAAAACCCCGTAACAAAGCCTGCTACCATACCGGCTATCATTGATACAAAAGTAGCTATAAAAGGATTAAATCCACTTAATATCATCTGTGCCGCAACTGCCGCACCTAAAGGGTAACTTCCTTCTGTTGTTAAATCAGCGTAATCAAGAATTTTATATGTAATATATACTCCTATGGCCAGTATAGACCACAAAAGGCCCTGAGAAACTGCGCCCATTAATACACTTAAACGCATTTGCTATTCACCCATTCACTATTAATACTTTTAAATATAACTTATGCCGAACTTTTACAGTCCGGCTATAAGTCTAACACTACATTATTTAATATCAGTTTTCAATTACTTCCCCGTCTTTAATTGTAATGTTTGCCTTGTCAATTACAGACTGTGGGAATTCATAACCTATAGCAGCTGCCTCGTCAAGGTTAATGCATACATTAGCATCTTCAAGACCCTCTATAGGCATTTCAGCCACATTAGCACCGTCTTTTAAAATACGTACAGCCATTTCACCTGTCTGGCAGCCAAGTTTATAGTAATCAATACCCACTGTAGCAAGTCCGCCGTTTTGAACCATTCCGCTTTCACCGCATATAGTAGGAAGACCATACTGCTCAGCAACTTTTGCAACTGTAGCCATAGCTGAAGCAAATGTATTGTCTGTAGGGATATATATAGCGTCAACATCTGCCGCTATAGACTCCATAACCTGAGCAATATCGTTTGTATTTGTAACTGTAGCTGTTTTGCACTCAAGGCCAAGAGCCTCTGCTGCTTCTTCAGCCATTTGAGCCTGAATTTCAGAATTTACTTCACTTGAGTTATAAAGAATACCAAGTGTTCTAGCCTCTGGAAGCATTTCTTTAAGAAGGTCAAGCTGTTTATCAACAGGATTAAGGTCTGTTGTACCAGAAACATTTCCGCCAGGAGCATCATTGCTTTCTACAAGCTGAGCTGCCTCATAATCGGTAATTGCTGTACCAAGAATAGGAATTTCACTTGTTTCAGCTGCAACTGACTGAGCTGCGCCTGTAGCTATAGCCAAAATAAGGTCGTCTTCTTCTTGAACAAATCTCTGGCTGATAGTCTTAAGATTAGACTGGTCATTCTGTGCGTTCTGATAATCGATTATAATATTTTCACCATCGATATAACCGTTGTCCTTTAATGTCTGTATAAAGCCTTCTCTTGCAGAGTCAAGAGCGTCATGCTCCAAAAGCTGTATAATACCTATTTTAATAACATCATCTGATGCTGTTTCTCCTGACGCAGATGCAGAAGCAGAAGCTGATGCTGAAGCCGAGGCAGAAGATTCACCAGAAGAACTTGAGCAGCCAGCCATTGCGCAGGCCATTACAAATGCTAAAGCCGCTGAAGCGACAATTTTAAACTTTTTTACCATAATATTAACTCCCCTCACTTAATTCATATTGTATATTGCTTAGAAGTAATGATAATACTTTTTCAATTTATTGTCAATCTATTATAGCATTTTAAAGCGTCTAACTGCAAAAATTTAAAGTGATAAAGCATTATTAAATTAAATCTCTTTTTATAATGTATAAAATAAGTGTTTTGACGGATATTAAATATTAAAAATTAATACAAAAAAATAAAATTTGGCGCTTAAGTGTTTACCTTTTTTTTAAAATAATATAAAATAACTTTGAAGGGAGTGGGTGATATGAACAGACTGACTATTGTAAAAGGCGATATTGTAAAAGCTAAGACAGACGCTATAGTCAATGCGGCTAATACATCTCTTTTAGGCGGCGGCGGAGTTGACGGCGCCATTCATAAAGCGGCAGGGCCTATGCTTCTTGAAGAGTGCAAAAAATTCAATGGTTGCCCTACTGGAGAAGCACGTATTACCCCCGGCTTTAAATTAAGCGCAAAATATGTTATACATACTCCCGGACCAATATGGCGCGGAGGCAACAAAGGAGAGCCTGAGCTTTTGGCCAGCTGCTACAGAAACTCATTAAAGCTGGCTTATGAAAACGGTATCCGTTCCATAGCTTTTCCTTCCATAAGTACCGGAGTATATAGGTTTCCGGTTGATGAAGCCGCTAAAATAGCGCTTAAGGAAATTTCGGCTTTTCTTGCCGAGCACAGCGATTTTGAAAAAGTTACTATAGTCTGCTTTGATGATATAACACAAAAAGCTTATAAAACCGCCTTAAAAGAATACAACATTCAGTAAAATTAAAGTCCTTTGCTAAAAACAAAGGGCTTTTTTATACTTAAATTAATATTTCTATTCTACATACTGTATAACAATAACTATACTTTATAATTAATTACACTTACTGAATAAGTTTTATTGTTAAAAACAATTTAACCATTGATTTATACACTGTTTCTACTCTCTAATATAAATAATCAGCATATTTTTAGTTTCTATTTCTAAATTTATATAAAATTTAGTTCATCTATCCATAATTAAGTTATGTAAACATAACTGACGTTATTTGTTAACAAAAAACAAGTTATACAGATTTTTTATTAAACTTTTACACATAACAAACCCTTTAAAATCAGTTATACACCGACTTATCCACTTTATCCACAATTTTATCAGTCATTTTATTAACAGAAATTTAATCAAAAATGTAAACAATCTTTATTTTATAAAAAGAATTGGTTTTTATAATTTGCTTCATCTACGTTAAATCATTTTATACTTAAATAAAATATTTAATCGAATTAGAAATTTTATACTCATTTAAAAAGGATTTTTAAAATAAACGTCGAATAAGTAATTATAAGAAAGGCGGAAGCTTTTCCTACAGCAATAATTGAAAGGAGCTGTTATTTATGACATATCTCATCAGAGGAAAGAACTTTGACATCGGCGAGAGAACAAAAGAAAAAATTGAGGCTGTAATATCTGGAATTGAAAAAATTATGCCTCCTGACTCTTTCGTTAACGTAGCTGTAAACAGAAGTAAACTTACCTATAAAACAGATATAACTCTTAAAAGCGGTAAATTAATCGTCCGTTCTGAAAAAGAAGACGAAGATATGATGGTTTCAGTTGATAAAGCTGTTGAAAACCTTGAAAAACAGCTTTTAAAAGCTAAGGGAAGAAAAGTTGCAAAAAGGAAAGTTGTTGAAACAAATAATGCTGAGGCCGATAGCGAAGCTTTATTTGATGAAGGCTCCCCTGTTATAGAAAGAAACAAAAAATTCGAAGTACTTCCTATGGATGCTGAAGAAGCAGTTACACAAATGGAGCTTTTGGGACACGACTTTTTTGTTTTCCTTAATACATCCACTGAAACATTAAACGTTGTTTACAAACGTAAAAACGGAAACTATGGTTTAATAGAGCCTGAGATTTAATTGATTGTCAATTAATTAACTTTGCTAAATATCATAAAACAAGAATTAGGACGGTTTATAACCGTCCTTTTTTATTGTATCGTGTATAATAATATAATTTCGGACAAAAAAAAATAAAATTTGGAAATATAGATTAAAAATTATTGAATTTTTTTAATTAAATGATATACTATTTGATAATAAAAAAACAATATTACAGATATATATTTATTTAAGAATATTTACCGCTAATATTGCTAAAACTTTCTATGTCAATGAGCTCAGGAGGCGACAAATAAATGAAAGAAAACTTTTTAGCAGATTATTTAAGCAAATTTATATCCGTATGCTTTACAATAGAAAGCGACGGTAGTAAGACAAAAATCGGTGACGGTGAGCCTTGCTTTAATGTAAAAATAAACAATCCTCTTAAAAAGACAGAGCTTCTTACAAGCACATCCCTTGCCCTTGGTGAAGCCTATATGCGTGGAGATATTGAGCTTGATAAAGACCTTTACTATGTTTTAAACCTGTTTTTAGGTAATATGTCAAAATTCAGCACTAATGAAAGTGCTCTTAAAAACATTATAAAAACATCTGTATCAAAAGCAAATCAGAAAAAAGAAGTTTCTTCACATTATGATATAGGAAACGATTTTTATAAGCTCTGGCTTGATAAAGACATGAACTATTCATGCGCATATTTCAAAGATGACACAAAAACTCTTGATGAGGCACAGGAGGACAAGCTTGACCATATACTTGCAAAGCTTCAGCTTGAAGAAGGCATGACACTTCTTGACATAGGCTGCGGCTGGGGTGCCCTTCTTATAAGAGCAGCTAAGAAATATAAAATAAAAGGCTGCGGCATTACATTAAGTGCTGAGCAGGAAAAAGGCTTTTCCGAAAAAATTAAAGCTGAAGGCCTTGAGGATTTGCTTACAGTAAAAATTATGGATTACAGAGATTTACCAAAAAGCGAAATGACTTTCGACAGAGTTGTTAGTGTTGGAATGCTTGAGCATGTAGGCAGAAAAAACTATGATTTATTCCTTAAATGTGTTCATTCTGTATTAAAAGACGGCGGCTTATTCCTTCTTCACTTTATTAGTGCTCTTAAAGAACATCCCGGCGATGCATGGATTAAAAAATATATTTTCCCAGGCGGAATGATACCAAGCCTTAGAGAAATTGTAAATATAATGCCTGATTATAATTTCTATACACTTGATATTGAAAGTTTAAGAAGACACTATAACCGCACACTCCTCTGCTGGAGAGAAAACTTCAATAACCACCGTGAGGAAATAGAAAAAATGATGGGTGTAGAATTTACAAGAATGTGGGACCTTTACCTTGCTTCATGTGCCGCTACATTTAATAACGGCATTATAGACCTTCATCAGATACTCATGTCAAAAGGTATAAATAACTCAATACCAATGCTTAGAACTGTATAATAAAACAAATAATTTTTGGGACGCGCCTTATAAAAAATGTAAGCGCGTCCTTATTAATTGAAAATAAAACTTTGCCGTGGTATACTGAAATTATAAAAGCAAAACCGCTACTAAACTCAGTACTGTTTTATAAGGAGCTGATTTAATGAAAAAATTCATTCAGATAATGCTTGTAACTATAATAACTGCTGAATGTTTTGTGTTTTTCGGCGGATATATGCTTTTTGATTTCAGCAAAAGATTTTTTACAGCAACAGCCGCTGTGGCATTTTTAGTATCTGTTGTAATATATGCTTTTGAAGAGCAGAATGAAAAAATCAGCAAACTTGAAAAGAGAATAGCTTTACTTGAAGAAATTATTAATAAAAAAGATTAATACAACATAATTTTTAAGTATTTAATATTTCAGTACATATTTTAAGTATTTTACATTCTTTTATTTTAATCAGTCAGTAATAATTTTTACTTTTAATTATTTATTTTTTCTCAATATTGATTTATAATAATTCAGTATAATAAACCTTTGGGAGGTATGTTGATGTCTAATAAGAAAATAGCTGTTTTAACAGGAGGAGGAGACGCGCCGGGACTTAACGCGGTAATATACACACTTACAAAAACTTGTATATTAAAATACGGATATGAGCTGATTGGTTATAAATTTGGTTACAGAGGATTGTATACAAACGATTTTATGCCTCTTACACTTGAGAACACAACAGGTATACTTCACAAAGGCGGCTCAATTTTATACAGCTCAAACAAAGATAACCTCTTTGACTATAAAGTTACAGAAAACGGTGTTATAGTTAGGAAAGATGTTTCTGATGTAGCTATACAGAACCTTAAAAATGAAGGCGTTGACTGCCTTGTTATACTTGGCGGCGACGGAACACTTACAAGTGCAAGAGATTTTGCACGCAAAGGTGTTAATGTAATAGGTGTGCCTAAAACAATAGATAATGACCTTAAGTCAACAGATGTTACATTCGGCTTTAACACAGCAGTTAATATTGTTACAGAGGCGCTGGGAAGGCTTCACACTACAGCTGAGAGCCACCATAGAATAATAGTAGTTGAGGTTATGGGCAGAAACGCTGGCTGGATAGCTCTTCATGGCGGCATTGCCGGTTCAGCCGATATTATACTTATACCTGAAATACCGTATACTCTTGACAATATAGTACAGAAAATACATGAAAGAGATGCCAGAGGAAAACTTTTTACAATTATAGTTGTATCCGAAGGCGCAATGGAGCTTGGCGGTACAGTAACAGTTAATAAAGTAGTTAAAGACAGTCCGGACCCTATACGTCTTGGCGGCATTGCCAATAAGCTTACATATCAGCTTGAACAGCTTATAGGCGAAGAACACGAAATACGCCCTGTTGTACTTGGCCATACACAAAGAGGCGGCGAAACATCCCCTTACGACAGAATACTTTCTGCAAGATACGGTTCTTATGCCGCAAAACTTATACATGAAGAAAAATACGGAAACATGGTTTGTCTTAAGCACGGCGATATAAGCTATGTATCACTTGAAGAAGTTGTAGGCTCTCAAAAACAAATTGACCCTGAAACAGACGAGCTTGTTCAGGTAGCACGTGACTTAGGTGTTTCATTCGGTGATATGCCAGTTCATAGAATTAAATAAAAACTTTGCTTTATACCAAAACACGTCTTATTAATAAAAGGCGTGTTTTTTTGTTTTACCAAAAAGTTTAATATACTAACTAAAACCATCTATTTATAATACATTGCATTTTTAAACAGTATTAAAATATGGACATACAAAAAAGCACGTCTCTTAAAATAAAGAGTACGTGCTTTAATTGTTTTAGTAATATTTAATGATATATTTATTACTGTTTAAATACATCAACCATATCAAGTTTTTCCCAAGGTAAATCAAGGTCATTTCTTCCAAAGTGACCATATGCTGCTGTTTGTTTGTAGATAGGTCTTCTAAGGTCAAATCTGTTTATAATACCCTTTGGTGTAAGGTCAAAGTTCTTCTGAACAATCTCCTCAAGCTTTTCATCATCAATTCTGCCTGTACCGAAAGTATTAACATGAACAGAAACCGGCTGAGCAACACCTATAGCATAAGCAAGCTGAATTTCGCACTTATCAGCTGCTCCACTTGCTACAATGTTTTTAGCAACATGTCTTGCAGCGTAGCATGCACTTCTGTCTACCTTTGTTGGGTCTTTTCCAGAGAAAGCACCGCCGCCATGACGAGCATATCCGCCGTATGTGTCAACTATTATCTTTCTTCCTGTAAGTCCGCTGTCGCCCTGTGGTCCGCCAATTACAAAACGTCCTGTAGGATTAATGAAGTATTTTGTCTTTTCGTCTAAAAGCTCAGCAGGAATTACTTCTTTAATAACTTTTTCAATAATGTCTTTTTCAATAGTGTCGTGGTCAACTTCAGGTGCATGCTGAGTTGAAATAACAACTGTATCTACCCTAACCGGCTTGTCGTCAACATACTCAACTGTTACCTGTGATTTTCCGTCTGGTCTAAGATAAGAAAGCACACCTGTTTTTCTTGCCTCAGTAAGACGTCTTGCAAGCTTGTGAGCAAGATAAATAGGCATTGGCATATACTCATCAGTTTCATTGCATGCAAAACCAAACATCATTCCTTGGTCTCCGGCGCCTTCATTATCAACACCCATAGCTATATCAGGTGACTGACCTTTAAGTGAAGTAATAACAGCGCAGGAATCAGCATCAAAACCATATTTAGCTCTTGTATATCCAATTTCTCTAACTGTATTTCTTACTATCTCCTCAATATCAACATAGCAGTTTGTTGTAACTTCGCCCATTACAAAAATCATACCTGTAGTAGCTGTTGTTTCGCAGGCAACTCTTGCCATAGGGTCTTTTTCAAGTATTGAATCAAGGACGGCATCAGAAATCTGGTCACAAATTTTATCTGGATGTCCTTCTGTAACAGACTCTGATGTAAAAAGTCTTCTTGACATTTATAACTCCTCCTTTTAAAAATAAATGATATAAAAAAAAGCCCATCAGGGCCAAATAAAAGCTCATCTTACACATAAAACTTATGTGTGGGAATTAGCACCGTACTAAAAAGCCGGTTGCTGGGTGTCACAGGGCCCTGTCCCTCGACCACTCTTGATAAGCTTATAAATTATATAGGCATACTGCCTTTTGCTATGGAAAACATTATATCATATAATCTATATATTGCAAGTACAAAATTTTTTTCATAAAAAATAATTTCAAAAAAATTTTGAAAATATCCAAACTTTTTAAACCCTCAAATTATCTATATAGTAAAAGCAGTAAAAACTACCGCGGTATAGAGTATGTAAAACATACAAAACAGGAGGCAACCATGGAAAAGGATTTATATGACCTGACAGTAAGTTATATACTTGAGTCTCAGGAAAAATTCTATAGGCTGGCATACAGCTACGTACGTAATAAAGAAAGCGCTTTAGATGTAGTACAAAATGCAATTTGTACAGCACTTGAAAAATGCTATACAATAAAAAACCCACAAGCCATTAAAACTTGGCTTTATAAAATAATAGTTAATGAGGCATTACGGCACATTAAGGCTTCCAAAAACGAGGCTCCCGCTGATGAAACACTGCCGGAACAGTCTTATAATGAACCATCATTTGATAAAGACAGAGAAGTTTATGAGGCAGTACAAAATTTAAGCGAACCTGTAAGAACAGTAATAATACTGCACTATTACGAGGACCTTACAATTAAGCAAATAGCCGAAATAACAAACACTAACCCAAATACAGTAAAAACAAGGCTTTACAGCGGGCTTAGTAAATTAGAAAACAAGTTATCAAAGGAGGCCTTTGCATGAAAATTGATGATAGTAAAAAAATATATGATTCAATAGAAATACCCGCTGAACTTGACTTTGTTGTTAAAAACGCGATATCAAAAAGCAGCAAAAAAAGGGCTGCATATATAAGGAGGAAAGAGCTTATGAAAAAGACATTTAAAGGTTTCACAGTTACAGCAGCAGGTTTAATTGTTTGCACCACAGTAGCTTTAAATACAATACCTACATTCGCAACAGAAATGGCAAAACTTCCTGTTATAGGCACTATAGCAAAAGTTTTAACCGTTCGTTCATTCCATGGTGTTGAAGAAGACATGTATAATGTAGATATGGATGTTCCTAACATAGTAATAGACAACAACGGAACAGAAACTAATACAGACTTTACAGAAAAAATAAATGCCGAAATAGAAAAGATAGTAAATGACTATCGCGCTCAGGCAGAAAAAGACTTCGAAGAATACAAAAAAGCATTCTTTGAAACAGGCGGAACAGAAGAAGAATGGAACGACCGTAAGATGGATATAATAATAAACTACGATATCAAATCACAAAACGGCAACATTCTTTCTCTTGAGCTTGTAACATCAAAAGGCTGGGTAACATCAAATGAGGAACGCCACTATTATAACCTTAACCTTGATACAGATACAGAAATAACACTTAAAGACTTACTTGGTGAAGACTATATTAACATCTGCAATGAAAGCATTAAAAAACAGATTGAACAGCGTATAGCCGAAGACGAAAATAATATTTATTTCGGTTATGGCAACAGCACAGATGATACAATGCAGGATGCAGGCTTTAAAACAATAACAGACAAAACTCCATTTTATATTAATGAAAACGGAAATCCTGTAATTGTATTTGCTAAATACGAAATAGCTCCTGGATATATGGGCTATCAGGAATTTGAAATAACAAAATAAAAACTCCCTTAAGTCCCCTTCATTTAAAAACTTATATATAAAAGAAAACCCGAATATAAAATTTCGGGTTTTCTTATTTTTTTGCATTATTTAATTATTATTGTTTAAGTGCCTGCTGATGCTTAACATTTATTTCTTTTTCTCTCTCAGCTACGCCTTTTACATTTTCATAGAATATAGGGAAATTAGGGTCAACTTTGCCTATTCCCATGTAACGAGCCTTATAATCTTTGAATATCTCCCAGAACTTGTCACGTAATACAAACAATGAGAATAAGTTAAAGAATACTGGAAGAACCAAAGCTATATCTGTTATAGCCCAGAAAACTGTAGCATCATAATCATGGAGTGTAAGAGTTGTTACAATAACAATGTTAGGTATTGGGAAAAGGAACTTCCAAGCATTAACAAGTTTGTCTCTTAAAACAGGATGATTACGAAGCATGTAACGGATATTAACTATGTCATAAGCATACCATGCTGATGTTGTTGTTAAACCAAAAAGAAGAGCCATTATACCAAGGAACCATGTTCCAACCTGACCGAATGTTTGTGTATAAGCCGACATTGTAAGTGTAGCGCCAGCCTCGCCGTTGCTCCAAACGCCTGTGCAAAGTACAGCTAAAGCAGTAATTGTACAAATAATAACTGTATCTATAAATACCTCAAAAGCACCCCAAAGGCCCTGTTTCATAGGGTGGTCAACATTAGCTGAACCATGAACAAAAGGTGATGTACCCTGTCCAGCTTCGTTTGAGTTCATTGAACGGGAAATACCTGAACGCATAGCTACTGATACTGTAGAACCAATGAAACCGCCTGTTGCAGCAGAACCTGTAAATGCATCATGGAATATTGCTTTAATAACGCCAGGAAGGTTACCAATATTCATAATTATAAGAAGAATACCGCCAACTATGAAAGCAAGACACATAAAAGGAACTAATTTTTCGGCAAACTTACCAATACGAGTTGTTCCTTTACAAGTTACATAATAAATAAAGAAAGAATAAAGGAAAACAAATACTATAGGATTAATTCCAAATGCTACATGCAGAGATTCTGAAATTGTATATGCCTGTGAACCGGCAAGCCACGAAATAAAAAGTGAAATTGAAAAGCCCATAGCAAGGAAAACACCATATTTCTTGCCTTTATCCCAGTCAATGCCTTTTTCAATCATAAATGTAGCACCGCCGTAATAATTGCCGTCATCATCTTTATTTCTGTAATAACAGCCCAGAGTAACCTCTACAACCTTAATCATCATTCCGAAAAATGCCCATACAAGCATCCAAAAAACAGAACCCGGTCCGCCTGTTGCAACAGCTGTAGCAACACCGGCAAGGTTACCAGCACCTACCGTACCGCCAATAGCTATGGCAACAGCCGCAAATGATGATATAGTACCATCTGAACTGCTTTTCTCACTGTCGCTTCTGTTTCCTATAGTGTTTTTCATAATATAAGGCAAATGTATAATAGAAAACAGTCCGGAGCGCAAAGTATAATAAAGACCTATTACAAGTACAAATATAATAAATGGCATACCCCACAGAAAACCATCAACAGCATCTAAAAATTCAGCCATAAAAGCCCCTCCTTTTTAATTAAACAATTAAATTTGTATGTTTCGCTAAAAACCTATGTTAAAATGATATTTTTAATTTAAGGAAATGTAATACTGCAAAATTATATTATCAGCTCTGTTTATAAGTAAAATTATTCAATTTGGAAAGTATGCAAATACATATTTCCCCTATTTATTTTCGCTCATAAAAAGACTTTGGATTAAAATATAAAATGAAATATATTTATACCCCATTTGTGGATACAAAATATGTAATATCACATTGGCTTTTTAACAATGCTGCTATTTAATAAATCTGTATTAATCTTAAAAAGCTGCATCCTTTAAACACCTGTTTACATACTAAAAAATCAATTAACTAATATAGCATCTTAAAAAATAACAAGTTATTTTACTACTTTAAATAAGAGCACTTGTTAAAAATCATATAATTTTGCCTTTAGCATTTTTATTTTCGTTAAACATCAATAAAAAACAGCCATACCGGTCTTTTTACAAACATCATAAAAAGCCACATTTCCATTAAACATAAATTACCGCCTCCCATATGTTTTTTAAGTAAAAAGCGCTTTTTTTTAATTGCTTAAGCCTAAAATTATTATATAACTGTTAAATATTGCTAACAATTACCGGATTATATACAAAAATCTATAACAAATTGTTATACATTAAATATTAAACAAAAAATCATTGGTTTTTTTTATATACAATTATGCTTACTTAACAGAAAATAAAATACACGATTTATAACTTATAATTAAAAATCTATTGAATAGATAATAACTTATTAATTAAGAAACATATCTATATTTTACATACATTTTACATTAAAAATAGATGATTTTTATATCTATTTTTTCATTATCAAACTTTCAATTAATTTAAAATTCAAATTACAGTTAAAAGGCCGAAAGTAGCCTTATTCATTTATTAGCAGTTAACAAGTTGTAACTACAATTACTAAATACAAACTTTTATTTTATGATTTTCAATAAACTAATACTTTTTTTCTGATAAATATTTTTTAGAGCCATTATAAGCAAATAAACTGTAATTTTTATAAAATTAATTCTTATTATTTAATTATATAATTTATAAGAAACATGAAAATTGCTGTATTTTTGCAATTATTTTTTATAAAATACTTCTCAAAATATACAAAGCATTATTATTTAATATTAAAAATTCACAAAATATATTAAATTTCAAACTCGAAGTTCGATATATTAATTAAAGAGAAACGTAATTTATAAATACTTGGAAGGAGGTTAAATACATGAATTTTGCAATTATGGGCAGATTATCATCCCAAATGAAAAATATGGAAATGGAAACACATTGGTATCTGAAAAAACAAAGTGGAAAATATAATGATAAAAGCAAATCTTTAGATGAATGGCTAAACAGCGCCCAAAATGCTCAGGAAATTCAAGAATGTGCTTCAAAAGGTGATGACAAGCTTCGTGCAATACATACAAAGCTTTTTGCAGGTGAAGAATTAACATTAGAAGAACGCAAATATTTAAAAGCTAAAGACCCTGAAGCGTACCGCCAGCTTGTGGCCGAAGAAGCTGAACAAAAGGCTTATGAAGAAAAACTTCGTAAGTGCAGAACAAAAGAAGAAGTAGACCGGCTTAAAATGGGCAAAATAAGTAAATCATTGTCTACCGTTAAAGCTGTAGAAAACAATCCATACATTACCAAAAGTAAAAAATTAGAAATAGTCATGCATGAAAAGCGTTCATTAGATAGGATTGAGGAAAGCACACAAAAATTTATAAAAAGTGGAGAATATAGCAGATTACCTTCCGAAAAAGACGAAAAAGAAAAAGACAAATCAATAGAAAAAAATGATAAGCCTGATAATAAGCTTGACAATGACAATAAAGTTACTGATGATAAAACCGAAACAGATGAAAGCTTTGATACTGAAAATAACGAAATACCGGAAAATCAAAATTCTGCTCCAGAACATAAAACACAAATCAAAACAGATAATAAAACTGATTTTAAATCAAATCCAAAAGTTTTTTATACAAAAACAAACTATACCTCGTATAGTACCGGATACACTGATGAGTCGTATTCTAAAAATCATATAAACCGCAAGGCTTAGATTATTTAATACAGCCGATACTGTGATAATTATATTATTATGGTGTCGGTTGTGAAATTTTCAGCTGAATTTAAACTCAACAATTCATAACTAAATATTTAATTAATTTAGTATATAAAAACATTCTAAACAACCTATTATTTTTTAATTATAATAAAATAATCTAATTAAGATTTATACTTTAAAATAAAATATTTTTTTAGTTTTGAAATTAGACAAATTAAATCCCAAAACCTTCTATTTTTATATTTCTTGACTTGTGCCCCATCAATGTATAAAATATAATTAGAAAGATTAGAAAGATTAAAAAAACAGGAGGTAATTGGATGGATTTTATAACTTTTAAAGAAAAATTCAGCAGTTTAATGTTCAAAATTATTCAAATCTTTGAGATTATAGTAGCAATATTTATAACTATTGTAATCATTTTTATGTTGTATAACCTAATTTCTCAAATTATAAATGTTGATATATTTAAAATGTCATCTTCTGATTTTTCAGCTTTCCTTGCGTCAGCTTTAACACTTGTAGTAGGTCTTGAGTTTGTTAAACTTCTGTGCCAGCACACACCTGAAAATCTTATAGAAGTTTTAATGCTTGCTATATCAAGACAAATGGTAGTTGAACATCTTGATACATTCCAAATGCTCTTAGGTGTTTTATCTATAGTGGCACTTCTTGCAGCTAAAAAATACTTAACAAACATGTCAAAAAATAAAACTAAACAAGAAAATATAGAAGAACAAAAATAATACATATAAAACAGCGGCTAAATTTATCTGTAATTTAACTGCTGTTTTTTTATTGTAATTTTAAATTATTTCTGTTTTAAATTCCACAATTTAAGCATAATCAAATATTTTCTGTTATTTTATATATAACGCAAAAAAGACCGCTGCTTTCGCAACGGTCGTTTGCTTTACTGAAGCATCTGTTTTACAAGTCCGCTAACTATCTTGTTATCGGCACGGCCTTTAACCTTTGGTGTTACATTGGCCATAACCTTGCCCATATCTTTCATAGTTGTGGCACCTGTTTCCTTAACAGCTTCTTCCACAATTGCCCTTATTTCGTCTTCAGTCAACTGTTTTGGAAGGTAAGTAAGTAAAACTTCAATTTCTTTATTGAGATTATCAATGAGGTCCTGACGTCCGCTTTTAACATAGTCAGGCATGGAATCACGGCGTTTTTTAAGCTCTTTTGATATTACATCAAGCACGCCTTCATCATCAAGCTCAATCTTTTTATCTTTCTCAATTTGAAGTACACCAGAACGAACAAGCTGCACTGTATTTTTGCGTATAGTGTCTTTATCTTTCATGGCTTCTTTCAAATCAAGCATAAGTTTGTCTTTTAAAGACATATTTACCATCTCAGCCTTCAATTATTTGAATTTACGCTTTCTTGCAGCCTCTGATTTCTTTTTACGCTTAACGCTTGGCTTGTCATAATGTTCTCTCTTACGAACTTCACCCATTATACCATCTCTGGCACAGTTTCTTTTAAAGCGACGAAGAGCACTATCCAAGGATTCATTTTCTTTTACTCTAACCTCTGACATGAATTTCCCTCCCTCCGTGAGCTTAATCTGCTATGACGCACAGACTTAACATAGTCTTTACAGTACATCACATACTTAAAGATTATACACAAAAACCGCTATTACGTCAACACTAAAAATTTTTTTAATATAAAAATCGTTAATTTTATTAAAAACCACTTAATAATATTGGCAATATTTAAAAAGCAGGGAATAAACCAAACTTATCCCCTGCTTAATATTACTGTTTATAAAACTATATAATTTTATTCACTTTCTTTTTTAAATATTACAAAACCAAGTGGCGGAAGTGTAATATTTATGCTGTAAGGCGCTTTTGAGCATCTGTAGTCTTCGGCCGTATAATCACCTTGATTAAGCCTGCCTGTACCGCCATAGCGCAGATTATCACTGTTAAACACTTCTTTATAAACGCCCGGCTCATAAACTCCAAGCTTAAATGTGTCGTATGTTGTTTCAGTAAAGTTACATACAATAGTAAGTCTTTCGGCGTCACATCTTCTTTCAAAAGATACTATGCTTCTTGAAGCGTCGTCGCAGTCTATCCACTCAAAGCCGGCAGGGTCAAAGTCTTTTTTCCACATAGCCGGATGTTTTAAATAAAAGTGGTTTAAATCCATCATATAGTCTTTAAGATTTCTGTGTGTATCGTATTGCAGCAAGTGCCAGTCAAGGCTTCTGGCCTCGCTCCATTCCGAAAACTGGCCTATTTCATTACCCATAAACAACAGTTTTTTGCCCGGATGACCATACATAAAACCGTATGAAACACGCAGATTAGCGGCTTTTTGCCATAAATCCCCAGGCACTTTATAAATCATGGCGCCTTTCATGTGCACAACTTCGTCGTGAGAAAGCACAAGTATAAAGTTTTCATTATAGTTATACATCATGCTGAATGTAAGATAGTTGTGATGATACTTCCTATAAACGGTTTCTTTTTTAATATAGTTTAAGAAATCGTTCATCCAGCCCATGTCCCACTTAAAAGTAAAACCAAGACCGTCATACTTTGTATCGCGTGTAACGCCTTCCCATGATGTAGACTCCTCAGCCATCATCATAACACCCGGAAATGTTTTTCTGACTATTGAATTTAAGTGTTTCAAAAACTCAACAGCATCTAAGTTTTCCCTTCCGCCATAACGATTGGCTATCCAGTCCCCGTCGTTTCTGCCATAATCAAGGTACAGCATAGACGCAACAGCGTCTACCCTTAAACCGTCTATATGATATTCTCTGAACCAATAAACAGCATTTGCAATAAGGAAATTTTTAACTTCGTTTCTGCCGTAGTTAAATATATAAGTGCCCCACTCTCTGTGCTCTCCAAGGCGTGAATCCTCATGCTCATAAAGAGCCGTACCGTCAAAACGTGCAAGACCTGCCGTATCTTTAGGAAAATGCGCCGGAACCCAGTCCATAATAACGCCTATGCCGTTTTGGTGGCATGTATCAATTAAATACATAAAGTCTTCGGGACTTCCGTAACGGCTTGTAGGAGCATAATATCCTATTACCTGATAACCCCAGCTACCGTCAAACGGGTGCTCAGCAAGAGGTAGGAACTCAATATGCGTATATCCCATTTCTTTAACATACTTAACAAGCATTTGGGCAGCCTCTCGGTATGTCATAAACCGGTCTTCGTTGCCTACACGGCGCCACGAGCCCATGTGTACCTCGTAAATATTAACAGGCCTGTCATATCTTTCATGCTCAGAACGGTATTTAATCCATTCCTCATCATTCCACTGATAATTATGGATGTTATAAACAATAGAAGCCGTACCAGGCCTTAACTCCATAGCAACACCATAAGGGTCACATTTATCCGTAACACCGCCATGAGCGTCTTTAATTCTAAACTTGTATTTATCGCCCGATTTTACCTGCGGAATAAAAATCTCCCAAATACCGCTGTTATTTAAAAGGCGCATTTGGCTCCTTCTTGGGTCCCACATGTTAAAAGCGCCTATAACACTTACACCTTTTGCATTAGGTGCCCAAACTGCAAATGAAACGCCTTCTACCGAGTCTATTGTCTGTTCATGAGCGCCTAACTTATCATAAATTCTGTAATTATTACCTTGTGCGAAAAGATATATGTCATAATCTGTAACAGTAGGTTCAAATGTATACTGGTCAGGTGTAACCCATACATTGCCACCGCCAAAATCGACTATAAGAGTATAATTAAAATACTCTTTTTTCTCATCAATTATAACAGAGAAAAATCCGTCATCATGTATCTTTTCCATTTTATACTTTTTACCGGAAGCATTGTCCTTAACATCAATGGAAACAGCCCCTGGTATCAGCTCTCTTACAACGGCAAAGTCATTACCGTCTTTAGAAACAATATGCAGTCCCAAAACACTGTGAGGATCACCGTATTCGTTTCTTAAAAGCAGTTCAATATCGTTTATCGTAACCGTATCTCTCAAAGTGTGCCGCCTCCTTTAATTAAAAAGTTAATGCTTATTATTTGCAGTTTTCAAACGCCTGTTCAAAATCGGCAATAATGTCCTCCGGCTCCTCAATGCCTATTGAAAGTCTTATCATTTCAGGTGAAATACCACAGTCAATAAGCTCTTGGTCAGAAAGCTGTCTATGTGTTGTAGAAGCCGGCTGAAGTACGCATGTTCTTGAATCTGCAACATGTGTAACAAGAGCCACCATTTTAAGCGAATTTATAAACTTTCTTGAAGCCTCCCTTCCGCCTTTAACACCAAATGTCATAACACCGCTGCATCCGTTAGGAAGGTATTTTTCAGCAAGACTGTGATACTGGCTGCTTTCAAGGCCAGGGTATTTAACCCATGCACACATGTCATGAGCTTCAAGATATTTAGCTATTTTAAGAGCGTTATCGCTGTGTTTTCTCATTCTTAAATGAAGTGTTTCACAGCCAAGGTTAATAAGCCATGAGTTAAATGGGCTTGGAGTCATACCAAAGTTTCTCATCATCTGAACTCTTGCTTTTGTAATGTAAGCTGTTTTTCCAAAGTTTTTAAAATAGCTTACACCATGGTAGCTTTCGTCAGGCTCAACAAAATCAGGGAACTTGCCGTTATCCCAGTTAAAGTTTCCGCCATCTACAATTATACCGCCAAGAGCTACAGCATGTCCGTCAAGATATTTACTTGTAGAGTGAACAACAATATTGGCACCCAGCTCAAAAGGCTTACATAAAGCTGGTGTAGCAAATGTATTGTCAATCATTAAAGGCACACCTAATTTTTGAGCTACTCTTGAAAATTTGCCAAAATCAAGAACCTTAGCCAAAGGATTGCTTATAGACTCGCCATAAACAAGCTTTGTATTATCTTTAGCAAGGGCAAGCATTTCTTCCTCTGAAATATCCGGGTCAAACATAATGGCTTCAATGCCTAAATCTTTAAATGTAGTTGTAAAAACAGTATAGGCGCCGCCATAAATATTATTAGCAGCAAGTATGCTGTCGCCTTTTTTGCACATATTAAGTACAGCAAGTGTAATAGCAGCCATACCGGAAGATGTGGCAAGAGCGCCAACTCCGCCTTCCATAAGCGCTATCTTTTTTTCAAGTATGTCAGTTGTAGGGTTAGAAAGCCTTGTATACATGTCTGTGTCCTGTTCAAGGTCAAATACACTTGCCAGTTCCTCACAATTGTCATATCTGTATGTAGTGCTCATTGTAATAGGTACAACTCTTGCTTTAGCATTTTCAGGCCAGTAAACACCCTGAACAGCCTGTGTTCCGATTTTCCAATTATTTTTATCCATACTTAAATCAACCTCCTGTTTATAGTCTTACTTTTATAATTATACTTTAAACCGCCGGATTTTTCCATAATAATTGAATAATTAATCAATGGATGATACAATATTTTATTAAAAATACGAGAAAGGAAGATATTAATTGACAGAACAAAACTGGGATTTAACACCAATATATGAGTCTTTTGAGTCAGATTTATTTAAAAATGATATAAAAAAATTAGAAGAACTTGTTGAAAAACTTTCAGAGAAACTAGAAAAAGCAAAAAATTCAGATATAACCGACATACTTTTAACTTATATTGAAAACTCAAATACCATAGGTACACTTGAGTCAAGATTAAGCGAATACTGTCTTTTAAATTTAAGCCAAAATTCAGACAACAGTAAGGCTTATTCCTACCTTGACAAAGTAAACGATATTTCAGCTAAAACAGCCAAAGCTGAGTCTAAAGTTTGCCACGCTCTTTTAAACGTTAAAGATATTGAAAAAGTTATTAACTCAAATTACACCCTTAAAGAACATTCTTATTTTATAAATGAGCTTTATCAAAAATCAAAGCATGTCCTTACAGAAAAAGAAGAAGTTTTATACGCCAAACTGCGCAATACAGGCTCTATTTCATGGGAAAAACTTTGGGAAAACGTAACAGGCAATACTATCTGCCACATTAAAACAGATACAGGCATTAAAGATGAGCCTCTTTCTGCCACAAGAAATATGGCTTATGACAGTGACAGAAATGTAAGAAAAAGCGCTTTTCACGCTGAAATTGAAGCTCTTGAAGGCATATCACCTCAGGCCGCATTTGCCTTAAACTCAATTAAAGGCGAGGTAGTTAATATGTGCTCACTTAGGGGATATACTTCACCTCTTGAAATGACAATAGAAAACTCAAGGCTCGACAAAGATATATTTAATGCTATGTTTGAAGCCGTTAAAAGCCTTTCGCCATATTTTGCAGTTTACTTTAATAAAAAAGCCGAAATTTTAGGCCTTACAGAAAAACTGCCTTTTTACGATTTATTCGCGCCAGTTGGCCAAAATTCCAAAACATACACTTATCAAGAAGCTCAAGAGATAATTGCTGAAAGCTTTAACTCTTTCAGCAGTGAGCTTGGAAACTTTGCCCTTAATGCATTTAAAAACAACTGGATAGACGTTTACCCTAAAAAAGGCAAAACCGGCGGCGCTTTCTGCTCGTATATCCACGCCATTGGCCAAAGCCGTATATTAACTAATTTCACAGGCTCTTTCAGTGATGTTGTTACTATCGCCCATGAGTTAGGCCATGGCTACCACGGACAATGCCTTAAAAACGAAACGTATTTAAACAGCGACTACCCTATGCCTATTGCCGAAACAGCCTCTACTTTCTGCGAAAGCATAGTTAAAAATGCACTCCTTAAAACTGCCTCTAAAGATGAAGCGCTTATTATAACCGAAAGCGATTTATCCGACAGCGCACAGACAATAGTTGATATATTAAGCAGGTTCTTATTTGAAGACGAAGTATTTAAACTGCGTAAAGAAGGCTCCTTAAGTGCAAGAGAGTTAAGCGAAATTATGCTTAAGTCACAGAAAAGCGCTTATTCCGAAAGTTTAAGTGTTTACCACCCATATATGTGGGTATGCAAACCACATTATTACGACGCTGAGTATAATTATTATAATTTTCCTTATGCTTTCGGCTTGCTTTTATCCCGTGGTCTTTACGGCTTATACCAAAAAAACGGCACAGAATTTGTTAAAGACTATAATAAATTTTTAAACACAACAGGCAAAGCCTCAATAAAAGATACTGCTCTTTCTATAGGCATTAACCTTTCTGATAAGGCTTTCTGGGATTTATCTGTTGAAAATATTAAAAACGAAATAGATAATTTCTGCAAAATTTAAACTACAGGCGGCGCTTATTTTTTAGCGCCGCCTTTTATTAACTTTGTTAAAAGCAGAATTATAATAAATGCTATTATTACATTAAATGCACTTTTATGCCTAAACATAAAATCAGAAACTTCCGACCAATATTCGCCTAATATATAACCTGAAGATATAAGAACACTGTTCCAGACAAAAGCGCCTAAAGACGTATATATAACAAAGCGCCTATATGTCATACGGCTCATTCCCGCCGGAAATGATATGTATGTACGTGCTATAGGAAATAGCCTCAGCATAAAAACAGAAAAATCACCATATTTATCAAAACTTTCCTCTGCCGAATTAATTCCGCCTTTAACTGCCGGGTATTTTACACAAAGCCGCTCCAAAAACTTTTTGCCTATCCTTCCCACATAAAAACAAAAAGAGCACCCAACAATAGCGCCTAATGTGGCGTATAAAACAGCCGGTATAAGCTCCATTTCGCCGTTATAAACGCAGCATCCTATAAAAGGCAGCAAAAGTTCGCTTGAAAGCGGAAAACATGCGTATTCCAAGGCCGAAGCAGAAAAAACACCGGCATATCCTAACCTATCAACTATACTCATTATAAAAATAATTAAATCAGCCAAAAAGCACCACCCTTTCAAAAAAGGATATGCCTTATTGGCTGATTTTATGATTACATCATATATTTTCTGTCAAGGCTTCTGTACTGTATTACTTCCATAATGTGTTTAAGCTTTATATCTTCGCTTTCGTCAAGGTCGGCAACTGTCCTTGCCACTTTAAGTATTTTGTGGTATCCTCTGGCGCTTAGTGAAAGTTTATCAAAAGCCATTTTAAGCATTGCTTTTTCTTCTTCGCCTAAAGGACAGTATTTTTCTATAAGAGGTGCTGTAAGCTGTGAATTAAACTGAATGTTGTCGTTTTTATACCTTTCCAGCTGTATTTTATGCGCTTTAAGAACTCTTTTTCTTATTTCTTCCGATGTTTCGCCCTTTTTCTTATCGTATAAATCGTCATATTTAATAGCCGAAACTTCCACCTGAATATCTATTCTGTCCAGCAGCGGTCCGCTTATTTTGCCTGTGTACTTAGCAATCTCGTTTTGAGTGCAGCGGCATTTATCACCGTCGCCTAAATAGCCGCAAGGACATGGGTTCATAGCAGCGGCAAGCATAAAGTCCGCCGGATAAGTAATTGTGGAGTTTACTCTTGAGATTGTAACCTCTCTATCCTCAAGAGGCTGACGCAGTATTTCAAGTGCGCTTCTGTGAAATTCCGGAAGCTCATCAAGAAAAAGTATCCCCTTATGAGAAAGTGAAATTTCTCCCGGTTTAGGCACTCTGCCGCCGCCAGTTAACGCCGCAGATGAAATTGTATGGTGCGGCGAGCGGAACGGCCTTGTATTTATAAGCTTTCCGCTGTTTTTTAAAAGCCCTGCAACGGAATATATTTTTGTAATATCAAGACATTCTTCAAATGTTAAAGGCGGCATAATAGAAGGCAGTCGCTTAGCCAGCATAGTTTTGCCCGAGCCCGGCGGGCCTATCATAAGTATATTGTGATAACCAGCGGCGGCAATTTCCATGGCTCTTTTTACGTTTTCCTGCCCTTTAACATCGGCAAAATCCAGAATATCCGATTTATCTTTGTGGTTAAAAATCTCATCGGTATCTATTTTATATGGCTTTTTGTTTTTTGGATTATTCAAAAAGTCAACAAAGTCTTTTATATTTTTAACAGTATAAACTTCTACCCCACGGCATAAAGCCGCTTCATCGGCATTTTTTTCAGGCACAATAAATTTTGTTATACCGTCTTTAAAAGCACTGTAAACCATAGGCAGAACACCGCTTACCGGCTTAATTGTACCGTCAAGTGAAAGCTCACCAGTTATTAAATACCCGTCAGCGGAATTGGGCGGCACAAGCCCGGAGCAAAGCATAATTCCGGCAGCTATAGGCAGGTCAAACGACGGACCTTCTTTTTTAATATCAGCGGGAGCTAAGTTTATAGTTATTCTTTTAACCGGAAAATCAAAGTCAGAATTTTTAATGGCGCTTCTTACTCTTTCCTTAGACTCTTTAACAGCTGAGTCCGGAAGGCCTACTATTTCAAAAGACGGAAGACCGTTTGAAATATCAGTTTCAACATCTGTAATTATACCGTCAACACCGCAAAGCGTACTGCATTTAACAATAGATACCATGATATCACCATATTTCTTAATATTCTACAAAACATGATACCACAAAAATAATATTTGTACCATTAAATACTCTTATTCAGTACATATTTTTTAATTGGGTGTTTTTATAATAGATTTCAAGTATTTCGCTGTAATTTTTGCCTTGTTCACAAAGGTACTTTGCGCCGTTTTGGCTCATGCCTGAGCCGTGTCCCATTCCTCCGCCATAAAGCTTAACTGACGTTATTTTGCCTTCGCTGGTATAGCTTTTTTCAAAAGCAAAAAATGCGCTTGGAAGAAGTGAATAGTTGTTTACAGAGCTTCCGTCATTCAAATTTAAAGTAATATTTCCGCCTGTTAAAGAAACCGGCCTAAGCACAGAGCGGATACAGTATTCAGTTGAAATATCAGCCGAGCCTTTTTCAAATGTAAGCCTTAAAACCATAATGTTCCCGCCCTCACCTCTTTGCAATACTTCCATATTTGTAAACTCTCCCGGGTTTTCAAAAAATTCCGAAACTGGTGTGTTTCCGGCATGAATTTCAGCCATACCACTATCGTATACGCTTTTTATATTGTTTACAAAAGCGTTTTTAATGTCGTCTTTTGTAAAAGTTACATTCCACCTGAACCACGGTGACCAGCTGTCGTAAGCAAAGGCTTTTGTATTTTTATAATAGCTTAAAGCGGCATTTTCGTCTGAAAAATCAACTCCTGTATTGTTTCTGGCGCTTAAATACTCCTTATTTGCAGAAGGAAAAGCTCCTGTTGCCGAGTCAGCCCAAACTTCCGAAGAATTAGATGTAGCACCACAAGACGAAGCAAAAAAGCATGCGTTTATAACATCGTTTCCATATACAAGGCACTGACCCTTTGTTTTTTCCGCCGCCAATTGGGAATTTTCACCTGACGGTATATTGTTGTATACCTGACACATAACAGAGTCATCACAGTCTGCACCATAAGATACATATTTACCGCTGAAATACTGGTTATAAGCATAGCTTCTGGCGCACACAGCCTGTGCCATAAGCGCCTCAAGGCCATAGCTTTCCGGCATTTCACTTGGAAGAACACCTTTAATATAGCTTTCCATATCGGTTTCATTAATTATAACAAAGCCGTTTTCTGTTTTTTCAACTTCAATATTTCCGCTGTATGAAGGATGTGTGCCAGAAGGATAATTTCTGTTAAAGCTTTCAATAGTTATATCCCCCGAAGTTGGCTTTAATATTATCCTTGAAACATTATCAAAAAGGCCGCCGTCATTTTCCAACGTTAAATGAAGACTTGTTGTTTTTAAAAACTCCTTGCCATTAATTAAAACAGTAAAATGACCTGTAAACAAAGCACTTTCATGTTCATAGCTCTTAAAGTCGTCTGTACTTAAAACAACCCTTATAAGCCCGTTAAACTTGTTATTAAATACAGCGGCTTTAACGCTGTTATCTTTAATATATAAGTCGTATGTTCCGCCGGAAACAAACTTACTATCAAAACCAATGTTTCCGTTTTCATCTAAAGAATAAAATGCAATGCTTTCTGAATTATAAGAGCCGTTATTTCTTGTTTCAACTTTATTATCAGCGTACTTTAATACATTATCTGTTATTTTCTGATAATTGCCGGTTATTTCCGTTATTGCGCCGTTTTCTATTTTTAAATCATAAACACCGTCAGTAATTTCAGAACCAGTTTTATTTAAAACTTCTCTTTGGCCGGACTGAAACATAATTCGGCATACATCACCGCCTTTTACATATGCGCCGCTAATATAACAGCTCTCATCCGTCACAGCTGTAATTGCTATAATCTGGTCATTTTTTATATAGGCCTCAACAGTTTTATCTATATATCCGTCAACAAATAAACCTTCATGGCGCATAACGCCTGTTGCCGTTGCGGCTTTCCAGCTTTCATTCATTCCGTAACCCGGCGTGGCAAAAATGCTTATTTCACGTTTTTCAACTCCGTAATCACTTAACTTGTCCTCTATAGGGCCAAAAAGCATTTTACACCATAAATCGTAAGACACAGGAATATCGCTGTTTTCTATATTTTTATCAGCAGAATTAAGGCCTAATTTTTTCAGCACGCTTTGTGCCTGCTTATATGTAACCGAGGCCATAGGGTTAAATATATCACCTTCGCCAAGCATAATGCCTTCATTGCATACATTATTAACATAACCGCAGTACCAGTCTGTTTCCGATACATCGGAAAAATCACTTCCGCCGCTTATTCCGCCGTTTCCAAAAACTATTGAAATCATTCTTGCGGCAAGTGCCCTGCTTACAGGATAATCGAATGTATAAACATCCGTACCGGAAGGCATAGGGGCTTGTCCCTCATTTTGCAGTTTTGAACCAAAATTTATAATATCCGAAAAAGAACAGCCGCTTAAAAATATTGTTGCCGCACACAGTACCGCAATTATTCTAAATATTGCCATTTCCACCACCTCCCCTCAATATATGCCGCATGCAAATTATTTATTCTGAAATAAAAAAACAGACAGCTTAAAATTTTAAACTGTCTGGTAAATACAAAAAAATAATCCCGAACTGCCGTTCCGACTTTTTGACACCTAGCCGAAGCCAGGTGGGTGTCCGCAAGAACTTATTTTGCCTTCCTCAGCCCAAAGGGAATTAGTAAGAGGCCTGGCATATCAGTTCAATATAAGACTCCCGTATCAATAATGTAGGTTCAAAATAATCGGTTATCGAACAATCCAGGAATATTAAACTTAATTATTGTTTATATTTAGTTTTTAAAGAGCTTATAAAAAATAACACAAAGCCTAAAACTATAAATAAATCAGCCAAATTAAATATCGGCGCATTTTTAAATTTTATATAAATAAAATCTGTAACAGAACCGTCTTTCAGTCTGTCTATAAGGTTTGATAATGCACCGCCTAAACAGATACAAAAACAAGTTTTAGACACGTTAAAACCTTTTTGAAACATTACCGGCAGTACAGTAAAAAGTGAAACCAAACATACAGCTGCGCTGATTAATTTAACACAAAAAGGGTTATTTTCAAGCCTGTTATAAGAAAAGCCCCTATTTTTTTTGTGCCATAAATAGACTTTATTATTTATAATCTCTTTCTTTTCTTCAATATACAGCTTATCACTTATCAGCTTTTTTGTAAATAGGTCTGAGCATATTATACTCAAAACAATTAAAGCATATACCAAATGGACCACTCCATATTAAGGAATTTGAACTGTAAAATATTGTACTGCTTTTGTTTTTTTATTTTAACACAAAATTTTCAATATGAGAATACATATTTAAAAAATATTATAAACTTCATATTAAATATAACATGTAAAATAAAAAAATATAATATTTTCAACAAATAATTACAGCAACGCCCCAAAATATTAAACATATTTTACATTATAGTTAATACATTATGTTGCATTTAGTCTAAAAAGTTTTTATAATAAATTTACAGTAATCTGTATTTTAAGAAAGGAGAGTTAATATGAAGCGTAAAAATTTTTTCAGAGCCGCATGTTTGTGCATAACTGTAGGATTTGTTTTGTGTAATACCACATTTGCTGAACCATTAAACAATTTTATGTCTTTTCAAAGCCAACCAAATGACACTGAAGAATTATGGCAGCAGTTTTACTATTCTGAAGCAAATAAAAGACTTATAGACCTTAAAATTGAACCTATAAGGGAAGAAATTAAGTATCTTGAGCGCTCAGGCGGATATTACTTCTTTAACTCTTCAAATAACGGCGCACAAAATTCAGATACTTATATAAGCCGTTTAACAGATTTGCAAAATCAAAAACTAGAACTTGAGAACAAAAAACAGCAGTATGAACTGATTAAATCAGGCGCTGAGTATCAGCTTACAGCATTAGGCGAAATTAAAAAACCGCATGAAATTAAATATGAGCTTTTAGAAAATGGCGAAGTAAATTTGTCTGAAGACGAATTATTAAATTTACAGTCTGAAAGAGAGTACTTAAAGTATCAAAAAGATTTGCTGGAATTAGATAATAAAGAGCTTGAGTACAAATATAAAATAGGCCAAATTTCAGACAGTGACTTTATTACGCAATTTAAACAGACAGCAGCCAAAAAGCAGGATATTCAGCAGCAATATGAGCTGACAAAAGCTAAAATTGAGGCATGTTCAAGTACCATACCTATGCCTTTAGAACCAAAGCTCCATGCGCCTTTATAATAAAATTGCTTTTGGGTATAAAAAAACTAATGCCGCTTAATATATAAATATATAGCCGCAATAAATATTTAATAAGTATTTTAATCGACATAATGCGGTATAATAAATTCTTGTATAAATACTGCTCAAGTATTATAATTAACAATAAGAAGTAATATTATTTTTACTAATGAAAGGTGGTTTCTTCCAATGGCTTTAGTAACTACAAAAAACATGTTTGAAAAAGCATTTAAAGGAAATTATTCTATAGGCGCATTTAATATCAATAATATGGAAATTATTCAGGGTGTTATTGAAGCTTGCAAAAAGCATAACTCAGCTGTAATTCTTCAGGTTTCAAAAAGTGCACTTAAGTATGCTCACCCTCTTTACCTTAAAAAAATGGTAGAAGCGGCTATAGAGGAAACTGGTCTTGACGTTGCCCTTCATCTTGACCATGGTGCTGACTTTGAAATATGCAAAGAGTGCATTGATTACGGTTTCACATCAGTTATGTTCGACGGTTCTCATTTTGATTATGAGGAAAACGTAGCTAAAACAAAAGAAATTGTTGATTACGCACATGCTAGAGGCGTAGTTGTTGAAGCCGAACTTGGTAAGCTTGCCGGAGTTGAGGATGAAGTTAATGTTGCCGCAGGAAATGCCACATACACAGACCCTGACCAAGCTGTTGATTTTGTAAAACGTACAGGTGTTGATTCTTTAGCAGTTGCTATAGGTACAAGCCATGGCGCTTACAAGTTTAAAGGTGAAGCAAAACTTGATTTTGAAAGACTTCAGACAATTACAGATAAGCTTGAGGCAGCAGGATTCCACAACTATCCTATTGTTCTTCATGGTGCATCATCAGTTGACCAGAATGCCGTTGCTACATGCAATGAATATGGCGGCCAGATTAAAGGGGCAAAAGGTATTCCAGTTGAAATGTTAAGAAAAGCTTCTTCAATGGCTGTTTGCAAAATTAACATGGATACAGACATTCGTCTTGCCATGACTGCAGCTGTAAGAAAAGCTCTTGCTGAAAAACCAGAAGCTTTCGACCCTCGCGGATATTTAGGCGATGCAAGAAACGATATTGTTGCAATGGTAGAAAGCAAAATAGTAAATGTTTTAGGCAGTACCGACTCAATGAACTAATTAAATATTGTAAAAACTATACGCGCCTTTTGCGGCGCGTATTTTTATAGAAAAAGGAGAAATTTATGTCATTATCAATAAGAACTGCAACTCTTTCTGATTTGGATATTGTAACAGAGATTGAGGCAAAATGCTTTCCAAAAAGCGAAGCCGCAACAAAAGAAATTTTCAGACAAAGAATTATTACATTCCCAAATTCATTTTTAATAGCCTTTGAAGACGATAAACCAATAGGATTTATAAACGGCTGTGTAACAAATTCATTTTTTATATTAGACGAGATGTTTGAAAATGTAAATTATCATAACCCTAGCGGCACATATCAGGCAGTATTTGGCCTTGATGTTATACCGGAAAAAAGGCGCTGCGGTATTGCCGCCTTTCTTATGAGCACAATGATTGAAAACTCAAAAAAATTCGGCCGTACAGGAATGATACTTACATGTAAAAAAGAGCTGATACACTACTATGAAAAATTCGGTTATAAAAATCTTGGTGTTTCAAAATCAGTCCATGGCGGAGCCGTTTGGTATGATATGATACTTGATTTTTAAACCTTAGAATGAATAAATCAAAACCCTTTATTACTTTTATTTTTTTGTTTAACTTGTTGTATAACAAATTATTCTGTTTAAAAATACATCAAAAAAATGCATTAAAAATTTCATTTAATGTTGAAAATTTCAGCCAAATGTACTATAATTAATTTATAAAGTAGTTGTTTTGATAAAGGGGGCAATCAGTATGAAGAACGCAATTATTACTATAAGCAGGCAGTACGGCAGCGGCGGAAGGAAAATAGCTGAACTTTTAGCAAAAGAACTTAATATACCTTATTATGACAATGAACTTATTTCATTGGCTGCTGAAAAAAGCGGAATAAAAGATGAGCTTTTTAAAGAAGCTGAGCTTCAGGCTGGAAATAACTTCCTTTATCTGCTTTCAAGGCTTGGTCCTGAAACACAAATATACGGCATGCCTTTTAACGAGAAAATATTCAGTGTTCAGTCACAGGTAATCCGTGATGTGGCTTCCAGCGGACCGTGTGTTATTTTAGGAAGATGCGCTGATTATGTATTAAAAGATTACCAGAACTGCGTAAATATTTATACATATGCTTCGTTCCAAACAAGAGTAGCCAGAGCAATTACAGACTATGGTCTTGACAGGAACAACGCTGAAAAAGAAGTACGTAAAGTAGATAAAGCTCGTGAGGCTTATTACAACTATCATACAGGCAATAAATGGGGAGACCCGAACAACTACGACTTAATGCTTAACATGAATTATATCGATGCTCAGTCAGCTGTTAAATTAATAGTTCAGTACCTTGATTTAAGAAAAGACGATGAGCTCAGAAAACCATATAACAACTAAAAACTTAAATATTTAAGTTTAAACGCTAAAAAAGTTAATTAAAGTATAACAAAAGAGAGCGGCAAATTAAAAACCGCTCTCTTATTTTTTACTCTTAATTTACTAAACAGATATTTATAAAATACCGTTTTTAAAGTTTTCTATAAAACTTTTGTCTATTTCATTAACGCATACATCTTTTATAATTTCAGCCGGACTTTTGCTCATTATTTTAATACAGTCAGACATTTCAACTGCTTCGTTAATATCGTGGGTAACTAAAAAACATGTTTTTCCATTAAGATATTTTTTCATGCCGTTTATTATATTCTTTTTCAAAGCCTCATCAATTCCCTTAAAAGGCTCATCAAATATATAAATATCAGCGTTTTTTAAAAGACATCTGCCTATAGCCGCCCTTCTTTTCATTCCACCGCTTAGCTCGTTTATATATAAATCTTCTGTATCCTGCATATCTAAAAGTTCTAGTATTTTTTTACAAAGGCTTTCGTCATTACTGGAAACCATAATATTCTCTTTAACAGTAAAATTATCAAGAAGCCTGTCTTCCTGAAAAACAACAGAAAAGCTTTTGTTTTCTATACCGGAAATACTGCCTTTATCAGGCTTTTCAAAGCCCAAAAGCATATTAATAAGTGTTGTTTTTCCGCCGCCTGACGGCCCTAAAAGAGATGTTGTAACCCCTTCATTTAGGCACATACTAAAATCCGAAAACACAGGTTTTTCATAAGCTTTAAATATATTATTAAAACAAATCATACTTTTTCACCTTAACTTTATAAACCTGTTAAGCAAAGCTTTAAAAGCCTTTTCCGCAACAATGCTTAAAATAATAACTGTAAGAGTCCATGCAAAAAGCTCCGGTGTTTCTATATATATTTTAGACTCATAAAGCTTTCTGCCTATAGACAGTTTAGGCGTGCTTATAACTTCTGCCGCTATGCCGCTTTTCCACGCAAAGCCTAAACCCGTTACACATGCAGTTTTAAAATAAGGCATAACCTGAGGTATGTATATCATTTTAATTTTTCTTTTAACTGTAAAGTTAAAAACATATGCCATCTCCAAAAGCTTGTTGTCTGTCTGTTTAAATCCTTGAAGCACATTGCTCCATACCATAGGCAGAACCATTAAAAATGAAATAAACACCGGTACATGCCCTGATTTCATCCAAAGCAGAGCAAGAATTATAAAAGACGCTACAGGAGCGGCCTTTATAACACTTAAAACAGGGTACACAAAGTTATAAATCAGATTATATCGGTAAGAAAGCCAAGCTAAAACCAAACCGGCCGCAACAGCTAAAATAAAGCCTATTATTATTCTTAAAAGAGAAAAAAAGACCGTACTCCAGAATTCAATACCAGTGCACATACCCATAAAAGCACGCATAATATCGCCTACTGTAGGCACAAGAAGCGACTTTCCTATACAATAGCTTATAGCTTGATATATAAACACCCATATTAAAACCGAAACGGCTTTTGATATAAATTCTTTACGGTCTTTTTTCAACTTTAAAACTCATCCTTATCCGGCATAATAAAAGTCATCAGCTGGCAGACTGCCGCCTATTGATTTAGGGTTTGCCTCATTCATAATGCTGAGAAAACTTTCCATTACGCTTTTCATTTCTTCACCGTCTATATAGTAAATACTGCATTTAGGTATTGCCTCTTTTGCAACTGTTTCATCGTCTATAATACCATAAGAAACAACATATTTTGCACTTTCTTCCACATTGCTGTTTACTTCTTCTATAGATTTTTTGTACTCATCAAGGAATAATTTTACTTCTTCCGGATGGCTTTCGGCATACTCTTTTCTTATTATAATACATCCCATAGGAAGTGTGTTAGGCATTTCGCCTTTTTCAACGCCTGAGTATTCATCATAGCACTGGGCTATATCAAGAGCTACTCTTAAATCAGGATTTTTAGCAAGAGCAACATCTGCATAAGGCTCAGGAAGAAGCGCATTATCAACTTCTCCAGAAGCTACAGCCGCCGCTAATTCATCATGCGCCTGCATAAAGTTTACTGTTACATTTTCTGTTCCGCTTTGAGCTAAAATATAGTTTAAAACATATTCCGGCACAGCACCCTGACCTGATGAATTTATTGTTTTACCAGCTAAATCAGAAACAGAATTAATTGTATCTCCGTTTTCAATAAGGTAAAGAGTGCCTAATGTGTTAACAGCCGCTACAACAACACCGCCCTCTGTTTTGTTGTATATAGCCGCTGCTGAGTTTGAAGGAACAGCCGCTACGTCAACCTCGCCTGAAATTACTTTGCTTACAACACTGTCCGGCGCTGTATCTATTGTAAAATTATAATTGCCTTCTGCCGTGCCTTCGTCCTGTGCTTTCATAAGCATAACAGCGCCTATAGCTGTAGGACCTTTAAGCATGGCAACATTCATTGCCTCGCTGTCTGTGTCTGTTTCTTCTGATGATGAAGCGTCATTTATGAGTTCAACCTGAACACCATCGCCTGAAGCAATTATATTGGAGCTGCCTTCATCAGAATTGCTTTCATTAGAACTGCATCCTGCAAAAGCTGTTACTGCAAAAACAGCTACTGCCAATAAAGATATAAATTTTTTTAAATTCATTTTAAATTCCTCCTTTGTTATTTAGTATTAAACAACAAACAGTGTAATATTTATTTAACTAAATATATCACTATGCAGAAACAACTTCAATAAAAATCTTTGTTTTATTAAGCAAAATAATTTTATTTATTATACAAAATCAGCCGTTTTTGACGCAAAATAAACGCAAACACGGCTAATTAATTTCAGTCTTCTGTTTTTACTATCTTCTCTACATCATAAGGTGTTTCCTGATATACATAGTAGTTTAACCAGTTAGAGAATAAAATATTCGAATGAGACCTCCACCTTACAAGAGGAATATTATTCGGGTCGTCATCTTTAAAATAATGCTTTGGCACTTCTGGATTAATACCTTTGGCTAAATCACGCATATACTCATTTTTAAGTGTAAGGGCGTCATATTCCGAATGGCCCATAACATAAATCTGTCTTCCATGCTTAGCAGAAGCTATGTAAACTCCCGACTCGTCAGATTCCGAAAGTATAACAACTTTACCTGTATTAATAATGTCCTCTCGTCTTACTTCCGTTCTTCTTGAGTGCGGAACATAGAATATATCATCAAAGCCTCTTAAAAGCTTGTCGTGATATGGGTTTTTATAATGCGGGAATACTCCGGATATCTTTTTATCAAGTATAATTTTAGGTACTCCATAATGATAATAAAGTCCTGCCTGTGCACCCCAGCATATATGCATTGTGCTTGTTACGTTAGACTTTGACCATTCCATAATTTCTGTAAGCTCTTGCCAGAAATCAACTTCCTCAAAATCCATAAGCTCTATAGGCGCACCAGTTATAATAAGTCCGTCAAACTTTTGATTTTTAACTTCGTCAAATGTATGGTAAAAGCTCTTTAAATGCTCCACAGGTGTGTTTTGAGAGTCATGGCTCTTAGGAAAGAGCAGTGTAATTTCTACCTGAAGCGGAGAGTTGCCCAAAAGCCTTAAAAGCTGTACCTCCGTAACTTCTTTAAGAGGCATAAGGTTAAGTATGGCTACTTTTAAAGGACGTATATCCTGATGATACGCTCTGTCTTCACCCATAACAAATATACCTTCATTAGAAAGTATTTCTTTTGCCGGAAGATGGTCAGGTAATTTAATAGGCATTAAAACCCCACCTTTCATAAATTGTTAATTTCAGTATTATATCAAAATAATTCCGTAAATACCATAAAATTTTAAAATTATAATAAACTTTTTACCCTTTTAATGATAAAATAAAAATAAAAAATGGAGGCTGTTATGAATATATTTATAGACGCCGACGGCTGTCCCGTAAGAAAACAGGCTGTTAAAATTGCATCACAATTTAAAATACCAGTAATACTCGTTTGTGACACAAGCCACATAATAACCGAGCCTGAGTGTGAAACTATAACTGTTGATAAGCAGTCAGATTCTGCGGATTATGCCATAATTAACCGATTAAATGAAAACGATATTTGTATAACTCAAGACTATGGCCTTGCGGCTATGGTTATAGCCAAAAATGGCTTTGCCGTACACCAAAACGGATTTTTATATACAAACGACAATATAGACCGCATGCTTTTTGAAAGGCATATATCTCAAAAAATGCGCAAGGCAGGAAAATATGGCTCAAAACACAAAAAACGCACATCAGATGATGATATGCGTTTTGAGGTGTTTTTTGAAAAACTTATAAACAAAATTATAACTAAAGACGCTTTATAAAGTTACCGCTTACATTAGCGCCTTCTTTAAATACAGTAAAGGCATGAGGATTTGCCTCGTGAACAATTCTTTTTAATGTAGGTACTTCATACTTTGAAATTATTGTATACATAACATAGCTTTTTTCATCGGTATATCCGCCATAAGCCTGCCAGTATGTTATACCTCTTTGCATTTCCTCCATAATTCGTTTTTCTATTATGTCATTATTCTTTTTAGAAATAATTATTGCCTCAACATTAATTGTCTGTGTATGGATTTTATCCATTACAAGAGTACTTACAACAGAGTAAATAATGGAATAAACAGCCGTTTGAACATTAAACAGCAAAAGACATATAAGGTATATACCAGCATTAATACACAAGTTTACCTGACCTATGCTTAAGTTATAATTCTTACGTATAAAATAAATTCCTATAATCTCTGTTCCGCCGCTTGAACAGCCGCATTTTAAATATGTTCCTGCGCCAAATCCGCATATTATAGCACCTATAATACAGTTTGTAAGCCTCTCATCCAGCAAAGGCTCTTTTGGTATGCCAAAAAGAGACAGGAAAAGCGACATAGTTGTTGAAACTATAAAAACTTTAACAACAAATGTTTTAGGCATTATTTTATATGCAAGTATAATAAGCGGTATATTGGCTAAATAGTAAAGCAAACCTGCTATATCAAAATTGCCGAAATTCAGCCCAAGTCCTGAAACAAGAAATGTTCTTATAAGCTGGCTTATGCCTAAAAAGCCTCCGCTGTATAGACCTAACGGAACCATAAAAAAGTTAACACCAAAACAATATATAGCAACACCAACAATGCCTATTAAAAACCTTATTATTTCGTTGCGCATCCATTTATCAGCTTCTGCCTCAATATTCATACATGTCACCCTCTCTTTGTGTGTTCAAATTATGTATTTAATGGGAGTATATTTCAAAATTTACATACTTTCAATATATTTTTATAACTTTTTATTTTTTATCACGCTCAAAATTTTGAAGCTCCACAATATAATTCCGCTCCTTGTTTAAAACTAAATCTGCTGTTCCGCTCTCACCCGTTTGAGGCATTGTTATTTTAATTTTTTCCGCTCTGCCATTTTTTAAAATCTTTCGCATTTTAGCAGAATCCATATTATTTGAGTACCTGTCCAGTATATTTTTCCAAACAGTAAATGCACAGCCGTCTTTCCAGTTTGAGCAGTAAAAAGCCTTGGAGTTTTCAAGTACTTTACTGCCGCATATCGGACATTTGCCTAAAGACACATTACGCCGTTTTTTAGCAGGCGTTTCAGCCTCAAAAACAACTTCTCTTTTATTCTTCTGAGCGTCATCTATAAGGAACATAACAAAACGCTTAATACTGCCCATAAATCTGTCCGGCGCCATTTTACCTTTTGAAACAGAAGAAAGGCCTTTTTCCCATTTTCCTGTAGTTTCAGCCGACTTTATTTCTTCCGGCACAGCCATGCAAAGACGCTTGCCTTTTTCTTCCGGCACAAGGCTTTTGCCTTTCCTTCTAATATAACCCACACTTAAAAGACGCTCTATAATAGCCGCACGGGTTGCCGGTGTGCCAAGTCCGGAATCTTTCATCTGCTCTTTAAGCGTTTCGTCTTCTATCTCACGGCCGGCATTTTCCATGGCAGATAAAAGAGTTGCTTCCGTGTACTGTTTCGGCGGCTGTGTTTTCTTTTTTAAAACCTTTGCTGAAACAATATTTAAACTGTCACCTTTTTTCAATTCAGGCGGTATAACTGTTTTTTCTTCTTTTTCTTTTAAAGGCTCTATTATTCTCCAGCCTAAATTCAAATCAGTTTTGCCTTTTGAAACAAAATTTTCGTTTAGGCAGGCGGCCACAACTGTTTTAATATTGTATTCATAAGGCGGATAAAACACCGCTGTAAATCTTTTAACTATCAGATTATAAACATTAAATTCATCAGCTGTAAGACGGTTTAAAGCCGGCTTGTTATTAGCAGGTATAATGGCGTGGTGGTCACTTACCTTAGTATTATCAACTATTCTTTTGCTGAAATTAAGAGTGTTTAAATCAAGGCGGCTTATATCATTTTTATAAACATCAACAGAAAATAGTTTTTTAAACGTAAAAGCCACAGTGCTTTTCATATCTTCTGTTATATATCTGCTGTCTGTTCTTGGATAAGTTATTATTTTATGTTTTTCATAAAGGTTTTGCGCTATATCCAGTGTTTTTTTAGCTGAATAACCGAAAGCCCTGTTTGCCGCTCTTTGAAGTTCTGTAAGGTCATATAAAAGCGGAGGGTATTCTTTTTTATTCTCGCTTTCAATTAAAGTTACAACTGCCTGTTTTTTATTAACTTTATTTTTTATTTCTTCAGCTTTATTTATGTCATCAATTCGAGTATTGCTGTATTTTTCATTAAACCAAATTCCGCTAAAACTTCCGTAGTCCGTTTGAACCTCATAATAATCAGTGCTTTTAAAATTATCAATCTCATGCTGTCTTTTTACAATTAAATAAAGTGTCGGTGTTTGGACACGTCCTACAGAAAGCAGAGCTTTATGAGTTATTGTGTAAGCCCTTGAAGCGTTTATACCCACAAGCCAATCGGCTTCTGAGCGGCACTTTGCGCTTAAATACAAATTATCATACTCTTTTGAATCTTTTAAACTCATTAAACCTTCTTTTATGGCTTCATCCGTCATAGAGCTTATCCAAAGACGCTTAAAAGGTTTACTGCACTTAACAAACTGATAAATGTATCTAAATATCAGCTCACCTTCCCTTCCAGAGTCTGTGGCGCATATTATATAATCAATATCTTTGCCATTCATAAGCTTTTTAAGTACTGTAAGCTGTTTTGATGTTTTTTTAATAGCCTTAAGGCGCATGTTATCCGGCATTATAGGCAGATTATCAATAGACCATTTTTTATAAGATATGTCGTAGTCCTCAGGCTCACAAAGGGCAACCAAGTGTCCCAAAGCCCAAGAAACAATATATTCATCAGACTCCAAAAAGCCCTCATTTTTTTTATTACAGCCAACAACACGGGCTATATCTCTGGCAACCGATGGTTTTTCGGCCACAATAAGTATCCTTCCCATTGCTTTCTCCTTTAAAACAGGCAAATAAAAACCATTCTTTTATAACACTTTATAACGCTTTTATAAATTTTTTATAATAAACCATATCTATTTTTAACTATTATTTATATTATCACATTGCATTATTTCATTCAAATAAACTTATGTCGTCTTTTGTTAAAGGCTTTTAAAGGCCTAATGCCTTGACAATACAGCTTATTTTAAGTAAGCTAATAAAATACAGTTAATTATTAATTAGATAAGGTGCGTAAGAAATGGCAAAAAAATCAGTTGAAAATACTTATAATAACGAAAGCATTACATCTCTTAAAGGCGCCGACAGGGTGCGCCTTCGTCCCGGAGTAATATTCGGCTCAGACGGTATAGAGGGCTGCCAGCACTCTGTTTTTGAGATAGTGTCAAACTCAATAGACGAAGCCCGCGAAGGCTACGGAAACAAAATAGAGATTACGCTTTTTAAAGACAAATCAATAGAAGTACGAGATTATGGCCGCGGAATACCGGTTGATTTTAACAAAAACGAAAACCGCTTTAACTGGGAGCTGGTATTTTGCGAGTTATACGCCGGAGGCAAGTACAAAAACAATTCCGGCGAGAATTACGAATTCAGCCTTGGCTTAAACGGTCTTGGAACATGCGCCACACAATATTCATCAGAATATATGGACGCCACTGTTTACCGCGACGGTTTTAAATATTCACTGCATTTTGAAAAAGGCGAAAACATAGGCGGACTTAAAAAAGAGCCGTCTGACTTAAAAACAACAGGAACAATTATAAAATGGAAGCCCGATATTGACGTTTTTACCGACATTGATATTTCTCCGGATTACTTCCACGACATGCTTAAAAAACAGGCAATAGTAAATGCCGGGCTGGAATTTATATTTAAAGATGAAAATACAGGAGAGGTCACTTCATTTAAGTACGAAAACGGCATAAGCGATTACGCTAACGAGCTTGATAACGGTAAGGGCATAACTTCCGTTTGCTATCTTCAAAACGAAACTACCGGCCGCGACCGTGAGGATAAACCGGAATATAAGCTTAAATTTGAAGCCGCTTTTTGTTTTAACAATGAAATAAACACTATACAGTACTTCCACAATTCCAGTTTTCTTGAATATGGCGGCTCACCGGATAAAGCCGTAAAAAGCTCCTTTGTTTATGCCATAGACAAGTATTTAAAACAAAACAATCTTTACAAAAAAGACGAGAAAAAAATCACTTTCCAAGATATACAAGACAGCCTTATACTTATAATCAACTCTTTTTCTACAATCACAAGCTACGAAAACCAGACAAAAAAATCCATAACAAACAAATTTATACAGGAAGCAATGACGGACTATTTTAAGCACCAGCTTGAAATTTATTTTATTGAAAATAAAATGGATGCCGATAAAATAGCCTCTCAGGTTCTGGCAAATAAACGAAGCCGTGAAACAGCGGAAAAAACAAGGGTTTCCATAAGAAAGAAGCTTACAGGCAGCCTTGATATTAATAATCGTGTAGAAAAATTTGTAAACTGCCGTACAAAAGACGTATCCCGCCGGGAAATTTATATAGTTGAGGGTGACTCGGCTTTAGGTGCCTGCAAACTTGGCCGTGACGCGGAATTTCAGGCTATAATGCCGGTTAGGGGTAAAATACTTAACTGCCTTAAATCAGATTATGACAAAATATTCAAAAGCGATATTATAACAGACCTTTTAAAAGTTCTTGGCTGCGGAGTTGAGATAAAAACAAAACACTCAGACATGAACTCCTTTGATTTAAGCCAGCTTAAATGGAGCAAAATTATAATCTGCACTGATGCCGATGTTGACGGCTATCAGATAAGGACTTTAATACTTACAATGCTTTACAGGCTTGTTCCAACACTTATTAAAGAAAAGAAAGTATTTATAGCCGAATCTCCGCTTTTTGAAATAACAAGCGGCAAAAACACATACTTTGCTTATTCCGAAGCCGAAAAAACAAGCATTATATCAAAATTAAAAGGCAAATATACAATTCAGCGTTCAAAAGGTCTTGGCGAGAACCAGCCGGAAATGATGTGGGAAACAACAATGAACCCACAAACAAGGCGCCTTATACAGGTAATGCCTTCTGACGAAGATATAACTCAGCAGGTTTTTGAACTGCTTTTAGGCGAAAACCTTAAAGGCAGAAAAGAGCATATTGAACAGGAAGGCTATAAATATATAGATTTCAGCGACATAAGCTGATAATTAACAGGTGATAAAATGGCAAAAAAAACCAAAAAACCGGAAGAAATAAAGCCGGAAAAAATATCTCAGCAAATAATAACAGATACCCTTGAACTTAACTACATGCCTTATGCTATGAGTGTTATTGTTTCAAGAGCTATACCAGAAATAGACGGTTTTAAACCGTCACACAGAAAGCTCCTTTATACAATGTATAAAATGGGGCTTTTAACAGGAAACAGAACAAAATCATCTAATGTTGTAGGCCAGACAATGCGTCTTAACCCACATGGTGACGCCGCAATATACGAAACAATGGTGCGACTTACAGAAGGTAACTGTTCTCTTTTGCACCCTTTTGTAGACTCAAAAGGAAATTTCGGCAAACAGTATTCCCGCGACATGGCCTATGCCGCACCAAGGTACACAGAGGTTAAGTTATCCCCTATTTGTGCCGAAATATTCGCGGATATAGACAAAAATACAGTTGAATTTGTTGATAACTACGACGCAACAACAAAAGAACCTCTTCTTTTACCTACAACGTTTCCTAACGTACTTGTAAACCCTAATCAAGGCATTGCCGTAGGCATGGCAAGCTCTATATGCAGTTTTAACCTTGAAGAAGTTTGCAAAACTGCTGTTGAATATATTAATAATCCACAAGCGGACATACTTTCAACATTAAAAGCCCCAGACTTTCCTGGAGGCGGAAAACTGCTTTACAACCGTTCCGAAATAGAGCAGATTTATTCAACAGGCCGAGGTAGTTTCAGGCTTTATGCAAAATACAATTTTGATTCCAAAAACAACTGCATTGAAGTAACCGAAATACCATACTCCACCAATATTGAAAGCATTATAGACAAAATAGTTCAGCTTATAAAGTCAGGCAAAATAAAAGAAATAACCGACGTTCGTGACGAAACAGACCTTGGCGGACTTAAAATAGCCATAGATGTTCGCCGAAACACCAATGTTGAAATTTTAATGCACAAGCTTTATCAGCAGACACCGCTTTCCGACACTTTCAGCTGTAACTTTAACATACTTATAGACGGACACCCAAAAACAATGGGTATTGCCGAAATATTGGAAAACTGGAAGAATTTTAGAATAAAATCTATAAAAGGCCAGATAGCTTATGATATAGAAAAGAAAGGCACCAAGCTTCATCTTTTACAAGGCCTTGAAAAAATACTGGCTGATATAGACAAAGCCATAGCCATTATACGCCATACAGAGCTGGAAAAAGACGTTGTTCCAAACCTTATGTCAGGCTTTGATATAGACGAAAAACAGGCGGAATATATAGCCGAAATTAAGCTTAGGAATATCAACCGTGAATATATTTTAAACCGTACCAAAGAGCTTGGAGACCTTGAAAAAGAGATTAAGGACCTTAACGACACCCTTAACAGTGAGCGTAAAATAAAAAATATTATATGCTCTCAGCTTAAGGCAGTAGCTAAAAAATACGGTATGGAGAGAAAAACCGAAATTATAGATGCCGAAGAAGTTAAGGAAATACCGGAAGAAAACCTTATAGAGGACTATGCTCTTAAAATATTCCTTACAGAACAGAACTATTTTAAGAAAATAAGCCTTGTTTCGTTACGTACAGCCGGAGAGCACAAGCTTAAAGAAGACGACAAAATAATTATTGAGGAAGAAAGCACAAACAAAGCTGAGCTTTTATTCTTCTCAGATATGTTTAATGTGTATAAGCTTAAATTGAGTGATGTTCAGGACTCAAAAGCCAGCTCCCTTGGTGATTATCTGCCAAACATGCTGGATATGGAAGAAAACGAGAAAATACTTTTTGTTACATCTACTATTGATTACTCCGGTTTAATGTTTCTTGTTTTTGAAAACGGAAAGGCCGTTAAAATACCTCTTGAAGCCTACAAAACAAAAACAAACAGAAAACGCCTTATAAACGCCTATTCTTCAAAATCACGGCTTATATTTATGACATTTTTAAATGAGGATGCGGACTTTGTACTTACAAGGGATAACGACAAAGCATGCCTGTTTAATACATCACTTATTCCGTTAAGTGCAACTAAAACATCAGGCGGAGTACAGCTTTATACTTTAAAGAAAAACAGCTCAATAACAAATGTTATGCCAGCTGACGAGTTTAAAAGTCAGAATATAGAGTTTTACCGTACAGCTAAAATACCGTCTACAGGACATTTTATAACCGATGATGACAAAGCTGAAAAACAAATATCATTGAATACAGATTATTAAGTATTATTTATTATTTATTTTAACTGCATTAAAAACAGCCTATAAAACTGTATTTAATTATTGTTATTATAAATAATTAAACCGTACAAAATTTATTTTCTAATAATTTTTTGTACGGTTTTTTATAATAATTTTTTATAACGGTTTTAATAACAATATCTGGCTTTTTAATTTTCAATATCATTTATATTGTAACTTTGTTTTAAAAATTATTTACTTCATACAGAAAAACAGCAAAAAAGCAGGACAGTTTCGTCCTGCTTTTAATTTATTTAGCGTATTCTGTAGCTCTTGTTTCCCTAATAAGGCTTACTTTAATCTGACCCGGATACTCAAGCTCATCTTCTATTCTCTTTGCTATATCTCTTGCCAAAAGTGTAAGGTTATCGTCGCCTACCTCCTCAGGTATAACAATAATTCTTAACTCACGGCCTGCCTGTATAGCAAAAGATTTTTCAACGCCTTTGAAGTTATCGCCGATTTCCTCAAGCTTTTCAAGTCTCTTGATGTAGCTTTCAAGAGTTTCGCGTCTTGCTCCCGGTCTTGCCGCAGAAATAGCGTCAGCCGCCTGAACAAGAACAGCTACTATAGACTGAGGGTCAACATCGCCGTGGTGTGCTTCAACAGCGTTAATAATTATATCGGATTCTCTATGTTTTTTAAGTAAGCTTACGCCAATGCTAACATGAGAGCCTTCAACCTCATGGTCAATGCTCTTTCCTATGTCATGAAGCAAGCCGGCTCTTTTGGCTGTATTAACATCCACGCCAAGCTCTGCTGCCATAATACCGGCCAAATGTGAAACCTCTATTGAGTGTTTAAGTACATTTTGTCCATAGCTTGTCCTATATTTAAGCTTACCTAAAAGGCGAACTATTTCAGGATGCAGGCCATTAACGCCTGTTTCAAATGTAGCTGCTTCGCCTTCTTCACGTATAATAACCTCAACTTCTTTTTTGGCCTTTTCAACCATTTCCTCAATACGTGACGGATGAACACGGCCGTCAACGATAAGTTTTTCAAGAGCAATTCTGGCTATTTCACGTCTTACAGGGTCAAAGCCGGAAAGTATAACAGCCTCCGGAGTATCGTCTATAATTAAGTCAATACCGGTAAGTGTTTCAAGGGCACGTATATTTCTGCCCTCACGGCCTATAATTCTTCCCTTCATTTCATCGTTAGGCAGCTGAACAACTGAAACAGTAGTTTCGGTTACGTGGTCTACAGCACATCTTTGAATAGCGTTTGCCACTATTTCTTTAGACTTTTTGTCAGCATCCATTTTAGCCTTAGCCTCTATTTCTCTAACCATAATAGCGGCTTCGTGCTTAACATCGTTTTCTATAATGTTAAGCAAATAGTTTTTGGCTTCGTCTCTTGTAAGGCCTGAAATTCGTTCAAGTTCCTCAATCTGTTTAGTGTGAAGAACCTCAACTTCGGCCTTCTGGCTTTCAAGTTCTTCAATTTTCTTGTTAAGCTGTTCTTCTTTTTTCTCATAAGAATCAGCCTTGCGGTCAAGAGTTTCCTCTTTCTGCACAAGACGTCTTTCGGTTCTTGAAAGCTCGTTTCGTCTTTCCCTTACTTCTCGTTCAAGTTCGTTTTTGGTTTTTATACTTTCTTCCTTAGCCTCAAGCAGAATTTCTTTCTTTTTGTTTTCCGCTTCTTTTTTAGCATCTTCAACTATTTTTTCTGCTTTGTCTTCAGCAACACCGATTTTAGCTTCCGCAATGCGTTTTCTATAGTTAATGCCTATTACTAAGCCAAGAAGTATTCCAATAACTGCTCCAATAACAATATAAAGTATTATCGGAAACACCCCCTTATAAAATTTTCAAAGTACACACTATTAGCGGCATAAAGCCGCTCTTATTATATTATATCCTTTCAACAATCATGTCAAGAGTGTTTTAGCAATAGACATTAAAAACAAAAAAAATTATACAATAAAATACAGTTTATTTAATCATTATTTATGCTAATATGTTAAAAAATGCTTTTTCAATTAACTTTCAGTTTTGGTATGATACTGCAATTAAATTATTAAAATGAGAAATTTTTTACATCCTCAATATCAATAACTGGGTGCAGAACCATGTTTACGGCATTAGCTATTATATCTGAAAGACGCTCTATAACAGCGTCAACTTCCTTTGGTGTAACAAACATATTGCCGGAATATGGTTCAAGAGCAGAAAGTATATCATCAAACTTATCCTCGTCACAAATATGCTTAATGCTTTTTGCTGTTTGGCTCTCATAGCCGTTTTTTTCGAGCATAGAAGTTAATATACCGTCAAATGTGTCATTTACAAGTGTTGCGGCATCTACTACTGTAGGCACGCCTACGGCTATAACAGGCACACCCATTGTTTCTTCGTTTAAAGGCGTACGGCAATTGCCTATACCTGCTCCCGGGCTTATGCCGGTATCTGAAAGCTGTATAGTGGAGTTAATACGGCTTACACTTCTGGCCGCCAATGCATCTATAGCTATAATTACATCAGGCTTAACTCTTTGTGTTATGCCTTTAATTATTTCCGCTGTTTCAATGCCAGTTATGCCTAATACACCCGGGGAAACAGCCGCTACATTGCCCACAGAATCCCTTATATCCTCTGGTATGCTCTCTAATATGTGCCGTGTTACAAGTATTCTATTTACTACTTTAGGGCCTAAAGCGTCAGGCGTAACATTCCAGTTGCCAAGGCCCACAATAAGGGCTTTTTTATTCTTTTCAGGTTTAATAAGCTCTCCAAGCTTTTGACTGAGTGCTTCTGTTATTTTCTTTTGCGCCTGTATATCATTGTCCCGCATATATTCTGACTCTATTGTAATATAAGTTCCAACCGGCTTACCCATTGTTTGGCTGCCTATTTCGTTTTCTATATCCACTGTTGTTATTTCCATTATATCGTCTTTTTCTGTTTTATATATTACACCGTCAATTTCAGGAGCCTGTTCGTTGGTTAAAGCTTCTCTTGCCTCAAGGGCAAGGTCTGTACGGATATTGCTTATATTTCTCATTATTCCGCCTCCAAATCAGCTGTATTTTAAAAATAGTCTTGCCCTTAAAAATAAATTTATTCAAAGACAAACACATTGGGACACTGTTTTGAATATTATATGTAATCTTCTGTTTTTAAGGGGGAATTCTTCTGACAGGTCTTATATTATCTTTTATCGTAATGTTTTCATTAAGATGCAGCGGTGCGTTCCAAAAACCGCTCAGTGCCGAAGAAGAAGAAAAATATCTTAACGACTATTTTAAAGGCGATAAAAATGCAAAGAACATACTTGTGGAACGCAACCTGCGCCTTGTGGCACATGTAGCCAAAAAATACGCCTCCAGCGGAATAGACAACGATGACCTTATTTCAATAGGCACAATAGGTCTTATTAAAGGAATTTCCTCTTATGACGGCTCACGAAAGACACGTCTTGCCACTTACGCCGCCCGGTGTATAGACAACGAAATATTAATGTACCTGAGGTATTGTAAAAAATCCGCTGGAGATGTTTATCTTCAGGAGCCTGTAAGCAAAGACAAAGACGGAAACGAAATTACAGTTATGGAAACAATACCAGCTGATGACTGTGACATAGCTCAGAGAGCTGAAACCAACATGCAGCTTAAAATATTATACAGAAATATTTCTGCCGCACTTAACGGACGTGAAAAACTTATTATAAGCCTAAGATATGGCCTTAATGGACAAAAAGAAATGACACAAAGGGAAATAGCCAAAATGCTTAACATCTCACGCTCATACGTATCAAGGATAGAAAAAAAAGCACTTCTTAAATTGAAAAATCAGAACTGGTAATAAAAAAGCCGAAGGCAAAAAGCCCTCCGGCGTACATATCGTTTTTAACTCATACAAACATATCATTTCAAAATAGCATTTCAAAAATATATTTTATTATTTCCTGTATTACTCTAAGTTAAATTAATATCTAATTTTATTTCTTATTTATCCCCAAAATTAAAAACAAAAATAAATTTTCGAATACTTTAATAACTCTTTGGTTTAAATTTAAAATTAACTTAATTGGACAAGCTGCAACAACTAAAAAAGCCAAGGCGTTTAAACCTTGGCATAAGTTATAATTAAAGTCCGTTTACAAGCCTTGTAAGGCTTGATTTCTTTCTTGCAGCTGCATTTTTGTGGAAAATGCCCTTTGTGTAAGCTTTATCAATAGCTGATATAGCTGGTGTAAGAGCAGCCTGAGCAGCAGCTTTGTCTTTAGCCTCTACAGCTACCATTACTTTCTTAATAGCTGTTTTTGTGCTTGATTTAACCATTTTATTTCTTAACGCTTTTTTAGCGATAACTTTTACTCTCTTTTTTGCAGATTTAATGTTTGCCACTTGTATTTCCTCCTAATCTAATATACTCGAACAATAATTAGTTTAATTTTGCTTTTGCGGCATCAACAAGCTTTGTAAAGCCAGCTGCATCACTAATAGCGAGGTCAGCAAGCATTTTTCTGTTTACATTGATACCTGCAAGCTTTAAGCCGTGCATAAGCTGGCTGTAAGAAATACTGTTGGCTCTTGCCGCAGCGTTAATTCTTGTAATCCAAAGGCTTCTGTATTCTCTCTTTGTCTGTTTTCTGCCTGCGAATGAATAAGCTAAAGCTTTCATTACAGACTGTTTAGCTACTCTATACTGTTTTGATCTGGCACCACGATAACCTCTAGCCAGTTTAAGAACTTTTTTATGTCTTTTTCTTGCGTTAAGCGCACCTTTTACTCTTGCCATTATATAACTCCTCCTATCAATTCCCGGTAATTAAGCGTAAGGTAATAATTTCTTTTTGTAGCTTGTAAGAACTGTAGCATCTGTTAAAGTTGCTTTTCTTAAGTTTCTCTTTCTCTTAGTTGATTTTTTACCAAGAATATGCTGAGTGTTAGCTTTATGTCTTTTAAGCTGGCCTGAACCTGTAACTTTAAAACGTTTAGAAACTGCTTTTTTTGTTTTTAACTTAGGCATTATAATTTCCTCCTTATATAAACAACAACTTAAAATTTAAAATCATGCTTTAGGAGCAAGGAACATAACAAGGCTTTTTGCTTCCATTTTAGGTGCTTTATCAACAACACCAAATTCCGAAATCTGAGATGCGAAATCCTCAAGTATAGTAACGGCAGTTTTGGAATGGCCAATCTCGCGGCCTCTGAATCTAATGCTTACTTTTACTTTGTCGCCGTCCTTAAGAAACTCTATAGCCTTTTTAACCTTAACCTGAACATCATGAGTGTCGATATTCGGAGACAAGCGTAATTCTTTAATATCAATAACCTTTTGTTTTTTCTTGGCTTCTTTTTCTTTCTTAGCCATATCAAAACGGTACTTACCGTAATCCATAATACGGCATACCGGTGGTTTTGCGTTAGGCGCTATTTTAACTAAGTCAAGCTTAGCCTCATCAGCTAACCTCTGCGCTTCTTTGGATGACACAATACCAACCTGCTCGCCTTCCTGGTCTATAAGACGAACTTCCTTGTCTCTAATTTGCTCGTTTATCATTAACTCAATAATAGCTCAGCACCTCCTAAATTCAATAAAAAAAGTGGATAGAGACTATCCACTTGCGCATACACAAAAACCCAATAAAAAGGAAAATGTATTAACCTTACTGACCTTTTGCCGTAAGGTGAGAAGCGGATGCTCTACTTTGTTACCTGAAATAGTATATCAGAACAAATACCGTAAGTCAATAATTATTTTTCGTTTTTGCTTATTTTTTCTAACTTTTTTATTGCTTTTTCTAACTTAAGCAAAAACATAATTTTAATACCGCATTAAAACAGGCCGGCAACAAATGCCGGTCTGCATAATACTGTATTATTAAAGCGTATTACTCGCCTTTAAAGTCTTTTTTCAATTTATCAAAGAAGCCCTCTTTTTTCTCTGAGCCTGTACCGCCGCCATAAAAGCTTTTCAAAAGCTCTTTCTGCTTTGGTGTTACATCAGTAGGTATTTTAACCTTAAGAGTCATAATCTGATTTCCTCTTTGGTTAGGGTTTCTAAGGTTTGGTACACCTACGCCTTTTATTGTGGCTACAGTATCTGGCTGAGTACCCGGCTTAATTGTAAGCTTCTGCTCACCGTCTATAGTTTTTACTGTTATCTCATCGCCAAGTATTGCCTGAACAAATGTAATAGGCACATCACAGTATATATCCATGCCTTTTCTTACAAAATATCTGTCAGGCTTAATGTATACAGTAACCATTAAATCGCCATAGCCGCCGCCGTTTGTACCGGCTTCACCTTTTCCAGCAAGACGTATTGTCTGGCCGTTATCAATGCCTTTAGGTATATTAACTTCAAATTTTTTGGACTTTCTTACAGTACCTGAACCATGACATACATTGCAAGGGTCTTTTATAACCTTACCTGTACCATGGCAGGCCGAACATGTACGGATTGTAGCCATTTGGCCAAATATAGAGTTCTGAACAACTCTTTCTTGACCAGTACCGTTACATTTATGGCATGTTTCAGTTCCTGTGCCAGGTTTTGCGCCGCTGCCGCCGCATGTATCACATTTATCAGTTACATTAATCTGAATTTCCTTCTTTGTACCAAATATAGCTTCCTCAAATGAAATTTGAATGCTTACAGAAACATCAGCACCTCTTTGAGGACCGTTTCTTTTTGCGGAACGACCGCCGAAACCGCCGCCAAACATACTGCCGAAAATATCGCCCATGTCAAATTCCATGCCGCCGGAACCAAAGCCGCCAAATCCGCCGAAGCCGCCAAAACCACCGGCTCCTGCTCCGCCGCCCTGCTCAAATGCAGCATGACCAAACTGGTCGTAAGCCGATTTCTTTTCAGGGTTAGAAAGAACCTCATAGGCTTCATTTACTTCTTTCATCATTTCTTCGGCTTTTTTATCCCCCGGGTTGTTGTCAGGGTGATATTTTTTAGCCATTTTTCTGTATGCACGCTTTATATCGCTTTCAGAGGCATTCTTGTCAATACCAAGGACCTCGTAATAATCTCTTTTATCTGCCAATTTAACTCACCGCCTGTTTAAAAAGCCGAAGCTTTCACAATAAATAACTTTTAACATCATAAAGGGCAGGAACAAAATCCCTGCCCATATATTATTTTACAAGATTAGATTTCCTTAGCGTTTCCGTCAACTACATCATCGTTTCCGCCCTGTGGAGCACCATCTGCACCGTTAGCTTGTGCATTCTGCTGATAAAGCTTTTCGGAAATCTTGTAGAATTTCTGAGTAAGTTCGTCTGTAGCTGATTTAATGTTAGCTACATCTGTTTCTGTCATTTCTTCTACCTTCATATCTTTTACAAGGTCTTTAAGCTTATTAAGTTCTGCCTCGATTTCGCTCTTTTCAGAATCATCAATCTTGCCCTCAAGCTCAGAAAGAGTCTTTTCTGTCTGGAATATAATTGAGTCAGCGCCGTTTTTAGCGTCGATAGCCTCTTTACGTTTCTTATCAGCTTCAGCGAACTGCTCAGCCTCTCTAACAGCCTTGTCAATTTCTTCATCACTAAGGTTTGTGCTTGCTGTAATTGTAATAGACTGCTCTTTGCCTGTGCCAAGGTCTTTAGCTGAAACATGAACAATACCGTTAGCATCGATATCGAATGTAACTTCAATCTGTGGAATACCTCTTCTTGCTGGAGCGATACCATCAAGTCTGAACATACCAAGCTCTTTGTTGTCTTTAGCAAGTGGTCTTTCACCCTGTACTACACGAATATCAACAGCTGACTGGTTATCTTCTGCTGTAGAGAATACCTGTTTCTTTGTTGTAGGTATAGCTGTGTTTTTCTCAACAATCTTTGTAGCTACGCCGCCAAGAGTTTCAATTGAAAGTGAAAGCGGAGTAACATCAAGAAGCATTATATCGCTTGCGCTTGAATCGCCTGAAATCTTGCCGCCCTGAATAGCTGCACCAATTGAAACACATTCATCAGGGTTAATGCCTTTAAATGGCTCTTTGCCTGTAATCTTTTTAACAGCTTCCTGAACAGCTATAATTCTTGTTGAACCGCCTACAAGAAGAATCTTGTCAAGGTCGCTTGCTTTAAGACCTGCATCATTTAAAGCTGTGTTTACAGGGCCCATTGTTCTGTCTACAAGGTCTGCTGTAAGCTCATCAAATTTAGCTCTTGTAAGAGTTATATCAAGGTGTTTAGGTCCGTCCTGATTCATTGTAATGAAAGGAAGGTTAATATTTGTAGTTGTTACTGTAGAAAGGTCTTTTTTAGCTTTTTCTGCAGCTTCTTTAATTCTCTGCATAGCCATTTTATCGTTTCTTAAGTCCATGCCTTCTGCCTTTTTGAACTCAGAAACAAGGTAATCCATTACTCTCTGGTCAAAGTCATCGCCACCAAGGTGAGTATCACCGCTTGTAGCAAGAACTTCTATAACGCCGTCACCAATTTCGATAACAGAAACATCGAATGTACCGCCGCCTAAGTCGTAAACCATTATTTTCTGCTCTGTACCGTTATCAAGACCATAAGCAAGGGCAGCTGCTGTAGGCTCGTTAATAATACGTTTTACATCAAGACCAGCGATTTTGCCGGCATCTTTTGTTGCCTGTCTCTGAGAGTCTGAGAAGTATGCAGGTACTGTAATAACAGCCTCTGTAACTTTCTCACCAAGATAGCTTTCAGCGTCTGCTTTAAGCTTCTGAAGAATCATAGCTGAAATCTCCTGTGGAGAATAGCTCTTACCCTCAATAGTTACTTTATAGCTTTCACCCATGTGACGTTTAATAGAGCTGATTGTATTGTCAGGGTTTGTTATTGCCTGTCTTTTAGCGGCTTCACCAATAAGTCTTTCGCCTGTTTTTGCAAAACCAACAACTGAAGGAGTTGTTCTTGCACCGTCAGAGTTTACTATAACAACAGGCTGTCCGCCTTCCATTACTGATACACAAGAGTTAGTTGTTCCAAGGTCAATTCCTATTACTTTTCCCATAATATATTCCTCCTAATTAATTCAAAAATTAAATATATAATCAAATAAAATTTAGTTTGCTACTTGAACCATACTGTGTCTTATAACTTTGCCTTTGTGTGTATATCCTTTAAGCATTTCTATTGACACTGTATTTTCTCCAAAGTTTTCATCTTCAATATGGCTAACAGCCGAATGAAGCTGAGGATTAAACTTTTCGCCTACTGCCGGTATTTCTTCAACACCTAATGCTTTAAGTGTTTCTTTGAACTGTTTAAGTATCATGTCAACACCTTTAATAAAGCTTTCGGCTTCTTCTGTTTTATTCTGCTGTGCTGCAACAGCACGCTCAAGGTTATCAACTACAGGCAGTATTTTTTCTATTGTATCCCGAACGCCGTCATCGTACATAGAAGCTTTTTCTTTGCTTGTTCTTTCACGGAAGTTGTAAAACTCAGCCATAAGCCTTTGGTATTTGTCAAGGTATTCATCAGCCTTAGCTTTGGCTTCTGCAAGCTCTTTGTTTTCTTTTGTTTCTTCCTCTGCCGCTTCATCATCGCACGGCTCAACGGAATCATCTACAGCCTCGTTTATAGACTCGTTTATAACCTCTTCATCTAATTCTTTTTCTTTATTTTCTTCCATTTCCATTTTCCTTTCTTAATATATCAGGAATCATCTTTTTTCTTGTCTTCAAGGTCGTTTAATACACCTTCTATATTTTCAACCATTGAGCTTAAAACGGAAACTACTTGAGAATAATCCATTCTTGTAGGACCTAAAATTCCTATTGTACCTGTAATATTGTCACCAAACTCATAAGTTGTTGTAACAATACTACAGTCTTTCATTTCCTCAATACCGGTTTCGTTTCCTATATATATCTGTAAGTCTCCACCTTTATTATCCGAAAGTAAATTTGTAAGAGAATCTGTTTTTTCAAGGGTTTTAAATAATGATTTGGCTTTTTCAACATCACTGAATTCCGGAAAAGCCAGCATATTGTTTGTGCCGCTGAAATGAAGTTTGCCCATACCGGATGATTTGGAAAGCTCATCAATAAAACTCATTAATAAAGAAGCAATCTCGTCGTATCCGTTAAGCTCACTAAAAAGCTTATCTACAATATCCTGATTAATGTTTTCTATTATTTCACCATGCATTAAATCAGTAATTACAGTTGAAAGCTCATAAAGCGTATCTTCATTAGGCATATAATTAACAGAAACAATTTTATTTCTAATTACATTGCCTTCTGCGGCCATTATAATCATAAGGTCTGTATCGTTAAGAGACATAAGCCTTATTTTGTTTATTTTAGTATTTTTAACCACCGGCTCAGAAAATATAGCCGTGTAGTTAGTCATTTTAGAAATAAGTCTTGCGGTTTCATCCATAAGATATTGTATTTGATTAACGTTGCGATTAATCATTGTATTTACAATTTTCTTATCTTCGTCACAGAGCTTTTGACGCCTTAGTATTTTATCGACATAAAGCCTGTATCCTAAATCCGACGGTATCCTGCCGCTTGAAGCGTGAGGCTGGATAATAAAACCCATTTCCTCAAGGTCGCTCATTTCGTTTCTTATGGTAGCAGAGCTGATGCCGAGGTCATATTTTTTGGCTATAGTCCTTGAGCCTACAGGCTCCGCTGTAGCGATATAGTCTGTGATAATCGCCTGAAGGATTTTAAGTTTTCTTTCATCAAGTGCCATCCCAGCATCTTCCTTTCTGTTAGCACTCACCTTGACCGAGTGCTAATTCATGCTTATAAGATAACACCTATCTTTCAAAGTGTCAATAGATTTTTTTAATTTTTTTATTATTTTACTACAAATTTTATTACAAAATATAATGCCGGCATACTCTAAAATATTTATGCCGGCTTTTGTTTGTTCCATTATATAATTATACTCTTGTTTTTAAAAAATAAACCTTTTAAGTATATTAAATTAAAAATTTTTCAAATACAAAATTACTTATGTCTGTTCCGTAATCTGTAAGATAAATATATCCTTCTTTCCTTATAATAAGCTTCTCATCAATAAGCTCATCTAACTGTTTTTTATAAACGCTGTCAACTGATGTTTTAAAACGTCTTTCAAACTCTTTTTCGCTTATTCCCTTTGTCATTCTAAGGCCCATAAACATAAACTCGCTTATTTTGTCGTTTTCAGTAAGAATTTCTGTTTCTTCCTTTATATCGTCAAATTTTGAGCCACTTAAATACTTCTGAATATCATAAGTATTGTGGTATCTTTTTCCGTTAAAATACGAATGCGCGCCTAAACCAAAACCGGCATACTCCATTGTTTTCCAGTAAACACTGTTATGATAGCTTTCAAAGCCTTCCTTGGCAAAGTTGCTTATTTCATACTGCTTATAGCCTCTGTCACTTAATATTTCTTTTGCCAAAGCATACATTTTTCTGTCAGTTTCGTCATCAACAGCCTTTAAAGTACCGCTTTTGTGCCTATCACCAAAAGGTGTTCCTTCTTCTATAATAAGACTGTAAGCTGATATGTGCTGAACATTCAAATCAGTTACTTTTTCCAGTGTTTCCTGCCAGTCATCCATAGTTTGACCGGGAAGAGCAAACATTAAATCACAGTTTATATTTTTAAATCCGGCGTCTTTTGCCATAGCTATATCTTTTACAAATGTTTCTCTGTTGTGTATTCTTCCCAGTGATTTTAAAATATCATCCTGCCATGCCTGAACACCCATGCTCAAACGGTTAATCTCCATAGACCGCATTTCGTTAAGTTTTTTAAAATCAAGTGTTCCCGGGTTGGCCTCACATGTAATTTCTGCATTATCGCAAACATCGTATTTGTTTAATACAGTATCCATAATACAGCCTAAATCATGGCTTGATAAAACAGTAGGCGTACCGCCGCCTATAAAAACAGATTTTATATCATAACCACTGTAAACATAAGCACCTTCTTTTATTTCATTGCATAGCTTTTTTACATAGTCGCTGTGTATGCTTTCTAAACCGCTGTATGACGGAAAATCGCAGTATAGGCATTTTTTAACACAAAACGGAATGTGAATATATAACGATAAAGGCTCTTTCAAAATATCATCTCCGTAATTTTTATATCAGTATTCATAACTATAAATCAAAGTGCCGTTTTCGTCAAACCCATAAATATAAGCTATTCTGAAATAAACTCCGTCATCTTCAGTATAATAATCACCTGTATCAGCAAAAAAGAACCCGTCATCGTCTACATTACAATTAGCTTTTTCTAAAATTTCCAATTCTCCGTCTTTTACCTTTGCCGCCGCTATTTCGATAGTTTTAATATTTTTGTTTTTAACGGCACCGTAAATAAGCCTAAACCTTGATGAATACGCCGCTTCAACATCATCCGTTATTTTCCAATATCCTGTTACAGAACCTTCTCCTAACTTCCACATACCCAAAAGAGAGCGTTTTGAGTGAACAACGGATATTCCGTCATCAAGTTTTCCAATTACAATGGCTCTGTTTCCTATTTGTTTTTTAAGAAGCACTTTTTCCGAAGGCCCATAGTGCAGGCCTTCTTCACAGGCATACATAACTTTTTCAGGCGAAAAATACATCTGCTGTCCGCCGCCAAAGCGCCAAAAACCAAGTACAAGTATTATAACAATAAATATTATGGTTTCTTTTTTTCTGTTCAAACCTTGCCACCTTCTCTCAAAGGCACTTCAAAATACATTTTCCTGCCGTAATAATTGTAATCTATAATAAGTGCTTTGGCTTCTTTAGGAAATCCTTCTATAACTGTGCTGTGTTTGGATATTATCCCGGCAGAGCTTGACCCGCTTGAACCAAAATACTCTGTTCCCAAATCATCTGTAACATAATCAGTGCTTATATCAAATGTCCAGCGGACACTGTCTGAAAACGGCTGATACCATGTTTTGTAATGCAACTCTACACAGTCATTATCATATAATATAACTTCTTCAAGCTTTAAATACATATCATCTATTTTTTCTGTCTGGTTTACTTCTACTCTTGAAACAATGCGGCTTTTATCATAAGAATAACTGTAACTGCTGAATATTGAAAATATTGCTGTCAAAACAGTCATAAACACTGGCAGAATGCTTAAAAGTATTAGAATTACGGCTATAATTCTTGAAATTCTCCAAACATTTCCTAAAAGCCTGTTGTGCGCCTCGTTAAGTTCTTTTCCTATCTCATCAGCATCACCCATGCAGTCAATAACGGCTTTTTTGGCATCTTCTTCATTCATACCATCAGAGATAAAGTCGTCATACATATCCTCCATGTGTTCTTCCAGCTCCCATTTAATTTCTTTGCGGTCGTACTTAAATTTAACATGACTAAGTACTTTGTTTAAATATTCGTTCCACAGCAAATTATCAGGCAAAGGCATGGCTCTTACCCCCAATCACTTTGTTAACCGAAAGAGAGAACACCTCCCACTGCTTTTTTTCTTCCGAAAGCTTTTTTACACCTAATGCTGTTATGGAATAATATTTTCTTTCTTTGCCGTTTTCAGCTTCTTTACGGTAAGATTTTAAAAGGCCGGCATTTTCCATTTTGTGCAGAACAGGATAAAGCGTTCCTTCTTTAAATTCAAAAACATTCTCGCTTCTTTCTTTAAGCTCTTTAATTATTTCATATCCGTAGCAGTCTTTTTGCTCTATAAGTGATAAAAGCATTAAAACAGTGCTTCCGCCTAAAAGGCCTTTATCAATATCCATATAAATGCCCCCTTTAAAAGTTTTAAATATACTTAGATGTTCTATGTATAATAATTATACATAGACTATCTATGTATGTCAATTTATTCCAGTTGTTTGTAATAAAACAGTAAATATTTTTATTTTATTTGTTATTAAATAAAAAAGCGTAAATAAGCTGAAAACAACTATTTACGCTTTAAATAACTTTAAATAATTATATACTTAATATTCTTTTTCCTCGTCTGATATTATATCCTTACTTACATCAATAAACATTCTCTCAGACATATCAGTGCTTAAGCTTTCAACACTTTTAAGCTTACGCTGTATCTGTCTTGTTCTAACACCTACCAGCTTGTCCAGCTCGCTGTTGGCTTCTTCAAGGCGTTTTTGAGTTTTTTCCAGAACATCTCCAAATTTGTTAAACTCTGTTTTAACGGCTCCAAGAACTTCCCAAACCTCACTGCTTCGCTTTTGAATTGCAAATGTCCTAAATCCCATTTGCAGGCTGTTAAGAAGTGCCGCCATTGTACTTGGCCCGGCAATATTTATTTTATACATTCTCTGCAAGTCTTCCACCAGACCCATTTTAACAACCTCGGCATAAAGTCCCTCAAAAGGCAGAAACATAATAGCAAAGTCTGTTGTATATGGCGGGTCTATATATTTTTCACTTATATCTTTGGCAAAGGATTTTATTCTTAATGTAAGTAATTTTGCCGCCTCATTTATCTGACTTTTGTCACCTGTTTCATAAGCATCTGTTAAATTAACATAAGCGTCTGAAGGGAATTTGGAGTCAATAGGCAGATAAACACCTTTTCCGTCATCAGACGGCAGTTTAATTGCGTACTCTACCGGGTTTTTACTGCCTTTTTTAGTTACAACATTTACTTCGTATTGTTCCGGAGACATTATTTCTTCCAGTATTGCTCCCAGCTGTATTTCACCCAGTATACCTCTTGTTTTTACATTAGAAAGCACCTTTTTTAAATCTCCTACGCCGGTTGCAAGGGAACGCATTTCACCAAGGCCTTTATATACCTGCTCCAGCTGTGTGCTTACAAGCTCAAATGATTTTGAAATTCTTTCTTCAAGTGTTTTTTGTAATTTTTCATCAACAACATTACGCATCTCATCCAGTTTTTTGTTGTTGTCCTCTTGAATATATGTAAGCTTTTGCTCAACAGTCTTTCTTATGCTTTCCAGTTTGTTCTCATTTTCAACAGCTGTTGTTTTAAGCCTCTCCTCAATTGTACTGTTCATCTGGCGCATTTGAGAAGCCATAGCGTCATGTATGCTTTTCATCTGCCTTAATGTATTTTCACCATTTAATTTAATGTTTGTAAGCTGTGTGTCGGCATAATCCTTTTGGTTTTCGCTTAATATGCCGCCTAAAGTTTTAATTGAAATATTAACACTTTCCCCCAGCTCTTTACGGAGCAGACTGTTACTGTTTTCAACATCGGTTTTAACAGACTTAATTTCATTGTTTAAATTTTCATTATTATATGATTTTTTAATAAAAGCCTTAATTATAAACGGCTCTATCAAAAGCAGAATAATTATTACAATAAGTAGAATTTCCATATTAAACCTCTCTTTTTATATACTTTAATAGAATTATATATCTATTTTTATATAATTAAAAGGCGAACAATAAAAAACGGCAGAGATAAATTCTCTGCCTTAGTTTAAAATACTTATTTTTATTATTTAACATTCAAAACAACAGTTTCATTCATAGCGCCTATATTCTTATGATACTCCTCTATAACAGGCACTAAACCAGTGCTTTCTTCAAAAGGCATATCCTGAAGTCCGTTAAAGCCTATAACAACATCATCAAGTCTTAAAACTTCAGTAGGAACAGGCATTTGAGTTGGGTCCATTGCGTCGTACTCATCAGCCTTAAAGAATGAATATGTACCGATTATAGCTGTGTTGTTATCTTTTTCAAAATAAATCATGCATGCTGTATTATTATCTTCTTCATTTGTTTTAAGTGTTACATTTTCAGCTACAACAGTCGGAACAGAAACTTTAAATTCATATTCTTTGCCATTAAACTTTATATCAGTGCTTTTTTCTACTAATTCAGCCTTTTCTTCTGTATCCGGCTGTGCTTCTTCTTTTACTTCCTGTTCTAAAATTACAATTCCGCTGTCATCATAATCAACCTTAACACCTAACATTTCAGATACAGCTCTTACAGGAACATATACCCTGTCGTTATATACAAGGCCGCCGGTACCTTCTAATACTTCTTCACCGTTTAATGTATAGCGTATACCAGCATTAAACTTTGCAGTAACGTCCTCAAGCACAGGCGCACCTATAGCACTGCCTGCCATAACACCCACAGCACCTATTACAACAACCGCTTTTGTAGAAAATTTCATAGCAACTCCTCCCTGCCGTATAAGAAATAAAACTAATATATTTAATTCGAGTATAAAACTCAACTAAAAATTTGTCAACGCTCTGCAAATTTTCATAAAATTTAATAATTTAATCCAAACTTTTTTAATAACATCAATTTAAACTTATACAAATAGATTGAATTTCAAACAAAATTTATGTCATAATATATAAAACATTTATCCTTAGCACTACATCCCATTAAATACAAAAAGACTCTGCTCCAGTAATATTAATAAAGCAAAGTCCTTTGTTTTTAAAGCCGTTAATATTATGTTTTACTTAATTTTTATGTATAGAACTATTTAACAATATTATTTGAACCATAAAAATGTCTTTTATCTTTATACATATTAAAATCAGCTTCTTCCACCTGTTCTTTAAGGTTACAGTTTTTGTCTCTCCATGAAATACCTACAGCAGAGCTGATATTATTTTCTTTCATCTGTTTCTTTACACTATTCACAGCATTGCGGAACTCGGTTTCATTCATATCAACATCAATTACTACAAATTCATCTCCGCCTGTACGGTATATTTTACCAAAAAAGACTTTTTGTATTTGCTCAGCGGCACGGCATATAAACTTATCGCCTGCACTGTGGCCCAAAATATCATTTACTCTTTTAAGTCCGTTTAAATCAAAATAAGCTATACCCAGCACTAATAAATTTTCATCAAAATCACTGTTAAGCAGCAAATCAAATTTATTTCTGTTATTTAACCCTGTCAGGCTATCGGTATATATTAAACTTTGAAGCAAATACTCCTGCTCGTCAATTTTCTTTTTCTGTTCTTCAATCTTTTTTTGCTGTTCTTCAACTTTTTTAGTTAAATATATGTAGTCTGAATACGACATTTTAATTGGAAACTCTATATCTTCTCTACCCACCCCAATATTTTTACAAGGATTAGAAATATCAGCATAACAGCATTTAAAACCGTTACCACTCCAGCGGAAAACTAATGTTATTCTTTGATTAACATGAATATATACATTAGTAGATTTGTCTGTTTTAATCAACATACGCCCACTGCACAAATATGCTCCTTGCGAAATTTCAATTACATAATACTCTTCACCCGAAATACTGCACTTATGAATATTGCCTTTAAACTTCTTAAAAACATCTATTAATTTTTCAGCGCCTATGGCATATTCGTCTTTTCCATCACCATGCCAAATAATATCATCATCCATTAGTGATATTATGCTTTCAACATCATTTTCGCAGTAATGCTTATGCACTATATAGCTTGTAAGTTTTATAATTTCATTCTTACTGGGCTCTTTTTCTCCTTTAACATGCATATGTTTCCCCCATTCTACTGCTTACAAAACTTTTAATAAAACTATAACAACAAATTATTTATTATAATAAACCATTTGCTTGCCGGTTAATAGTACCTTATCTATAAATTTTTATAAGTTTAAACATTACTGTTTTTTATTTATGTCAAAATATTTTTCCATGCATATATTAAATGTTTTTATTTATAGTGTTAAAAATAAAATCTATAGCTTTTTGAGCTGTATGCTGTTTAATTATTCCCTCTTTTGCAAAAGCTGCAATATACGTTTTGTCACTTTCAGACTTTAATGCAACAAATGCCGGATTCATATTTAATCCACCTGAATACACAACAGCAGTACACTCTTGCTTATCATCATCTTGATTAATAATATTTCCAACTTCATTAATGGCTTTTAAAGCTTGAAAATAAGTTATTTCATCAAACACAGCTTTTACAGACTGTGTTGGCAGTTTTGAAGTAACTTTATAAACTAATTTTTCAGTTAACTTTCCATTAGCACGGCCATACTCAGATATTAACGAACACAGCAAATTATCAATATAATCTTCTGTTAACATAATAAAGCCCCTTGTAAAATCTAATTAATACTATTTATTACCATAATTTATTTAATTTTCTGAAAAATAATCACTGTCGATACGCTTAATGCGATATGTTTTTTGTGTTGAAACACCAAGTCCGTATTCTATCATAAGTTCTGTAAGCTTTCGTCCGTCAACAAGTATTATATGCTGAGCATTTGCAAACTCTTTTGCTCCCTGAGAATATTTTGCAGTTGTTATGAATAGTCCCTTTTCAACTTTAGGCGGCCCCATCATTGCTCCAGCAAATTTTTGTATCTCAGGTCTGCCAATTACTATATTTGGCTCCCATCTTTTTGCTTGTATGTAAATCAAGTCAAAACCCAATTTATCTTCATGTATAATGCCATCAACACCGCCGTCACTACTTATCTTAGTTACGAAGCCATCGCCATATCCCATAGCCCTCATCAAGTCAACTACAAGGTTTTCAAAAAATGCTGCTGGCTGGTTCATAATTTCTGTCAGCAAATCATCTGCTAACTGCTCATTAATTGTTTTATAAATACGTTCAAATGTTTCCTGTGGTGTTTCAACTACATCTTCTTTTACACTTTCTGAAGCCTTATCACTAACTTTTTTACTTCCTTTGAAAGCTGCAAAATCCGGATATTTTTCAGCTAAAAGTTTATCAGTAATTACAACACCACTTTCCAATAACTTTTTACCTTCACTTGTTATTTGAAAATGTGCTCTTTGGGTGGCATTAATCAATCCAGCTTTCTTTAAGTATGTTCTAGCCCAGCCAATTCGATTATCATAAATAGTTTGGTTTCCACTTGGTAGACGTTCCAGAATTTCAGATTCTCCAATATTCAGAAAACTTGAAATATAATCTTTTATCTCTTTAATCGAGTGAATTTTTTCATCACTTATAGCTTTTAAAAATGGTACATATAATTCATTATACTTTGGCAAAGCCATAAATCTCACCTCAAGGCATTTGCAGGTTTCAAACTTTTATAAACAAAAACATTATTTTTTAGCTTTCACGACTGAGCAGTACCACTGTTTCTATATGCACTGTTCTTGCAAACTGATTGCATAATTTTACTTTAACTGTTTTATATCCTTTTTCTTCAAAAACAGCCAAATCCCTTGCAAGTGATGAAGGCTTACAGGAAACATAAACTATTCTTTCGGCTCCAAAATTAATTATTTTTTCTATTGCCTTAGGATGAATGCCTTCTCTTGGCGGGTCAACAATAATAATATCCGGCTTTTCGTTAAGCTCATCTACTTTTTTAAGCACATCACCGGCAATAAACTGGCAATTAGTTATACCGTTTCTTTTGGCATTTTCATTTGCCGCCTCAACAGCTTCTTCTACAAGCTCAATTCCCATAACTTTTCTGCTTTTTTCTGCCATTATCTGGCCTATTGTACCTGTACCGCAGTAAAGGTCAAATACGGTTTTGTCACTTGCATCTCCTGCATATTCCTTAACTATGGAATACAAAGTTTCGGCACCTTTTGTATTTGTCTGGAAAAACGAAAAAGCTGTTATTTTAAATTCTAAGCCAAAAAGCCTGTCTGTAAAATAATCCTGTCCGTAAATTACTTTTGTTTCATCACTTTTAACCACATCAGCAACAGAGTCGTTTTGTGTATGGAGTATAGCACAAATTCTTCCCTGCAAATCAAGGCTTAAAAGCATATCTTTAAATTCGTTTAAGTCAAATTCCAAATCATTTGCCGTAATCAAGTTAATAAGTATTTCACCCGTATAAGCGCCTTTTCTTATAACAAGATGTCTTAAACAACCGTCGTGACGTGCTTTATGATAAAATGAAACATTTCTGTTTCTGAAAAATTCTACGGTATTTTTTATAATACACAGATAGTCGCTGTCTATAATATTACAGTCTGTAAGGTTTACAACCTCGTAATAACTGTGTCTTTTTCTCATACCAAGAGCAAGGGCTCCTCCTTTTTGGGTATCGCCAAATGAGAACTCGCACTTATTTCTATACCCTTCAATACACGGAGCAGTCACAAGGCCTTCGTATTTAAAACCGCTTATGCCGGCTTTTTCAAGAAGGTTTAAAACTTGAGTTTCTTTAATTTTATTCTCGTTTTCAATAGGTATATTTTGGTAAGAACATCCGCCGCATATTTCAAAATGCTGACATTTGCTTTCAATTTCGTAATCGGCCTTTTGTATTACCTCATTAAGTCTTGCCTCTATTACGCCGTTTTTCTTTTTGGCTATTTTAGCCAAAACACTTTGTCCCGGCAAAGTGTCTTTTACTACAACCTTGTAATCTTCAAACTCACCTTTACCTTTATTAGGGAAATCAAGAGAATTTATTTTAACTTCTATTATGTCGTTTTTCTTAGGCATTATAAAGTTCCTTTCTTAAATTTAATAATATGCTGTATTATTAAACAGTAATTTTATTGTATTTTAAATTTTGTTATGCTATAATTTTCTTTGTATTAAAATTTTTAATTAGGAGTGTAGCAATTAATGTCAGAGCAATTAGAGCAAATAACTGTTGGTAGCATTGTAGAAGGTAAAGTAGTACGCATTAAAGATTTCGGCGCAATAGTAGCTTTAGGCGACGGAAAACAAGGTCTGGTTCATATTTCGGAGGTTGCTAATTCTTACGTAAAAGATATTAACGAGCACCTTAAAGTTAACGACGTAGTAAAAGTTAAAGTTCTTTCAATAGATGAACAGACAAAAAGAATTTCTCTTTCAATCCGTGCCGCTCTTCCAAAACCGGAAACACCTCAGCGCCAGAATAACTATAAACAGCGCGACTCAAAACCAAATTACGAGAACAAAAACCGTGAGATACACGGCCAGTCCGCACCAAACCCTCTTTCAGACTTTGAGGAAAAAATGAAAGAATTCCTTAAACAATCTAACGAGAAACAGGCCGGACTTAATAAACGCGCCAACAAAAGACAGTAAGCCTGCCATTAAAAAATATAAATATGCGTGCCTTAAAAGGCACGCTTTTTTAATTAACCTATATCAGATGCATCGGCCCAAACCCTGTCCAAATCGTAAAACTCTCTTTGGTCTTTTAAAAACAGGTGTACCACAAGGCCGTTAAAGTCCAGCAGAACCCAAGAACCGCTTTGATAACCTTCTGTATGATGAAGCCTTATACCGTTTAAGTACAGCTTTTCTTCCACATTATCGGCCATTGCCTTAAGCTGATTTATGTTGTTTCCGCTTGCTATAACAAAACACTCCGCAACAGAGCTTAAATTCCTTAAATCAAGAACCTTAATGTCTTCAGCTTTTTTATCTTCCAACGCCTCTTTTGCTATTCTTCCGGCATCAATATAATCCATATTACTCCTCCAGATATTTCTTATAATATTCAAGAGCTTCTACACTTAATGGATGCAAAGCTCTATTTTTTTCTTTAACGTATTCGATAGTGTTTTTAAGTATAAAAGCCATAGTTTTATCAATATCCTCATAAGCAAGTTTTCTGGCTTCATCAAGGGTATCAAACTTTTTGCGGCCTTCTTCTATATAGTCAGCTATAAAAATAATTTTCTCAAGCAGTGTCATATCCGGTCTGCCTGTTGTATGATACTTTATAGCATTAAGTATTTCCTCGTCTTCAACCAAATACTCTCTTTTGGCAACCTCAGCGCCTAAAAACTGATGAACAAGGTCTACATTCTGCGCCATTACATCATCTACTGGTATATGATATTCCTTGCAGAAACGCATTTTCATGTCTTTTGGATAGTCCTTGGCGCAATCGTGCAGCAGCGCCGCATAAGATGCTTTTTCAACATCGGCATTATATCTTTTGGCAAGTTTTTTTGCCTCTTTAACAACGCCCATTGTGTGTATATATCTTTCCAAAGATAAAGCCGATTGAAGCTTTCTTTCTGATGTTAAAAAACTAAGCAATGCAAAAATCTCCTTACTTCTAACTTACTTCTAACTTAAATTATTTATAAAGTCCGTTTTTAATTATATAATCATAAACATTACTGTTTACCATATTTTTAATTGAAATGCCGCTTTTTATATTATCCCGTATTTCCGATGACGATACATTAACAGGCGGAATCTCTATAATGTGTATATCACCGCCATAATTATTAGTGAGCACATCAACATCTTGTTCCAGCTCGGCTGTTCTGTAGCCCGGTCTTGTAACAGCAGCAAATGAGCATATGCCTAAAAGCTCTTTAAAGTCCTTCCACATATAAATATAATGCAGTGCATCGGCGCCCATTATAAAAAAGAACTTAACATCATTTCCAAATATATCTCTAAGCTCTCGTATAGTATCTATTGTATATGTTTTTCCTTCTCTATCTATTTCAATAGTGGAAACAACAAAGTCTTTTTGGCCTTCAACTGCCATTTTAAGCATATTAAGTCTATGGTATTTATCTGTTACCATTCTTTCGTCTTTATGCGGCGGATTTCCCGAAGGTATAAAAAGTATTTTTTCAGCACCTGTCTGTTTAAGTACTGATTTAGCAATTTCAACATGACCTGTATGAACAGGGTCGAATGTACCGCCAAGTATAGCAAAGCTTTTGCAGCCTTTTAATTTTTCAAGTTGGCTATCCATTAAAAACACCTCTGTAAAAAACTCTTTTTCCATTATACTTTAATTGCAATAAAAGTACAAGAAAAAGGCAGCCAATAAATTCTTATTAAATGTTAATTCTAAGGCTATTGAAAGAGCATAACCTATACTGTATAATTAACCCAATACTAATTTATCGGAGGCTTAATTATGATACGAAAAATAGAGGCAAAAGACAAAAATGAGTATTTACAAATGGCTACAGACTTCTATCACTCAGGCGCAGTTATAGCTCCCGTTGGAATAGAAAATATCGAAGCTACGTTTAACGAAATGATTTCTTCCGACAGATATGTAGACGGATATTTTATTGAGCATGAAGGCAAAACAGCAGGCTTTGGACTTCTTGCCAAAACATTTTCTCAGGAATCCGGTGGTATCGTTGTATGGATTGAGGAGCTTTTTATTAAACCAGAATACAGAAGTCATGGCCTTGGAGCTGAGTTTTTCGACTTTTTAAATGAGCACTACAAAACCGCTTCACGTTTCCGCCTTGAAACAGAGCCGGACAACACAAGAGCCATTGCTCTTTACAAAAGACTTGGTTTTGAGCCTTTTGAGTACATACAGTTTAAAAAAGGCAAATAACACATTAAATTTAAAAGCACGAAATACAATTTTGTATCCCGTGCTTTTTTATTATTTATTCATATTTTCTACTATTCTGCAAATTATTTCAGCTTTGCCAAAAGGCGTCATAAGATAAAAACCATCACAATAAGGCTCAACATGCTTTATAATTTCGCCTGCTATTTTAATTCCCAGCTCTATGCTTTCTTCTTTCCCCTTGTCTTTAAAAAGATTTATAATCTCATCACTTACATTTATACCGGAAATTTCGCTCTCCATAAAGCAAGCATTTCTGTAGCTAACAACCGGCATTATTCCGGCAAGTATTTTGCCTTTAAGCTCTTTTTTTGCCCTTATAAGGTTATTAAAACCCTTTTCAGTCATAACAGGCTGAGTAAGGAAAACCTTAATGCCGTTTTCTTCTTTTTCCTTAGCCATTTTAAGCTGAACATCAAAGTTAAGGGCATTAACATTAAGTGCGCCGCAGATTAAAAACTCCTGCTCAAAAACGGTTTCGTTTAATGTAGAAATATATTTTGCCAGCATTCTTGAGTTAAAGTTAAATACACTCTTTACCTCATCCCTCATGGCCGAAGGTATAGGGTCGCCTGTTACTATAAGAACATTGTGCACACCTTCAATATTAAGGCCCAAAAGCAGAGCCTTTGTAGCGTTAATATTCCTATCGCGGCATGTAATGTGTGGAAGTGTGTCCAAATCCAGTTCTTTTTTAATTTTGCAGGCGAGTATGCTGCTGTCAACCCTTGCCTTTGCAATAGGGCAGTCGGCTATTGTAAGTATGTCTATTCCGGCATCTTTAAGCATTCTAGCGCCTTTTACAAATTTTGTTATATCAGCGTCAGCAGGCGGGTCAAGTTCAACAGCAATTACTTTTTTGCCGCCAAAAAGCTTTTCGTAAAACTTGTTTGTTCTTTTAGGTTCTCTTTCTTCCTCTGTTACAGTGCTTGCTGAGTTTTCATTTTCACTTTCATTAAATCCAGTTTTAAGCTCCTGAACAGTTGCTTTTATGTATTCAGGTGTTGTACCACAGCAGCCGCCTACAATTTTAGCGCCTTCCTTTACTATATCTTTTATGTTTGCGGCAAAATATGAAGGACTGCTGCCGAAATATGTTCTGTTGTCAATAACTGTAGGGTATCCGGCATTAGGCATTACACTGAAATTTGCTTTAAGCTTTCTGAGTGTTTTAAAATACTGCCTTGTATGGTGCGGACCTGAAACACAGTTAAGACCTACAAAATCAATATATTCGCACTGTGCCGATTTTTTCAATACGTCATAGCCCAAGCAGCCGTCTTTTGTATACCCGTCAGGCTGAACAGCATAAGATGTAATTATAAAAGCCTCCGGCACATGCTCTTTAATATGTTTTGCTGTTTCGTATATGCCTTCATCGTTGTAAAGTGTTTCAAAAAGAAAGTTTTTTGCACCTAAAGAAATAAAAATATCAGCAGTTTCTATATATTTTTCAGAAGTTTCTTTTTCTCCGGAGCATTGAACAGGACCCATATCAGCAAAAACAAAAACATCTCTGCCTTCGGCGGCTTTATTGGCAATATTCCATCCATTTTCTATTATTTTCTTTAAATAATCGTAGTCCCCGTCAAAGTTATCAAGGTTAGCCGCAAAAGTATTTGTTTTAATAGCTTTACAGCCTGCGTCGATATATTCGGTGTGTATATCGTAAATTTGATTAGGGTTTACAATATTTGCCGTTTCGCACCTTTCAAAAGGTGTACGGCTTTTAGCGGCAAAATATGTACCCATACCGCCGTCAAAAACAAGCACATTATCCTTTAAATATTCTTTTATGTTCATACCTTACCTCTTTGTGAAATTTATTTATCCCAATATTTCTTTAGCAAAATCAACTGTCTGTTTAGCGTCTTTTGCGTAGCAGTCAGCACCTATTTTTTTAGCATAGTCCTCTGTAAGCACGGCACCGCCAACAACTATTTTGCATTCATGTCCGCTTTTTCTTAATGCCTCTATAGTATCACTCATGCTTTTAAGTGTAGTTGTCATAAGTGCGCTTAAGCCAACCAGCTTAACATCTTCTTTAATTGCCGTTTCCACAACAGTTTCTATAGGTACATCACGGCCTAAGTCTATAACCTGATAGCCGTAGTTTTCAAGTATTACCTTAACTATATTTTTACCAATATCGTGTATGTCGCCTTTTACTGTGGCAAGTATTATTTTGCCCTTTGAAACAGAGCCTGTACCCTTTGAAAGTATGCTCTTTTTAAGCACTTCAAAAGCCTCGCATGAAGCCGAAGCAGAATTTATAAGCTGAGGAAGGAATATTTCCTGTTTTTCGTACCTTTCACCTACTTTGTCAAGAGCAGGTATAAGCAGGTTGTTTATAATATCCATTTCGCTCATTGTTTTTAAAAGCTCAGCTGTTATTCTTGCGGCTTCTTCTTTTAAACCTTTTGATACGGCATAGGCTATATCCAAATCGCCTTTTTTCTCATCGTCAGATTTTTTAGTACCTGTACTTTGAGAAGTTGTTTCCTGCACAGGCGTTCTTCCTGCAAAACGCTCAATAAATTTTTCGCTGTCTTTGTCCTCTCCGCTTAATACCTTAAAAGAATAAACAGCGTCCATTACAGCCTGCTGATTAGGGTTTATTATAGGCAAATCAAGACCGTTTGCCATTGCCTGTATAAGGAAATTGCATGTTATAAATTCCCTTGCAGGAAGGCCAAATGAAATATTAGAAACACCCAGAACAGTATGAAGTCCCATTTCTTCCTTTACATATCTAACAGCTTTAAGTGTTTCCACTGCCTGCTCCTGCTGAGCTGAAACAGTAAGTGTAAGGCAGTCTATAAATACATCTTCTTTCTTAATTCCATGTTTTAACGCATTATCAAGTATTCTTTTGGCAATGTTTATTCTTTCTTCTGCCGACTTAGGTATACCTTTTGAGTCCATGGCAAGGCCTACAACACTGGCACCGTATTTTTTAACTATAGGCAGTATTTTGTCCATTACTTCCTGTTCGCCGTTTACGGAGTTAACAATGGCTTTACCGTTAAAAACCCTAAGTCCGGCTTCTATAGCTGCCGGGTCTGATGAGTCTATCTGTAAAGGCAAATTAACAACAGACTGTATTGTTTTAACAACCTTTACCATCATGTCGGCTTCATCTATACCCGGAAGACCAACATTAACATCAAGTATATCAGCTCCGGCTTCTGCCTGCTCAATGGCTCTTTCGGCTATATAGTTTAAGTCACACTCTCTTAAAGCCTGCTGAAAACGTTTTTTTCCTGTAGGATTAATTCTTTCGCCTATTACTCTAACGCCTGTTACGTCAACCATTTTTTGAGGTGAGCATAATTTGGAAACAGTTTTTATATCTTCTCTTTCACCCTTATTTAAAGGCATTTGTTTTACAATTTCTTTTATATAATCCGGTGTAGTTCCACAGCAGCCGCCGGCTATTCTTACACCTATTTGAGCATACATTTTCATATACTCCCCAAACTGCTCCGGTGTAATGTCATATTTATTAGTAAGCGGGTCTGGAAGACCAGCATTAGCCTTTATAACAACAGGAAGTGTTGTGCATTTAACAAGTCTTTGAGCCAAAGGGAAAATCTCCTTTGGTCCAAGTGAGCAGTTAATGCCTATAGCATCAACACCAAGACCTTCAAGAACACATGCCATAGACTCAACAGTACAGCCAGTAAACGTTCTGCCGTTTTCTTCAAATGTCATAGTAACAAAAATAGGAAGGCTTGTGTTTTCTTTAGCCGCAAGAACAGCCGCCTTTACCTCGTAAAGGTCTGTCATTGTTTCAAATATCACCATTTCGGCGCCGGCTTTTTCACCGCTTACAACCATTTCTTTGAATATTTCATAAGCTTCCTCAAACTTAAGTGTTCCCGAAGGTTCCAAAAGTTCTCCTATTGGACCTATATCAAGAGCAACAGCAGAAGAAGTGCCTTCACATGCTTTTTTAGCCGCATTAACTGCCGCTGTTATAACTTCATCTGTGCTATATCCTGTTCCGCTTAATTTATGTGCATTTGCGCCGAATGTGTTTGTATAAACAATATCACTTCCGGCATTTATATACATTTTATGGATATTAACTATAGTTTCCGGCTCTGTTATACACAAAATTTCAGGTCTTTCCCCAAGTTTTAAACCTGCCGCCTGAAGCATTGTGCCCATTGCACCGTCAAGAAACACAAAATCCCTTTTTAAAATATTACTCAGCTTTCCCACAAACAACGCCTTCCTTCCTGAAAGAACAGTTTTCAAACATTGAACAATATTCACAGCCTTTAAACCGTTTTTCCTGTTTTTTATTCGATATTCCCATAATAGCCGTTACTGATTTTCGCGGTATCATAATACCGCTTGCGCTTAAGCTTACGCCTATTGTTTTAGATGTATTTAATATAGCGCAAAGGTCTTTTTGCTGTTCAAAAGGCATATCACCATAGCCCGGTGAGAACCTGTCCGTTAAAAACATTCCTTGCTCATTAACTCTTTTTTCTAATTCTAACTGAAAATTATCGCATACATTTTCAACAGCACTGCTGGCACAGCTGTCCAGTATAAGTGCTCTGTAAATTTCTTTTACCTCATAGCGCCTTATTATATTTTCAATTTCAGAACCAATGGTTGCCGCCATTATAATGGCTTTTTGGCAATCTTTTAGAAGTTCCTTAATATTATTTCCGCCTGGTATAAAGTTTGTACCTTCAAACATAAAACTTTCGTGGCTGAAATCAAAAACTTTGTAAGTTACTTTAGGCTGTGCATTTTTTATAATCTCTTCTGAACAGCTTTTTATGTCTTCTTCAAGCTTTTGGTCTACTTTACCGCCTTTATAGCCCAAATATTTCAAAACTTCGTTTCTGTTTATATTTTTCAAATAAGTTTCCAATTTTTCTGCTCCGTTTATATTATTTAAAAGCTTTTATTGTGTTAAACACCTGCAAAGATGTATTATACAAATTATTTTCGGCATTTTCCTTTTTCATAGCTTCTTCAAGTGTTACAACTGAACGCACAATAGGGAAAAACGCATCTATTCCGCCATCATTGCACTTTTCGGCGCCTTTTCCTATACTGCCTGAAAAAGCTATTACCGGCAAATCGTATTTTTTGGCCATTTTAGCCACTCCGCCGGGAGCCTTTCCCATAACAGTCTGAAAATCCAACCTGCCTTCTCCGGTTATTACAATATCAGCTGTTTTTATTTCTTCTTCTATTTTAAGCAGACTAAGCACAATATCTATTCCCGGTTCCAGTTTAGCATTAAGAAAAGCCATTAAGGCATAGCCCAATCCGCCTGCCGCACCTGCTCCCGGTGTATTTGCACAGTCTTTATTTACAGCATTTTTGCAAATTTCAGAAAAATTCAAAAGCGCGCTGTCAAGGTCTTTTACCATTTTTTCGTCAGCGCCTTTTTGAGGGCCAAAAACTGCCGAAGCGCCATTATCTCCGCAAAGGGGATTTGTAACATCACAAGCCGCTCTGAAACTGCACTCTTTTAGCTCTTTTAAAATATTATCTGTGTTTATTTTTTTAATATTAAATAAGTCACGACCAAAAATACCGCATTTATTATTATTTTCGTCTTTAAACTCTACTCCCAGTGCTGAAAGCATACCCAGTCCGCCGTCGTTTGTAGCACTTCCCCCAAGGCCTATTACAAAATCACGTACGCCTCTTTTTACTGCGTCTTTTATAAGCTCACCTACACCGTAAGTTGTGGTATTTAACGGATTACGCTTATTTTCAGGTACCATAGGAAGCCCTGAAGCAGATGCCATTTCTATTACAGCCGTTTTGCCATTATTTATAATGCCGTAAAAAGCCTCAATACTTTCTCCCAAAGGACCTGTTACGAAAATATTTATTTTTTCACCGTTTAAGGCGCTTACAAGGGTATCAACTGTTCCCTCTCCGCCGTCGGCAATAGGAAACACGCAGGCATTGCCTTTAAACACATGCTCAAAAGCTTTTTTAACTGCATTTCCCGCCTCCATAGATGAAAGACTGCCTTTAAAAGAATCTATAGCAATAACTGCTTTCATACAGCACCTCCTAATTTTTAAGCTAAAAATAGAATATTGGTAGTATTTTACCATATTAAAATATAATTTACCATAATAGCAGTAAAAAGAAGCATTCTAAAATAGCATTTATTTTTAATACGTTTACTCAAATATAATTTTTTTCAGGTATTATACCACAAAAACATCAATAATTAAAAAATCCGGCTCAAATATATTTTAAGCCGGATAATTATTTTTAAAATAAATCTCTTAATACAAGTGTTGTAACTCCGTCATTAAGTCCCAATTCCATTCTTTTTACTTTGGGATGGGAGCGATACTCTTTTCTTACCATTTCCTTAAGTGAGGAGCCGCTGCGGTAGCCGTGAACAATGTCTATTCTGTAAACATCTCTTCCGGCTTTCTTAAGCACGCTGTCTATATAAGTCTTGGCCTGAAATCTGTTCATGCCATGAACATCTATTTCTATAAAACCGCTGCCCTTCATAATTAATCAGTCCTTAAGTGCTTTTACTCTATCAAACTCGTCTGTTATTTCCTTTGAAGGAGCTTCTGTTAAAAGGCTGACTACTACAATAAATAAACATGCAATAATAAACGCCGGAAGAAGCTCATATATATTCCAAATTCCGCCCATTGGCTTAATGAGGTATTTCCAAATAAATACCATTGCACCGCCGGAAATCATACCAGCTATAGCACCGTATCTGTTTGACCTTCTCCAGAAAAGTGCAAAAAGCACTACCGGGCCGAATGAAGCACCAAAGCCTGCCCATGCAAATGACACTATACCGAATACTGAACTGTCAGGATTTCTTGCTATAATGGCAGCTATAACAGCTATAACAAGAAGTGTAATTCTTGCCATTGCCATAGTTCTTTTAGGCTCGTTATTAATATCAACAAAAATACCAAATATGTTTTTAGAAACAGCAGATGATGCTGCTATAAGCTGAGAGTCAGCTGTGGACATTGTAGAAGCCAAAATACCGGCCAGTATAACACCAGCTAAAAGAGCCGGAACAACACCAATACGGCTTAAAAGTGATGAAATTTCTACAATAATTGTTTCAGAAGCTGAGCCTTCAAGGAAGCTTATAGCTCCAACATTTGTCATTGCAAGGCCTACAACACCTATAAATATAGCAACTGCAAGAGATATAACAACCCATATAGTAGCTATTCTTCTTGAAAGCGTAAGCTTATTATGGTCGTTTATAGCCATAAACCTTAAAAGTATATGAGGCATACCAAAATATCCAAGGCCCCATGCCAATGTTGAAATCTTAGTAATAAAGCCATAAGGTGAAGCTGTATTTGTTTCTAACGCATAAGTAGCATTCATTGAAAAATAACCAGGAAGGTCTTTGGCATTGGCAATAACATTATCAAGACCGCCTGCCACATGCACACCAAATACAAGAACAATAATGAGCGCAATAGTCATAACAATACTTTGTATAAGGTCTGTTGTGCTGGCAGCCAAAAATCCGCCAAGGGCTGTATAACCTACAATTACCACAGCGCTTATAATCATAGCTGTTAAATAATCCACACCAAAAAGACTTGCAAAAAGTTTTCCGCAGGCTGCAAAGCCTGAAGCTGTATATGGCACAAAGAATATAAGTATTATAGCCGCTGAAAGAGCCATTATAATATTGCTGCTGTCACGGTAGCGGTTAGAAAAGAAATCAGGTATTGTAATTGAATTTTTACATACATGTGTATAACGTCTTATTTTTTTAGCCACAATAAGCCAGTTTACATATGTACCTATGGCAAGACCTATAGCTGTCCAGCCGGCATCGCAAATACCCGAAAGGTACGCAACACCCGGAAGACCCATTAAAAGCCAACTGCTCATGTCCGAAGCTTCAGCGCTCATAGCTGTAACAATAGGTCCAAGCTGTCTGCCGCCTAAATAAAAGTCATCGGCGCTGTTATTCTTTTTTGAGCAAATAGCACCCACAATAAGCATACCTATAAGGTATACGCCTATGGATATCATAATGCAGATTTGATATTTGTCCATTTTTTATTACCCCTCTAAGTTAAAATTTGTAAAATTATCTGCATTATACCATATATTAAATTAGACTGAAACACAGAATTAAGTATAGACTATATTCTATACTTAATTTTTAATTTTATAATTTTTTGTTGAATTTTAAGCAATAATTACAATACTATTTTTGAAATATTTACTAGATATTTTTTCGTATTAAAATTAATACTATGCTCTAAATTTACCAAAAAGCATTGGAAATATCTTTTCGGAATACTGCAAAAGTGAATACTCGCCGCTGCATATACACCAGTCATATAAAAAAGCCCTCTCACACATGGCATATACCTTAACAATTTCGTTAACTGTTATGTCATCTCTTATCTGACCTCTTTGCTGACCTTCAAGGACTATCTGCCTTAAAACTTTAAAATATATCCTGTTGTGGTCCATTAAGTGCTTTTCACCCTTTGTAACAAGCTGAGAAGAATAAAGCCTTGCCAAAAGGTCAAGTGAAATGCTGTTGTCTATCATTTTAAAAAGTTCTCTGTTTAAGTACATAAGCTTTTCAAAGCTGTCCATATCCTTGTCCATTACTTCCATAAGCTCCTGATATTTTTCATCAAAAAGTATTGAAAGGGAGCTTAAAAGTGCGTCTTTTCCCTCAAAATAATGATAGAAAGAACCTTTTGACGTTTGTGATTTATCAATTATTTCTTCCACTGTTGTATCGTCATATCCCTGCTCATAAAACAGTTCCCATGCCGCTGATATTATTCGTCCTTTTGTATTTCTTGAGTTCTTTTTTGCCATATTTCCACCCCATAAAGTGTAGTTGTTTTTATTTAAAGATTTTAGCATAAAAACAAAAACGGATAAACCCCTAGAGTTTATCCGTTTTAATTATTATTTTTAATTACTCAGCGGCTTTATCCATTGAGTCAAATACTATAAGAAGGTCATCAGGCTGTACTTTCTCGCCTTCTTTTACAAGTACTTCTTTTACAGTACCAGCAAATGTTGAAAGTATAGATGTTTCCATCTTCATAGCCTCTACTGTAAGAAGGAGACTGTTCTTTTCAATATGGTCGCCAGCTTTAACAAGTATCTTTCCTATTGTTCCCGGTATAGGTGAACCAACATGAAGCTGGTTAGTTTTATCAGCTTTAGGGTGTTTATCAACTGTTTCTTCAACTTTCTTATCAACTACAGTTACATCACGTGTTACACCGTTAATCTCAAATGAAAGTGTTCTTACACCCTCAGCGTTTGGCTCACTCATTTCGTTAAACTTAATAATAAGGTTCTTGCCTTCGCCAAGTTTAAGCATTGTTTCTTCGCCTTTTTTAAGTCCGTAGAAGAAAACATGGCTTTCAAGTCTTGATACATCGTTATAATACTCAAGGTGTTTGCAGAAGTCATCAAATACCTTTGGATAAAGAGCATAGCTTATAAGATGTTTCTTTTCTACAAGGTTTCTTGGCAAGTGCTGAAGTATATGCTTTTCGATTTCCTCAAAGTTAGCAGGCTCAAGGCTCTTGCCAGCTCTTTCTGTAAGAGGCTTTTTATCTTTAAGCACTATTTTCTGAAGCTCCTCTGGGAAACCGCCGTCAGGCTGGCCTACCATACCCATAAAGTACTCAATTACAGAGTCTGGGTAAGAAAGGTCTTTTCCTTCTGTAAATATTGTTTCGGCGTTAAGCTTGTTTTGGAACATGAATATAGCCATATCACCTACAATTTTAGCTGTAGGAGTAACTTTTATAATGTTGCCGAAAAGCTCATTTGCCTGTTTGTAAAGCTTTTTAATCTCTTCAAAGTCCTCATCGCTTCCGCCCATAGATTTAACCTGAGCAAGAAGGTTTGAATACTGACCGCCAGGAATTTCGTATCTGTAAATTTCAGTATTAGGTGTTTTAAGGTTGCTTTCAAAGCTGTAGTATACTTTTCTTACATCAGCGTAATATTTGCTAAGTCTTGCAAGCTCTGTGCTGTCTAAAAGTGTATCTCTTTCAGTTCCTTTAAGAGCCTCAACAATAGAGTTCATTGATGGCTGGCTTGTAAGGCTTGACATTGCCTCAATAGCTGCATCGGCAATATCAACACCGGCTTCAGCAGCCATAAGTATTGTGCTTACGCCGTTGCCTGTTGAATCATGTGTATGAAGGTGAACAGGTATCTTAAGTTCTGACTTAAGAGCCGTAAAAAGTTCTTTTGCGGCATATGGTTTAAGAAGTCCGGCCATATCCTTAATAGCGAATATATGGCAGCCCATAGCTTCAAGTTCTTTAGCCTTTTTAACATAATACTCAACTGTATATTTCTTCTCGTTTGGATTAAGTATATCACCTGTGTAGCAAATAGCACCTTCTACAATTTTACCTGTTTTAAGTGCTTCCTCAACAGGAAGTTTCATGTTTTCCATCCAGTTAAGGCTGTCGAAAATTCTAAATACATCAACGCCTCTTTCAGCAGCTTCTTTAATAAACTCTTTAACTACGTTATCCGGATAGTTGCTGTAGCCTACTGCGTTTGCTGCTCTTAAAAGCATCTGAATAAGAGTATTAGGCATTCTTTCTCTTAAATCCTGAAGTCTAATCCATGGTGACTCGTTAAGGAATCTGTAAGCTACGTCAAATGTAGCACCACCCCATGCCTCAACAGAAAATGCGTTTCTCATAACTTGGTTAGTAAGAGGCGCTACCTTAACAAGGTCTATTGTTCTCATACGTGTTGCCATAAGTGACTGGTGTGCATCACGCATTGAAGTATCAGTAATAAAAAGACGTTTTTCGCCAAGTATCTTTTGTGTAAATTCTTTAGCGCCAAGTTTTAAAAATTCATCCCTTGAGCCTGTAAACGCACCTGTTTCAAAAAGCTTAGGAGCAGGAACATTTGTAAAGTCTGGCTTTTCGCCCTGCATTTCGTTTACCATTCTGTTGCCTATAAACTCAGCAATCTTAGTAGCTCTGTCTTTGCTTAACTCTATTTCAAAAAGGCTTGGTGTTTCCTCAATAAATGTAGTTGTGCAAGCTCCTTTAACAAATGTTTCATTCTTAAGAACATTTATAAGGAATGGAATATTTGTTTTTACACCTCTTACACGAGTTTCTCTTAAAGCTCTTATAGCCTTGTTTGCGGCTGTAGCAAAGTTTCTGTCGTGAGATATAATTTTAACAAGAAGGCTGTCGTAATAAGGTGTAATTTCAGCGCCTGTATATGCTGTACCACCATCAAGACGAATACCGTTTCCGGCGCCTGAACGGTAAACAGCTAATTTACCTGTATCAGGAAGGAAGTTATTTGCAGGGTCCTCTGTTGTAACCCTTGCCTGAATAGCAAAGCCGTTGCATACAACATCTTCCTGTGATTTAATGTTAATTTCTTCTGAATTTAAAGGATAACCTTCAGCAATAAGTATCTGGCTTCTTACTATATCTATGTTTGTAACCATCTCTGTTACAGTATGCTCTACCTGTATACGAGGGTTCATTTCTATAAAATAGTAGTTCTGGTCAGCGTCAACAAGGAACTCAAGTGTACCGGCATTTTTATATCCTACATGCTTAGCAAGTCTTACTGCATCAGCAAACATTCTTTCACGTACATCCTGCCTAATTGTGAAAGCCGGAGCATACTCAACTACTTTTTGATGTCTTCTCTGAACAGAGCAGTCCCTGTCGAAAAGATGTACTATATTTCCATACTGGTCGCCTAAAACCTGTACCTCTACATGCTTTGGCGCTCTAAGGTATTTTTCAATAAATATTTGCTCACTGCCGAAAGCTTTTTTAGACTCTGTCCTTGCTTCGTTGTACTCTTTCGGCATATCTTCTTTCCTGTTTACAATTCTCATACCGCGTCCGCCGCCGCCGTTTGAGGCTTTAAGCATTACAGGATAACCGATTTTATCAGCTACAGCAATAGCTTCTTCCTCGCTTGTTAAGGCATGGTCAACACCCGGTATAATAGGCACATTACATTCAATAGCCATTTTTTTGGATGAGATTTTATCGCCCATGGCGTCCATGCTTGCTTTATCAGGGCCAATAAATACTATGCCGTTATCAGCGCAGGCCTGAGCAAAGTCTGAATTTTCAGACAAAAATCCATAGCCCGGATGAATAGCGTCAGCACCTTTTTCCTTAGCTATTTTAATAATGCCAGGAATATCAAGGTATGCTTCAATAGCGCCTTTTTTTCTGTCAAGCTCATAAGACTCATCAGCTTTTGTTCTGAAAAGAGAATATTTGTCCTCTTTTGAGTAAATGCCTATTGTTTGAATATCCAACTCATTAAGAGCCCTGTAAACCCTAATGGCAATCTCGCCGCGGTTTGCCACAAGAACTCTTTTAAAGTTCCTAATTTTTATATTCTCCATTCTAATCCCTCCAGAATGTTTTATGTACTATACTAATTGTAAACTTCAAACCCGATGTAAGTATTATAATATATGTATACACATTAGTAAACTATATTTTATTTACACCTTCCATAAGTATTACTTATAGCTAATAGTCTTTTTATCCAAAAACTTCCGAAATAACCTCTCTAATATACTTTTTAGGGCAAATTTCAATACTAAGTTTGTCAATATTTTTCAAATTTCTAAAAGCCTCTTGTGAAATATAAACCTTTTTAAATCCCATTCGGTTTAATTCTTTTATACGAAGCTCAGTTGAAGGAACTTTTTTAATCTCACCTGTAAGACCCACATCACCTATAAAAGCCGTTGTGCTTTTAACCGGTTTATTATAAAAAGACGAGGCAATGCTTATTAAAATTGCCATGTTAGATGCTGGCTCTCTTAGTTTAAGGCCTCCAACTGCTTTAACAACAACATTTTTGTCAAATAAATTTACGGCACATCTTTCTTCAAGTATAGATATCAAAGTATTAAGCTGTTCCCTTTTTAAAGACTCACCTATTCTTTGAGGATACGGCGTAAAAGAACGGGAAACAAGGCTTTCAACCTCAACAATAATAGGCCGTGAGCCTTCACGAACTACTGTTATGGCGCTTCCGCTTACTAACTCGTTATCGTTTCTTGAAGTTACAAAAAATTCAGAAGGATTATCTATAGACATAAGGCCTTCTTCAGTCATAGAGAAAAATCCCATTTCTCCTGTGCTTCCAAATCTGTTTTTGGTAGCCATAATGCTTCTAAGCTCATCTTCGTTGTTTCCGTCTATAATTAAAACAGTATCCGCCAAGTGCTCCAAACTTCTTAAGCCGGCAAGCTCATCGCTTTTGTTCATCTGGCCTATAATAATTACTGCAACCGGTTTAACCCCGCCTTTAGCAATTCTAACCAGTTCCCCGGCACACTCCATAGTCTGGGTAGGATTTCCGGCTCTGGCAGGCAGAAATTCTGAAAGTGCAAATGTTTGTATACTATCTACAATTACTAAATCAGCATTTGTTTTATCCGCCGCAGTAATTACATTATCCATGCTGTTATCGGCCATAAGCCATACATTGGAGTGTATGTCATTTAAAATTCTGTCGGCACGGCTTTTAATCTGGCTTTCGCTCTCCTCACCGGAGGCATAAAGCACATTAAGGCCTAATTTTGCAGCAGCATTTGATATTGTTAAGGCAAGAGTGCTTTTTCCGCCGCCCGGTGGCGATGTTAAAATAGTTACCGAATCTTTTACAAGTCCGCCGCCTACAACACGGTCAAACTCGCTTATACCAGTTACAATCCTTTCACCTTCACCGCTTTGAGCAGTTTTAAGGCGCAGAACTCTTGCCTGTTTTCTGTTCTTATCGCTTTTTGAGCCTTTTTTAGTTTCTTCGCGAACGGTTTCTTCTGTAAATGTATTATACTCCCCGCATTTAGGGCACATACCCATCCATTTAGGCGAAACAGTGCCGCATGATGAGCAGACATAAACGGTTTTTTCTTTCATTTTAAAAACCACCTTAATTAAAATTCCTTTATGGTAATATATCAATTTAATAAAACAGCTGTCAATATTCAGACCTATTTACTTATGAAAATTTTATTAAAACATAAAAGTAAACACTTTATTAACATTTTGCTTATATACAAATTGATTTTAAGTTGGTATAATAATTTATGAATACTAAACCGTCCAACCGGCATTGTATTATAATTATTAGGAGGGTAGTTTAAAATGGCAGTTGTTGATGAGTTAATTCGTTTAGAAGATAACGGCACTCTTAGTTTTGGCAATTATACATCCGACACTAAAAAGAAAGTGCCTGATTTTAATGTTAATGGTGATGTTTATTATGTGAAAACATATAGCGAAATTACAAGGCTTGAAAAAAATGGCAGACTTCTTCTTGAGTCCGTTCCAGGCAGCGCTATACATAATTTTACTGAAAATAAATCTTTGGTTTCATTTTCAATAGAAGGTTTAGGCGACATTCAAATTACAATGGAGCTTGAGCCTGAAAATGAATACCGCGTTGTAGTAGACGACTTTAACATAGGAAGTGTAAATTCCGGTTTATCCGGCAAGGTTTCATTTAGTGTTGACGCAAATGGCTCTTCCAAAAATGTTAAGCTTGAAAAAATGTAATTAAACATAAAACGGCCTTAAAAGCCGTTTTTTTTTATTGCTTTGAAAATGGAAAGCGTTTCATAACTTTATATTTTAAATATTTGAAATACTAAATATATAAAAATATAAAGGAGGAAATTAAATTGGATATAACAAATTATTCCGAAGAAGAATTTTTTAATCTTCCCCTTCCGGCTCAAAGAAAAATTATATCCGACTCGGTACAGACTTTAACAGATGCCGAAACAAAAGAACTGTATGAGGAACTTGCCAAAAAATTTTACAGCTCTGGTAAAATTAAGTATTAACCAAGTATCTAAACCCAATTAAATCTTTTGCTAATGCCAATACCATTAAACAAAACAATAAACAGAAAAAGAACGGATATCTTGTATCCGTTCTTTTATTATTTTATGCTCTTTCTTTAATTTCTTTTGTAATTCTTGCAATAAACTCGTCAATGCTCTGCTGGCCTTCTTCGCCATTTTCTCTTGAACGAACAGAAACAGCATTTGACTCAACATCTTTTTCACCAACAACAAGCATGTAAGGCACTCTTTCGTTTCTTGCTTCTCTAATCTTAAAGCCTATCTTTTCTGCTCTGTGGTCTGTTTCAACCCTAACACCGGCTTCGTCAAGCTTAGCAGCTACACTGTCTGCATAATCAGCGAACTTATCGGATATTGGAAGAACCTTAACCTGTACAGGTGAAAGCCATGTAGGAAGCGCACCTGCATAATGCTCAATAAGTATACCTATAAATCTTTCGATTGAACCGAAGCATACACGGTGAATCATAACAGGACGTTTCTTTGTGCCGTCTTTATCTGTGTAAGTAAGGTCAAATCTTTCAGGAAGGTTCATATCAAGCTGTATTGTACCACACTGCCATGTTCTGCCAATAGAATCTTGAAGGTGGAAGTCAATCTTAGGACCATAGAAAGCACCGTCGCCCTCGTTTACAACATAAGGCATGTTATTTGCTTCCAAAGCGCCTATAAGGCCGTTTGTAGCTGCCTCCCAAGCCTCATCTGAACCCATGCTGTCCTCTGGTCTTGTAGAAAGCTCAACATGATATTTGAAGCCGAAAAGCTTGTAAACGCTGTCTATAAGGCCTATAACTTTGCTTATTTCGTCTTTAATCTGGTCCTGAGTCATGAAAATATGGGCATCGTCCTGTGTAAAGCATCTAACTCTCATAAGACCATGAAGCTGGCCGCTCTTTTCATGTCTGTGAACAATACCAAGCTCGCCTACTCTTAAAGGAAGGTCTCTGTAGGAATGGAGTTCCTGTTTATAAACAAGCATACCGCCTGGGCAGTTCATAGGTTTAATAGCGTAATCCTCATCATCGATTACTGTTGTATACATGTTTTCTTTGTAGTGATCCCAGTGACCGCTTCTTTCCCAAAGCTGTCTGTTAAGTATAATAGGTGTTGAAACCTCTACATAGCCTGCTTTTTTGTGTATTTCTCTCCAGTAATCAATAAGTGTGTTTTTAACAATCATACCCTTTGGAAGGAAGAATGGGAAGCCTGGGCCTTCCTCAAGGAGAGCAAAAAGTTTAAGCTCTTTGCCTAATTTTCTGTGGTCACGTTTTTTAGCTTCTTCAAGCATTGTAAGGTAAGCGTCAAGGTCAGAAGCCTTTGTATAAGCTGTACCGTAAATTCTGGAAAGCATTTTGTTCTTTTCGTTTCCTCTCCAGTAAGCACCGGCAACACTCATAAGCTTAAATGCTTTAACAGGCTTTGTGCTCATAAGATGAGGGCCAGCGCAAAGGTCTACATAATCGCCCTGTTTGTAGAAAGAAATTACAGCGTCCTCCGGAAGGTCGTTTATAAGCTCTACCTTGTATGGCTCGCCTTTTTCTTCCATAAACTTAATAGCCTCTGCTCTTGGAAGCTCGAACTTTTCAAGCTTAAGGTCCTCTTTAACTATTTTTTTCATTTCTTCCTCAATGTGTTTGAGGTCATCTTCTGTAAAAGGCACTTCCCTGTCAAAGTCATAATAAAAACCGTCAGCAATAGCAGGGCCTATAGCAAGCTTTGTTTCTGGGAAAAGTCTTTTAACAGCCTGTGCCATAATATGGCTTGCTGTATGTCTGAAAGCTCTTTTGCCTTCTTCATCGTCAAATGTGCATATCTCCACCTTAGCGTCTTTGTCTACTACAAATCTAAGGTCTTGTGTTTGGCCGTCTACAATACCGGCACAGGCATTTCTTGCAAGTCCGGCACTTATGCTTTCGGCTATTTCAAGAACTGATACAGGTTTGTCAAATTCTTTAACAACACCGTCTTTAAGAGTTACATTAATCATAATCCAGTCTCCTTCTTATTTTATTCAGGCCTTAAAACTTAGGTCTGTTAGATTTTATAATAAAAAAAGCCCGCGTTCCTTTTCGTAAGAAAAGGGACGAGAGCTGTATATTCCCGCGGTTCCACCCTAATTGTGCTGCACCACTTAATTAAAGCTTTTAACGCTGCAAAGCGGACTTGATTGGAGTCACTCCGGGGTAGTTTTCGCATAAAGGCACTTAAACGCTTCCAGCCAAGGCGTTATTCTCTTTAAAGTGTTTATTTATGTTACTCGTCCCATCATCGTTTTTTCAATATACAAGCATTATATCACACAAAAAAGCTGTGTCAATACAAATTATATTATATCAGTTCAAAACAAAATTATTCTTACAAAAAAATAAGGCATATATACGTTGGGGGATGTAACGTAATACGCCTTAAAAAGACAGTACAAATAAGCAAATATTATATTTCAAGAATTTTCAATCCTTTGCATTAGTATTTTTTATTTAAAGCTTACTTTTTAATGCCTTTTTCTCCGTGTGACACATTTTTTGTGTTATCATTAAATACTCTTGATGAAATAAGCATATCACATAGGGAATTAATTACAACTTTTTCAAAATTCATATCAGTCACTCCTTTTTATAATAAACTTCTTAATCTGTTTAGTATTATACAACACTATCATTACAGCCATATTACAGCTCTTTCACATTAAAATTACAATTTATATTTATTTTGTAATTAAATTATATACAATACTTGTGTTTAATATATGAAAAAAAATTGAACATTCTATGTGCTAAAAGTAAATTTTATGATATACTATCCCCGAAAAAAACAAAAAATACAGTTTTTACTGTAAGGAGCTGATACAATGTTTTACGCTGACTACCATACACACTCAAGCTTTTCTTCCGACAGTGATACACCAATGGAAGAAAACATAAAAAAAGCCATATCTTTAGGCCTTAAAGAAATTGCGGCCACAGACCACATAGATTTTGACTACCCGGACCCTGATTATCCTTTTCTTTTTGATTATGAGCCTTACTCAAAAGAAATAGACCGTTTAAGGGAAAAATACGGTGACAAAATAAAAATTTTAAAAGGTGTTGAAATAGGGATACAAAACCATGTAATGCCTCAGATTAAAGAGCTTGTAAAAAACAACCAGTATGATTTTATAATAGGCTCAACACATGTTGTTCAGGACGGATTAGACCTTTGCGTAAATGATTTTTTTGAAGGCAAAGAGCAGCAACAGGCTTATGAGGAATACTTTGAAGAAGTTTTATACAATGTTGAGCATTACGACTTTTTCAATGTTTACGGACATATCGACTTTGTAAACCGTTACGGCAATTACCAAAACAAACAAATAGACTATGCCCGTATGGCACCTATAACAGATAAAATATTCAAAACACTTATAGAAAAAGAAAAAGGCATTGAAATAAATACTTCAGGCTTTAGATACGGCGTAGGCGGCCCGCACCCTGCTTTTGAGCTTATTAAAAGATACCATGATTTAGGCGGTAAAATAATTACAGTAGGTTCAGACACACATAAACCGGAACAGATGACTTATAAATTCGACATTGCCTATAAAATGCTTAAAGAAGCCGGATTTGAATACATAACTGTTTTTGACAATAAAACACCAAGCTTTGTAAAAGCGTTTTGAGGAGGCATAAAATGAGAAGAAGAGACCGCGAAATGTATTATGACTTTGGGTTATATGTAATAGACAAAAGCCCGTATGCTGTTTTATCAATGATAAATGCCGCAGATAAAACTCCATACTGTGTACCAATAAGTGCTGTAAGAATAGGTAACAGCGTATATTTCCATTGTGCTATAACTGGACAGAAAACAGATAACCTTATGGCTGACCCAAATGTATGTATTTCATTTGTTAGCGATGTAAATCCTATATCCGAAAAATATACTACAGAATATGAAAGTGCCATAGTTAAAGGCACAGCCGAAAACGTAACAGATGAAAGTGAAAAAATAGCGGCTTTAAAAGCTATTTGCCTTAAATATGCCGCTGACAACATGGATAACTTCCAAAACGCTATAAATAAATTAATGTCACGTACTGCTGTTTGGAAAATAGAAATTAAAGAGCTTACGGCTAAATGCAACGGTAAAGAAAATTAATATCCTAAATTAAAATAATTAGAATAAAAAACAAAACGGATGTATCTAACTGTTTAAATCAGTTTGTTACATCCGTTTTTATTGTTTATATCAGCATATTTTGCTCTTATCTGATTTTTATATTTTAAGAAGTATAAGCTGTTTTAAAACAATATATCCTCTCAAAAATTATTTAAGATTAAACCATGCTTTCATTCCAGGATATTCCGCTGCATCTGCAAGTTCTTCCTCAATTCTTAAAAGCTGGTTGTATTTAGCAACACGGTCGCTTCTTGCCGGAGCACCTGTTTTAATCTGTCCAGCATTTACAGCTACAACAATATCTGCTATTGTTGTGTCTTCTGTTTCGCCTGAACGGTGGCTTACAATAGCTGTCATGTTGTGTCTGTTTGCAAGCTCAATAGCGTTGAATGTTTCTGTAAGTGTTCCAATCTGGTTTACTTTAATAAGTATAGCATTGCCGGCCTTTAAATCAATGCCTTTCTGAAGTCTTTCTGTGTTTGTAACAAAAAGGTCATCGCCTACAAGCTGTACTTTGCTGCCAAGCTCTTTTGTAAGAAGCTGCCAGCCTGCCCAGTCTTCTTCTGCAAGACCGTCTTCAATTGAAATAATAGGATACTTGTCGCAAAGAGCTTTCCACATTTCAACCATTTCTTCACTTGTTCTTACAATCTCTCTGCCTGCCATTTTGCTTTCGCCAGGGAAGTGATATTTGCCGTCTTTTTCATCGTAAAGCTCACTTGTAGCAGGGTCAAGAGCTATTTTAATATCTTCGCCCCAGTTATAGCCGGCTTTTTCAACGGCTTCTTTAATCTGGTCAATTACTGAATCAGGTGTAGGAAGGTCAGGAGCAAAACCGCCTTCGTCGCCTACTGCTGTTGAAAGGCCTTTGCTCTTTAATACGTTTTTAAGGTTGTGGTAAACTTCGGCACACATCTGGAGAGCCTGAGAAAAGCTATCAGCACCAACAGGCATAATCATAAATTCCTGAAGGTCTACTGTGTTATCGGCATGTTTACCGCCGTTCATAATGTTCATCATTGGAACTGGCATTCTTTTAGCATTAAATCCGCCAAGGTACTGATAAAGAGGCATGTCAAGAGCCTCGGCAGCAGCTTTGGCAACAGCCATTGAAACACCTAAAATAGCATTTGCGCCAAGTTTAGCCTTGTTTGGAGTTCCGTCAAGAGCAATCATAGCTTTATCAATTGAAACCTGGTCAAGAGCATTCATTCCTATGATTTCTTCCGCAATAACTGTATTTACGTTATCAACAGCTTTTAAAACACCTTTACCCATGTATCTTTCTGTACCGTCACGAAGCTCTACAGCCTCAAAAGCGCCTGTTGACGCACCAGAAGGCACAGCGGCACGGCCCATAATACCGCCTTCAAGTGTAACTTCAACCTCTACTGTAGGATTGCCTCTTGAGTCAAGTACTTCTCTTGCATATACGTCGATAATCTCCAAATATGTTTTCATTTTTTACATCCCTCTCTTTTGTTTTTAGTCGCTTATAAGAAGTGTCTTTCCTGTCATTTCTTCAGGTACAGGAATATTCATTATATCAAGCAGAGTAGGCGCTATATCAGCAAGCCTTCCGCCTTCTCTTAATTTAATTCCGTCGGTATAGTTAACCAATATAAACGGAACAGGGTTTGTTGTGTGTGCCGTAAAAGGCTCACCTGTTGTATAATCTACCATCTGGTCGCTGTTTCCGTGGTCGGCACATATAAAAAGCACCGAGCCTGTGTTTTTAACGGCCTCAACAACACGGCCAACACACTTGTCAACGGCTTCAACTGCTTTTTCAGCCGCCTCAATAACGCCTGTGTGCCCTACCATGTCGCTGTTAGCATAATTAATTATAATTAAATCATACTTTTGAGCATTTATATTTTCAACAAGGGCATCTGTAACCTCGTAAGCACTCATTTCCGGTTTAAGGTCGTAAGTTGCAACCTTTGGGGAAGGAATAAGTATTCTGTCTTCTCCCTCGTTAGGCTGTTCTATACCACCGTTAAAAAAGAATGTTACATGAGCGTATTTTTCGGTTTCTGCCAAACGCAGCTGTTTTTTGCCCAAAGACGATAAATACTCACCTAAAGTATTGTTTAATGTCTGCTGTTTAAAAGCAACTAATTTATTGCCTATTGTTTTGTCATACTCAGTAAAGCATACAAAAACAATATTCTTTGGTCTTTTTTCTCTTTCAAAGCCTGTAAAGTCATCATCACAGAATGCTCTTGTTATTTCCCTTGCCCTATCAGGACGGAAATTAAAGAATATAACCGAGTCATTATTGTTTACAGTGGCACATTTTCTGCCTTCTTCGTCTACAATGGCGCAAGGCACAACAAACTCATCTGTTACACCTGCTTCATAGCTTTTTTCCATGCATTCTTGAGCGCTTAATGCTGTGTTGCCTTTGCCCAAAGTAATAACATCATAAGCTTTTTGTACTCTTTCCCAGCGGTTATCCCTGTCCATAGCATAATATCTGCCGGAAACAGTAGCAATTTTGCCTACGCCTATTTCACGCATTTTTTCTTCAAGGCTTAATATATAGTCTTTTCCTGATTGCGGCGGTGTATCTCTGCCATCCATAAAGGCATGAACAAATACTTTTTCAAGTCCGTTGTCTTTGGCAAGCTTTAAAACAGCATATAAATGCGAGTTATGGCTGTGTACTCCGCCGTCTGAAAGCAAGCCGAATATATGAAGTGCTGAATTATTTTTTTTGCAGTTTTCAACAGCTTTTAAAAGCTCCTCGTTACTGAAAAAGTCGCCGTCCTCAATAGATTTTGTTATTCTAGTAAATTCCTGATATACAATTCTTCCGGCACCTATATTTAAGTGGCCAACTTCGGAATTACCCATTTGTCCCTCTGGAAGTCCAACGTCAAGTCCGCTGGCATATCCTTTTACACATGGGTATTCTTTCATTAAAGAATCAATAACAGGTGTTTTTGCAAGCTTTATGGCATTGCCTTCTGTTCTGTCGTTAATGCCAAAACCGTCCAGTATCATTAATACTGTAGTTTTCATTTGTCATCCACCTTATTTAATAACTTTTTTCTAACTTTTTTCTTTTTTAATAATTTACTATCTGTTCAAATTCTTCTTTAAGGCTGGCTCCGCCTACAAGTCCGCCGTCAATGTCATTCATAGCAAAAAGTTCTGCGGCATTTTTGCCGTTTACACTGCCGCCGTACTGAATACGAATTTTTTCGGCAGTTGCTTCGCCGTAAATTTCTTTTATAACCTGTCTTATTGCAGCACAAACTTCCTGAGCCTGCTGGCTTGTAGCTGTTTTGCCAGTGCCTATTGCCCAAATAGGCTCATAAGCTATTACAACCTTTTCGGCATCTGACGCACTTAAGCCGTAAAGGCCTTTTTTAATCTGAATACGAATATGCTCAATAGTAATATTCATTTCTCTTTGTGTAAGAGTTTCACCACAGCACATAATAGGTATCATTCCATGCTCAATAACTTTTTTAACTTTTTTGTTCACTGTTTCGTCAGTTTCGCCAAAGTATTCACGTCTTTCGGAATGGCCTATAATAACATACTTAACACCGGCTTCTTTAAGCATAATAGGCGAAATCTCTCCTGTATATGCTCCGCTTTCCTCAAAATATACGTTTTCTGCTCCAAGGGCAATATTTGTACCCTTTAAAACTTCGCCAACCGGTATTATATCTATAGCAGGAACACAGAAAACAACATCTTTTTCATCTGTGTTTACCTTATCCTTAAGCATTTTAGCAAGCTCAACTGCTTCTGCCGGAGTTTTATTCATTTTCCAGTTTCCGGCTATTATTTTTTTTCTCATGGGTTAATCAAACCTTTCTTATATTACTTATCATTTACAGCAGCCACACCTGGAAGCTCCTTGCCTTCAAGGAACTCAAGTGACGCACCGCCGCCTGTTGAAATATGGCTCATTTTGTCGCCATATCCAAGCTGATTTACAGCAGCCGCAGAATCTCCGCCGCCTATTATTGTTGTAGCGTCTAAATCTGCCAAAGCTTTGGCTACAGCGTTTGTGCCTTTTGCAAAGTTCTCAAACTCAAATACACCCATAGGACCATTCCAAACAACTGTTTTTGCATTCTTTAATGCGTCAGCAAAAAGCTCTCTTGTTTTTTCGCCAATGTCAACGCCTTCCCATCCGTCTGGTATTTCGCTTACAGGCACTGTTTTAAATTCTGTATCATTTTTAAATTCTTTTACAATAACAGTATCTACTGGTAAAAGAAGTTTTACACCTTTTTCTTTGGCTTTTGCCATCATTTCTTTGGCATAGTCAATTCTTTCAGCATCAAGAAGTGAATTGCCTACACTGTAGCCCTGTGCCTTAATGAATGTATAAGCCATGCCACCGCCTATAATAAGTATGTCTACTTTTTCAAGAAGGTTGTTTATTACATTTATTTTATCAGCCACTTTAGCTCCGCCAAGTATAGCAGCAAAAGGTCTTACAGGGTTATTAACTGCATTGCCAAGGTACTCAATTTCTTTTTCCATAAGGTAGCCTACTGCCGAAACAGGTATATGTTTTGTAACACCTACAGTTGAGCAGTGTGCTCTGTGGCTTGTACCAAAAGCGTCATTTACAAATATATCGGCAAGGGATGCCAGTTCTTGACTGAAATTATCCTCGTTTTTAGTTTCTTCTTTTCTAAATCTTGTATTTTCAAGAAGAATTACATCGCCGTCTTTCATTTCGGCTACTGCTTTTTTAGCATTTTCGCCTACTACATTGTCATCGGCTGCAAATACAACTTCTTTACCTAATAACTCACTAAGTCTTTTTGCTACAGGTGCAAGAGAAAGCTCTTTTTTAACCTCTCCCTTAGGCTTACCCATGTGCGAGCAAAGTATAACTTTTCCGCCGTCTGAAACAAGTTTTTTTATTGTAGGAAGCGCCGCTGTAATACGGTTATCATCTGTTATTTTTCCGTCTATAACAGGCACGTTAAAATCACATCTAACCAGTACCCGTTTGCCTTTAACGTCAATATCATTTACAGTTTTTTTATTGAGCATATTTTTTATTCTCCCTTCCGGTAAATTGGCTTTTTAGTTATATTAACCACTAAAGCTGTGTAAATACATATAATTGCGTAAAAATTATTCTTATTAAACAGTATAAGCAATAATACGATATAAAAAACCAATTAATAAATACCAATTTTTTCCACTTAAAAGTATTATACAACACCGCCAATGAACAATCAAGTAAACCCTAAGGCCAATATTTCCCAAAAACCCAAATTTATTTTTATTTTTAATAAAATTTTTCAATAATTTATTTATTTTTTTACATTGATAATTGAACATAAAAAAGCGAAGCGTTTTTACGCTCCGCTTAAATTATGCACTTAATATAATTTTTATTACTTCTTTTCTTTTAAAATTCTGTTTGCTGCAAAACCTATTCCCAGCAAAGCATAGAATATAGGCATTACCTGAACAGTTGAGTCGTTTACAAGACCAGCTACTAAAAAACCACATACAGCCACAAATACTCCGGCCCCCATAAAGCTGATAAAGCCTGAATACTCGTTTTTCCTGTATATCTTAAAACTATCAACCAAATAAAAGCCAAATATACAAAGAGCTGCTATAAGCGAAATAACGCCTGTGTTTACAGCCATACCCAAATACATATTATGAGGCTTATCAACAATAATATTAGTCGAGTCACTGAAATAGCCTATATTATACTTTCCGGCATAATCAGCCTGAGGGAAATACATTGCAAATGTATCAGCACCATGGCCAATTAAAATAGTGTCTTTAATTAAAGGCAGTGTTCTTGACCAAATATAACCTCTATATGTTGCAAAATCCTGACTGTTTTCAAATCCAAAGCTTTCTACTTTATCCAATTTAGCACCTTTACCTGATGATGTTACAAAATACAGCTCACCATCCAAGTCAGCAAATTTCCATGTTGCATTAGCTGTTTTAACATTAACTGTTTTATATCCAGTATCTTCAAGTTCACCCTCTGATATCTGCATATAATCAGTATTTAAACCAATTTCGGAACCATCTGCACCATAAACGCCTAAAACGCGGCCGTTTTCTGTTTTAATTGTTACTTCTGTACCTGAAAAATTAAATATTATGTTGTTTCCGTCTGTTATTACATAGTCAATATCAACATACTTAAGACCTTCCTGCTGAGCATCATCTGCATAGGCTGTTTTAGAAAATAATGACGCAACAGGTGTAACTGAGCTTATTTCTCCCATTATTGAAGGCAAAGAAACGGCTGCCGAAACAATACCGGCTATTATAATAAGCACAACACTTGTTTTCCATTCTATAAGCTTTTTATTAAACACAATAAGACCTGCTAAGGCAGAAAATGCAACGCCTACCATACCGCCTAATGACTTGGCATTAAAAAGCGAATAAAACATAAGGGCAAGAAGCACTGTAAAGGCTATTTTCCACTGTACTTTTTTGTTCCAAATTATAAGCATAGCTGAAACGCATATTGGAAAAACCATAAAAAATGATGAGTAGTTTTGGTTTGTAAAAAACCATCTTACTGAATCAGCCGCTCCAGATATTTTTAAATTTGACATCTGGCTTATTTCGGAATTCATATAAAGCCAACTTGGCAAACTGTATAAATCTATTTCAAATGTCTGCAATACTCCCCAAATACCAAGAACAGCGCAGCAGCCTGAGAATATATAGAATATAAGCTTAAACGCTCTCTCATCGTTAATCATGTTCATGGCATAAAAAGTAATTGCCATATATCCTATCAAAACAAACGTGTTCTCGTATCTTTCAAAAAAGCCAACTGCCGCCATATGCTTATAATCAGCTGCCATATACGAAATAAATGTCATTAAGGCATAAATAATCATAGGTATATAAACTTTATTCTTATATACCTTGACACTTCCTGAAAGAACCGAAATAACCAAATAAACCATAGATATTACGGCAACAGCTATAAATATCTGCATTCTGAAATAAGCATAAATATCAACTGTATATTCATCATTTCCATACCAAAACGTACCTTCAAGCCCTGTTTTTACAATAACCGCATGAACTGCGAAAAGAAAAACTGAAACAAGAAATATAACAGGCAAAGCCGATATTATATAGCTCTTGCTTTCTTTTTTTAAACTATTGCTGTTCAAATCTATACACGCCCCTTTTTCTTCCTATGCGCTGTTACTTCATTATTATTAACTCCCTGAGTACTTTCTGGGAGAAAAAGAACCTTAACCGTCATCATAATAAGCTTTAAATCCAACAAAAATGAATAGCCTGCTATATACATTAAATCCCACATTAGTTTATCATATGGGTCTGTATTGTACCTGCCCAAAACTTGGGCATAGCCTGTAATGCCGGCCTTTATTTTAAGCCTGTACTTAAACTCCGGAATATATTTTTCGTACTGCTGAACGATTTCCGGCCTTTCCGGTCTTGGCCCTACTATTGACATATCACCTTGAAGAACATTAAATATCTGTGGTATTTCATCAAATCTTGTTTTTCTTATTATTTTACCAACTGGTGTAATTCTGCTGTCGTTTTTCTGCGCCAGCCTTGCAACACCATCTTTTTCGGCATTAACTACCATACTGCGGAATTTATATACATAAAATTCCTTTCTGCCTATTGTAAGTCTTTTCTGCCTATAAAAAACCGGACCGCCGTCGTAGAGTTTAATAGCCGCCGCCGTTATAAGCATAAAAGGCCATAAAACGGCTAAAGCCAATATTGAAACCGTTATGTCAAATGCCCTCTTTACAAACTCATCCAAAAGCGAAAGATCGCCTTTATTGCACACAAGAACAGGCATGTCCATAAGATTTAAAGCATATGAGTTTTTAAGCACTATTTCTGCCACATCGGGTATTATAAAAACCGGCATTGAGTTATCAAAACAAAACTCAATTATTTTCTTTTTCATATCACCTTCAACATCAGCAAGTATTACTCCGTCGTTTGGGTCTAAGTTATTAAGTATATAATCCAAACCGCTTTTAATGCCTATCTGCTTTGTAATATGAAATTTATAGTCATAAAAATTCATTTTTTTAATAAGTTCTTCGGATAAATCCGTTTCGCATATAACAGTCATATTTCTGACTACATTTCTTTTTCTGAACCTTTTATTGCACCAAATGCTCCAGAAAAAAATAAAAAATGTATCAATAATCGACATTATAATAATAGGCATAAGCGGAACAAAACGCCTATCTATAAGACATGTTTGGAAATAAGCAAAGGCATTTACCATAATCATGGCCAAAAACTGGGAATACATAATTTCCGATATACGGTAATATCCTATTTTATGTCCCCCGTAAATATTTGTAAAAAAGAAATACAACCCTCCATACATGCCAAACATAAGAGTAGTTCCTTTTTTATAAAGAAATCCCGCAACAAGGTTATAGCGGTAAAAGCAAAACCAAATAACAGCAAATATAGCTGTCATACCCAAAACGTTTATTAAAATTTCCCAAACAAGTATAAACTTGTTTTTACGCCTTAAATCGGTCACAATACTTTCCCCTTTAAAGATTTATTTGCATTTTTTTGGTAAAAAAGCAATAATCCTGTTACACCGTTACTTATTTTATCACCAAAATTATATATTGTAAACCAAACAAAATATAAAATGCTCTTTGAAAAATTTGCATTATAAAATACAATTAAAATCAACTACAATTTTTAAATAATGTAAATATAAAAACGGTAGGCTTAAAGCAAATAATATGCTTTTTAAACCTACCGTTTATTATTATTTAACTAAAGCCTAATAAATATTATTATGTTTTAAATTAATCATCACGTTCTCTTTTGTAATCAAATACATTTCCGGTATACATATCAACTTCCGCTTCATATTCATATCTTCCGGCTTTAAACTCTACTTCATATTTTCCGTCGTCCAGCTCTACTTTAACTTCAAAAGCGTCCGGCATTTTAACACCAGCATGTTTAAGCACTGCTTCTAAAGCTTCGTTGTTAGTTAAATATTTAGGCTTATCAGAACCTATGCCTATGCCTGAGTTTCCTTTTTCCGATTTAAAGTTTATTACTTTGCCGGTATAAGCATCAATCTCATATTCGTAATTATATCCGCCATGTGTAAACTCAATATAGTATTTTTCGCCATCAAGCTCAGTTTTTATATACTTAACTCCTGAACCTTTTATGCCTGCATGGTCTAAAGCCATCTGTCTTGCTCTTTCAATGCTTATTTTATCATCAGCTTCGTCATAATCTGAATTATAGTATTTGTCATGGCTTAAAATGTCACCTGTTTCAAGTTCAATCTCGTATTCATATTCCCATTTTCCACTTGTAAACTCAACATCGTAAACCCATATATCTTTATTATTGTTATAGTCTTTTTCTGCTCTTGTAAATTTAACATCAGCTGCCTTATATCCGGCATCATCTAAAGCTATTTCTTTAGCTTTTTCAAGACCTATATCATTTTCTGTCGGGCCAAATGTATCAGCGTCCGTTACAGTTGATTCTTCATCTTTAAGTGTTATAACTTTGTCGTCTCCATCCCAAATAACCTCATTTCCGGTTATTTCGCTTATAGCTCTTAAAGGAAGGTATGTTGAACCATTATAGAGCAAAGGATATACAGCCTTTCCGTTTGCGTCTTTAAAATTGCATTCATCACCTTCAAGAATTATTGTAAAGTCGCGTCTTTCCTGTACGTCAATATCAGCTATTTTTGCTGATGATGGTTTTGTTGTGTTTTTATACGAATCTCTTTTGCCGCTTAAAGTAATAGTTTTTGTGCTTTCGTCCCAGTTAACATTTTTACCTATAATCTCACCTATTGAACGCAAAGGAAGATATGTAGAATCATTGTAAAGAATAGGATATATATACTTACCGTCTGCGCTCTTAAAATAACTCACCTCGTCATCAATAACTATTGTAAAGTCAGGCCTCAGCTGTGCCTCCCTGTTTATAATATCTGCGGCATTGGCAATAACAGCTCCTGAAATTACTAAAGATACAGCTAAAGCAGAACATAAAATCTTTTTCATAATATCCCTCCTTGCATGAAATATATTTCATCTACAACACTATTATATACTAATTAATCCATAATTTGAATAGCTTTATATTACGATTTTCTTAATACTATAATACAGTTATATTACAAAAAAAGCCGCGGGCATAAGCCCACGGTTTTTATGGTTTAAATATATATTTATTATTCTACAGATTAAAGAAGATGTGCTCTTATTTCTTCACCGCTTAAAGTTGAAAGATAAGCAGGTGCTATATCAAATACAGTCTTGCAGCCAGTCTGACCTTCTTTGTTTAATCTGTAAGCAGCTCTTGCGTAAGCTACAAGTACAGAAGATGTAAACTCTGGGTTTGAATCAAGTTTAAGGCTGTATTCAATAATATGTTTATGCTCACCGTTATGTCCTGTTTTGCCGCTTCTTATAACAAAGCCGCCGTGAGGAATACCGGAATGGTTGCGTTTCATTTCTTCCATATCAATAAAGTGAACTGTTGTGTCATAATCTGAGAAATAGTTAGGCATTTCTTTAATTTCTTTTTCTATTCTTGCTTTATCAGCGCCTTCCTCAGCTACAACAAAGCACTCTCTTGTATGTTTTTCTCTTGTTGTAAGGTCTGGATTTTCGCCATTTCTTACAGCTTCAAGAGCGGCAGGAACAGGGATTGTGTACTGTCTAGCATCAAGTACGCCTTCAATTCTTCTTACAGCGTCTGAATGGCCTTGGCTAACACCTTTGCCCCAGAAAGTATAGTCCTTTCCGTCTGGAAGAATGCAGTTTGCATAAAGTCTGTTTAAAGAGAACATACCTGGGTCCCAGCCAACAGAAATAATGCCAATTTTGCCGCTGCCCTTGCATGCATCATCAACTGCTTTAAAATGCTCAGGTATTCTTGCATGAGTATCAAAGCTGTCAATAACATTAAAGTATTTAGCGTACTTTGGAGTCTGCACAGGAAGGTCTGTAGCACTTCCGCCGCAGATAATCATAACATCTATGGCATCTGCCATTTTTTCTGCATCATCAACACTGCAAACTTTAGCTGTAGGTGTAGCAATTTTAAGGCTGTCAGGATTTCTTCTTGTAAATACAGCAACAAGCTCCATATCATCGTTCTGCTTAATTGCACTTTCAACACCGCGTCCTAAATTGCCATAACCTAAAATACCTATTCTAATGCTCATCTAAATTCCACCTTTATATTTTAGTTTATATATTTACAAATAAATTTTTGAAATAGTATAACACACTTAAAAAAACAACACAATAACTAATGTATTCATACGTTATTTATAATCCGCTTATTTTAATGTTTTATAACATAAGAAATATAATAAACAACAAACCAAACGCACAAGCTTCAACAAATTATATTAAAAAATTATTTATTAACTAAAACTTCTTTATTAAAATTAAATCTTTACCGCATATTCTTTTCAGCACACAAAAAAGCAGGATAATATCTTATCCTGCTTTTTATTACTGCATAATAACCAAAACTTAGGCGCCAAAAGCTTCTTCGTCTCTTTTGCGTCTTTCCTCAATAGCCTTCTTAGCTATCATGTCTTTGACCTTCATCAATCTGGTTGTGGAAGCACGCTCGTTTTCATCAAGCTTCTGCATAATAAACTTAATAGTTTCCTGATAGTTAGGAATCATTACGTTTTCAAGGGCGTTTACACGGCGCCTTGTACGCTCAATTTCCTGTGCCATAAGCTGTGCGCTTTTTTCACTTTGTGCCAGTTTTAAAAGCGGTTCCATAGCCTCGGAAAATGCCTCCATTGATAAATCAAGTTCGCCGGATGTAAAAGCAAGACCGTAAGGATAAATATCGTCATGGTTGTTAGCCGCCTTAAAATCGAACTGAGGAACATTAACACTCATAACGTTCTTTTTAGAAACGTCAACGGCTATTTTCTGTTTAGGCATCATAAGAGCCTCGCCTAAATATTCCTCACTCATAACAGCTCTTGCTATTATAAAGCTTTTGTATGCTTTCTCAAGAGCTTTTTCAGCTTCTTCCCTAAGTTTTTTGTTTTCTTTAACTATCTCAAGGAACTGCTTCATAAGCTCATCCAGCTTATCCTTAAGGAGCTTATGGCCTCTTGTGGCTGTTTTAAGCTGTTTTTTAAGGCGTGTCATTTCCATACGTGTTGGATTAACATTTAATTTAGCCACACCTATCACTCCTCAGGCATATATTTTTCAAGGTACTCGTCACGAATACGTTTAAGCTCACTCTTAGGAAGCATAGCAAGAAGCTTCCAGCCTGTTTCCAAAGTTTCTTCTATTGTTCTGTCTGTTCTGAATCCCTGTGAAACATACTGCTTTTCGAACTCATCAGCAAACTTAGCATAAATAAGGTCTATATCCGAAAGAGCTGACTCACCTAAAATAGCCATAAGCTCTTTAGCATCTTTACCTCTTGAGTAAGCCGCATAAAGCTGGTTCATTGTATCGGCATGGTCTTCTCTTGTTTTGCCCTTACCAATACCTTTGTCTTTAAGTCGGCTAAGTGACGGAAGAACATCTATAGGCGGCTGAAGGCCTTTTTTGTAAAGGTCACGGCTTAATATAATCTGTCCCTCTGTGATGTAGCCTGTAAGGTCAGGGATAGGATGAGTTTTATCATCCTCAGGCATTGTAAGTATAGGAATCATTGTAATAGAACCGTCAATGCCTCTCTTTTTACCAGCTCTTTCATACATTGTGGCAAGGTCTGTATAAAGGTAACCAGGATATCCTCGACGGCCCGGAACCTCTTTTTTAGCCGCTGAAACCTCACGAAGTGCCTCAGCATAGTTTGTAATATCTGTTATAATTACAAGAACGTGCATGTTCTGTTCAAAAGCCAAATATTCAGCGGCAGTAAGTGCCATACGTGGTGTACAAACACGCTCTACAGCCGGGTCATTGGCAAGGTTAACAAATACTACCGAACGGTCAATAGCGCCTGTTTCTCTAAAGTCGTTAATGAAGAACTCAGCATCCTCAAATGTTATACCTACAGCGGCAAAAACAATAGCGAATTTTGAGTCTGTACCTCTAACCTTAGCCTGACGTGCAATCTGAACAGCAAGGTTAGCATGTGGAAGACCTGAAGCTGAGAATATAGGAAGCTTCTGGCCTCTAACCAGTGTATTAAGTCCGTCAATAGCTGAAACACCTGTCTGAATGAACTCAGAAGGGTAATCCCTTGCGGCTGGGTTAATAGGCGCACCGTTAATATCAAGTCTTTTCTCTGGTATTATATCAGGGCCGCCGTCTATAGGCTTACCCATACCATCGAATACACGGCCGAGTATATCAGGAGATACACCAAAGTCAAGGCTCTTTCCAAGGAAACGTACTTTAGAGTCTGACATATTAATACCTGTTGAGCTTTCAAAAAGCTGAACAAGTGCTGTGTCACCGTTTACCTCAAGAACTTTACATCTTCTAATTTCGCCGTTAACAAGCTCAATTTCGCCAAGCTCGTCGTATTTAACACCTTCAACTCCGCTTATAAGCATAAGGGGGCCGGCTATTTCCTGAATAGACCTATATTCTTTTATCATTCTTCCTCAGCCTCCTTTGCTATAAGTTCGGCAAGCTCTGATACGATTTCCGATTCTATAACATCGAATTCTTTATCAACATTAGCTTCCTCAATATATTTAGCACGGCCTATTCTTTCAAGAACAGGGAGCTTTGAAATTTTGTTTATAGAAACTTTTTCCTTAACTGCCTTAAGTCCCTCATCATAGAACTTAAGTATAAGGGCCAACATTCTGTACTGTTTATGAAGTGATGTATAAGTATCTACCTCATGGAAAGAGTTCTGATGGAGGAAGTCCTCACGGATAGAGCGTGTTACTTCAAGTATAAGTCTGTCGCTGTGTGAAAGTGAGTCAACACCAACCAGCTGAACAATTTCCTGAAGCTCAGCTTCCTCCTGAAGAAGTCTCATTGCTCTTGCCCTATGCTCTGCAAAGTCTTCTTCTACGTTTTTATCAGCCCATGCGTCTACCTTATCCTGATAAAGCGAATAACTTGTAAGCCAGTTAATAGCCGGGAAGTGACGTTTGTAAGCCAATGATGAATCAAGACCCCAGAATACTTTAACTATTCTAAGTGTTGCCTGGCTTACAGGCTCGGAAGTATCACCACCAGGAGGTGAAACGGCACCTATGGCAGTAAGGGAGCCCATTCTGTTTTCATCACTGCCTAAACAATGAACCATACCAGCTCTTTCATAGAACTGTGCAAGACGGCTTCCAAGGTATGCCGGATAACCTTCCTCACCAGGCATTTCCTCAAGACGACCGCTCATTTCACGCAGAGCCTCTGCCCAACGTGATGTAGAGTCTGCCATAAGAGCTACACTGTAACCCATATCGCGGAAGAACTCAGCTATTGTAATACCTGTATAAATTGAAGCCTCACGTGCGGCAACAGGCATATCGGAAGTATTGGCAATAAGAACTGTTCTTTGCATAAGGCTTTCGCCTGTACGTGGGTCTTTAAGTTCCGGGAACTCCAAAAGAACGTCTGTCATTTCGTTTCCACGCTCACCGCAGCCGATATAAACAACTATGTCAGCATCTGCCCATTTAGCAAGCTGATGCTGTGTAACTGTTTTACCGCTTCCGAAAGGTCCAGGTATAGCCGCTACACCACCCTTTGTAATAGGGAAGAATGTATCTATAACTCTCTGGCCTGTAATAAGAAGTGAATCCGGGCTCTGTTTTGCTCTGTAAGGTCTTTCTTTACGAACAGGCCATTTCTGCATCATAGGAACTGTTACATCTACGCCTTTTTCATTTGTTACAACGCAGATTTCTTCTTCAACAGTAAATTCGCCTTCTTTAATTTCTTTAATTACACCGTTAAGTTTAGGCGGAATCATAATACGGCATTCAACAACCGCTGTTTCCTGTACTACGCCTATAATATCGCCGCCCTGTACTTTATCGCCTTTTTTAACAACAGGTTTAAAATACCATTTCTTTTCTCTATCAAGAGCAGCTACCTCAACACCTCTGTGGATGTTAGCTCCACTGGCTTCATAAAGCTTTTCAAGAGGACGCTGAATACCATCGTATATTGTTGATATAAGGCCCGGTCCAAGCTCAACACTCATAGGACGGCCTGTAGATACAACTTCTTCACCCGGACCAAGACCACTTGTTTCCTCATAAACCTGAATTGAGGCCTTGTCACCGTGCATTTCTATTATCTCACCAATAAGGTGCTTATCAGAAACCCTGACAACGTCGAACATATTGGCATCTCTCATGCCTTCAGCTACAACCAGTGGTCCTGACACCTTAACTACTGTGCCTGTACTCATTTTTTATCACCACTCGATTCTTTTATTTAGGTCTATTAATTATCTCCAAACAAAACATCTGCACCTATAGCGCGTTTTGCCGATTCTCTAACTTCGTTCATGCCAAGGCCCATACTGCCGGTAATGCCAGGTATAACAATAATAGCCGGAAGCTCATTATCCTTATACCTATCAATGGCGTCTTTTCCCTGAAGAGAGCACTGCTCAGTAATATAAATTATGGCATAGCCTTCTTCAACCAGCTTATGTATGGTCTTTTTAATCTCGTCGGCTTCGTAAACAGGGAAAACATCAATACCTAAAGCGGTAAAACCCATAACTGAGTCTTTGTCTCCCATAACCGCTACTTTATACATAAGCATCCCTCAATCTTTCTTTTATTACCTCAGTATCAATGCCGTTTAATTTGCCGTTTACAATAATCCTTACGGTTTTAACCTCTGTTTCTACAGCATATATAAAAGCCAAAAGCGGCTCAACTGTAAGGCTCTTGTATTTAGCATCACGCATAAACGCCATCAAATAGTCATCACAGCTTTTTTCAAATACCGTAAAACCTTCATCCATTTTAAGTGCAAGGTCGTTATAAGCAGTTTCTTTAAATCCGCCTGAAGCGCCTTCTGCATTAAATGCCTTTTTAAAAGTATCAAGGCTTACAGTACCGCCATGAACAAAAACGTTTTCAAAGTCTGAAACTGTCTTTTTCATGTTTTTAATTCGGTTATAGCTTTTAAGGTTTGTAATGTCGCAAAGTGTTTTAACATAGTTTTCAACAAACTTAATACCGCTTTCATTTGCCACTTTAAGCATATCCTTAAAAGCCGCATTATCCATTACGTTGTCAATCACCTGACCGCTCTGGGTTTTGGCATACTGGTCATAGCTATCGGTTATAGCCTGAGCCATGTTCTCTGTAAGACAGCCGTAATTTTTAGTTTCAAAAGCCTCTTTCATATCTTTAATATCAACAGTTGTACCGCCTACAAGGTAGCTTTCACCATTGATAGAAGAAATATCCGATTTAACAAGAACCTTTAAATTCTGATAGTCGTTTTTAAGCAAAAACACATCAGGAAAATGTTCTTTTGGCACAAGCTCTTTTACATCGGAATAAGCCTTAGCCAAACGGCTTGAAAGCGCTTTTTCATAATTTTTAATATCTATGCTGTTTTCGCCGCCGTATCCGGCTTCAGAAAGTATTTTAAATACCTCTAAAGCAGACTTGGACTCTATAAGCTGTGTATATGTCTTTTCCGTAAGAAGAGAATTTTCAAGCATTCTGATTCGCGCCACGGCAAAAGGATATATTTTTTCTCTGCCCATTATGGCACCTCCTTAAGCAAACAGTATGCCTGCTGCAAGCTGTAAAATGTCTTCCCGTTCTACGGTAATAATTGACTTAAAAGAATAATTGTATTCAATATCGCCATTTTTAACAACAAAGCCGCCTTCAATGTCTCTTGTTTCATCAGAGACTTTGTAGCCCATGTCTTTTACTTTATCTCCAAAAGCATCTTTATCTTTCTTGGAAAAAATAATTTCAGAACCGTCTTCTTTATCAGCTCTTTTAATCATGCCTAATATTACATTTTCATAGTCCTTACCTGTAAGTGAACAGAGCTTTTTTTCAGCTTCGTCCAAAACTTCCTCAAGGCATTCCTGTTTTTTAGCCAAAATAAGCTTTTTAGCTCGCATTTCAGCAGCAGAAATCTCTTTAGCAGCCGCTTTATTTGCTTCCTGAGATGCAACTTCATCAAATTTAGCCTTTTCCTTATCGGCCTTTGCTTTAGCTGATGAAATAATATCGTCGGCCTGTTTTTTAGCTTCTGACTCTACTACAGCAGCCTGTGCCTTGGCATCGGAAAGGATTTTGTCTATAAGATTCTGTCCGTTACCCATAGGAGCCTATCCTCCTTTTCAAATATTTTTTAATCTATTAATCAGAATGTAATGCTGTTTATCATAAGGAATGATATAAGAAGTGCAAGTACGGCATATGTCTCAACCATAGCTGCAAAAATCATACCTTTAGCAAGTTCGCTTGGTTTTTTACCAACAAGCATAATACCGGCTGCTGCCGCTTTACCCTGAGCAATAGCAGAGAAAATACCAACAAGACCGATAGGAGCTGCTGAAGCAAGGATATAAGCGCCCTGAGAAACAGTAATATCAACCATTCCGTCACCGCCTAAAAGGCCTACTTTAAGAAGAATAATGAATGCAATAAGCAAACCGTAAATACCCTGTGTACCAGGAAGGGCCTGAAGAACGAGCACCTGACCAAATTTATTAGGGTCTTCTGAAACAACGCCTGCTGCTGCCTCGCCGGCAATACCAATACCTATAGCGCTTCCTATGCCCGCAAGTGCTGCTAAAGCTGCGCCTAATAATGCGTAAAACTGTCCACTGAAGTTAAATAAAGTTAATGATTCCATATTACTTTTCCTCCTTTAATATCTCCACATACTTTGTTTTTCTGCTGAACGGGTTAAATGGAGTTCCGCCTCCGTCAAAGAATTTACCGAAAAACTCAACGTACTGGAGCCTGCTTGAGTGCACAAATGTACCAAGTGTATTTATAGCCAAGTTAAATACATGGCCTATAACAAATACCACAATCATAACTATAACGCCAAGAACTCCGCCGCCTACCATTTTGCCAAGTGTGTTTATAACCTGTGAAACAACACCTGTAGCAAGGCCAAGGGCAAGAAGTCTTGAATATGAAAGTACATCAGACAGATAGCTTGTAATGCCGTAAAGGCTTCCAAGACCGCCTGTTATCTTTCCAAAACCTTTTTTGCTTCTTCCGCCTGTAAGTACTATACCTACAGCACCTATTATAGACATCCACTTACCTATTTCAGTAGCTATAGGCGCTATGCTTGAGCCAAGAGCAAATACAACTAAACCTATAAGAAGCAAATACCAAAGGAATATATCGCATATAGCGTCTATTGCCTGACCGTTTCTTAAAAGTATATATGCCTTTAAGCCCATACCTACAAAAATGTGTATTCCACCTAATATAAGAGAGAATACAAGCAGTGTCATAGGTTCTTCAACAGGATTAAACCATGCCGGGCTTATGCCGAACATATCTCCAAACCAGCCGCCGAATAATACACCCCAGAAAAATGTTGATATACCGCAGAACATAAACATTTTTACAAGCCGCTTCATCATACCTTCAAGTCTGTAATGCTTAAGAAGTATAAACGAACCTACAGAAAGTATAAGTCCGTAAGCCGCATCTGAAAGCATAAGACCGAAGAATATGAAATAAAACGGTGCCAAAAACGGCGTAGGGTCTATATCGTTTACAGAAGGTGTTGAGTAAAGGTCTGTAATAGACTGGAACGGGTCTGTAAGGGAGTTCTGCTTAAGCAGTATAGGCATCTGCTCGCCTTTTTCCGGTTCTGTAATCTCATAATAACATCCATACTTATCAAGAACACTTTTTACTTTGTCAACAGATGATTTAATTACCCAGCCGTCAAAATAAAAAGTCTTTTCTGTTCTTAATATATTGGATAATATTTTGTATCTATCTCTTTCAATAACCAAATCGTCATAGTAAAACTCCAACGTTTCGATATTTTCCGAAAGACGGCCTATTTCTTTTTCAATATCTGAAAGCTCACTTTCAACATTTTTTAAATTGTCGTTGCAGGATTGAGTGTTTTCTTTAGCAGTTCCCACAATATCCGCAAATGAAACCGGATTGAAGTTTTCCTGCCTTAATATACTTAAAACACTTTCCTTGTCCTCTTTAAGACAAACGGCTACAGCATAAGTTATTTTGTCGTCTTTTGAAACAACATCAATAACACATCCGCTGCATTCCTGCGAAATACGGCTTTCAATATCGGCCGTTACAACAGAGTTCGGAAAAGTTCCGTGTATAATTGACGAGTACTTGGTTTCTTTCATATCCAAATTAAACTCGTAATCCAGCCACGGCTTAAGCTCTGAAATCTCTGTTAAAAGAGCTGTCTGCTGCGCTTTAAGGCTTAATACTTTTTTGTATTTTTCATTAACTAAAGCGGCGAATTTTTCAGCTTCCTCAGGCTTTGAGTTTTTTGTTTCAAACTCTGCCTCACTAACAGGCTTTCTGCACTTAATAAACGGCTTTTTGCCTGTAAAGTATTTGTCAAGAACTTCTAAGGCCGAAGAAACCTCAGAAATCTTCATATCCGTGCTTAAAGTAGCACTTTGGTCAAAATCGCGTTTAGTTAATGCCGCCCACTCGCTGTCCGACAGCTTTTCGTCCTGAGAGTTAATCTCACAAACTCCAAGAGTCATAAGCTCCCTCAGAACATCGGATTTGTTGTCGTTAAGGCCTATGACGCTGAGTTTACTCATTTCAACTATCGCCATTTATACCCACAACCTTTCCAATGACAGCTTCTACCGCTTTTTGTCTGTTTTTATCAGCGGTATTTTTTACCTCGTCACAAACCTTAAGGGCGTCGGCCATAATCTTGTCAACTTCAGGTTTTGTGTCCTGAACGGCCTTTTCAACGGCTGCCTTTTGTTCTGACTTAGCGCTGCGTCTCACGTCGGCAATCAAAGTATCGGCCTGTGCTTTGGCATCGGATATAATCTTCTGCGCATTAGCGTCGGCTTGGGCTTTAATGGAATCAATTTCATTTTCAGCCTCTACAATATTCTTGATTACTTCAAAAGCCATTTTAATCACCTCTCTTGTTTAAACCGTATTGTATGCAATTTTCAGTCAATACAATACCCGGCGTAGTGTGGAAATGACTGTTAATAAATAGTATAAACAGTCTTCCTAATTTTATATATTTATCCGTTTTAACGGAAAAAATATACCTAAATAAAATATAATATAAATTATTCAAAACTCTAATATAAAGTGAACAAGTTGTTAATTTTTTAACTATAAAAATTTTTAAGTATGCTTAATTTATTATGTGTCATATCATGGTTTTGCGTATTAAAATTTATTGTTTTTTACATGTTTTATTACATTTTTCAAGCTAAATTTTCAGCATTTACAATGTTTAATTATAAATTAATTAATAGCTTTTGTCAATATTTAAACCATATTACGATTTTTTTCATCGGCAAAAATTAATTTGAACTATATTTAATTCTACAATTTTTCATTTGTTATTAATTTAACTAAAATAAACTATAAGAGCTTAAAACTATATTCTTACATAAGACTTTTTATTTAGTCAGCCGAATAAAAAAATATATTTCGTTTTGTACTTAAACAGAAACAATACCTAAAAAATAACAATTAAGTTAATTTTAATTATTGGTAAGTTTTTGAATATAATAATAGACATCTATTATCATCTTTACATCACAAACCATAAAAAAACAAACTCCGAGCAATTAAAAATTACCTCGGAGTTTTGTTAATTTATTATCTTTCACCTAATTTTAAATTTGGGTTAGCGTTTAAATCAAGACTGCTTCTTACACCTTTGATATATTCATAATAACCGGCAGATGCTATCATTGCGGCATTATCTGTGCAGAATATAGGTTCAGGAACATTAAGTGAATAACCGTTTTCATCACATAAACGCTTCATTTCCCTTCTTAAGGCTGAGTTAGAAGAAACTCCGCCTGCCATAGCCACTTTTGTAACACCTTTAAATTTAGCGGCTGCTATTGTTTTTTGTGTAAGCACCTCAATAACGGCTTTCTGGAAAGAAGCCGCAACGTCATTAGGGTTAATTTCTGTATTTGTCATTTTCATTTTGTTAAGATAGTTAAGCACAGCTGACTTTAAGCCGCTAAAACTGAAATCAAAGCTGTTTTCTTCCAAAAATACCCTTGGAAACTCAATAGCTTCGGCATTGCCTTCCTTAGCAGCAGCGTCTATTTTTGGTCCGCCGGGATAGCCCATGCCTATAGCACGTGCTACTTTATCATACGCCTCTCCTGCCGCATCATCACGTGTTCTGCCTAATATCTCAAAATCATCATAGCCTTTTACATACAAAAGGTGCGAATGTCCGCCGGAAACTACAAGGGCAACATACGGCGGCTCAAAATTTATATCCTGAATATAATTGGCGCATATATGGCCTTCTATATGGTTAACGCCTACCAAAGGCTTATTCAGCGCATAAGCCAAGGCCTTTGCCTCAGAAACGCCTACAAGCAAAGCTCCTACTAGGCCCGGGCCGTATGTAACGGCAATAGCGTCTATATCATCAAATGTAACGCTCGCTTCTTTAAGAGCGCTGTCTATAACATAATCTATATTTTCAACATGCTTTCTTGACGCAATTTCCGGCACAACACCGCCATAAACAGTATGAACTGCAATCTGTGAAGAAATTACATTACTCATAACAATTCTGCCGTTTTTAACAACAGAGGCTGCGGTTTCATCACAAGAGCTTTCTATGCCAAGTATTAAAATATCATTATTATCTTTCATAATAACCTCCCTATAAGGGCAAATTAATCCTCAAAATATATTGTTTTTATCATACCGTCATAGCCTATAACAGTATTTTCAAAAACTTCAGAAGCATTACTTAAAAAGCTTTCAGGCTCAGAAAGTGCCGGGCTAAAATGTGTAAGCCAAAGCTCCTTTGCACCAGCCTTAGCGGCAACACCAGCGGCTTCAGAAAAAAGCATATGTTTATTTTCCAATGCTTTATTCTTTTTTTCATTTTCGCCATACATACCTTCGCAAATAAACAAATCAGCATTTGACGCCAAGCCTATAAGCTCGTCAAAAGGCCGGCTGTCTGTGCAGTAAGCTATTTTAATTCCTTTTCTTTCGTTTCCCATTACCATATCGGCAGTATATTTTTCACCATTATACTCCAAAATACCCTGCTTTTGAATAACAGACCACATTTTTTTTGGTATATTAAGTGTTTTGGCCTTTTCTGTATCAAATTTTCCCTTACGCCTTAAATTAAAGCTGTAAGACAAACATTTTACTGAATGAACAGCCGGTACAAATTCAATATCAAGTCCAATAACGTTAAGTGTTGTTTTTTCTTCCAGCTCTATATATTCAATTTCAAATGATAAATCCTGGGCTATTCTTAAAAGTCCCTCTACTACATACTGTAAACCTTTAGGGCCTATAAGTTTAATTTTTTCCTCTCTCCCTGCATTGGATATAGCAAGAAGCATACCCACAAGACCGGATATGTGGTCAGCATGGTAATGGGTAAAAACTATAGCATCTATTGCTTTAAAGCCCCAACCTATTTTTTTTAATGAAACTTGGGTGCCTTCTCCACAATCAACAAGCAAAAGCCTGCCGTTAAGACGAATCATCATGGATGATAAAAACCTGTCAGGCATAGGCATCATTCCGCCTGTACCTACTAAAGCCACATCAAGCATACACAGCACCTCTCATAAAACAAACATTAGTAAATAAAGAAAAAAGCCTGATTTTGGGCTCCAAAACCAGACTAATAAACAACCTAGGGTAGCAGGATTCGAACCTGCGAATGACGGAATCAGAATCCGTTGCCTTAC
>JAHZEA010000036.1 GCA_019422065.1 Lachnospiraceae bacterium | reverse complement strand
TACTGAAAGTTTCTATGTTTTTAAGCTCTTTTGCCATAATGTTAAAGCTATGAATCATTTCTTTAATTTCTTTGCCTATTCCTATTTCTTCTATCTGAACATTAAAATCGCCTTTAGCAACTTTTTTTGTAGCTTCGTTAAGGTCTGTTATAGGTTTTAAAACACGGTTGCTTATTATTTTTGCCAGTATTACACCTATTACAATGCTTGTAATTAATATAAAAATAAGCATTATTACTGGGTTTGGGTTTTTAATATAACCTAAATTAATGGCTATTATTGTTATTAAAGGAAAAATTGATGAGCTTATTGACTGTATTATAAATATAAGCAGTATAAATAAAGCGCTTAGTTTTAAATCAGGTATTTTTTTCACGCTTTTTCACCGCCTTGTATCCTAAGCCGCGAACGGTTACAATTTCAAAATCAGTGTTGTCTTTAAAACGCTCCCGCAATCTGCCAATATGCACATCAACAGTGCGCATGTCGCTTTCGGAGTTCATACCCCAAATTTCGTCCATAAGCTGATGTCTTGTAAAAATATGGTTTGGGTATGATATAAGTTTAAAAAGAAGCAAAAATTCCTTTTGCGGCAGAGTTTCTTCGCCTTTGTTTGTGAACACTGTAAGAGAGTCATATTCAAAAACAGTATTTCCTACTATAAGCTTTCTTTCGTTATTTATTTTTGCTCTTTTTAAAAGGGCTTTTACTCGCAGTGCCATTTCATTTACATTAATAGGTTTAACCATATAATCGTCTGTTCCGGCACGAAAGCCTTTTTCCATGTCATCAAAACTATCTTTTGCCGTTATTATTAAAACCGGCTGATTATAAGACGCATCCCTAAGGGATTTTATAAAGTCATACCCGTCTATAACAGGCATCATTATATCGGTTATTATAAGGTCCACGTATTCGGCATCCAGCAAATCTAATGCTTCTTTTCCGTTTTGCGCCGGTATGCATGTATAACCTTTTTTTTCAAGAACGGTGCAGAATAAGTTTCTAAGCTCACTATCATCTTCAACAACTAAAATATGAAACATAAGTTTACCTCCTTTTATATGGTTTTATTATAAATGCGTATTATGAACTAATTGTTAATAAAATGACTAAAAAAACAACTAAAAAAAACAATTTATATAATTTAATGGATTAATGTGTAAAAGTTCATATTCAGTTTATATTGACTTGATGTTTAGTTCATAAAGCAAATATATACTTTTAAATCGGTAAATCCTTTAAATGGAGGGCAGTGATAAAAGTATGTTTATGTTCAGCAGTATAAAAGCTTTTGAACGTATAAGTTTTATTAACAGCAAAGATTAATGCTTAAGTGATTGGATATTAGGTTAATTGTTTAAACATTTTTACCTAACAGTACATTATAAGCAGAATATTAAACAGAAGGAGAAGTGAAATATGAAAAAAAGTCTGATTGGTATATCATTACTGACTGCCATTGTATATCTATGCACAGCATGCGGCTCAAAGCCTCCTGAAGGAGCAAATGAAAACGCCAACGTAACAGC
>JAHZEA010000035.1 GCA_019422065.1 Lachnospiraceae bacterium | reverse complement strand
CTTCAACAACTATCGTCCACAGTTCTACTTCAGAACAACAGACGTTACAGGTGTTATCAGCCTTCCAGAAGGTACAGAAATGTGCATGCCTGGCGATAACGTTGAGATGACAGTTGAGCTTATCACTCCTGTTGCTATGAACGTTGGTCTTCGTTTCGCTATCCGTGAGGGTGGTAGAACAGTAGGCGCTGGTTCTGTTACAGAAATCATTGAGTAATTTTAAATTCTAATATTAAACCGCTGAGGCTTAAATGCCTTAGCGGTTTTTTTGTGCCCTTAGACATGCAATTTCATCAGCTTAGCTGGCAGTTTTGATTGTGCTGTAAATAGTCTAAATAAAATATTTTCCTGCTGAACTGTAAATTCCAAATTAAAAGAAGTATAATTTATATAATGTTTCCTACAGATTTAGAAAATATGTGTTAAATTAAAATAGTATTGTGCATTTGTAAAAAGTTTAAAAGGCTAATGAATTTTTGGTTTAAAATAATGGCTTAAATTCTGTACTATATTTTTGTACTTTATTAAGTATTAATTAACTTATTATTTGGAATAAAATATTGTATTTTAATATTAGTTTTTTATGGTATAATTTTAATGTAAGTTATTTTTGTTTGGAATTTTTAGCAGAGAGGTGAGTATTTTATGAAAAAAGCGCTGCTGCTTGTGGTTTGCTGTATTGCTTCAACTGTTTTAACATCATGCAAAATACAAGATAAATTATTTGAAAAGCAGACACAATCTGAAAACATGGTTTTTGACACTAGCGAATTTGATGATGTAGCAGCCAACTTTGAAAAAGCGCTTCAATCAGACCCTGATTTTGCTCAAAACTATATTAATTTGGCTGATTCCTATATTTCAGCCGGTTATCCGGATAAAGCAATAGCAGTTTTATACAGAGGTTATGATAAAACACATGATGCCGTAATTGAAAGTAAGATAAATGACTTTTTTACAAAATATAAATTTGATTTTATTGCTCTTGAAGATAATGTTCAATGCGACAATACATTTACATTGTCTGAATTTAATGACTTAAAATCAGACGATTATTTTGATTTTAATGCAGGTATTGTGTTGGTAGATAACAAAACACAGGAAAAGACTTTAATAAGCATAATAAAGCTTAAAGGCGTAAATGAATGGAATTTTGCCGAAAGCGATTTAGATTTAGTCGGTCGGCATTTTGATAAACTGCTTATTTCGGCATATTATGGGCCGGGACAGAATGTATCTTTTATTTATGATGCTTTTAAAAACAGCATTGAAGAATTAAACAGTGGTCTTACATTTGGTGCTTACAGCAATGGTTATTTAGACTGCTCGGAGGACTTTATTCTTGCATCACCTAAAGCCTATGATGTTGAGTCATTTGTTACATTATATTGGTACGATTGGAACGGAAATATAATTTACCAAATTCCTAACGCTACCAGTATGTTTACAGATGACAAATTGCTTTATATGATTAGAGAAGAAGATGAAAATTCGAGAACATATAAAATTTATAGTTCTGATTATGACGGCAAAAACGCTGTTTTAATGTCGACTATAAAAGGTGAGAATAGCTATAAAAGCATGTATTGTTTCTTCTGGGATGAAAACGAGATTAAATATGCATTTACAGACCAAGATGGAAACAACAAAGAAGAAAGTATGAGCTTAAAAGATTTGCATGATGTATATTTAAAATAACGGTATTTAATAAAGGCATGGCTTAATTAAGCTCATGCCTTTAATTTTACAAGTATTTGGTTTTAGAATGGTAAAAATAAGTAGGATTTAAACTTTTATTAAATATATAAAATAAGTTATAAAACAAGCTATAAAAAATTATGAAATATTTATAGCTTAAGTCTTAAAATACAAAATTAAAACGCCCTTATTTAAAAGAGCGTTTATATTTTATTTATATGATGTTTTGACGAACTAATTCATAATGCTTTACTTTGAATAAGACTTATATTTGGTTTTTATATTTAAAGCGTTATTAAAATATTCAATAGATGAAATTATATCCTGATTTTTATCTATGTTTGCCCTTGGAAGGACATTGTAGTTTTTAACATTGTTAGAAAGGTTCCATACCCATATAAACTGCATCTGTGCACCGGAGTCAGTAAGGTTTTTTAAAGTTTCTTGGTTAAAAAGACCATTTGGATACACATAATAGTGAGGCTGAGGGCCTAAATGAGTTTCTATTTCTTTCCATGCCGCGGCAAAATCATTTTGAAGTTTTTCTTTTGTAAAATCATTTCCTATAACAGCTTTATGTGTTTTGCCATGTAGTCCTATGTATACTAAACCGGAGTCAGACATAATTTTAAGCTGTGGCCAGCTGAGAAATGTATCTGTGTTATTAACATAAGGTATATCTTTTGTGTAGTCTGTAATTATATAAACCTCGGCTTTTACATTATATTTATATAGTATTGGGTAAACAATATTAAAAAAAGACTGATATCCATCATCAAACTGAATAATAACAGGCTTTTCCGGAAGCTTATACTTTCCGTTATATGAATCTATAAGTTCTTTAGTAAATATAGGTGTATAACCGTTTTCTGTTAACTGCTTTATGTCGTTTTCAAATTTTTCGGCACAAACAGTCCAATCGTTAGTGCATGAAGCATCAAGCCGTACATCGTGATATGTTAAAACAGGGCAAATAACTTTTTCGGTGTAAGGGTTTTGTGCTTGAGAGCCGTATATAATTTGACAGTTAATTATAATAATAGCTAAAGATATAAATATAATTTTTAATTTTTTCATATACTTACCCCCTCTACTTAGTTTTAATTATAATATTGATATTGTAATATGTCCATTTTGGGTTAAAAAAGTAATATATATTTAATATATATTGCTTTATTCGTCAAAATACGCAATTTTGTAAAAAAGTATTGACTTTAATAACATGTAGTGATAAAATTACCAATGCTGATGATTTTTTATTAAATGCGCAGTCGTGGCGGAATTGGCATACGCGCTAGACTAAGGATCTAGTCCGGGTAAAC
>JAHZEA010000034.1 GCA_019422065.1 Lachnospiraceae bacterium | reverse complement strand
GGGAGTCGAACCCGCCTCTAAAGCTTGGGAAGCTTTCATTCTACCGATGAACTATATCCGCATTTATTTTATAATTCTATTACTTTTTTACTACTTTTTCAATAGGAAATAAAAAATTGCCCGTTTGCTGAATTTTTATTTAAGGCTGTTTACAAATTATGAATTTGCCTTAAGTAAAATAAAGCGGGCAATTAAAAATTTTATCTGTATTTGCGGCTTTTTGATGACAGCTCTAAATTTTGGAAATTAGTTTCACGGTAGTATTTAAGGCGTTTGCGGCGTTTTTTCTTATGGTGTTCATAGCGTATTTTTATTATTATAAGCCTCGCCAAAAATACTATAACGGCTGCCGATAAAAGCAGTATAGCGGCAAGCTTAATGTTTATTGGCTTTTTGTTTTCTGTATTTGCCATTGCAGCAACGGACTGTTCGCCTACGTCATCTGCCGAAACAATATCCGTTTTGCCTATTTCCTCACCGTTTAGGGTGTATGAAACACTGCCTATAACATCGCCTTTGCTTAAAGGTACAGAAAGATTTTCCGGTAAATCAATATTTGTTTTAATATCGCTTAAAGAGCAGTTTAAAGGAAGAGTTACAGTAACATCGGAAGCATAATTTCCTGTAACATCAAAAGTCTGGTCTTTAAGAAGGCCTTCTTCAAGGGCTGTTGTGTTTTGGCAAAGACTGCCTTCGGTGCAAAGATTTTGTGTTTTGAAATTTTCAAAGCCATAGTCAAAAAGCTTTATAGTGTCGGTATATTCTCCGTAACCAGTTGACTTAAGCACAACAGATATTATTTCTGTTCCGTCTTTTTCGGCATAGGCTACAAGGGTGTTTCCGGCTTGGTCGGTAAAACCGGTTTTGCCGCCTTCGCAGTATTCGTAATAAAAAGCGGAGGCTTCTTTTATAAGCTGTGTCTGTCCATGGAGATAACGAGTTTCCGGCTGTATATTTGTAGGCGGTATCTCGTAATATGTGCATGACAAAACATCTTTAAAATGTGGGTATTTAAGCAGTTCACGGGCAATAAGTGCCATGTCGTAAGCTGTTGTATAATGGTTTTCATCATGCAGGCCGTTGGCGTTTACAAAGTTGGTATTAAGTGCCCCAAGCTCTTTTGCCCTTTGGGTCATGTGCTGGGCAAAGGCCTCAAGGCTGCCGTCTATGTGCTCTGCAACACCGTTTGATACCTCGTTTGCAGACTGGAGCATAATAGCGTACATTGCTTGGTCAACTGTTATTTCTTCGCCTTGGTCTATACCTATATGACTGCTGCCCGGCTCTATTGAAAATACGGCGTTTTTTGAAAAAGTTATTGTTTCGTCCATATCACAGTTTTCAAATGCCAAAAGCATTGTCATAAGTTTTGTAATGCTGGCAGGATATTCTTTTTGGTTTATGTTTTTTTCATATAATATATCGCCTGTATCAGCATTTATTAATATAGCGGCCTCGGCGTCAAGCTGAAGCTCATCGGCTTTTTGTTTTATTTCGGCCGGAACTGTAAAGGCCATTGATTGAGCGGGAGTAAGTATTATTGATGATATGAGAATAAATAAAGCTATGCGTCTTATTTTTTTCATTATTAAGCAGTAACTCCTTTAAATTTATTATTTATTTTACGGTTTAAGGGATTTATTAAATGCGGTTTTGCGTTTTATATATTTTATATTAAATTTAAACCACAATTATATTTTGTTTTAAAATAATTTTTTTTACGCTCTACTATTTTGCCTAAATTCGTGATACAATTATCTGGCAGTGTATAAATAAAAAGTGCTGCAAAACAGCTTTTTAGCGGATATAAAAAGATTATGAATACATATTAAAAATGGCTATAATTTAGTATAACCAAATTTTATATAATTTACGCAATCTTAATAATTATAACAGATTTTTATGTATAATGTATGAATAAATTGCGGGAAGCGGATTATTTTGGTAAAAGAAAGAAAATTTCTAATGATTTTGTCTATATGTGTAATATTATGCGGCCTTTGGTACAGCAATTATACCAAAAACAGTATAGTTGTATTTGCTCCTGATGAGACAGTATATTATTACAACGTTAAAACACAGACGGAATTTTTAGACCAGCTGAACAAAGAAAAAATAATAAACATAAATACAGCCGATATTGAAAGTCTTGATTCTTTAAAAGGAATTGGTGTTAAGACAGCTGAAAGTATAATTGAGTACAGAACTAAAAACGGACCTTTTAAATCTATTGAGGAAATTATGAATGTAAGTGGTATCGGCGAGAGTAAATTTAATGATATAAAAGACTTTATTTCGGTTGAGGGAGATAGTTAATATGGCGTATAAAATACTTGTAGTTGATGACGAAAAATTAATTGTAAAAGGCATTAAATTCAGCCTTCAGCAAGACGGCATGGAAGTAGAGGCCGCATATGATGGGGAAGAGGCCCTTAATTATATAAAAGAAAGAAAATTCGATTTAGTAGTACTTGATGTTATGCTGCCTAAAATGAACGGCCTTGAAGTATGTCAGCAGGTTAGAGGCTTTTCTCAGGTGCCTATTATTATGGTTACAGCTAAAGGCGAGGATATGGATAAAATTATGGGCCTTGAGTACGGCGCAGATGATTATATAGTTAAGCCTTTTAATATTTTGGAGCTTAAAGCCAGAATTAAGGCTATTTTAAGGCGCAGTGTTAAAAAGGTAGACATTAACGAGGCTAAAAAGTCTAATGTGCTTGAAGTACGCGGGCTTAAAGTGGATTTTGACTCAAGACGTGTATTTATAAACGGAAAAGAAACAAACCTTACAGCAAAAGAATTTGACATGCTTGTATTATTTATGGAAAATCCGGGTAAAGTTTACAGCAGGGAAGCACTTCTTGATACTATATGGGGCTACGATTATCCGGGAGATGCCAGAACAGTTGATGTGCATGTAAGGCGTCTTAGGGAAAAGATAGAGGAAAAGCCAAGCGAGCCTAAGTATATATTTACAAAATGGGGAGTTGGTTATTATTTTGGCTAAGAAAAAAGGCGGCAGTTACAGAATTAAATTTTTGATGATAATAACATATCTGTGCGCCGGATTAATACCGCTTTTCCTTTTTACCGCTGTTGTATTTAAAACAACAGAAAACTATTTTATAGAAGAAAAAAAGAAAGAGCTTTTAAATCAAGCTAATATATTCTCGGGGCATATTACAATTTCGGGCTATCTTAAAAACGAGGACATGCGCCATGCTTTCGACAGGGATATTGAGCTTACAAGCGAGCAGGGCGGCTACAGAATAATAGTTACCGATGACATGGGTGTTGTAATTGAGGATTCCAACGGAACAGACAACGGAAAAACAATTATTATACCTGAAATAGTAGAGGCTCTTGAAACTAAAGACGTGGCACGTGAGCAGGAAAGCGGCGATATTTATGTTGTTACGTCAATAGTTGATGAGGACGGAAAAAAAGTGGGTACAGTGCTTATAATCTATAAGCCTACAGACATTCACGATATGATTGCCGGCATAAGAAAACCGGTTTATATAATGACAATACTTATTTCATGTATTGTTCTTACATTTGTACTGGTGCTTTCACACACAATAACAGGGCCTTTAAGCAAGCTCATGGAGGTAATACGCAATATCTCAGAGGGACATTTTGACGAGCGAATGCCGGTTGACGAAAATTCCGACAACGAGATTATGCAGGTGGGCGCCGCAGTTAACAACATGGCCGAAAAACTGGAAGAAGTGGAAACATCACGACAGCACTTTGTTTCAAACGTAAGCCATGAGCTTAAAACGCCTTTAAGCTCTATTAAAGTACTCAGTGAATCAATACTTCTTGACAGTGAGGCGCCTAAGGAAACATATATTGAGTTTTTAAAAGACATAAATTCCGAAGTTGACAGAATGACAGAAATTATAAACGATTTGCTTACACTTGTTAAGCTGGACCAGAAAGAAATTCCTGTTACATTTAATCAGGAAAGCTTAAATTCTGTTATAGAAGACATTGTAAAAAGACTCAGGCCTTTGGCGGACAATAAGAATATAGATTTTGAGTATACTGCAGTTAAAGAAGTAAATGCGGAAATAGACAGGACTAAATTTACATTAGCCGTTTCAAACCTTGTTGAAAACGGCATAAAATACACCGATGAAGGCGGCAAGGTTAAAGTTGTGCTTGACTGTGACCACCAGAACGCCTTTATTACTGTGTCCGATACAGGCATTGGCATGGCTGAGGAGGAGCTTTCTAAAATTTTCCAGAGGTTTTACAGAATAGACAAAACACGCAACAGAGAAACGGGAGGAACCGGACTTGGCCTTTCTATAACTCACTCAACGGTTTTAATGCATAACGGAAGCATTAAAGTTACAAGCCGTGAAAATGAGGGTACAACTTTTGTTGTAAGAATACCTCTTATTCATAACATGTAAGGAGGTGCGCCAGTGAAGAAAATAAGCATTGCAATAATAGCCGTTTTGGCTGTATTGATTTTATCAGCTATTGTTACTGTACTTATAAGCATTAACTCATCAGATGACAATATAAATCAAGGCCTTGATATTTATTACCTTGACATGGAAAACAGGTCTCTTAAAAGCGAAAAGTACAATATAGTGGGCAAAACCGAGGAAGAAATAATTCAAAGTGCTTTCAGCACAATGAAAACAAAGCCTAAAAATGAAAAATATGTAAGCACAGTGCCGGAAAATATTGATATTGTAAGTGTGAAAATTGAAAGCGGCACATTAGAGCTTAACTTATCCAAGGAATACCTGCAAATGACAAAAAGCGATGAGATGTTCTGCCGAGGTGCTCTTATAAAAACAATGACAGGCATTTCATTTGTTAAACAGGTGGAAATTTTAATAGACGGTGAACCGCTTAAAACTACAGGCGGTCAGCCTATAGGCCCTGTAAGTGGTGACGACATTATTATAAGCGGCACAATAGAAG
>JAHZEA010000033.1 GCA_019422065.1 Lachnospiraceae bacterium | reverse complement strand
TCTGGGTCTTTTCCGTCAGGCACCTGCAAAACCTTCACCCTTAAACCAGCATCAGTAAGAATAGGTATTGCTCTTAAAGCGGCTTTTTCTCCTGCGCTGTCGCTGTCAAAAACAAGTATTACGTCTGAAACAAATTTTTTAAGCAGCAAAGCGTGTTCAGCAGTAAAAGCAGTCCCTAAAGAAGCGGCAACATTTCTGTATCCAGCCTGATATATAGTTATCATGTCCATATATCCTTCAACAATAATTATTTCTTTTTTCCTTTCCGCTCTGGCTAAGTTCAAACCATACAAATTGCGCTTTTTGTTAAATATTATTGTTTCTGGTGAATTAAGGTACTTAGGCTCACCGCTTTCCATTATTCTGCCGCCAAAACCAATACATCTGCCTTGTATATCGAATATAGGAAACATAAGCCTGTTATAAAACCTGTCATGATAACCGTTTTTTGATTTATTTTCCAGTACAAGCCCGCTTTCAAGTATTTCTTCCAAAGTAAAGCCCTTTTCTTTTAAATGCTCAAAAAGTGCGTTCCTGCTGTTAGGCGCAAATCCTATACCAAACTTTCTTTGAACAGGCACGCTTATTTTTCGTTTGTTAACATATTCAAGAGCTTTTAAACCTTCGGGCGAATGCAGTTTTTGATAAAAAAACATTCCAGCTGCACTATGTAATTCGTATAATCTTGTTTTAAGCTTTTCTTTTTTTGCCGCCTCAGGCGAATAATCAGCTTTAGGCAGTGTAATACCGGCTCTGTCTGCCAGTTTTTGTACCGCCTCTACAAAATCGCAGTTTTCCATCTGCATAATAAAGCTTATAACATTGCCGGCAGCACCACAGCCGAAACAATAATACAGCTGTTTATCGGCGCTGACAGAAAAAGAAGGCGTGTTTTCATTGTGGAACGGGCATAACCCAAAATAAGAGCTTCCTTTCTTTTTAAGCGGTAAATACCCTTTTATAACCTCTACAATGTCATTTCGCAGCCTTACTTCTTCCAATATTTCCTGTGGATAGTACATATATACACCCCGCATATAAAAACCACATCAATTAAATTATTTTGATGCAGCTGATATTAAAGGCTTGATATACTGCCCGATAAGAGTTATTTTCTACAAAAAAGTTTAAACTCCTTCTTTTTCATTAAAAATATTCAAAAATTATATTAATTTCTTGTTTAAAACGCTGACTAACGTAAAAATCAAGTATATTTTGAAAAAATTTCATATTAAAAAACAATTATGTATTATAATTTTCCATTCGTAAAATGCTCAGTAGATACTCCAAGAAGATGGTATAAATAAATCTGAATACAGCTTAACAGCGTATCTGTCAGTCATACAGGCGATAAAATCACATACAACAGTTTCAATATCTTCACCATTTCTCAAAAGATTTGTAAACTCATTTTTCATTTTATCCGGATTTTTAATAAAATACTCAAACAATCCGCCTATCATATATTCCACTTTTCGGCTTTCGTTTTCTGAGCGTTTATCGTTATAAACATTATCAAACATAAACTTTCTAAGGTCTGCCATAATTTGACCTATATTCGGACTCATTACAATATCATTTTTATCAAAACTGTAAAATATTACATCTTTAATAAAAGTATTAAGCCTGTCACTGTTGGTATGCCCTATTATATCTGTTATATCACTAGGTATATCACTTTCTTTAAGTATTCCAGCCCTTTGAGCATCGTCAATATCATGGTTAATATAGGCTATTTTATCTGATAAACGCACTATTTTACCTTCAAGAGTTTCAGGTTTTCCGCCTGTTCTATGGTTTAAAATACCATTTCTTACTTCAAAAGTTAAATTAAGACCCATACCGTCTTTTTCAAGTCTGTCCACTACTCTAAGGCTTTGCTTATTATGCTCAAAGCCATTGGAACAAAGCATATTAAGAGCTTTTTCTCCTGCATGACCAAAAGGCGTATGCCCCAAATCATGACCCAATGCTATGGCTTCCGTTAAATCCTCATTAAGCTTAAGTGCCCTAGCTATTGTTCTTGCAATTTGTGACACTTCAAGGGTATGAGTAAGTCTCGTTCTGTAGTGGTCGCCTTCTGGAGAAATAAAAACCTGTGTTTTATGCTTCATTCTTCTAAATGCTTTTGAATGTATTATTCTGTCACGGTCTCGCTGAAAATCCGTTCTTATCTGGCATTTTTCTTCTTCTTTCACTCGGCCTTTAGAAAACCTGCTTTTGGCCGCCTCTTGGCTTAGATAGTTTAATTCAAAATCTTCGTGGATTTCTCTTAACAAAATAACACCTCCAATTCAATAACCAATTAATTACATTTACTACATTTTAAGCCTAAATCCTTCTTAAAAACAAAAAAATTTTTGATAAATCATTGTTTTCTGTTCTGTAAATAGGATACGGCAATTTATTAAAAGTATGATGAGTTTTATCTGTTCATTTTAGAAGCCAATTAAAGCATTTAAAACACTATAGACTTTAGCATAAAATTGGTATAAAATTTAAGATTGTAGGGAGGTGCTTAAAATGCCCGCAATTAAAATAGAAATGGGAAATAAATGGAAAGTTGAAACGGCAGTTGCCGTAAAAAACATTGTAATGAATGTTGTTAAAAATGAGCTTTCACTTAAATCTTCCGAAAGGAATATTAGGGTTTTGCGTTATGACCAAGACCTTTTTGAGCTTCAGGACGATTATGAAATTTTTATAGAACTCCAGCTCGAATCCGGAAGAAGTGCCGAATTAAAGCGTCAGTTATATAAAAGCATAGTAACTGCTCTTGAAGAAAAAACATTATTCCAAAAAGAAAGCATACTTATATTTATAAACGAACAGCCACCTGAAAACTGGGGCGTAAAAGGCGGAATACCTTTAAGTGATGTTAAATAATGCTGTATATAAAAACAACGAAAGGAAGCTTAATTATGGACGAATTACTTGAATTTTTAAAAAATAACCCTATTTTTTATTTAGCTACTAATGACAATGGACAACCAAGAGTAAGACCTTTCGGTTTCCACATGATTTATGACGGAAAATTCTATATGGTAAGTGCTAATGTTAAAAAGGTATATAAACAACTTAAAGAAAACCCAAAAATCGAGTTCTGCTCCATGGCTCCTGATACACATTTTTTAAGAGTAACAGGTGAAGTTGTTTTTGATGATGACAATATTGAAGCAAAGAAAAAAGTATTTGAGGTAATGCCTGATTTGCTTAAAATGTATGGCTCAGCAGAAAATCCTGCTATGTCTGTTTTCTATCTTAAAAATATTACTGCTACAATGGCGTCTCTTACAGAGCCAGAAAGAAAAATTATTTAATCATTGTTCAAAAAGACGGTTTTTAAAAACCGTCTTTTTTTAATGTATTTTTAATATAATTAAATATTTTCATATGGCGTCAATTTGGCATATTTTACCAACTTGTAATAAAATTGTTTCGTTTCGTAAATATTTAATTATTAAACTTCACTAATAAATCGTCATATTTTACAAGAATTTCAAACTATATTTACAAGCGCTATTGTATGTTATATACTTAAATAGAATTTATACATAAAAGGAGGTAATTATCAAAACATTAAAATTATTCAGTCAATAATAACCGCGGCTATTCGCATTGACACAGCTTAAACTATTGTGCGGTGTTGGAGTTTGTATGCTTTGTTACCGCAAGGCTCTGTTATTTTGGTTATTAATAACGGAACAAACAAATAATTTTTGGGGGGAGTAGTTTTATGATAGCGGATTTTATTTTCAAGCTTGAAGGTATTTTATGGGGCTTACCATTTATTATCTTCGTTATGCTCGTAGGCTTTTATTTTACTGTTAGGTCAGGATTTTTCCCATTTGTAAAGTTCGGCCACATACTTAAACATACAGCAGGTAGCATAAAAGCAGCTGAGTCAAATACAAAAAAAGCCGGAAGCGTTTCACCTTTTGAAGCCGTTTGTATAGCTATCGGCGGATGTGTAGGTGCAGGAAATATTTCAGGTGTAGCTTCAGCTATAGCAGTAGGCGGTCCTGGTGCTATATTCTGGCTTTGGCTTTGGGCTTTCTTCGGAATGATGGTTAAGCTGGTAGAAACATCTCTCGGCTGCTACTATCGTTCACGCGATGAAAAAGGCGAGTATTACGGCGGTCCTATGGAATATATGGAAAAAGGTATTGCCCGCGAAATGGGAATTAAATTCGGCTATGTAATTGGTGCTTTATTCTGCATAGGATTTATACTTCAGTTCATTCAAGGTTCACAGGCATATACAATTTCCGAAATGATTTACAATTCATTCGGTATTCCAATGCTTGCAACAACTATTATTTACACCATTGTTATTCTTTACGTAGTTTGGAAAGGAACACCTCGTATAGCTAAATTTGCTACAACAGCTGTTCCTATTATGTGTATTGTTTATCTTTTAGGCGGAATTATACTTGTTATTTTAAACATTCAGAATGTACCATCAGTAATAGCTATGATATTTAAAGATGCTTTTTCAGGCACAGCAGCAGTAGGCGGATTTGTAGGCGCATCTGTTACAACAGCAGTACGTTCAGGCTTAAACCGTTCTATCAACTCAAACGAAGCTGGTCAGGGTTCCTCACCACTCATCCACAGCTCAGCCGATACAGTTCATCCTGTAAGACAGGGTCTTTGGGGCGCATTTGAAGTTTTTGTTGATACAATCGTTGTTTGCTCAGTTACAGCTATAGCTGTTATCTGTACAGGTGTTTGGTCAAACGGTACAACAGGTGCTACACTTACAATGGCTGCTTTTGAAACATCATACGGCATGGCCGGCAGAGTTTTCATGGGTATAATGGCTATCCTTTTTGGTCTTACTACAACAGCAGGCTGGTATACATATTATGTAACAGTTATTCGTCACCTTCTTAAAAACCACCATGCTTTAAGAGATACTGTAATTCAGATATTTAAAGTTCTCTTCCCTTGCATGAACATAATTGTAGTTGCTTAC
>JAHZEA010000032.1 GCA_019422065.1 Lachnospiraceae bacterium | reverse complement strand
GATATATTTTAACAGTGAAGTGGCAACAGAATTTGAAAATGCGCCTTATGAAAAAGATGGCATTATATATCTGCCGTTAAGGGAGCTGTGTGATAAAGTTGGGTACGGAATTAGCTATACTGAACCATACTGTTATGTATACGTGAAAAAAACTAATTTTGATAAGACAGTAAAACTTTCTACATTTGACTGCAAATATGAAGGTGTTGATGTTGATTTTGATATTAAGCACTATCCGGAAATTGTAGATGGCAGAATGTATATTCCGTCGGATTTGCTTATAAGACTTAGCATTTCATCAGGTGTGCTTGAAAACGGAAAAGGGCTTCTTATTAATCAGTCCATAGGTGAGAAAGAAGAACGGAACGTAAACTATGGCTTTGAAACTAATATTTTAAACAGTCTTTCAAAAGAAGAAAACAGTGCAATTTCGCCTGACAGCCTTAAAACTGTTCTGGCTATGACGGCAAACGGAACAGGAGGCGAAACACAAAAGCAGCTTCTTAATGCTTTGAATATAGATGATTTGGAAGAATACAACGCAAAACAAAAGGAAAAAGATTTGATACGAAGCCAGTCACCTTTTACTTCATTAAGTTATAAAACAGCTAACTCTGTATGGGTTAAAGGTGAGGACAATATATTAAAAGATGACTACAAAGAATTAGTTAATGATAAATACAGCGGTTTAATATCTGCTGTAGGTGACAGCCCGGATGATATAAACAACTGGGTAAAAGAAAACACAAACGGAAAAATTGAAAAAGTTATTGATAATACTGATTTTGACATTATGCTTTTAAATACCGCTGATTTTGTTGGTAAATGGAAGTATTCGTTTGATGAAAGGTCTACCGAAAGCGGAATATTCAATAATGCCGACGGCTCAAAACTGCCTGTTGATTATATTAAAAGGTTTTTTAATTACGGTGAAGATTTTAAATATTATGAAGAAGATGGACTTAAAGCTATTACTTTAAAATACGGAGCTTTTAGTGACTATATAAATGTAAAGTCCGAAAATCCACCTTATGAAATGGTTTTTGTATTAACCGATAAAGAGCTTGACAGCGACACATTAAACAGAATATTTAATAGTGGCAGAACTGCTGATGTTTTTATTCAGCTGCCTAAGTTTTATATTGAAAACGAAATAGATGTTGTTGACATACTTAAAAATATGGGTGTAACTGATATATTTAATGCCCAAACAGCGGATTTTTCACCTATGCTTGAAGGCTCAGGGTATTATGTGGGAAATGTTTTGCAAAATGCCGTTTTAGGTATTGATGAAAAAGGAACAGTGGCATCATCAGCATCTGAAGTTATTGTATACAGAGGCTTAGATGAAAGAAATTTGGAATTTGTTGCAGACAGGCCATTCTATTATTTTATACGCAACAGCGAAACAGGGGATATACTTTTTGAAGGAATGGTAAATACTGTAAGAGAAAACTGAAAAATTAACCACAAAAACCGAAAAAAAGTTATTTAATTGATTTAAAGGCGGAAACTGCAAAAAACAGTATTCCGCCTTTTTGTTTGTTATAAGTTTGTAATTTAAAAGTAAGCTTGGTGTAACCGATGAAATTGGGAAAAGTTGTATAATTAATATAATAATTTTTTTAGCTGCTATATTGCTTTTAAGGAGGGGTAAGTTATGAAAATGGATAGAAAAAAGGTTAGAAAAAAGAAATTGTTGGTATTTTTGCTTTCGGCCATATTCTGTATGCCTTATGTATCTTTTGCTGCTGAAAACGATATAAAAGTATATTTTAACAGTCTAAAAGCAACAGAATTTGAAAATGCTCCATATAAAAAAGACGATGTTATATATTTGCCTTTAAGAGAATTATGCGAAAAGGTAGAGTATAAGATTACATATTCTTATCCGTATAGCTGTGTTGAGGTTGAAAATGACAGCTTTAACGCACTTCTTAAAATTTCAACAACAGACTGCTATTTTGATAATGAATTTATAGACATGGATTTTAGTATTAAGCATTATCCTGAGGTTATAAACGACAAAATGTATGTTCCTTCGGATTTTCTTGTACATTTAGGGCTTAAAGCAGAAATTTATGATAATGGAAATAAGCTTTTTATTAACCAGTCAATACGGGAAAACGAAGAAATAAATTTAAACTATGATTTTGAATTAAATATATTAAATAACCTTTCAAAAGAGGAAAACAGTGTAATTTCCCCTGATAGCCTTAAAACTGTTTTGGCTATGGCTGCAAATGGCGCAGAAGGCGAAACAAGAAATCAAATACTTAACGCATTGGGAATAGACGATTTAGAAGCTTACAACAGCCAGCAAAAGGAAAAAATATCAAGCAATCAGTGGGATTATAATTCAGCTAGCTATAAAACGGCTAATTCTATATGGGTAAAAGGCAACAACAATATATTAAATGATGATTATAAAGAAATGATTAAAGATAAATACAACGGCTTAATATCAGCTGTAGGCCAAAACCCAAAGAGTATAAATAACTGGGTAGAAGAAAATACCGGCGGCAGAATAGATAAAGTTATTGATAATACAGATTTTGATGTTTTGCTTTTAAACACTGCTGATTTTATAGGCTCTTGGAAATACTTATTTGATGAAAGGTCTACTGAAAGCGGAATATTCAACAATGCAGACGGCTCAAAAGCTACTGTTGATTATATGGGCCGACGTTTTTTCAAAAGAGAGGATTTTAAGTATTACGCAGAAGATGGAGTTAAGGCTGTAGCTTTAACATATGGTTCTTATGTTAATACTGAAGTTAGAGAAAATGAAGATACACCTTATGAAATGGTATTTGTATTAGCGAACAAAGAGCTTAACAATGATGTGTTAAACAGAATATTTAACAGAGGAGAAGATGCAGAAGTCTTTGTTCAAATTCCAAAATTTTATATAGAAAACGAGATTGAAGCTGTTGACATGCTTAAAAGCATGGGCATAGAAGATATGTTTAATCCTAAAAAAGCCGATTTTTCATATATGCTTGAAAATCAGCCATATTATGTAGAAAATGTTATAAATCAGCCGTATTATGTGGAAAATGTTATACAAAATGCTATTATCGGGGTTGACGAAAATGGAACAGTAGCGTCGGCTTCTTCGGAGATTCTTCTGTATGCGGGAGGCGGTGAAGCACCGCAGTTGGAGTTTATTGCAGACAGGCCGTTTTATTACTTTATACGCAACAGCGAAACAGGGGATATACTTTTTGAAGGCATGGTAAATACTTTAAAATAAAAGTAAAAGCATAAAAGAAGGCTAATAAGACAAAAAAGCGCGAATTTTATAAAATACAAATTTCGCGCTTTTTATTTTGTAACTTAAGCCGATATATTTTACATGATTATATTTGTGTGAATAAATTGTGTATTCTTCAAAAATTGTGTTGTAATTGAATGGTTTTGATGTATAATTAATCAGAAACGCTATATTTGGTTGGGAGGTACAAAATGTTTTTTGACAGGTTTTTTGGTTTCGGCGAAAGCATAGGAATTGATTTAGGTACAGCTACAGTTTTAGTATATATAAAAGGCAAAGGCATAGTTCTTAGAGAGCCGTCTGTTGTTACTATAGATAAAAACACAAACTCAATACTTGCCGTAGGCGAGGAAGCACGTGAGATGATAGGTAAAACACCGGGAAGTATTGTTGCTATAAGGCCGCTTAAAGAAGGTGTTATTTCGGATTACGAAACAACAGAAAGAATGCTTAAATATTTTATTCAAAAGGCTATGGGCAGCCATCCTTTGGCAAAGCCTACAATAGCCGTTTGTGTGCCAAGTGCCATTACAGAAGTTGAAAGACGTGCTGTAGAAGATGCAACAAGGCAGGCAGGAGCAAGAAAGGTGCACATTATAGAAGAACCTATTGCGGCAGCTATAGGCGCCGGAATTGATATATCAAAGGCTTGCGGAAGCATGGTTGTGGATATAGGCGGCGGCACAACAGATATTGCCGTTATATCTCTTGGTGGAAATGTAGTAAGCACTTCTTTAAAAGTAGCCGGAGATAATTTTGACGAGGCTATTATTAAGCACATGCGTAAAAAGCACAACTTACTTATAGGTGAAAGAAGCGCTGAAGCCCTTAAAATTAATATAGGTACGGCTTATGAGCGTACAATGCCTGTTTCAATGGATATTAGAGGAAGAAACCTTATAACAGGCCTTCCTAAGAATATTACTGTAACAAGCGACGAAATGCTTGAGGCACTTTCAGAACCGGTAAATATGATTGCAGATGCTGTTCACTCAATACTTGAAAAAACACCGCCTGAGCTTGCGGCTGATATTTCAGACAGGGGCATTGTAATGACAGGCGGCGGAAGCCTGCTTTATGGGCTTGATAAGCTTATAGCTGAAAGAACACATATTAATACTATAATTGCTGATGATGCCGTTTCATGCGTTGCTCTTGGAACAGGTAAGTTTATTGAGTTTGAAGAAGGCATAAAACGCGCAAGAGGAAAAAGAGCAAGAAGAAGCGATGATGAGCCTCAGAACATGCAGCCGGTGCAAAAAGAGAAGAAAGACAAAAAAGAAAAGAAAGAAAATAAAAAGTCAGTATTTAAAGCAAACAGATAAATAGCTAAAATAAAAAAACCGGTTAAAACCGGTTTTTTTATTAATATAAATGCGGGGTATAGTACCGCTTTTTTAAGGGGCTTAATTAAACAAAGACACACTGGATTAAGAACATATAAAATATTGTTCCGCCGCCTATTGAAATTAATGTATTGCTTTTCCATAAGTGCAGTATTGCTGTAAGCAGTATAGCCGAAATTTCGGCGGCACCATGATAGCCAGAAGTAAAATCAACCGAGCGTACACAGTAAATAATTAATGTGGCTATAATAGCGGCCGGAAGCACTTTTCCAAGATAATTTACTATTTGAGGAACTTCTTTTTTGCCGCCGAAAAGCGCGAATGGCACAAGGCGAGTTGCAAACGTGCAAAGGGCAGCAACTGCTATTGCTATAATTGAGTATATTGTTACTGACATACTTTAACTGCCTCCCTTTTTGTATCACCATGCTCAATAAATCCGCGTAAAGCTATTAAAGAGCCTACAGTTAATATAAGTGAAGGAAGTATAAAATTATCGGCTCCAAATATTAATATGCATAAAAGAGAGCAGATAACGCCGGCGTAAACCGGTATATGTGATTTAAAGCTTTTCCACTGCTCTACAAATATTACTACAAAAAGAGCTGTCATAGCAAAGTCAACACCTGCAAAATTAAAGCTTAAAAGCTGGCCTAAAAGAGCACCGGTAACACAGCCTACAATCCAATAACAATGGTCTAAAAGTGCTATGGCTTTAATTATTTTGCCGTCGTCTACTGTTTTTGAAAGAGTAGTTGAGCAGAGCATCGAGTAAGTTTCGTCTGTAAGTGAAAAAATCATATAAGGATACATTTTGCCTGCTTTTTTAAATCTTTCAATAAATGAAAGACCATAAAACATGTGTCTGCTGTTAAGCAGAAGCGTTAAAACGGCAACTGTAGCAAAGGGAGCCTGAACAGCCAAAAGACTGGCTAAAAGCATTTGCCCTGAACCGGCATACACAAAAACACTTATAAAAAATACCCAAATAAAATTGTATCCTGCTTCATACAGCAATAGTCCGCAGGCTGAACCAAGAAACAGATAGCCAAAAAGTACCGGAAGTGTTTTATTAAATGCGTATTTGATTGCCGATTTATCCATTGCCATTTCTCCTTAGTAAAACAGTAAAAAAAATTCTAAATAGTATTGACTTAATTTGGTTGTTATTATAACATTTGGTTATGTATTTGTAAAATAAATGGATTTAATTATATAGTTGATTTTTTTTAATGGGTGAGGGGTATGGAATTAAGAAATATAGTAACTTTTTTAAGGATTGCAGAGCTTCAAAGCTTTACAAAAGCCGCAAAACAGCTGGGATATAATCAATCAACGGTTACAGTGCAGATTAAACAGCTGGAAAGCGAATTAAATATACGGCTTTTTGACAGAATAGGAAAAAATATACGCCTTACAGAAAAAGGGACTGAGTTTTTTGAATACGCCAACGAACTGGTGGCTATTGCTGACAAAGCTAAAAAAATAGCCGCCAAGCCTTCTGAGCCAACCGGAAAGGTAAGAATAGGCATGCTGGAGAGCCTTGCAATGTCTATTTTTCCGGAGATACTTTATAATTACCACAAGCTTTATCCGGATGTTGAAACAGTGGTTAAAGCTGACGCCACATTCCCGCTTTTTGATATGCTTAACCATAATGAGCTGGATATGCTTTTTATTTTTGATAAAAAGTATTATAATCAGGAATGGATAAGGAGCTATGAAAAGGAATATGATGTTGTTTTTGTATCTTCATCAAAAAATGAGATTTCAAACAAAAAGAATTTGACTATGGACGATTTGCTTAAAGAGCCTTTTATGCTTACTGAAAAAGACGTAAGCTACAGAGCACCTTTTGACGAGTATTTATCAAGTATTGATAAGAGGGTAGACCCGTTTCTTGAAATAGGAAATACCGAAACAATTATATATTTTTTAAAAAGAGATATGGGTGTTTCGCTTCTTCCTTATTATACTGTTAAAAAAAGTGTTGAGGACAAAGAGCTTTCGATTCTTGACATAAAAGAGTGTCCTATTAAAATGTATATACAAATTCTTTACCATAAAAACAAGTGGAAAACACCGCAGATGCAGGCTCTTGAGGATTTAATAAGGACTCAGCTGGGTTAAGGAGGTTTTTTAATTGGATAATATTCAAAAGCTTAAAAAATGGGTTGAGAAAAGCAATAATATTGTGTTTTTCGGCGGAGCCGGAGTTTCTACTGAAAGCGGAATACCTGATTTTAGAGGAGAGGCCGGAATTTATCAGACTATAAGTGAGTACGGAATAAATCCGGAAACTATTTTAAGCCATACTTTTTTTGAAAATAACAAAGAAGTATTTTTTGATTACTGCAAAAAACATCTTGTTTTTCCTGATGCAAAGCCAAATGCGGCTCATTACGGTTTATCTGAGCTTGAAAAAGAGGGAAAACTTAAAGCAGTTATTACTCAGAATATAGACAACCTTCATCAGGCAGCAGGAAGCAAAAATGTGCTGGAGCTTCACGGTACACTTTATAAAAACTATTGTATTAAATGCGGCAAAAAGTTTGATATTGATTATGTGCTTAATTCAGAAGGTGTGCCTAAATGCGATAAATGCGGCGGCGTTGTGCGCCCGGATGTAGTGCTTTATGAGGAAAGCCTTGATATGGATGTAATGCAGAAGGCGGTTAATTACATTGCTTCATGCGACATGCTCATTATAGGCGGAACAAGCCTTGCTGTTTATCCGGCGGCCGGACTTATTAATTATTATAACGGAAATAAGCTTGTTTTGATTAATAAATCTACTACAAACCTTGATAATAGGGCCGATTTAGCACTGCATATGAACATAGGTGAAGTTTTCAGCAAAATAATGTAAAATTTTTTTAAAAAATTTTAAAAAAATGGTTGACAAACCCTGTATGGTTTCGTATAATAAATATCGCACTGTGAACATTGAAAAAAGAATAACATATAAACCAAAACCCAAAGTTAATTCAAAAGCTCGAGAGAGCGAAGTAATTTTAGG
>JAHZEA010000031.1 GCA_019422065.1 Lachnospiraceae bacterium | reverse complement strand
TACCTTTAAGAGGATTTTTAAAAGCAATAGGTTTTGATGAAAGTGACATTAAATATAATTCTGATAATAAAGAAATAACTATATTAAAAGACAGTGACTTTTTGAAAAATCTTTATAATTCTTTTAACTGCGTAAATGACAATGCTATGGGCTATTTAATTGATGAAAGTATTTATCAAAAATCATGGATACCTTATGATGATTTTTATTTTGATAATGAAAACAAAGACTATAAAGTATTTGAAAATATAATAAAAGAAAATTTCGACCCGGATTTTGATATTAAAAATTATAATATAAACGAAACAGAAAATAATACACCATATTATATATATAATGTTGAAACAGATAATGAGGAAGAAATATCATACAGGTTTAATGTAAGCAAAGATACAGGGCGTATACTTTTTGCAGGTGTGTATTATTTTTATAATCTGAACAATTAAAATATTTTGGAATTTACCGAAAAATAATTATAATAACCAAGGTTTTTAGAAAGCATTTAGTTTTGCAAAAAAATAAAAATTATAGATTTAGTTAATAAAAATATGATTATTCTATTAGAGAATATTGATTTTAATGTATAAAACAAAAGAGGAGGGGTATTATGAAAAAAACTGTTTTAATATTATTATCGGCACTTTTAATTTCAAACACGTGCAGTATATATGCAAGTGAAGATTTGCAAAGCAATGAAGGCATAACTTCAGAAGAAGCAAACGGCACTGGTTTTAATGATGCTCATTCATTTAATGATGAAAGCGGAACTATGTATTATAACCCAAAATATATAAATAACTTAGTATATGAAAATGGCTTTACATATTTATTTAATGATAATTCTTCTGTTGGCGTTCTTAAAATGAATATTAAAGAGGCTAACTTCGACAATTATTTTTTGTTTAAAGCCGGAGAAAGCAAAGTTAAATACAGCGGCGGAGAATTTGATTTGTCAAAAGAAGTTATTTCAAAAGACAGAGCGCTTTTTGTTCCAATAAGGTCATTTTTAAATGCTATGGGTTTAAGTGATGACCAAATAATTTATAATCCCAATACAAAAACCGTATCAGTTGCAAAAGATGATAATTTTGTCTCAAATTTAGAAAAAAGCATTAAAAACGCTGAAAACAGTATTTTTACACTTATGTTTGAAAATAGCTCTAAACAGTATGTTGTTTATGATGATGTATTGTATAAAACAGGCTCTCAAGACTACAGCAGTATTGAGAGCTATATAAAAAATGAAATAAATAAGGATTTTAATACTTCAGATTTCATTGCGTCTGAGAATGAAGGCACATTATCATTTAATTTTACAATAGGCGGTTTATCATCTGATTATGGATATAATGTTTTAACTGAAAACGGAAAAGTTTTGCTTATAACTCAAATGGGAACACCTATATCAAAAGATACAGTTAAAATTAATGAAAGCGATATTTTAAGTGATGAAGAAGTCTGTAAAATGGCACTGGAAGAAAATGAAGGCGGAATAGTATCTGAGCAGAAAGTTTATAAATGGATTGACTCAGCTACAGGCAAAATAAAATATACTGTTGATACTACATACGGAACTGAAGAAACAGGATATTCAACTGTAGAATTTGAGTATTTACAGGATTAATATTATAAAGAGTTTAATTACTAAAATACAAAAAAATCACTCTATTGTTAAACAGATATTTTACTGAATAACAATTAGAGTGATTTTTGTTATATTAATTTACAACGTAGGCTGTGCCAGTAGTTTTTCACAAATTGGTTTATAGACTATGGCATGAATGAAATCAGTCAGCGATAGAGGTATTATCTATCGCTATATTGAAAGTACGGTGGAGATAGATACATTACTATCTACAAGGACCTTGGTAATGTCCTTTGCAAATCGCACAGATAGTTCGACAAGGGACATTTAAACGGATTTTACATATCTTTAATTAAATCCATAGCGATTTTTTCAGGTGTTATTGGAAGTTCTCTATACCAATTGCCTGTTGCGCGGTATATAGCATGAGCAATAGCCGGTCCTGGTGTATTAATTACAATTTCACCTATTGATTTTGCACCGAAAGGTCCTGTAGGCTCATAGCTGTTTTCAAATTCAACTCTAAGTCTTCCCATGTCAAGGCGAGTTGGTATTTTATACTGCATAAATGATGACTCTATAGGTTTACCTTCTGCGTTATAGGTAACATTTTCCATAAGGGTATGGCCTATGCCCTGAACAATTCCGCCTTCTGCCTGTATGCGCGCTAAAGCTGGATTTACAGGTATGCCGCAGTCAACAACAGCCATATAGTCAATTATATCTACTTTACCTGTATATTTATCAAGCTCTATTTCTACCATTCCTACCATAAACGGCGGCGGGGAAACCGGTGAAGTATGCGAAGCAACACCGATACCTGTATATTTGCTGTTAACTTGAGTTTTATATGCTATATCTGTTATAGAAACAGATTTTTTGCCGTCAGCTGTTGAAACTTTACTGCCTTCAAAAACAACATTTTCTGTATCGCAACCCATCATTTCAGCACCAATTGTGCATATTTGTTTTTTCAGGTCATCACAGGCCATTTCTACAGCTTTGCCTGTAAGGTATGTGGTAGATGAAGCATAAGAACCGGAGTCATACGGCGAAACGTCGGTGTCAGCACCAAATACGGAAACATCGTCTAATGAACATTCCATACATTCTGCCGCCATTTGTGCAAGTATTGTGTCACAACCTGTACCCATATCGGCGGCGCCTATTGTAAGATTATATGTTCCGTTTTCGCCTAATTTTATCATTGCTGAACCTACATCGACATTTGATATAGAAGAACCCTGCATTGCCATTGCAACACCAGCTGTACGCACTTTACCATTACCCATATCACGAACAGGGTATTTTTTATCCCAGTCAAATATTTTTTTACAATGCTCCATGCATTTATCTAAAGCACAGGCATTAGCTTTTTCTCCGTAATATGCGTCCATTACCATGCCTTCACGCACCATGTTTTTATCTCTTATTGCAGTAGGGTCAATACCCAGTTTTTCGGCCAGCTCATTTACAATTGATTCTACAGCAAATATGCCTTGCGTAGCGCCATATCCACGGTAAGCGCCTGCGGCCTGATGATTGGTGTATACAACATCATAGCTGAAACGGTGAGCTTCTAAATTACCTGTATATAAAGGAATTGATTTATGGCCGGATAAGCCAACTGTTGTAGGGCCATGCTCGCCATAAGCACCAGAGTTTGAAAGGGTGTATAAATCAAGAGCTCTTATTGTACCGTCATTATTAGCTCCCAATTTAACAGTTATTTCCATTTCGTGCCTTGGTGATGCGGCTATCTGGCTTTCTTCACGGGTATATATAATTTTAGCAGGACGGCCTGTTTTTAATGTAACAAAAGCAGGATACATTTCACATACAGCAGTCTGTTTTGCGCCAAAGCCGCCGCCTATACGTGGTTTTTCAACTCTTATGCGGCTTTTTGGAATATTTAAAGCATGGGATAAAATACGGCGTACATGAAAAACTATTTGGCTTGATGATATAACATGCAATCTGCCGTAACGGTCTAAACTGGTATATGTGCGGAATGTTTCCATCATTGCCTGCTGATATGCTTTTGTATGATATGTTCTTTCAAGTACAATATCACAATCATTCATTACAGCGTCAATATCTCCGTGAACGTCTGTGTCGCTGGCAACAAGATTTCTTTTTGGGTCGCCGCCAACGGCACAAGGGGCAAACCAGTCATCTTCCGGGTGAACAAGGACGGAATTGTCTTTAGCTGTACGGAAATCCAAAACGGGTTCCAACACTTTATATTCTACTTTAATCAATTTTAAAGCTTTTAAAGCCGCTTTTTCTTCTTCTGCGGCAATAATTGCTACTGCATCTCCGGCAAAACGCACATGCCTGTCCAAAATAAGTCTGTCATAAGGAGATGGCTCCGGATAGGTTTGTCCCGCAATTGCAAAGCGATTTTTAGGAACATCTTCCCATGTGTATATATCAACTATGCCGGGTATTTTTTTGGCTATATCTGTATTTATATTTTTTACAATGGCATTTGCATGAGGTGAACGCAGGATTTTAACAACTAAAGCATTATCCGGAGTAACATCATCTACATATACCGGCTTACCTAACAAAAGCTGCATTGAATCCTTTTTGCGGTATGCTTTGCCAACGGATTTATAATCTTTATGTTCCATAGTTCCTCCTTACTTATTTTTACTGTTTAAATAATTTCGTATTCCTCTTAACTGACCTTCATATCCTGAGCATCTGCAAAGATTGCCTGAAAGATATGCACGAATTTCATCATCAGTAGGATTTGGGTTTTCTCTAAGCAAAGAAATTGTATTCATCACAAAACCGGGATTGCAAAATCCGCATTGGTCAGCACCTTGGTCGGCTATAAACTCTACAAAATCACTTGCTTCTTCCTGTAAACCTTCTAATGTTTGAACATTATGCCCGTTTGCTCTTACTGCCAACATTGAACAGGATAAAACAGGCTTGCCGTCTAACAAAACAGTACAAAGTCCGCAGTTTGATGTTTCACAGCCGCGTTTTACACTATAACAGCCGTGTTCTCTTACCCAGTCAATAAGCAGGCAGTCAGGTTCAACATTGCTTTTTATGGTTCTATTATTCAAAGTTATTTGAATTTCCACTTATTTCACCTCTCAGTTTAAGCAAATTTCTTTTAATCAATACTTCAATAAGATGTGTACGGTACTGTGCGCTTCCTCTTAAATTGCTTTGGGTAGGAGTGTGTTCAGCTACCCATTTTGAAATGGCGGATATTGAATCTTCGGTAATGCCATTTGAAAGCATACCTTCTTCATCACGCAAAAGTATTGCCTTTGCCGGTCTTGCGCCAACAGAAAATCTATATTCGTTATTTACACAGCTTACGCCGCAGGCAATAACAGGAAAATCTGTTTTTGTTATTCTCATAGAGTCATATACAAAATTTCCCGGTGTTTTTTTAACTATAAGTCTTACTAAAATATCGTTATCTCTTTCCATTTTAGAGAATTCTTCTAATGATATAATTCCGCCTTTAAACAGCTCTACATCACAGTCAAGAGTTAAAAACATAGTAAGGACATCGGAAAAGCCAAACCTTCCAAATATACTTCCGCCTACAGTTGCCATATTGCGGAATTGCACGCCTACTATGTCGCCTACAGATTTTTTAACTGCATAATTGGTATATTTGTTTAAACCTTCATGCAGTTCTATTTGTCGCAGTGAAACCATAGCGCCTATTGAAAATTCACTATCTGTGTCTATTATTGTATCAAGGCCTAGGTCGCTAAGGTCAATAGCCGTATTTACGTTGCTGTTAGCCATTTTAACCCAAAGCATACCGCCTATAATTCTGTTTTGTCGGCTTTGGTTTAAGTCGTACGCTTCTTGAAGGCTTCCGGCACGGATATAATTTTTTATAGTAATCATACATAAACCACTCCCAATGTATATTTAAGTAGATTATATCAAAATATAGTTGAAATAAACAATGCGCTGTGATACAATTTCGTTGTATTTTTTAAAATATAACGATATAAAGAAGAGGGTTAAAATGAAAAAATTAGTATCTTTGTTATTAACAGTTGTTTTTATGATTTCTGTAGCAGGCTGCGGCAGTAATGCACAATCAAGCTCCAGCTCAGTTAGTGAAAGCTCCAGCAGTCAGAGTGTAAGCAGTCAAAGCACCGAAACATCAGAAGATTTACAGACAAGCTATCCTGTAACTGTTACTGACCAAGCAGGGCGCGAGGTTACAATAGAAAAAGAGCCGGAAAAAGTTGTAAGCGGCTACTATATTTCTACAAGCCTTTTAATAGCTTTAGGTCAGGAAAGCAAAATTGTAGGTATAGAGGCAAAGGCTGACGAAAGACCTATTTATAAACTCAGTGCGCCGGAATTAATTGAACTGCCTAACGTAGGTTCAGCAAAGCAGTTTGATTTAGAAGGTTGTGCTGCACTTGAGCCAGACCTTGTTATTTTGCCTTTAAAACTTAGCGATGCCGCTGATACATTAACTGATTTAGGCATTGATGTTTTATTGGTTAATCCGGAAAATCAAGAGCTTTCAGATGAAATGAGAGATATTGTATCTGTAGCAATGAACTGTCAGGATAAAGCTGAGGAGTTATCTGCGTTTGTTGCTGAGCAGGAAGAATTTTTAAGCAAGGCTACTGAAAATTCTGAAAAACCTACAGTATATCTTGCTGGTAATTCATCTTTCTTATCAACAGCAGGAAGCGAAATGTATCAGAACAGCCTTATAACAATGGCTGGCGGTGAAAATGTAGCTGCTGAAATTTCAGATACTTATTGGGCAGAGGTAAGCTATGAGCAGGTTTTGGCTTGGAACCCTGATTATATTATTATTGCAGCTGAAGCTGATTATACAGTAGATGATGTATTAAACGACCCGAACATTGCTGATTTACAGGCTGTAAAGGACAAGAAGGTTTACAAAATGCCAAACTCTGCAGAAGCATGGGACAGCCCTGTACCAGGTGGTATTTTAGGCGCTGTTTGGCTTAGCGGCATATTATGCGATGATGTAACAAGCGAAACAGTAAACAGCATTATTGGTGAATTTTATGATACATTCTACGGATTTACGTACCAAGAATAATTTTAATATTACTGCATGCATAATAACCGGCGTCATTTTATTGGCGCTGGTTATTTGTAGTTTTTTCATAGGAAAATATCCACTTACGGCTCAAGGCATTATAACAGGTGAAGGTATACAAAGAAAGGTCTTTTGGACTTTAAGGTTTTCACGCACAGTTATGGCTGTTTGGGGTGGATTTTGTTTGGGTATAACGGGCTTTACGTATCAAACAATATTCAGAAATCCTTTATCATCACCGGATATAATAGGCGTATCTTCAGGAGCAAGTGCTGGTGCCGCTGCCGGAATTTTATTTTTTGGAAGCAGTCTGGCTATTACGTTATCATCTTTTTTTGGTGCTTTTTGTGCTGTTATAGTTGCTCTTTTGCTGGCAAGTCTTGATAATACAGGCAGAAACAGCAGTATTGTGCTTTCGGGAATAGCGGTACACGCATTAGCTCAAACTGTTTTAATGGCTTTAAAGCTTACTGCTGACCCTGAAAAAGAGCTTGCATCTATAGAATATTGGATTATGGGCGGTTTAAACAATATTAGCATATATGACATGAAAATACCGGCTATTTTTTGCATAGTTAGTATGTGTATACTGTTTATGCTCCATCGTCAGATTATACTTCTTTCAGCTGACAGCGATGAAGCAAAAATGCTTGGTGTTGATGTGAAAAAAATGCAGCTTATTGTTCTTTTGGTATCTACATTAGCTGTTGCATGCACAATAAGTCTTACAGGGCTTATAAGCTTTATAGGTTTACTTGCTCCGCATATAGCTAGACTTATAACAAAAAACAACCGCAAAAGCACAATGGTTTTAAGCGGTTTAATGGGTTCTGCAATTTTGTCTTTAGCTGATATTTTAGCAAGAAGTGTAGCAAGTACAGAGCTTCCAATAAGCATATTTACAAGCCTTATAGGCGCTCCATTTTTAATATATCTTATAATTAAAAGGAGATATGTATTATGAGTTTTTTTTCGGCAGAAGATATTTCAGCAGGATACAACGGCAAAACTGTATTGAACAATATATCATTTCAGGTAGAAAAAAACAGCATAACAGGTATTCTTGGGGCAAACGGCAGCGGAAAAACTACACTTTTAAAGGCTATTTGCAATATTATAAATCACAGCGGAAACTGCATATTAGATAATCAAATTTTAAACAAGTTAAGTTCAAGAGAACTTGCGCAGGTATGCAGCTATATACCGCAGCGCAGCGGTATTGATATTGATATATCACTTATGGATGTTGTTTGTATGGGGTTTAACAGCAGAATTGGTATTTTTAATCAGCCTACAAAAGAAATGCGAGCTCAAGCTCTTTTGGCTTTGGATAAAGTTGGCTTACGGCAAAAGGCAGATGAAAACTACCGAAATTTAAGCGAAGGGCAAAAACAACTATGCATAGCTGCAAGAACTATTGTATCTAACGCTAAGCTTATGATACTTGATGAGCCGGAAAGCGCACTTGACATAAATCACAGATACAAAATAATGTCGCTTTTTAAAAACATGGCAAAAGAGGGCGATTCATGTGCAATTATAACTTTGCATGACCCTAATTTGGCGCTTCAAGTGAGTGATAGACTGATACTGCTTAAAAACGGTGGTATATTGAATATTATAGAGCCTAAAAATGATGGTTTGGAATATATGGAGAACGCACTTTCAGAGCTTTATGGAACGATTTCACTTGTTTCCTGCAAAGATAAGTTTAATAAAAACCATTTAGTTATATTAAATCAGTTGGAGGATTTTTTATGCAGCCTATGATAAAAGTGTTTTTAGCTGATGAATCCGGAGTAAAATTTTTTGGAGAGGGGCCGTATCAGTTACTTAAAGGCATAGAAAAAACAGGGTCATTGAGGGCATCTGCTTCTAATATGCACATGGCGTATACAAAGGCGCTTAAAATTATAAAGCAAGCCGAGGACTATTTGGGATATCAATTAATTACTCGCGTTACAGGCGGAAAAGACGGCGGAGGAAGCCAAATTACATTTGAGGGAAAGAAGCTGATTTTGAAATATGAGCAGTACGCGCAAGAGTGCAGGAAAGCCAGCAGTCAAATCTATAAAAAGATTTTTGGAAATTAGCGGCAAGAAGCATTTATTTATTACAGGCGGCAGAAATTCAGGCAAAACGACGCTGTTTAATGAAATACTTACTGTTATAACCGGTTTAAATAAGCCGCAGGTTAAAACTTTTGCTGTTCCTAAAGAGGCAGTTTATTTTTGTTACGGCAGTGAAACAGTAAAAATAGGTTCCTACTGCGAAGAAATACCGGGAAAGTCAAACAAAATGCGGCTTAATGATAAATTGAATGGTATTTGTGTTAATGTTTTAAATAAGCTTTCTGTTTCTGATGAAAAG
>JAHZEA010000030.1:9312-10058 GCA_019422065.1 Lachnospiraceae bacterium | reverse complement strand
TTATAAGTCAGCATTCTTTTAAGCTTTGACTGAGCCATTTCAAAAAGCGCCTTTACATCAGCGTTTTTGTCTGCATACATGTCCAGCTCTTCCGGAGCATAATTAGGCTGTTTATCGTTTACAATATATCTTTTCCCACTTTTACTGCTTTGCAAAGCAGTATTTTTAATTTCTTTTATTCCGCCTTTTAATATCTCTATGTTTTCGCCATTAAGTCCTATTAGCCCTCTGTCCTGCCAGTACATAAAAGCCGCCCTTACATCACTTTCAGACATATTAAGCAAATTAGCAACGGTTTTAATATCCGTGCCGCATTCAAAAGACAAAGCGCAGACATAAACAACCGTATACACAGCCGGAGCTTTAGGCATTATATTTTTTACAAAATCCAAGCTGAGCTCTACATATTTATTTTGATTTAACTCCATATTTAACCACCCCAAAATCCGACTGCAAAAACAATTAAAGCTATTTTACCACAAACAAGGCCGTAAAGCAAAACAAGGCCATGTTTATCCACAGTTTTAAATTTTTAACCGGTACTTTTCCACCCTTTACGCAGTTTATTAACTATTTCTCTGTTTATAATATTATAAAAATACAAATAACAATTAAAAACATATAAATTGAGTAACACACAAATTAGAAATAGTTATAAAAAGTTATAAAAAAGCAAAAACAAAGAGCGTCTTTATAGACGCTCTTTTAAAATGCTGATAATTAATAGTTTTCGGCTTTAATCTCGA
>JAHZEA010000030.1:0-9302 GCA_019422065.1 Lachnospiraceae bacterium | reverse complement strand
TGCCTTTGGATGTGAGCATACAGGGCAAACATCAGGTGCCTGCTTACCTACTACAATATGTCCGCAGTTTCTGCATTTCCAAATTCTATCGCCATCTCTTGAGAACACAATTCCGCCTTCGATATTCTCTACCAGTTTTCTGTATCTTTCCTCATGCTCTTTTTCAATAGCTGCTACACCGTCAAAAAGGAAAGCTATATGGTCAAAGCCTTCTTCTCTTGCTTCTTCAGCCATTTTTTTATACATGTCTGTCCACTCATAGTTCTCGCCAGCAGCTGCGTCTTTAAGGTTTGTAACTGTGTCCTGAATTTCGCCACCGCTTAAAATCTTAAACCAAAGCTTAGCATGCTCTTTTTCGTTATTGGCTGTTTCCTCAAACAAAGCGGCTATCTGCTCATAACCGTCTTTTTTTGCCTTGCTTGCATAGTATGTGTACTTGTTTCTTGCCTGTGACTCTCCTGCAAAAGCTGCCCAAAGGTTAGCCTCTGTCTTTGATCCTTTAAGTTCCATTTTCCAGCCTCCTTTTAATTTTTATTCATCTTTGTTGCGCCATCTGTGATTTACATAATATACTAATAAGCTTAATACCAGTACGGCAAAAAGCACAACAACTACAGTAGTAGCGTCTTTAAGGGCTATAAATATAGCCACAAGTCCGCATAAAACACTTATTCCATAAAGAATTATAACCGCCTGTTTTTGTGAAAAACCGTGGTCTATTAATTTATGATGAAGGTGGCCTCTGTCAGCCTGCATTATAGGCTGGTGTTTAGCTGCGCGCCGTGTCATAGCAAAAAGCGTATCGAATATAGGGAACCCAACCGAAAGAACGCTCACCATAAGCGCAATCATAGCATACCCTTTAAACACTCCAAGTATACTTGTAACAGCCAATGTATAGCCTAAAAATGTAGCGCCCGTATCCCCCATAAAAATCTCGGCCGGGTTAAAGTTTCTCGGCAGAAATCCAAGGCACGAGCCGGCAAGAGCCGCTGTAAGCACAACAGCCGTTTCATCACCGGTAAGTATACAAAGCACCATAACGCATATTGCCGCAATAGACGATACTCCGGCGGCTAACCCGTCAAGACCGTCTATAAGATTAACGGCATTTGTAAGGCCTACAATCCAAATTACAGTTATAGGTATACTAAGTTTTAAAAGCGCGTAAGTAACAGGCCATAAAACAACATGTATCCTTACCCCAAACATTACCGGTATTAATGCCGCTATTATCTGCACAGCAAACTTAAGCTTAGCGGGAAGGTTTTTAACATCATCCACCATTCCCAGTATAACTATTACCGTTGCGCCTATAAAAAAACCTATAAGCTTTTTTACATCCGAATACTCAACAAAATTATACAGCAACAGTACTGTAGCCATAAACCCTACAACAATAGCTATACCGCCCATTCTTGGCATTGGTTTGTTATGCATGCCTCTTTTTTTAGGCATGTCAATAGCTCCAAGCTTAATTGACAGCTTTTTGGCTACAGGCGTCATAACATTAGATATAGCAAATGCTGTGGAAAAAGCCGCAATATATAAAACCCAATCGTGAACCAAAAGTAACCTCTCCCAAATTATTTAGTGCCGAACATTCTGTCACCGGCATCACCAAGACCCGGCACTATATATCCTTTTTCGTTTAACATAGTGTCGTAAGCAGCGGCATAAATATCAACATCCTCAAATGTGCTTTGAACAGTTTTTACTCCGTCCGGCGCCGCAAGAACGCAAATTACAGTAACGTCTTTTGCCCCGCGTTCTTTTAAAAACTCAACAGCGGCTTCTGCCGTTTTACCTGTAGCCAGCATAGGGTCTAAAACAAAAACCTTAGTATTTTCAAGGTCTTTAGGTACCTTACAGTAATACTCAACAGGTGTAAGTGTTTCAGGGTCTCTGTAAAGGCCTATATGCCCTACCTTTGCTGCCGGAAGTATATTATGCACACCGTCTACCATACCAAGGCCGGCTCTTAAAATAGGCACTATTACTATATCCTGCTTAATTTTACTGCATTTTGCCTCAGCAATAGGTGTTTGAACCGTTGTTTCCACTGTAGGAAGCTCACGGGTAGCCTCATATGTAAGCAGCATTGCTACTTCGCTTATAAGCTCTTTAAACTCTTTTGTGCTTGTGTTTTTATCCCTAAGCATTGTTATTTTGTGCTTCATAAGCGGATGCTCTGATATAAAAAGTTTGCCCATTTTACACCCTCCTTAGTCTTCTATTTGTTTAATACGTCTTATATGTCTTTCCTCATTTGAAAATTCTGTATTAAGGAAATCCTTAACTATCTCAACAGCAAGACCCGGGCCTACAACTCTTGCGCCCATAGCAAGCATGTTGGCATCGTTATGCTGCCTTGTTGCCTTTGCTGAAAAACAGTCATGGCAGAGAGCGCATCTAATGCCTTTTATTTTATTTGCTGTTATTGAAATACCTATTCCTGTACCGCATATAAGTATTCCTTTATCACACTGTCCGCTTGCTACGGCATTAGCCGCAAGCTTGGCATAAACAGGGTAGTCACAGCTTTCTTCGGAAAAAGTACCGAAATTTTTATACTCAATTCCCTCTTTTTCAAGGTAATTAATTACTTCTTTCATAAGCGGATAACCGCCGTGGTCACAGCCTAAAGCTATCATGTTAGTCCTCCCAAAATACTTCTTTTTAATGTTTAAATAAATAGTTATATTATTAAAATTGTTTTAACCCCATATATTCAAATATAACATTTATTTGACTAAATATCAACCAAAACAGACCAAACACTACATTAAGCCTCAATGAATTTATGGCCTGCGGCTTTTTTAAGCCTGTTCATAACCGCAAGGCCTTCACCGCTTTCCTCAAATACTTCGGAATACACTTTATTCACTTTAAGGTCGTCAAACTCCCTTAAAATATCAAAAAGCCGCGCTCCAGCTGTTTCAATGTCGTTACCGGCGCTCAGCACACAGTCAGCTTTATATTTGTCCGCGTTTTTTTCACGACAAAGCACTCCTGTTTTAAAGCCGTTATTACTGTCGGCCAAACAAAGAGCATTTATTTTATCTATTACTTTTGTTTCATCGCCTACAACAAGTGTAACGTCGGCATCCGGCGAGTAGTGCTTATACTTCATACCCGGGGCCTTTGGCTTTTGGTCTTTAGTAAGCATTTTATAAACAGCCGGGTCAACGGATATTTCGCCTATTACACTTTCCAGCATTTCTTTTGTTACAGCTCCCGGGCGCAGAAGTGCCGGCACATCGCTTGTAACATCTATTATTGTAGACTCAAGGCCTACATCGCAGCTTCCGCCGTCTACAATCATATCTATTTTGCCGTTCATATCATGCAGCACATGCTCTGCCTTTGTTGGCGAAGGCTTGCCGCTGGTATTGGCGCTAGGCGCCGCAATAGGCACGCCTGATGCGTTTATTATAAGCCTTGCTACTTTGTTAGACGGAAACCTTACAGCTACTGTATCAAGGCCGCCTGAAACTGAGTTTGGTACTATATCCCTTTTTTTGAACACAATAGTAACAGGTCCCGGCCAAAAAGCGTCTATTACTTTCTGCGCTTTTTCCGGCACCTCTAATACTATGTTTTTAAGCTGGCTTATATCGCCTATATGCAGTATAAGCGGATTATCAGACGGGCGGCCTTTAGCCTCGTATATTTTTCTGCATGCCTCAGCATTTAAGCCGTTTGCTCCAAGGCCGTAAACCGTTTCTGTAGGAAAAGCCACAAGACCTCCCTTTTGAAGAATTCCCGCGGCTTTTTCTATAATTTCGTTATTTATATTTTCAACATCAATTTTTTCAAAATCAGTTATCATAAATTTGCACCACAGCATTTTTTATACTTCTTGCCGCTTCCGCAAGGGCAAGGGTCGTTTCTGCCTATTTTTTTGCCTTTAACTACTGTACGGCTGTTTCTCTGTTCTGCGTAAAGTGCTTTCTGTTTTGTTTCATCAAATATATTATCCCACTGTTTAAGTGTGTAAAGATGCTCAGCCTTATACTCAACCATTTTTTTGTAAAGCTTTTCAAAATCAATTACAAGGTCAATCTGTGAGTTTTCATCAAGCTTTTTAACATCGTACTTTTCAGGAAGTATGTCATTTATTCCGTCTACAAAAGCTATAACGTACTCGGCAGACATATTAAACTTTTCGCCAAGCTCTGTAACAGTGCCGCTTAAGTTAGTAACTTTATTTTCAAGTATATACTCATAAACTTTCTGCTCTGCAGGAAGGTATACATCCCAAACAGCGTCAACGCTTCTTCCTTCCTTAGTAAAAGCTTTTGCCAGCCAGTCTTCATAAATACTCATTTGTTCATTCTCTCCTTTAGTTTCATAAGTAATTTAATAAAAGTTATTAAATAAGCTTTACACAGAATAATAATATATTATTGGGTTTTATGCAATAACAAACTTTAAATCCTCTTTCATGTTTATATAAATGTGTTTATCTTCCACACTTTCATCTCTTGGTACAACTATTACCTCAACAGGTGTTTTTATATCATGCAGCACTTTATCAGCGGCAGCTCTTAATTCTTTTATATTGTTTACATCCTTAACCGGAGGCTGGCCCATTACCACTTTTGTTATATGCCTTTGTGCTATAAACCGGGCTATACAAAGTGCTACGTCCTCATCGCAGTAAAAATGAATACTTCCGCCTTTTGCGCTTCCGTATTGGCAAAGTCTGCTCATCATATCCGGTGTATCACTGTTGTTAAATATACTGTCACCACGCTGTACATGCAAAATATGAAACTCAGCGCCCATTTCTTCGGCAAGCTGTGCCGCTTTATCTATAAGTCTTTCGGAATTAAGCTGTGATGTAATGCATACAAGTACTTTTTCCGATTTATTATCTTTTATACTAGTTACAGCTTCATTATACATTTTTCTGCCTCCTTTTTACCAACATTGTATATATACACGGTGCCTTTGCACCTGATGACTATATAATACAATAAAAAATTGTAAACTTTATGAAATTTTATTTAACATTTGGGAATATTAAAAAATTCTCATAAAACTAAGGAAGCTTAAAACATATTAAAAGGCCGTTTAAAACGGCCTTAGTGTTAATTTAGTTTTACTTATTTTGATATTCAATAGCAGAAGCTACAAAGTCTTTAAACAGCGGATGAGGTCTGTTAGGTCTTGACTTAAATTCCGGATGGAACTGTACGCCTACAAACCAAGGATGGTCGTGTACTTCTACTATTTCAACTAATTTTTCGTTTGGCGAAATACCTGTTACACTCATTCCGGCTTCAATAAGCTCTTTTCTGTATACGTTATTGTACTCATATCTGTGTCTGTGGCGCTCATATATAAGCTCCTGACCATAAGCCTTATAAGCAAAAGAGTCTTCTGAAAGCTTACATGGGTACGCACCTAAACGCATTGTGCCGCCCATATCCTCAATGTCTTTCTGCTCCGGCATAAGGTCAATAACAGGGTGTGTTGTATCCGGGTGTACTTCTGCTGTAAAAGCGTCGGCATATCCCAAAACATTTCTTGCGTACTCTATAACGGCGCACTGCATACCAAGGCATATACCAAAGAAAGGCACTTTGTTTACCCTTGCATATTTAATAGCTGTAATTTTGCCTTCAAGTCCTCTGTCGCCAAAGCCGCCTGGAACAAGTATTCCGGCTGAGTCTTTAAGGAGTTCATCTGCATTTTGTTCTGTAAGATGCTCAGCGTTAATCCACTGTATGTCCACATTTACGCCGTTATGTATTCCGGCATGGTGCAGTGACTCTACAACAGAAAGGTATGCGTCGTGAAGCTCTACATATTTTCCTACCAGTGCAATATTAACATTACCGCTCATATTACGCTCTTTTTCAAGCATTTCAAGCCAGTCACTAAGGTCCGGCTTTGTATCTGCAATGCCAAGCTTACGGCAGGCAACCTTTGCAAGGCCCTCTTTTTCAAGCATAACAGGAATTTCGTAAAGACTGTCAGCGTCAAGGTTTTGTATAATACAGTCGTTTTCAACATTACAGAAAAGTGAAAGCTTGTTTTTCATATCACAGCTTATTTCATGCTCTGTACGGCATACTATAACATCCGGCTGGATACCTATTGAAAGAAGCTCTTTTACAGAATGCTGTGTCGGCTTTGTTTTCATTTCGCCGCCCTTTGAAAGGTACGGTATAAGTGTTACATGGATATAAAGGCAGTTTTCTTTGCCTATCTCTCTTGAAACCTGTCTTATTGCCTCCATAAACGGTGTGCTTTCAATATCACCTACGGTACCGCCTATTTCAGTTATAACAATATCCGGTGTGTTAAGCTTGCTTGCTCTGTAAATTCTTTCTTTAATCTCGTTTGTAATATGAGGGATTACCTGAACAGTTGCGCCAAGGTACTCGCCTTTTCTTTCTTTATTAAGAACAGACCAGTAAACCTTACCTGTAGTTGTATTGCTGTTTATATTAAGGTTTTCGTCTATAAATCTTTCGTAGTGTCCAAGGTCAAGGTCTGTTTCGGCGCCATCTTCTGTAACAAAAACCTCTCCGTGCTGATATGGACTCATTGTGCCCGGGTCAACATTAATATACGGGTCAAACTTCTGTATTGTAACCTTGTAGCCTCTTGCCTTCAAAAGTCTTCCAAGGGAAGCGGCTGTAATGCCCTTGCCAAGACCAGAAACAACGCCTCCGGTAACAAATATATACTTAGTCTTCTGCATCTTCATCCCCCTATTTGTCTTTAAATAACCATTTTTCATACATATTTTCACAAAAATCAATAATTTATATTACGAACACATATATTAAATAATATTAACACAAATTCACATTATCTGCAAGGCGCAAGGCCGCGGAAACAAAATCAATATAAAAGAACCGGCTTAAAACAGCATACGCCGGTTCTTAGTATTTTCAGTTATTCCCACTCAACTATTTCAGCTTTTTCTATTACAACATCCTCTGTAGGCTTATCGTTCTCATCAGTTTCAACAGAAGCAATGGCGTCTACTACATCCATGCCCTCTATTACCTGACCAAAAACAGTGTAGCCAAAATCAAGGTATGGTGTTCCGCCAAGAGAATTATACTCCTCTTTTGCTTTATCTGAATAGTTTGTTCTTACTATCTTTCCGCTGTTTGAATCATAAAGTATTTCGCTGTCGCCGTACTGGTTTACTATTTCGTCTATATAGTCAAAATAGCCTTCTTCAACTGCTGGAGACTGAACAATATAAAACTGGCTTCCGTTTGTGTCCATACCGCTGTTTGCATAAGCAAGGGCGCCTCTGAAGTGGTACATATCGCCGTTATACTCGTCCTCAAACTTACCGCCCCAAATGCTTTCGCCGCCTGTGCCGTTGCCGTTAGGGTCACCGCCCTGAATCATAAAATTATTTATTACTCTGTGGAAAGTAAGGCCGTCGTAATATCCTTCGTTTATAAGGCCTTTAAAGTTTTCTACAGCCTTTGGTGCTTCTTCCGGGCAGAGTTTGATTTTAATTACGCCTTTATTTGTTGTAAAAACAGCTATTTCCTCGCCTTTTTCCGGCTCCTCAAGCTGTGGGAAGTTTGTTCCGTCTGTAAACATTTTTTCCTTAAGGGCGTCAAGCTCAGCCTGTGCTTCTTCTGATGTCTGCTCTGAAGATGAAGCCTGTTCCTCTGAACCGGATGATGCTTGAGATGAAGAAGCCTGAGAAGATGACGCAGATGCTGAGGAATCAGTGCCTGAAGAACAACCGCTAAGTACCATTGCGGCCAGTGCCGCCATACAAATAAACTTTTTCATTTATATCACACTCCAATTACTATTTTTATTCACTCGATAAATTTTAAATATATACAGCATGTTTGTCAAATTAATTTTAGCTGTATTTAAGTATTACTTTCATTACATTTTCAACACCGTTTGATGCCGGGCTTTTAGCCATGGCGTTTATAAGGCTGTCTTTTGCCAAATACAGTTCTTTTATGGATTTTAAAAGGCTTTCCGGTGTCATTTCTTCCTCTTTGAGCACAAGGGAATATCCTTGTTTTTCAAAGCTCTGGGCATTTAATATCTGGTCGCCGCGGCTGGCTTTTGCCGAAAGCGGTATTAAAAGAGCCGGCTTTTTAAGAGCTAAAAACTCGGATATAGAGTTTGAGCCGGCACGGGATATAACCATATCGGCACAGGCCATAACATGAGGAAGCTCCTCCGACAGGTACTCAAACTGTTTATAGCCTTTTATGTTTATTGACTTATCAACATTGCCTTTTCCGCATATATGCACCAGCTGGAAACCTGTTGTTATCTCAGTTAGCGCGGCTCTAAGCACTTTATTTATTTTCTGTGAGCCAAGGCTTCCGCCCATCATCATTATAACCGGCTTTTCATTATCAAAACCGCAAAGCATTCGGCCCTTTTCAGCATTACCCTCAAAAAGTTCTTTTCGTATAGGCGTTCCGGTATGAATACCTTTTTTGCCCACATATTTAACTGTTTCAGGGAATGTAGTGCATATTTTTTTAGCAAATGGCATTGCTATTTTATTGGCAAGACCAGGTGTCATATCAGACTCATGTGCTATAACAGGCACACCGTTAAATTTAGCGCCCAAAACAACAGGCACAGCCACAAATCCGCCTTTTGAAAATACAATATCCGGTTTTAAGCGCTTTATAAGCTTTTTAGCCTCTGCTATGCCCTTTACAACCTTAAACATATCTGTAAAGTTATCTTTAGACATATACCTTCTTAATTTACCTGTTGAAACATAGTGATACTCTACTCCTGTTTTTTCCACAAGGCCGCGTTCCATGCCATTTTCAGTGCCAATATATATTACGTTGTACCCGGCTTTTTTAAGCTCCGGTATAAGCGCCAAATTCGGCGTTACATGGCCCGCCGTACCGCCGCCTGTAAGAACTATGGTTTTCAAAAACAACATCTCCAGTCAATAAAATCTATACTGTCAATAATAACAGATATATCCTTTAAGCGCTATATTTTAAACATACTTTCATAATTTTTATTATATACCCAAGGCGTAATATAAAAACATATTTTTTCATTTTTTTAAATTACCTGAATATACTTTTAAAAAATACACATTCATAAAATTTTATTTACAGCTTTTTATAACTTCTGCAATATATTGAAAATTAAAAGGAGGACTTTAAATGTACCCTTATAACCCGCAAAGTGCCGAATTAAAAGAGGAAAAAGGCGTTATTGCCGCCCAAAACGACGCCTCTATGGCAGATAACGAAGACATAAACCGTATTTTATACTTACTTACAACAGCCGTAAATGCCAAAGAAAAA
>JAHZEA010000003.1:83832-183013 GCA_019422065.1 Lachnospiraceae bacterium | reverse complement strand
GGTTTTATATCGTGGCTTTGTCCTAGAATTGGACGTTTATTTGGCTTTATAGCTGTAGTATTAATGCTTTTTCTTGCTTTTGTTATGTCTGCTACAGCATTGGTGCTTCTTATAAAGTCGTCATCCGGCATTGAAAGAAAATACAGCACTTTATTTATAGTGTTTAATTTATTTATTACACTTACAGGTGTAGCTTTAATTGTATGTATATTTCTTTCGCCGTATATAAAAGTTTGTGATGAGTTTGCGACATTGGTGTTAAACTTGTTTTTATCTGCTCCTGATGGGATGAAACTTTTATAATTGGGAAGATGTTTCATTGAAAAAAGATTTTTATTGTGTTTTTAATAGAGTGCAGAGGCTTATAATGCCTGCGCTCTTTTTTATTTATTAGTACACTAATAAAGTTTTAAATATTAAAAATTATTTTGAAAATTTTAAACCTTTTGGCGTTATTATTACTCTTATATACAGACGCGTCGGAAAGGAGCAGATAAATGACGGATGATGAATTAGTACTTATGTTTAATAAAGGAGATAAAAGCGCATTTAACGAGCTCTATGAAAAATATAAAAATCAAGCCGTGCGCACGGCATTTTTGATAACAAAAGACAGGGCTTTAAGTGATGATATAGCACAGGAAGCTTTTATAAAATGTTATCAAAACTTAGGAAGAATTAAAAACCCGGGGCTTTTCCGGTCGTGGTTTTTTAAAATACTTGTCAGAACGGCTTGGGAGATGGACAAGAAAACAAACTCAGATGTGCCTGTTGAAGAAATTTTTGATAAAGCCGAAAGTGAGCTATATACAAATACTCAGCAGAAGGACTTTCAAGTTCTGTATGAAGCCGTAAACGCTTTGGACAAAAAACAAAGAACGGTTGTAGTGCTTTTCTATTTTAACGATATGCCCATAAACGAAATTGCAAAAATAACAGGCTCACTGAACAGCACTGTTAAGTCACAGCTTTTTCTGGCAAGAAAGAAAATGAAAAAATATATTCAAACCGCTGAGGGGAAAGGCAGGCTGATAGCCAATGAAGTATAACGATTTTGACACAAAATTAAAAGATATGCTTAATGCGGCGTCAAGTGATGTAACAGCGCCGGATGACATGCTTGATAGAATTAAGGACAGGGCAGAAAGTAAAATTTATAAGGAGGCAAAAATTATGAAGCTTAATATGAAATTTAAAATCGCTATCGTTGCAGCTGCTATATGTGCATTTTCAGTAACAGGTTACGCCATAGGCCAAATAAGTAGCTGGGAAGGCCATTCATATAACGAAGATATACCTTATACACAATTTTCTGAGTTAGAGGAAAAAGCCGGGTTTGAAATTAAAAGTGTAGAAAAGTTTCAAAACGGTTTTGAGTATGTGTCAGCCGGAACAGGAAAGACACAGGCCACCGACAATAGCGGAAGTGTTGTTGGAGAAAGCAATAACATTAATATATCGTATGAAAACGCTGATGGACAGACTGTTATTTTAGGTGCAAGACATGTGATTAACGGTGAGGATTTAAGCATTGTGGATAAATACGAAGTACACAAAACGGTTATATATCCTGGCGGAGATGAAAGCAAAATTGACCCTGAGGAAGTTGCTCAGTATGAAGCAGATGGTTACTGGGTAAGCTACGGCACAGTTGATGAAAAAACAGAGCAGACTTATGAAAGCTATTACTGGCTTGATGGTGATATACTCTACAACCTTGGTGGTATAGACACAAACATAGGCGAGGAAGGATTTATACAGATGCAGAAAGAAATAATGGAAAACTAAAAGACAAAAAAGGCAAAAAACAGTTTATTTTACTGCATGTATGATTAAAAACAAGTAATATATCAATTCAAAAACGAGTATACTAAAGACTGCCGTTTATATGCGGCAGTCTTAATTTATATATAAATTTAAAGGTTTAAAATTTGCTTAAAATATTATTTGGCGTATATTTTTAGATTAAATATTGTGCTATAATCTTTTAAATGCTTATTAAATAAGTATTATTTAAGTAAAAAAAGCAATACAAATCTAATAAGAAACAGAGGTAAAAGTTTTGAAACTGATAAACAAAAGTACCCTTAAAAGCGCCTTATTGGCAGTTATGGTTTATATTTTTCTTGTATTTGAGAATAAAAAAATAACTGTTTCAAATTACACAATTAACGCTCTAAAAGCCGGAAGAAAATATAACGGCTTTAAAATAGTGCATATATCCGATTTACAAAACGAGAGCTTTGGCAAAAGAAACAAAAGGCTTATTAAAATAATAAAAAATTTAAAGCCCGATATTATAGTAGTTACAGGAGATATTGTGGACTGCCACAAAACAGATGTATACTGTGCTTTAAAATTTGCCCATGAAATAAGCCAAATATGTCCTTCGTATTATGTATGCGGAAACCATGAGGGTGTATTGGGTAACTATCAAAAATTAAGCGGTGACTTAAAAAAGGCCGGTTTAAAAGTGCTTAACAATGAAAGTGTATATTATGACACAGATAAAAAAATACGCATTACAGGCCTTACAGACCCATATTTAGGTTACATTAAAGACATGGACAAATTTTTGAAAAATCAAATTGCAAAAGACAAAAATGCCCTTAACATTGTTTTATGCCACAGGCCGCAGTTTATAGATATGTATTCAAATTCCCAAAGCGATATAGTTTTCAGCGGCCACGCCCACGGCGGGCAAATACGTCTTCCGTTTATAGGCGGGCTTTTAGCTCCTGACCAAGGAATTTTTCCAAAATACACAAACGGTGTGCATAATATAAAAAATACTCAGCTTGTTATAAGCCGCGGACTTGGAAACAGCGTTTTTCCTCAAAGGCTTTTTAACCGGCCGGAAGTTGTTTGTGTAAAATTAAAAACTGACTGATTAGGTGATTATTATGATTATAGGCACATGCAAGGTATATCTTGAGGCAGAATGGGTTTTTTCGTTAAAAGACAAAAGAATGATTGTAAAGAGCATAATAGAAAAAACAAGGCATAAGTTTAATGTATCTGTTGCCGAAGTAGAAAACCAAGACATGCACAAATCAATAGTTATAGGCTTTGCCTGCGTTACAAATCAGGTAAGCCACGCCAATTCCATTATAGATAATGTAATTAATTTTATTGAGAAAAACACTGATGCCATTATAACCGATACTGTAATTGAAATATTGTAATGTTCATAACTTTTGCTGGATTTTACATATACAGTATGTTATAATGTCAGTTAGCTATGCAGTCGTATAACCGCGTATTTGTGTATTGTTCATTTAAGGCGGTCATATATTTTCGGTAAAATAGGCGGTTATTTATTGATATCACTAAGGAGGATTTTTAAAGATGAACGCAAAGGTAGTCAGCAAAGAAAAAAACACAGTAAAATTTACTTTTGAGGTTGGCCCTGAAAAGCTTGAGGAGGGCATGGTATACGCATACAAGAAAAATAAAAATAAAATAGCTCTTCCAGGTTTCAGAAAAGGCAAAGCTCCAAGAAAGCTTATTGAGGCAGAATACGGCCCAGAAGTATTTTATGATGATGCAGTTAATTTTGTACTCAGCACAGAATACGAAATAGCTGTTAAGGAGCTTGGACTTGATGTAGTTTCAAGACCTGACATTGACGCACCTGTTATTGATAAAAAAGAAGGCATTAAGTTTGAGGTTGAAGTTACAGTTAAGCCTGAAGTTAAGCTTGGTCAGTACAAAGGCGTTGAGATTGAAAAAGTTGACGCTACAGTACCAGCAGACGGCGTAGAAAACGAGCTTAAGAGAGTACAGGAGCAGAACTCAAGACTTATAGCTGTAGAAGACAGAGCAGCTCAGATGGGCGATATTGTAAACATCAGCTATGAAGGCACTGTAGACGGCGTTGCTTTCGACGGCGGCAAGAGCGATAACTACGACCTTACACTTGGTTCACACTCATTTATAGATACATTTGAAGACCAGATTGTAGGTCACAGCATCGGTGATAAATTCGATGTAAACGTTACATTCCCAGAAAAATATCATTCAGCTGACTTAGCAGGTAAAGCTGCTGTATTTGCTGTTGAGTTAAAAGGAATTAATGTAAAAGAGCTTCCTGAAATTAACGACGAGTTCGCTCAGGATGTTTCAGAATTTGAAACACTTGATGAATATAAAGCAAGCATTGAGGGTAAACTTAAAGAGACTGCCGAAGCTAACGCTAAGCAGATTAAGAGCGACAGAGTAATTGACAAGGTTGTTGAAAACGCTGAGATGGATATTCCAGAAGTTATGTATGATAACAAAATTGATCAGATGATTAATGAGTTCAAGAACAACATAGCTGCTCAGGGCCTTTCATTAGATGTTTACTGCCAGTACCTTGGCACAACTGTTGAAGGTTTAAGAAGCACATTCCGTGAGAGCGCTGAAAAGAGCGTTAAGGCAAGACTTGTACTTGAGGCTGTTGCTAAAGAAGAAAATATTCAGGTTACAAGCGAAGAAGTTGACGAGCAGATTGGCAAAATTGCTGAGTCTTACGGCATAGAAAAAGAAAAAGCACTTGAAATATTCAAAGAGGATGACAGAAAGAACGTAGAAGGCGACATTCTTGTTCAGAAAGCCGCTAAGGTATTAGAGGACTCTGCCGTAGAGGTTGAGCCTGCTAAAACAGAGGCTTAATTTTTAAACGGTATCTGATGTCCTCAATGTGAGGAGGAAATAAAACATGAGCCTTGTACCATATGTTTTGGAACAAACAAGCAGAGGCGAGAGAACATACGATATTTTCTCAAGACTGCTTAAAGACAGAATTATATTTTTAGGCGAGGAAGTAAACGACACAACAGCAAGCCTTGTTGTGGCACAGCTTTTATTCCTTGCGGCAGAAGACCCTGATAAGGACATTAATTTATACATAAACAGCCCGGGCGGCTCAGTAACAGCCGGCATGGCTATTTATGATACTATGCAGTATATTAAGCCGGATGTGTCTACAATTTGTATAGGCATGGCTGCCAGCATGGGTGCGTTCCTTCTTTCAGGTGGAGCTAAGGGTAAAAGGTTTGCCCTTCCAAACTCCGAAATAATGATACACCAGCCATCCGGCGGAGCTAGAGGACAGGCTACAGAAATACGTATTGTAGCTGAAAACATACTTAAAACAAGAAAACGTCTTAACGAAATTCTTGCAGCTAATACCGGTAAGAGCTATGAGGAGATTGAAAGGGATACTGAAAGAGACAACTTTATGTCGGCGCCTGAAGCTAAAGAATATGGCTTGATTGATGCCGTAATTACTAAACCGGTTTAAGGAGAGATAAAATATGGCATCAAAAACAGATGAAAAAAGACAGCTCAGATGTTCATTCTGCGGCAAACCACAGGACCAAGTTAAAAAGTTAATAGCAGGCCCTGATGTGTATATTTGTGACGAGTGCGTTGCTCTCTGCGCTGATATTGTAGATGAGGATGTGGAAACATCATCCCTTATTGCAAACGGCACTCTCCCAAAGCCTAAAGAAATTAAAAAAATACTGGACGACTATGTTATAGGTCAGGATAGCGCTAAAAAGGTTCTTTCGGTAGCTGTTTATAATCACTATAAAAGAGTACTTGAAAAACGCAAGAAAAACGATGTTGAGCTTCAAAAGAGTAATATACTTATACTTGGCCCAACTGGCGTTGGAAAAACACTTCTTGCACAGACTTTGGCAAGGCTTCTTAATGTGCCTTTTGCCATTGCCGACGCAACAACTCTTACAGAGGCTGGCTATGTAGGCGAAGATGTTGAAAACATACTTCTTAAGCTTATACAGGCGGCAGATTATGACATTGAAAGAGCCGAAAAAGGCATTGTTTATATCGACGAGATAGACAAAATTACAAAGAAAAGCGAAAATGTATCCATTACAAGGGATGTAAGCGGTGAAGGCGTACAGCAGGCACTTCTTAAAATACTTGAAGGCACAGTAGCTTCCGTACCGCCTCAGGGCGGCAGAAAACATCCGCATCAGGAGCTTATACAGATTGATACAACAAATATACTCTTTATATGCGGTGGAGCTTTTGGCGGTTTGGAAAAGATTATAGAAAACCGTATGGGCGAAAAAGTTATAGGCTTTGGCGCTAAAGTACAGAGCAAAAAAGATACTTCAGCCGACGTGCTTTTAAAGAGTGTTCAGCCTCAGGACCTTATAAAATACGGTCTTATAGCTGAGTTTGTAGGCAGACTTCCAGTTGTTGTATCACTTGAAAATCTTTCAGAAGCTGACCTTGTAAAGATATTAAAAGAGCCTAAAAACGCTATTACAAAACAGTATGAGTATCTTTTTGAGCTTGATAATGTAAAGCTTGAGTTTGAGGAAGAAGCTCTTACTGAGATAGCTAAACTTGCCATTGAGCGCGGAACAGGCGCAAGAGGTATAAGGGCTATTGTGGAAAGCTTTATCAATAAAATTATGTATGAGGTGCCAAGTGACCCTAATGTTGAAAAATGCATTATTACGCCGGAGTGTGTAAGGGGCAAGGCTGACGCCAAGTATGTATACAGAGATAACAGAGTTCCAATTAAAAAAGAAAAAGAAGACGAAACAAAAATATCGTAAAGCGGTATAGATTAAAATCCGCATACAATATATAAAAATGCACAGCGGCACGAATTAATTTGTTAGACCAAATTTTTTCGTGTCGTTTTTTTGCGCCGTTTTAAGTTATCGCAAGTCAGCATTTTGTAATGTTTATTTTTAGCCTTTTTGTTTTATTTAGCTTAAGCCGGTACATATTTCTTAAAGCAGCGGCAAATACTAAGCTAAAACAATTAAACATTAAAAGGAGAAGGCAAAAATGGAAATGTTGACTATAATTCTTATTACTGCCCAGCTTGTATTTACTGTTACGGCTTTTATTTACTTTTTTAACAGTGTAAAAAGCCAAAGCACAACAAAAACTACACTTATAGCGGATTCAAGAAAAGAAACCAAACATTTGGAGGAGCTGAAAAAAATATCCCTTTCTCTGCCGCTTTCGGAAAAAACTCGGCCTTCATCTATGGAGGATGTAATAGGCCAGCAGGAAGGAATTAAAGCTTTAAGAGCCGTTTTCTGCGGTAAAAACCCACAGCACGTATTAATTTATGGCCCGGCAGGAGTGGGCAAAACAGCGGCGGCAAGGCTTGTTTTGGAAGAAGCCAAGCTTAACCCGGATTCGCCTTTTGGAAAAGACGCCAAGTTTATAGAAATTGACGCCACAACACTTAGGTTTGACGAACGCAGTATAGCCGACCCCCTTATTGGCTCAGTCCACGACCCAATTTATCAGGGTGCAGGGGCCTACGGCAATGCCGGAATACCACAGCCTAAAGAAGGTGCAGTTACAAAAGCTCACGGCGGAGCGCTTTTTATAGATGAAATAGGTGAGCTTAACCCAGTACAGATGAACAAGCTTTTAAAAGTTCTTGAGGACAGAAAGGTATATTTAAACAGCGCATACTATAGCAGTGAAAATAACCTTATACCGCCTTATATTCATGACATATTTGAAAACGGACTTCCGGCGGATTTCAGGCTTATAGGTGCCACAACACGCTCACCGGAAGAAATACCACAAGCTTTAAGAAGCCGTTGCTGTGAGATATTTTTTGATAAGCTTAAAACAGATGATATTAAAAGGATTGCCGCAGGAGCCGCCGTTAATACAGGTATGGAGTGCGACGAAAGAGCTTTCGACATTGTTTCAGAGTTTTCTCAAAACGGCAGGGATACAGTTAACATTATGCAGACTGCCGCTTCCCTTGCCATATATGAAAAGCGCAAAAATATAACATGCGCTGACATACAGTGGGTAGTTAAATCCGGCAGATACAGCAGAATAGTTAAAAATAAAATTTCAAAAATTGCCGCTAGAGGCCTTGTAAACGGTCTTGCTGTTTTGCCAGACGGAACGGGAATGCTCCTTAAAATAGAGGCTGTTGCAGTTAAAAGTGTTTCAGGCGGCAAAATAACAGCGGCAGGCATAATAGAAAACGAGGACATAAAGCGCGGCTCTGTTACAATGAAAAGAACAAGCAGTGCTAAGTCATCACTTGAAAACGCCGCCGCGGCTATTAAATATGTAACGGGCGTAGATGTTTCAAAATATGATATACACATTAATTTCCCGGGCGGCATACCTGTTGATGGGCCTTCGGCGGGCTGTGCTCTTTTCTGTGCCATGTACTCAGCTGTAACAGGCAGTATACCAAAAGCCGGAACAGCTATGACAGGCGAAATTTCAATATTTGGTGATGTGTTGCCTGTAGGCGGAGTTGAAGAAAAAGTACGTGCCGCATTTGAAGCCGGAGCTGACACGGTTTTTGTACCTCAGGATAATTTTAGTGAGTCACTTTTGGATATAGGTGCAAATGTAATTGCAGTAAGCCATATAAACACTGTGCTTGAAAACTTATTTGCTAACGAAATGCACTCAGCTGATACAAAAGACGATGTTTTAACGGCAAAAGGTGCTGTATAATTAAAAACGGCGGAATATCCGCCGTTTTTTAGTTTAAATAATTTAAGTTTAAAGCCCAGAAAAGAGCTGAATATACATAGAACAAATAACACTGGTAATGCTCAGTATTTATTGGTATTTTTGCGTTTTGGATTAGAAGGAAACCAGCCTTTTTGAACACGTTTTTCCTGTTCTTTAAGCTCAAGTATACTCCAAAGGCAGGTACAGCCTATTATGCCTAAAACAACAGATATTAATATATTGCTGTTTATTATTGAAAGCACTAAAAATATAATGCCTAAAATAAGAAATACTGGCCATACTTTTGCAGAAAAATAATATTCGCACTTTATTACAATAGGATGAAAAAGACCTATAATTAAAAATGCCGCTCCGGCGGCAATAAGCCCTGTAAAATTCATATTAATTCTCCGTTTAAATGTTTTAATTTAATAGTTTTATATGTAGTATAGCAATTAAATATATGTTTATAAAGCTTATTTTATGTGTATAACCGATAAATTTTATCTTTAATTTGGTGCATAAACTACTTACTTGTTAGATTATATCTTTTAGTGTATAATAGATTAATTAATGCTTTTTGAGGTGATTTAATGAGTATAAAAAACATGCCGGTAGTGCCTTTAAGAGGCCTTACGGTATTTCCTAATATGGTAATAAGTTTTCCTATAGGGCGCAAGCTGTCATTAGATGCAGTTGAGGCGTCACATGATAATGATGATATGATTTTTTTAATAACACAAAAGGACTCGGAAGAAAATGAGCCTACGGAAGACGGACTTGCTCAAGTAGGCACAGTGTGCAAAATAAAGCAGGTGCTTAAACTTCCGGCAAATGTAACGCATATTATAGTAGAAGGCCTTCACAGGGCTTATGCACAAAATACGCATATTGAGGAGTATTTTGTATCAGACGCCGAAATAATAGACGATAAACTGCCTTCTGAGTATGAAGAAGACATACAGGCTCAGGCTCTTATGCGTCTTGCTAATGAGGACTTCGAAAAGTACACAAAGCTTAACAATGCTATGCCGGCTAATGATGTTATGCTGACTTTAATTTCAGCTAAAACACCGGGCCAGTTGGCAGATGCCATAGCCGCAGGAATTAATATAAGCAATGAAGAAAAGCTTAGACTGCTTGAAACAATAGACCCTATAGAGCGAATAAAAAGAGTAATAGAGATTTTAACTAATGAGCTGGAAATACTTGAGCTTAAAAGCAAAATAGAAAAAAATGTAAGAAAAAATATAGACGAAAGCCAGAAAGAGTACTATTTAAGAGAGCAGTTAAAAGTTATAAGCGAGGAGCTTGGAGATAAAGACGGAATACAGGGCATTAAAGACGGATTTTTGAAAAAAGCTCAAGAAAAAAATCTGCCTGAATATGTACTTAAAACAGTTACTGACGAGTGCGAAAGAATGGTTAAAATACCAGTTACATCGCCGGAATTTAATGTTTCAAGGACTTATATAGAGAGCATACTTAAGCTTCCTTGGTCTGAAAAAACAGAAGAAAACAAAGACCTTAAACTTGCTGAAAAAATACTGGATGAAGACCATTACGGTTTAAAAGACGTTAAAGAACGTATTTTGCAGTTTATAGCTGTTAGAATGAACACAAAAGAGCCTGGAGCTTCTATAATATGTCTTGCAGGCCCTCCGGGAGTTGGCAAAACATCCATAGCCAAATCCATAGCCAGAGCTACAGGCAGAAAGTATGTAAGAATGTCTTTAGGCGGTGTAAGAGATGAGGCAGAAATAAGAGGCCACAGAAGGACGTATGTAGGCGCTATGTGGGGCAGAATATTAAATGCCATGAAAGAAGCAGGTACAACAAATCCGCTTATGCTTTTGGACGAGGTAGACAAGTTGGGTGTTTCTTATAATGGTGACCCGTCATCAGCACTTTTGGAAGTTCTTGACCCACAGCAGAACAGCACTTTTGTTGACCACTATCTTGATATGCAGTACGACCTTTCGGATGTGCTTTTTATATGCACAGCAAATGATATAGGTAAAATTCCGGGGCCTCTTAAAGATAGAATGGAGATTATACAGATTGCCGGATATTTGCCTGACGAGAAAAAGAACATAGCTGTTAAATATTTGCATCCTAAAGAGCTTAAAGAAGCCGGACTTGAAAAAAGCCAGCTTTCAATAAGCGAACATGCTATTGAAAAAATAATAGATTCTTATACAAGAGAAGCGGGAGTAAGACAGCTTGAAAGAGTGATAGGCACACTTTGCCGAAAGGCTGTAGTTGAAATACTTTCAGGCAAAACAAAAAAAGTGACTGTAACTGAAAGGAATATTGAAAAGTACCTTGGCCCTGAAAAATTTAACCGCCTTAAAGCTAATGAAAAACCGCTTTTAGGCGTAGCCCGTGGTTTGGCATGGACAAGCGTAGGCGGAGAAACATTAGAGATTGAAGCAAATGCTATGCCGGGTACAGGAAAAATTGAGCTTACGGGTAATATGGGTAATGTTATGAAGGAGTCTGCAAAAGCCGGCATTACATATATCCGTTCCAACAGCAACAGGTTTAATTTAAGCGAAAGCTTTTACAAAGATACGGATATACACATTCATATTCCGGAAGGCGCAGTGCCTAAAGACGGACCTTCTGCCGGAATTACAATGACACTGGCTGTTATTTCGGCTTTAACAAAGGCCGCTGTTAAAAATAACGTGGCTATGACAGGCGAAATAACACTTACAGGCCGTGTACTGCCTATAGGCGGCTTGCGTGAAAAGGTAACTGCCGCAAAACAGGCCGGAATAGATACAGTTTTAATACCGGAAGAAAATAAGCCACAGCTTAAGGATATACCGGATTATATAAAGAAAGGTTTAAGCTTTGTAGCTGTTTCGAACATGGACGATGTAGTTAAAAATGCCGTTGCGGAAGGAGAAAAGGTATGGAGGTAAAAAAAGCCGAGCTTAGTTGTGTAGGCGTTAATTTCAGCCAGTACCCGAAAGATAATAAAACGGAAATTGCCTTTGTAGGCAAGTCAAATGTAGGTAAATCAACGCTTATTAATGCTATGGTAGGCAGAAATAAGCTTGCCAGAACATCTTCACAGCCGGGTAAAACACGTACTATAAACTTTTATGGTGTAAATGATGCGTTTTATATAGTTGACGTACCTGGTTACGGCTATGCAAAAGCGCCTAAAAGCGAGATAGACCGTTGGAGCCGTATGACAGAAGAATACATGCAAAAGCGCAAAGAGCTTGTTGGTGTTGTAATGCTTATTGATATACGCCACGAGCCGGGAAAAAACGATATAATTATGTATGACTGGCTTAAGCACTATGGTTATAAAATAGTTATTGCCGCCACAAAGCTGGATAAAATTAACAGAAGCCAGATTCAAAAACAGGTTGCCTTAATACGCAAAACATTAGGCTGCTCACAGGAAGATTATATTATTCCGTTTTCCGGTGTAGAGAAAAAAGGCAAGGAGGAGCTTTGGCAGGTAATAGAAAAAGAGTTTTTAGGAGTTGCAGAAGAATAAAAACATACTGAAAACAATATAAAACCCCAGCGGATTATTCCGCCGGGGTTTTGTTATAAACCAAATAAAACAGCCGCCATTGGCGGCTGTTGGATAAACAGAGCGCTTGCATGCTTTGCTGATAAGAGCTTTTTAAGCCGAATAAATAATCGGTTAAGTCTTACTTTTCTAAGTTTTTAATGTATTCGTCGTTTAATTTTATAAGCTTTTCTGTATATTCTTTAGACGGGCCGCCTGGTATGTTTCTTGCCTCAACGCATTTTTCAACCCTTATGGCGTCGTATATTGTTTCGTCAAATACAGGAGATATTGCTTTATATTCTTCAAGTGAAAGGTCGTCTAAGTTTGTATTGTTGTTTATGCAGTAAAGCACAAGATGGCCTATAACGGTATGAGCGTCCCTAAATGGCATACCTTTTTTAACAAGCCAGTCAGCTGCGTCTGTGGCGTTTGTAAAGCCGCCTTTAGCCGCTGAAAGCATACTGTCTTTTTTAACAGTCATAGTGTTTACCATGTTTGTAAACACAGGAAGGCACATTTTAACTGTATCTATGGCTGCAAATACGCCTTCTTTATCCTCCTGCATGTCTTTGTTATAGGCGAGAGGAAGGCCTTTCATTGTTGTAAGAAGGCCCATAAGGTAGCCGTAAACACGGCCTGTTTTGCCCCTTATAAGCTCTGCCATATCCGGATTCTTTTTCTGCGGCATAATGCTTGAGCCTGTAGAGTAAGCGTCGTCAAGTTCTATAAACTTAAACTCGTGGCTGCTCCAAAGTATAATTTCCTCACAGAAACGGCTTAAATGCATCATAAGTATTGAAAGAGCGTTTAAAAGCTCTATACAAAAATCACGGTCGCTTACACCGTCAAGGCTGTTAAGTGTAATTGAGTCAAAGTTTAATAAATCACATACCATTTGTCTGTCAAGAGGGTATGTTGTACCGGCTAAAGCGCCGCTGCCTAAAGGCATTACATTTGTGTGTTTATATGTACTTTCAAGTCTGTCGTAATCCCTTTTGAACATTTCAACATAAGCCAAAAGATGGTGTGCAAATGTTATAGGCTGTGCCCTTTGAAGGTGTGTATAGCCCGGCATAATTGTTTCTGTATTTTTGCCGGCCATATCGTTAAGCACTTTTTGAAGGTTTATAATAAGGCCTTCAATGTTTTTGATTTCTTTTTTAACATACATTCTTATATCAAGAGCCACTTGGTCGTTACGGCTGCGGCCTGTATGAAGGCGTTTGCCTACATCGCCTATACGGCTTATAAGAATTGTTTCTATATTCATATGAATGTCTTCGGCTTTTTCGTCAAACTCAACTTTGCCGCTTTCAATATCGTCTAATATTTCTTTTAAAGTTTTCTGTATTAATTCAGAGTCTTCTTTTGGTATAATGCCCTGTGCGCCAAGCATTTTGGCATGGGCTATTGAGCCTGTAATATCCTCTTTATACATTCTCTGGTCAAATGAAATTGAGGAATGAAAATGGTCTGTAAAGCTGTCGGTCTGCTTTGTAAAGCGTCCGCCCCAAAGTTTGCTCATATTATTCTTCCTTTCTATAAAAACAAAGGCCGGTATAAAGCCGGTCTTTGTATAAAGCTTGTTTATAACTTTTTATAACTTTTTTATAACTTATTTATAACTTATTTATTATTCTTTAAATTCTGCATCATCATAGCACGTACTTTAAGAGGAAGACCAAAGAGGTTTATAAATCCGTCAGCGTCTTTGTGGTTGTAAAGCTCGCCTGTTGTAAAGCTTGCTATTGATGCGTTGTAAAGTGAGTATGGGCTTGTTGAGCCGGCAGAAATAATATTGCCTTTGTAAAGTTTAAGTTTAACCTGACCTGTTACAACTTCGTTTACACTGTCGAAATAAGCTGAAAGGCTTTCTCTTAAAGGTGTAAACCACTCACCGCTGTATACAAGCTCTGTAAACTTAGTTGAGTTAATCTCGTTCCAAGCCTGTGTCTGTTTGTCAAGTGTAAGGTATTCAAGCTCTCTGTGAGCATAGTAAAGAATTGTTCCGCCAGGAGTTTCATATACACCTCTTGACTTCATACCTACTACACGGTTTTCGCAGATGTCTGTAATACCGATACCGTTTCTTCCGCCTATTTCGTTAAGTGTTTCAAGTATCTTTCTTGGTGACATTGCCTCACCGTTTACTTTAACAGGAATACCTTTTTCAAAGTCAATAGTTACGTACTCGTCTTTATCAGGTGCTTTTTCAGGAGAAACACCAAGCTGAAGAAGGTGCTCATAGTTTGGCTCATTAGCAGGGTCTTCAAGCTCAAGGCCTTCGTGGCTTATGTGCCAGATATTTCTGTCACGGCTGTAGCTGTCTTCCTTTTTAACAGGGAAAGGTATGCCATGAGCAGCAAGGTAAGCTATTTCATCTTCCCTTGACTGCATTTTCCAAGTATCAAGTCTCCAAGGAGCTATAACTTTTAAATCAGGAGCAAGGGCTTTGATTGTAAGCTCAAAACGAACCTGGTCGTTGCCTTTGCCTGTTGCGCCATGGGCGATTGCTGTAGCGCCTTCTTTACGTGCTATTTCAACAAGACGTTTAGCAATAATAGGTCTTGCCATTGATGTACCTAAAAGGTATTTGCCTTCGTAAACAGCATTAGCCTTTACGCATGGATAAATAGCCTCTGTAATAAACTCGTCTGTAATATCCTCAATATAAAGCTTGCTTGCGCCTGTGCTGAGAGCTTTTTCCTCAAGGCCTTCTGTTTCTTTACCCTGGCCTACGTTGCCGCAAACGGCTATAATCTCTGCGTTGTTGTAGTTTTCCTTTAACCATGGAATAAGGCAGCTTGTGTCAAGTCCGCCGGAATAAGCGAGAACTATTTTCTCTTTTGACATTTTGTATTCCTCCTAAAATAAATATAAATATAGATATTAATATCACGCGGAAAAACATTTTACAACCAAATTTTCAATTATTTGATTAAATATATTCTTTTTTCCCGCTTTTGTGGTATATTAGCTGATATAAGACAAAAGTTGTTTTATACAGCCTTGGTTTTTAACGGTAATATGATTATACATGCTCATGGGAAAAGTTTCAATTATTTTTTTTATTTTTCTTGCATATTATTTAAAAAGTTTGTATAATTATAAAATCCATTAACAAGGGTATTTCAAGCGAAATAAAAGAAACTTCTTTTTTATATACTTTTATTAATGAATAAAATACAGTTTTTATGTTTAAAGGGTTATGAACGGAGGACGATAATTATGATAAAAGCGGCTATAGTGGGAGCTACAGGTTATGCAGGAAACGAGCTGGTACGTATACTTATGCAGCACCCGGAAGTTAAAATAAATGCTCTTACAGCCCACAGCTATGTAGGCAAACCTTTTGATGAAGTTTACGAGAACTACCGTGAGATAAACGAAATGGTTTGCGGTGAGATGGATATGGAAAAGCTTGCCGATGAAAATGATGTTATATTTATGGCACTTCCTCACGGTGTGGCTTCAAAGGTTGTAACAGAAAGCGTACTTTCCAAAGCAAAGGTAGTGGATTTTGGCGCAGACTTTAGAATTAAAGATGCTGATGTTTACGAAAAATGGTACGGAGTAAAGCATGAGGGCAGGGAGCTTCTTAAAACAGCTGTTTATGGTCTTTGCGAGGTAAACAGGGATAAAATTAAAGAAAGCCAGCTTATAGCAAACCCGGGCTGCTACACAACATGCTCAATACTTTCTTTAAGACCTTTGGTAGCTGAAGGACTTATTGACTTGGATACAATAGTAATAGACGCTAAATCAGGTGTTTCAGGCGCCGGCAGAGGTCTTGCTCTTGCCAATATGTTTGATGAGTGCAACGAAAGTGTAAAAGCTTATAAAATAGCTTCTCACAGACATACACCGGAAATTGAGGAGCAGCTGGGATATGCCGCAGGCAAAGAAATAACTCTTTCATTTACACCACATCTTATACCTATGAACCGTGGTATTTTAGCTACATGCTATGCTAAGTTAAACAAAATGTATACTTATGACGATATAAAAGCAGTTTACGAAAAACACTATGGAAAAGAGTATTTTATAAGACTTACTAAAAAAGGCGTATTCCCAGAAACAAGATGGGTTAAAGGTTCTAACTTTGTTGACATAGGGTTTAAAATAGATGAAAGAACAGGAAGAATAGTTGTAATAGGCGCTATAGATAACCTTGTTAAAGGCGCTGCGGGACAGGCGGTTCAGAACATGAATATTTTATTTGGTCTTGACGAAAAAACAGGCCTTGCTTTCCCACCTATATTCCCTGCATAATGGATTTTTAAGGAGGAAATTACTTGAGACTGATGAGAGTTATAGACGGAGGAATAACAGCACCGGAAGGCTTTAAAGCCGCCGGAAGGCATATAGGAATTAAAAAAGTAAAAAAAGACATTGCTCTTTTAACAAGCGACGTACCGGCTAAGGCAGCAGGCGTCTATACTCAAAACAGAATAAAAGCCGCGCCGGTTATTTGGAATAGTAATATTACAAAAAAAGGCGGTCTTGTAAGAGGGCTTGTGTGTGTAAGCGGCAATGCCAATGCCTGCACAGGTCAAAAGGGTATCAGCGATAACGAAATGATGGCTCAGGCTATGGCATGGCTTATGGGTGTAAATAAAGAAGAAATACTTACAGCTGCAACAGGCATTATAGGCCTTCAAATGCCTATGGAAAAGGTGCTTAAAGGCATAGAGGAAACTTATCCGGAGCTTTCAAACAAAAGAGACAGTGCTAAAAATGCCGCAGCGGGAATTATAACAACGGATACTTTTATTAAGGAAATAGCTGTTGAGCTTAATATCGGCGGCAAAATAGTTAAAATAGGCGGCATGGCAAAGGGCAGCGGTATGATTCACCCTAACATGGCAACAGTGCTTTCTTTTGTTACAACTGATATTAATATTTCGCAGGAATTATTGCAGAAAGCTGTTTCCAATGCCGTTAGGGAAACTTATAACATGATTTCAGTTGACGGTGCCACAAGCACCAATGATATGGCTCTTATTATGGCTAACGGTCTTGCCCAAAACGAAGAAATTACAGAAGAAAATGAGTTTTATGAAGCTTTTGAAAGGGCACTGCTTTTTATACACGAGAAATTCGCAAGGGATATTATCCACGACGGCGAAGGAGCTTCAAAATTTATACAGGTGGATTTGGCAGGAGCTAAAACAACCGAGGACGCAAGAATACTTGCTAAGGCCATAGTTACAAATGACCTTGTTAAAACTGCTATGTACGGCGAAGATGCCAACTGGGGCAGAATTGCGGCGGCTATGGGCGGCAGCGGAGCTTATTTTAATCCGGATAATTTAAAGGTTGAAATGAGCAGTGAAAAAGGCCGTATACTGCTTATGGATAACGGAGAGCCGGTAAGTTTTGACGAAAATTTAGCCTCTGACATATTAAGTCAGCAGGATATTTATATAACAATCGTATTAAAAGACGGCACAGCAAAGGCAAGAAGCTACGGCTGTGATTTAGGACATGAATATATAAGGATAAACGGTGAATACAGGTCACATTCTTAAGGGGGCATTTTAAATGAAAGTTATAGAAGGTTCCGTTACAGCGGCAAAGGGCTTTAGAGCCGCCGGAAATGCTGTTGGTATAAAAGGTAAAATTACAGAAAAAAAGGACTTGGCACTTATAGCCAGTGATGTTCCTGCAACAGCAGCAGGCGCTTTTACTACTAATGTGGTTAAGGCTACATCTGTTTTAAGAAATATGGAAATAATGGAAAGCGGAGTTAAAATAAACGGTATAGCCGTAAACAGCGGCAATGCCAATGCCTGCACAGGTGAAGAAGGTGTTAAGAGCAACAAAGAAATGGCTCAGTGCTTTGCTTCTCTTTTGGGTGTAGACGAAAATACAGTCCTTACTGCTTCAACAGGTGTTATAGGTGCTGTTTTTCCTATAGAAACTGTTAAGGAAGGCATTAAAAATACATTCCCTATGCTTGGTTACGACAGAAACAATGCTCTTATGGCAGCTGAAGCCATAATGACAACCGATACATATTCAAAAGAAGTTGCAGTTGAGTTTGAGCTTGGCGGCAAAACAGTGCGTATGGGCGGTATGGCAAAGGGAAGCGGCATGATTTGTCCTAATATGGCAACTATGCTTAGCTTTATAACAACTGACGCCGATATTTCAGCAGAGCTTTTGAACAAAGCCTTAAAAGAAGACATTAAATCTACTTACAACATGGTTTCTGTAGACGGCGACACAAGCACAAACGATACAGTTGTTGTTTTGGCAAACGGTCTTGCGGGAAATGACAAGGTTACAGAAGAAGGAGCAGACTTTGAAACATTTAAAGAAGCGCTTCACTATGTAAACGAAAGACTTGCCAAAAACCTTGTTCGTGACGGCGAAGGCGCAACAAAGTTTATGGAAGTAAATGTTGAAGGTGCGGCAACTTATGAAGATGCTAAAACAATGGCTAAATCTGTTGTAAAGAGCAGTCTTTTTAAAGCAGCCGTATTTGGTGAGGATGCAAACTGGGGCCGTGTGCTTTGTGCTATGGGCTACAGCGGAGTTAAGTTTGACCCTAACAAGGTTGATATTGTATTTGCAAGCAATGCAGGCAGTATTCTTTTAATGGATAAGGGAACACCTATTGTATTTGATGAAGACAAGGCAAAAATAATACTCAGCGAAAAAGAAATTCAGGTAAATATTAAGATTTCCGAAGGGAATGAAAAAGCCACAGCCTGGGGCTGTGACTTAAGTTATGAATATGTAAGGATAAACGGCGATTACCGTTCCTAAAGGAGATAATGCAAAATGGTAAATATAGATATGAATATAAAGAAAGCTCAAATACTTACAGAGGCATTGCCTTTTATTAAAAAATTCAGCAACAAAACAGTTGTTGTTAAATATGGCGGAAGTGCCCTTGTAAATCCAGAAATTAAAGAAACTATTATTAAAGATATTGTACTTATGAAGCTTGTTGGTATGAAGCCTGTTATTGTTCATGGCGGCGGACCGGACATAAGCTCATTCCTTAAAAGACTTAATATAGAAAGCAAGTTTGTAAACGGTTTAAGGGTTACAAATGCCGATACTATGGAAGTTGCCGAAATGGTATTAGCCGGAAAAATAAATAAACAGATTGTTACCGAAATAGAGCTTCACGGTGTTAAGGCTGTTGGTATAAGCGGCAAAGATGGTGACACTGTAAGAGCTAAAAAAATAGAAAAAGACGGCGTTGACTACGGTTTTGTAGGTACTGTAGAAAGTGTTGACCCTACACTTGTTAAAACACTTATAGATAACGACATTATACCTGTTATAGCGCCTATAGGTAAAGACGCAACAGGCCAGAGCTACAACATTAATGCAGATTATATGGCTGTTGCCATAGCCGGAAGCCTTGAGGCTGAAAAGCTTGTATTTTTAACAGATGTTGCCGGAGTTTTAAAAGATGTAAACGACCCGGATTCACTTATGAGCTTTATGAAGGCCAGCGAGGTAAAAGGCTTTATTGAAGACGGCACAATATCAGGCGGTATGATACCTAAAGTTGAGTGCTGTATGGCTGCCGTAGATGCCGGAGTTAATAATGTGCATATACTTGACGGAAGGGTTGAGCACTGTTTAATACTTGAGCTCTTTACTAATGCCGGTATTGGTACAATGATTGAAAAGAAATAAATTTTGAAAGGTGATTTAAAATGAATAATACACAAAAGCTTGCCGAGAGGGGCAGCAAAGTTATAATGAATACATACAGCCGTTTCCCTATTGCCTTTGACCACGGCAAAGGTATGTATGTTTGGGATATGGACGGCAAGAAATATCTTGATTTTGTAGCCGGAATAGCCGTAAACTCTTTGGGCTACAGCAACGAAAAGCTTGGCAAAAAAATAGCTGAGCAGAGCATGAAGCTTATGCATGTTTCAAACCTTTACTACACAGAGCCGCAGATAACACTTGCTGAGGAGCTTTGTGCCAACAGCTGTTTTGATAAAGTGTTCTTCTGCAACAGTGGTGCTGAAACTATAGAGTCAGCTCTTAAAATAGCAAGAAAATACGCTGTAATGAAGGGCAAAAAAGGCCGTGATGTTATAACAATGGAAAAATCATTCCACGGCAGAACATACGGTGCTGTAACAGCTACAGGTCAGGATAAATACCATAAAGGTCTTGACCCTATGCTTCCGGGTATTAAGCACGTGCCTTTTAACGATTTTGAAGCTCTTAAAAATGCTGTTGACGAAAACACATGTGCAATACTTATGGAGCCTATACAGGGTGAAGGCGGTATTAGGCCGGCTAAAAAAGAGTACCTTGAAAAAGTACGTGCTCTTTGCGATGAGAACGATATTTTATTATTGTTTGATGAAGTTCAGTGTGGTGTAGGCAGAACAGGTTATTTATTTGCTTATCAGGCTTACGGTGTTGAGCCAGACGGAGCATGCTTTGCAAAAGGCCTTGCCGGTGGTATACCTATAGGCGCATTTATGGCAAAAGACAAACTTGCCGAGGCTTTTAAACCGGGTGACCATGCTTCTACATTCGGCGGAAATCCTTTTGCTACAGCGGCCGGTACAGTTGTAATGGATGAGCTTTTAAACGGCGGAATACTTGACAATGTTAAAAAGCAGGGTGAGCTTCTTACTAAAAAGCTTAACGAGCTTAAAGCAAAACACAGCATAATAGCCGATGTAAGGGGAATGGGCCTTATTCAGGGTATTGAGCTTACAATACCTGCCGGTGATGTTATAGCAGACTGTATAAATAACGGTCTTTTGCTTGTAGGTGCTGGAACAAATGTAATTCGTTTTGTGCCTGCACTTATAGTAACTGAAAACGAAATTAACGAGGCTATGGATATACTTGATAAATCACTTTCAAGAGCTGAAGCTAAATAATAAATTAGTTTAATTAGAAAACAGCACGAAACAGTTTGAATTTTCAAATTTTCGTGCTGTATTTTTAATTATTATATTTAAAGAGGTGGCATTATGGATTTTATATATAAAAAAGCCGGACTTAATGATTTGGATATACTTATTAAAACAAGGATAGATATTTTAAGAGTAATAAATCATATTGATGCTGACACTGATATGGGAGAATTTGAAAAAAAGGTTAAAGACTATTATAAAACGGCGCTTAAAGAGAATACACATACTGCTTACCTTGTGTTTGATAATGACAAGTTTATTGGTGCCGGAGGAATAGATTATTATAAAGTTATGCCGTCTTACCACAATCCTTCAGGGGATACGGCCTTTATTATGAATTTATATACCCACCCGGATTACAGAAGAAAAGGCATAGCATATAAAGTTCTTGATTTACTTGTTAAAGACGCCAAAGATAGAGGTGTTGAAAGCATAATACTTGATTCAACACTCATGGGCCGGCCGCTTTATGAAAAATATGGATTTATTAAAATAAACGATTATATGGAGCTTCCACCGGAGAAATAAACACATTTTGATTTTTATGTAATTACATGGTATTATACTTTTAAACAAAAATGCGGATAAACCGCTTAATTTATGGAGGTGCTTTAAAAATGAGGCTTGTTACATACTCAGTTGACAAAAAAGAAATGCTTGGCGCTGTTACGCCATGCGGAACTAAAATACTGCCACTAGAGCAAAACGGCTTTCCTTATAAGGATATGAACGACCTTATAACCAATATTACCGATATAGAAAAAGAGGCTCTTACATCTCTTATAAAAAGCGGCATAGGAAACGGTATTACTTCAATTAAAAAAGTGAAAATTGAGGCGCCTATTCCGGAGCCTAAACAGGATATAATATGCCTTGGAATTAATTACTGGGCACATGCTGAGGAATCAATGAGATACAAAAAAGAGGCTTTTGACGGCACAAGAGAGTTTCCGGTGTATTTCTCTAAAAGAGTGAACAGAGCAGTTGCTGACGGTGACGGAATACCAAGCCACAGCGATATTATTTCTACTCTTGATTATGAAGCAGAGTTGGCTGTAATTATAGGCAAAGACGCCAAAAATGTGTCAAAGGAAGACGCATATAATTATGTTTTTGGCTATACTATAATTAACGATGTTACAGCACGAGAGCTTCAGACAAGGCACAAACAGTGGACATTTGGAAAAGGTCTTGACGGATTTGCACCTATGGGCCCATGGATAGTAACAGCTGACGAGATACCTGCTCCGCCGGTACTTACAATTAAGTCATTTGTAAACGGTGAGCCAAGACAGAATGGCAGAACAGACATGTTTATACACGACATTGCTTATGTTATAAATGAGCTTTCGCAGGGAATGACACTTAAAGCCGGAACAATTATAGCTACAGGCACACCGGCAGGTGTTGGAATGGGATTTGTACCGCCTAAATTCCTTAAAGCAGGCGATGTTGTAACATGCGAGATTGAGAACATAGGAAGCATTACAAATACTGTAATTTAAAATACCAATTAAATCTAAGGATGTGGTGCTATGAGCAGCAAGGATAAAAAACTAATTGAAATTGCCGCTGCTTTTAACTCAATTGCGGCAATATTATGGCTTATAGTATGTATACTGCACATAAGAAGCGGTGTAAATACATGGTTTTATATTGTTATAACTGTTTTATGGTTCATTTGCGCCGGTGTTTGGATTAGGAAGTATTTTAAAAGTAAATAGTAAATAATTTTTAATCGAAAAGCCATAAATTATATTATTTATGGCTTTTTTGTTATGTATTTAAGTAATATAACCCCACCGGCATAGCCGGTGGGGTTAATTAGTCAGTATTTAATATTATTAGAATTATTTATCTGTTATTTCGCTGTGGAGCTGCTGAAGTGACTTAACGTCGCCTCTGCCGTGCTCTTTAACATAGCGAATACCTTTTGCTGTTACCCTTGCGGCAGCCATTGTTGTCATGTAAGGTATTCTTGCCTTAATAGCGGCTTTACGCAGGTAGCTGTCGTCGTTTATGCTGTCTTTGCCTACAGGTGTATTAACAATAAGGTCAATCTGGCCGTTTGTTATCATATCAAGTATATTTGGTCGGCCTTCTGAAAGTTTATTTACTTTTTCGGCTTCGATACCGGCTTTTCTAATTAAATCACATGTTGAGCTGGTAGCTATAATCTTAAATCCGTCTTCGGCAAAGCTCTTTGCTATTTCGGCAACTTCGGCTTTATCTTTATTGTTTACGGAAATAAGAACAGTTCCGCTTAATGGAAGCTTTGACTGTGTAGCTTCCTGAGCTTTATAAAATGCTTCGCCGTATGATGTTGAAAGGCCTAAAACTTCGCCTGTTGAACGCATTTCTGGTCCAAGTACAGGGTCAACCTCAGGGAACATATTAAATGGGAATACGGCTTCTTTTACTCCGTAATATGGAATATGTTTCTCTTTTAATTCAGGAACCGGTGATGGACGGCCTGTTATTTCAGATGTAATAATATCTGTTGCTATAGGCACCATGCGGATATTGCATACCTTTGATACAAGTGGTACTGTACGTGATGCACGTGGATTTGCCTCAAGAACAAATACTTTGCCGTTTTCTATAGCGTACTGCATGTTCATTAAGCCTTTAACGTGCATTTCTTCTGCAATCTTCTTTGTATATTCCTTAATTGTGCGTACATTTTCTTCTGAAATATGAACAGAAGGTATAATACATGCGGAGTCGCCTGAATGAACGCCTGCAAGTTCTATATGCTCCATTACAGCAGGAACAAAAGCATGGTTTCCGTCGCTTATAGCGTCTGCCTCACACTCAAGAGCGTGGTTAAGGAAACGGTCTATAAGTATAGGTCTGTCAGGTGTTACGCCAACAGCGGCTTTCATATATTCTGCCATGCTGTCATCGTCGTAAACAACTTCCATTCCACGGCCGCCTAAAACGTATGAAGGGCGAACCATTACAGGGTAGCCGATTTCATTTGCTATTTTAACAGCTTCGTCTACTGTTGTAGCCATACCGGATTCAGGCATTGGAATATCAAGCTTTTGCATCATTTCGCGGAAAAGGTCGCGGTCTTCTGCAAGGTCGATAACTGCCGGTGAAGTACCAAGTATTTTAACACCGTTTTTCTCAAGCTGTGAAGCTAAGTTAAGAGGTGTCTGTCCGCCGAACTGAGCTATAACGCCAAGAGGTTTTTCTTTGTTGTAAATGCTTAAAACATCTTCAAGTGTTAAAGGCTCAAAATAAAGCTTATCTGATGTATCATAGTCTGTTGAAACAGTTTCAGGGTTGCAGTTTACTATTATTGTTTCAAAGCCCAGCTTTTTAAGGGCAAGGGAAGCATGAACACAGCAGTAGTCAAATTCAATACCCTGACCGATACGGTTAGGGCCGCCGCCTAATATCATAATCTTTGGTTTATCTGTTTTAACTGGGTTTTTATCTGTGCCGTTATATGTAGAGTAGTAATAAGCGCTGTCCTGTGTTCCGCTTACATGCACGCCTTCCCAAGTTTCCTCAACGCCAAGGGCTATACGGCGGTTTCTAATATCGTCCTCAGGTACATCAAGTATCTGGCTTAAATATTTATCTGAAAAACCGTCTTTTTTAGCCTGAATAAGCATTTCGTCTTTAGGAAGTGAGCCTTTATTTAAAGCAAGAGCTTCTTCTTCATCAACAAGCTCTTTCATCTGCTCTATAAAGTAAGTTTTAACTTTTGTAAGGTTAAATATCTCCTCAACTGTAGCACCTTTTCTTAAAGCTTCGTACATTATAAAATGACGGTCGCTGGAAGGGTTTGCAAGCATTTTAAGGAGCTGTTCTTTTGTTTTTGTGTTGTAGTCTTTAGCATAACCAAGACCGTAGCGGCCTGTTTCAAGGCTTCTAATAGCTTTCTGGAAAGCTTCTTTATATGTCTTTCCTATACTCATAACCTCGCCAACGGCGCGCATCTGAGTTCCAAGCTTGTCTTCAACGCCTTTGAATTTTTCAAATGCCCAGCGAGCAAATTTAATTACTACATAATCTCCATCCGGAACGTATTTATCAAGTGTTCCATATTTTCCGCAAGGGATATCCTTAAGTGTAAGGCCTGTTGCAAGCATAGCTGAAACAAGAGCAATAGGGAAGCCTGTAGCCTTTGAGGCAAGGGCTGATGAACGTGATGTACGTGGGTTGATTTCAATAACTACTATACGGTCTGTAACAGGGTCATGGGCAAACTGTACATTTGTACCGCCTATAACCTGAACGGACTCTACTATTTTATAAGCCTGTTCCTGAAGGCGTTTCTGGCATTCTTCGGAAATAGTAAGCATAGGTGCTGAACAGAATGAGTCACCAGTGTGAACGCCAAGAGGGTCAATATTTTCTATAAAGCAAACGGTAATCATGTTGTTGTCGGCATCGCGGACAATCTCCAGCTCTAATTCTTCCCAGCCGAGAATTGATTCTTCAACAAGCACCTGACCTACAAGGCTTGCCTGTATACCGCGGGCACATACTGTTTTTAATTCTTCTTTATTATATACAAGTCCGCCGCCGGCGCCGCCCATTGTATAAGCCGGACGGAGTACAACAGGATAGCCAAGCTTATCTGCTATGGCAAGGGCCTCATCTACTGAGTATGCAACTTCACTTCTTGCCATTTCAATACCAAGGGCGTTCATTGATTTTTTAAACTCAATTCTGTCTTCTCCGCGCTCAATAGCGTCTACCTGAACGCCTATAACTTTTACGTTATATTTATCAAGTATGCCTTCTTTTGCAAGCTCAGCGCAGAGGTTTAAGCCTGACTGGCCGCCAAGGTTAGGAAGCAATGCGTCTGGGCGTTCCTTAGCTATAATTTGTTCGAGTCTTTCTACATTTAAAGGCTCTATATAAGTAACATCTGCTGTTTCAGGGTCTGTCATTATTGTAGCAGGGTTTGAGTTAACAAGGACTATTTCGTAACCCAGTTTACGAAGGGCCTTGCAGGCTTGTGTGCCTGAATAGTCAAACTCGCAGGCTTGGCCTATTATAATAGGGCCGGAGCCGATTATAAGTACTTTTTTGATATCTGTTCTTTTTGGCATAAGCAATTCTCCCTTAAAAACTTTGTAAAACTACCTGTGTATATTATACAAAAAATTTGAAAAAAATAAATAGAAACTTAACGAAAAATGTTAGAAAACATATAAATTTAATTTTGTATATTTTTATATATAAATATCAATATCCATGTTTTTAAACGAAAGCAGAGTGTCTTTAAAACAGCCAAGGAAGCATTTTATTATGGCGGCTTTTGACTTATCCGGCACATAAACGCAGTATGTAACTCTGTTTGGCACATCAAAAGCAAGAGAGCATATTTTAACTTTATTATCCTTAGCCAAGCCGCAGGCAACACTTTTTGGTGCAATGGCCCAGTTTTTGTTTTTGGTTACAAAAAATTCCAGCTGACTCATTATCTCAAGCTGAAGCTGAGGTATGGCATTTGGGCCGAATGCGTCTTTATGCCATTTATCAAACTCATCGAACCAATATATATACACTTCGTTTTTAATGTCAAGCATATTTAATTCAATAACATCTGGATAGTCAGCATTATATGGACATATAAAAACCATAGGCTCTGAAAAAGCCGGATATGTAACTGTTTTTCTGTTTTCTCTGCGGCTTACGGTAAAGCCTAAATCAGTAAAACCGTTTTCCATGCTGATATAAACCGAGTCTGTAGCCATATCCTGTATTTCAAGAACAACGTCAGGCATTTTTTGAAGAAAATTTTCATAAGCCGGTGTAAGCAGGTATGTGCCCATACTGTTGATAGAAGAAACCCGAAGCTTAGGGGTTTTGCTTGTTTTGCCTATTTCCATCATTTCGTCTATTATTTTTTGGTACTTTATGGCCAGCTCAAGAAACCTTCGTCCTTCTTCGGTTAAATGTATGCCCCTTAGGCCTTTACCGCGGACAAAAAGGGCACAGCCCATTTTATTTTCAAGTGTTTTTATTTTGGTGCTTAGTGATGACTGGCTTATAAAAAGCTTTTCTGCGGCTTTTGATATACTGCCGTATTCGCATATGGTTAAGAATGCCTCAATTTCTGCGTTTGTCATTTTTCTATCCTCTTTTTTGGTATTTGTCTTATGTAAATATATTGAATTAATTCAATATTATATATGAAATTATTGTATTTTACAATAATTTCCGGCAGTGATAAAATGTAGCCGTTGAAAGGGGGATGATTGACATGAACATTTTAAATTCACATGTTATAAGCAATTTTTCAGGCGGCGCAATATCTATGCCTAAAATTTCGGCTGTGCCTTCACAAAAGGCGATGCCTATTTTAGCGGTATGTGCCGGTCAGACAATATGGGGATTTAGCTATATATTTACTAAAATCGCCATGGGTGTTGCCTCTCCCGACGTACTGCTTTCAATAAGGTTTATATTAGCCTTTTTATTAATGAATATAATGATGCTTACAGGTAAGCATAAAGTATCTTTAAAAGGGAAAAACATTAAATCGCTTTTGATACTGGGCGTTATGGAGCCTTTATATTTTTATTTCGAAAGCTATGGTATTTTATATACCAACGCCACATTTTCAGGCGTTATAATAGCTATTGTGCCGGTTGTTTCAATACTTCTGGCGGTATTGTTTTTAAAGGAATACCCTACAAAACGACAGACCCTCTTCTGTCTTCTCCCTATTGTAGGCGTAATTATTATAACAATATCAGGAAGCGCACTTGGTGTTGTAAGTCCTATTGGGGTATTCCTGCTTTTATGCACATGCCTCACTTCGGCGGCGTATAAAATAGTTAACCGCAAGTCAGCCGAGGAGTTCAGCGCTTTTGAAAGAACATACATTGTTCTGCTTGTATCAAGCGTGGTATTTACAATTTCGGCGCTTAAGTCGGTAAATGGCAATATACATGAATATATAAGGCCTATATTTAACCTTCAGTTTATTATACCAGTTGCTATACTAAGTATTTTCTGCTCAGTTATGGCTAATGTATTTGTAAACTATGCGGCAGGAAAGCTCTCTGTTGCAACCCTTGCCACATTTGGAACACTTACAACGGTTTGGTCTATGTTTGCCGGTGTTGTATTTTTAGGAGAGCCTATAACTGTTATGTCATTTGTGGGTTCTGTTATAATTTTAATAGGCATTTGGCAGGTTACAAAAGCTAAACCGGAAAATGAATAATGCTGTATTTATTGACAGTAAATAAATAGAATTTTATAATTAAATATACGGTACTTCAGCGGACGATAACTATTTACCGTCCGCTTTTTTAATAACTTTTTTATTAATGTTTTACAGCATTTTTATAATTACAAGTGGGAGGGACATAATATGAAAGTAGTTGTACTGGAGCCTTTGGGGATAAGCACTGAGGAAGAAAAGATGGCTTCCGAAAACATTGTTAAACAGGGTCATGAAGTTGTTTTTAACCGCAAAAGACCAAGTGACGAAAATGAGGTTGCATCTGTTGCCGGTGACGCCGATGTGGTAATTATAGCTAACATGCCGTTTAAGAAAAATTATATTGAAAAATGCGCTAATATGAAGTTTCTTTCGGTGGCTTTTGCCGGTGTTGACCATGTGGATATAGATTTCTGTAAAGAAAAGGGAATTGTTGTTTCAAATGCCGCAGGCTATTCAGTAAATGCAGTTACAGAGCTTGCTTTTGGTCTTGCTATTTCTGTACTTAGAAATATACCTAAATGCGACGACAGAGCAAGAAACAGCGGTACAAAAGACGGCCTTATTGGTACGGAGCTTTTTGGCAAAAATTTCGGCGTAATAGGAACAGGTGCTATTGGAAGCCGTGTATGTGCTGTTGCCAAGGCTTTTGGCTGTAATGTATACGCTTACAGCAGAACAGAAAAAGACGAGCTTAAAAATCAGGGCGTTATTTACACAAGCCTTGAGGAAATTGCTAAAAACTGCGACATTATTTCGCTCCACGTGCCGTATAATAAAAACACGGATAAGATTATATCCGCTGATTTAATAAATAAAATGAAGAAAAACGCTGTAATTATAAATACTGCAAGGGGCGGTGTTGTAGACTCTGCGGCGCTTGCCGATGCTCTTAACGAAGGAAGAATTGCCGGAGCCGGTATAGATGTTCTTGAAACAGAGCCGCCTTTTGATTCAAACCACCCGTTAATTAACGCCAAAAACACTGTTATTACACCTCATGCCGCTTTTGCTTCTAAAGAAGCATTATATTTAAGGGCTGTAATGGTATTTGACAATATAGATTTTTGGCAGAAAGGCACACCAAGAAATTTGTGCTCATAATTAAATTATAGAAATTATAAAAAACGGATTGCTTAGTTTTTAATAACTTAAACAATCCGTTTTTTTGTTTTATTAATAGAAAATTTCAACTTCAGCAGGACGAGAGAAATTCTTTTCAAGTGCTGCTTTATGTGAAAGGTATCCTTCATCGGTATAGTATTTTGCGCCTTTAGGACATTTTTTGACACAAGCACCGCATTTAATGCAAATGCCTTTTCCTATGTATTCTTTGCAGTTAAGAGGGTCTATGGAGCCCATTGGACAGAGTTTGGCGCAAAGACCGCAGTTATCGCACTTATCGCTTGTAAGAGGGCGTACTTTAAGTATTTGAACAGGGTTTCCGTCAAGACCACGCGGTGTATAGTAAGGTCCTATTGGGTTATTGCCTTTTACAAAAACAGGTACATCGCCTAAAGAGCCGGACTTAATTTTTTCTGCCGCTTTCTGTGCAAGCAAAGAAGCTTTTTCCATATCATCGCTGTTTGGTCTGCCTTTTGCCAATGTATATGAAAATGCGTGAGCCCCTACAAATGCTCCGGCAGCTATTGGCTTAAAGCCGTCATCTGTCATTATGTTTCTAAGTTCCATAAGAGCGTCATCATAGCTTCTATTGCCGAAAAGAACAACAGGTATGCCTATGGCGCCGTTTCCTTTTACTGTATTTAAGTATTTTAAAAGAACATTAGGTACTCTGCCCGCATATACTGGTGTGCCTAAAACAACAATATCGTCACAGGTAAATTCTTTAGGTATTAAGCGGTTTTTTGGCTGTGTAAAATTAAATGTTTCCATTTCATAGCCTGTTGCTGCGGCAATATCGGCGCTTATGGCAGTTACTACCTTTTCTGTTGTGCCAGTGCCGCTGAAAAACATAGCCCATACTTTTTTACCCATATTTAATCCCTCATTTCTGTTAAGTTTTATGTAAATACAGTATATACTCCGGCTGAAAATAAATCAAGAAAATGAAAAAATAGCTCAAATATTTGTATGGGTACATTATAATGAATTTTTTAGGCATATATGGAATTTTTTTCATTACCATGGTAGTATTTTACTCAACAAAAATCAATGGAGGCGATGGATTTGAATAAGATTGACTTACATTCTCATGTAGGAAATTTTGCCGGATGGGCCGGAATTAAAAGTGATATAGACAGCATTATTAAAAACATGGATGACTACCAAATAGAATTAACAGTACTTTGCAGTGCCAATGAAAAGACAAATGATGATACATTAAATGCTTTTGAAAAATATCCGGATAGGATATTTCCGGCAGTTTATTTAAACCCACTTGACGGCGAAAAATGCATTGAAAATTTAAAGTATTATGTAGAGGAAAAGGGATTTAAAGGCATAAAGCTTAATCCGCTTAAAAACGCATTTGTTGCTGATGACACTATTGTTGACCCTATTATGGAAAAGGCCGAAGAATACGGTATTCCGGTGTTTATACACAGCGGACACCCGCCTTACAGCTTGCCTTGGAGCATAGCTCTTTTAGCTGAAAGACATCCTAATGTTAAAACGGTTATGATTCACATGGGTCACGGGCATGGGGTCTATATAGACGCTGCCCTTAAAATGGCAAGAAGGTACAGCAATATTTATCTTGAAATGAGCGGCATGCCTATGGGCTGCAAAATAAAAGAGGCTTATGACACAGTAGGAAAAGAGAGAATAATGTTCGGTATAGACTCGCCATTTCATCACCCGTCTGTTGAAATACAAAAGGTTATAACAAGCGGTCTTGACCAAAAAGGTATAGAGGATGTTTTTTATAATAACGCTGCAAAATTTTTAGGTATTAATAAATAATTGTAACCATACAATTATAAATTTTATTAAACTTTTTTGTTGTTTTAAGTATTATATACAGTACAAGTTTAAATTAAGGGGTGAGAGTATGGAAAAATTCACTGCAAAAGAGCTGACAAAAATATCTGCTATGGCGGCAATAGTTTTTGTTCTTACTTATACATTTAAAGTACCTTTTGCCGACGGATATACTCATTTAGGCGACTGCGCTATACTTACTGGCGTTATGGTTTTAGGCAGAAAAAAAGGGGCAATAGCGGGCAGTATAGGTGCTGCAATGGCGGATTTAATAGGCGGGTATCCGCATTGGATAATACCAACACTTATTATTAAGTTTCTAATGGCTTCTGTTATGGGGCTTATTATTGAAAAAATAATGCCAAAAGCAAAGTTTAATTATGTTTTAGGTGCTTTAGCTGGTGGAGTTTTGCAGATTATAGGCTACACATCGGTTAAAATTATATATTACGGTTTTAATCAGGCAATGGTTATGACACCTACACTTTTAATACAAACATGCGCCGGGATTGTAATTACATTTATTTTTGTTTCTATTTTAAAGGGAAGCGGAATGATTGACAGAGTTAAAGCAATGTAGTTTTATCCAACGAAAATAACTATGTATTTCATATATTTTTTGTTTATATTACGCACATTTGTCCGTGATAAACGGAATAATGTGCGTTTTTTGTAATTAATTTTGCTCTAAGTTATGTTTTAACAGTAGGTTTTATATATTTTTAAGCTGTAATATGGAGCTTTTTGGAATATCAAAACATTGACGTGACAATTATTATGCTTTATTATAAATTTAAGAAAAATACGTTAAACCGGTATTTAACAGGAGGAATAGACATGAATTGTATTATTACTGTTTTAGGTAAAGACAAAGTAGGCATTATAGCTAAGGTCTGCATTTATCTTTCCGAAAAAGGCGTAAACATATTGGATATATCTCAAACAATAGTTAAGGGATATTTCAGCATGCTTATGATTGCGGATATTGAAAAAAGCACTGTATCATTTGAGGAGCTTGCTTCAGGCCTTAAGGAAATAGCCGATGAGCTTAATGTTGAAATAAGGATACAGCAGGAAGCTATATTTGACTGCATGCACAGAATTTAATATTGCCATTACTCAATTACGGGAGGAAGTCCTAAATGATTTCAAGAGGAGAAATTCAGGAAACTAATTCTATGATTCAGCATATGAATCTTGATGTGCGTACCATTACTATGGGTATTAGCCTTCTTGATTGTGCTGATTCTGATATAAACAGATTTAACGAGAAAATATACAACAAAATTACAACAAAGGCTAAAGACCTTGTAAAGGTAGGCAAACAGCTTGAGCTTGAGCTGGGTATTCCTATTGTAAATAAAAGAATTTCTGTAACACCTATTGCCATTGCCGCTGCCGGCTGCAATACAGACAGCTATGTATCAGTTGCCAAAACACTTGACAGAGCTGCTAAAGATGTAGGCGTTAACTTTTTAGGCGGTTTTTCAGCCCTTGTTCATAAAGGCTGCACACCAAGCGACAGAATACTTATTGACTCAATACCTCAGGCACTTGCTGAAACAGACTTTGTTTGCTCATCTGTAAATGTTGGTACATCAAGAAACGGCATTGATATGGATGTTGTTAAAAGAATGGGTCAGGTTATAAAAGAAGCTGCTGAGCTTACAAAAGACAACAGCTGTATGGGCTGTGCTAAGCTTGTGGTATTTTGCAACGCTGTAGAGGATAATCCTTTTATGGCAGGTGCTTTCCATGGTGTAGGCGAAAAGGACTGTGTTATTAATGTAGGTGTAAGCGGTCCTGGTGTTGTTAAAAAAGCTCTTGAGGAAGTAAGAGGAGCAGACTTTGAAACACTTTGCGAAACTATAAAGAAAACAGCTTTTAAAATTACACGTGTGGGTCAGTTAGTGGCTCAGGAAGCTTCTAAAAGGCTTAATACACCTTTTGGTATTATAGACCTTTCACTTGCTCCAACTCCTGCTATAGGTGACTCAATAGCTGAAATCTTCCAAGAAATGGGCCTTCAGGAAGCAGGAGCTCCGGGAACAACTGCTGCTCTTGCTATGCTTAACGATAATGTTAAAAAAGGCGGCGTTATGGCCAGCTCTTATGTAGGCGGCTTAAGCGGTGCATTTATACCTGTAAGCGAGGATAACGGCATGATTGAGGCCGCACGTCTTGGTGCCCTTACACTTGAAAAGCTTGAGGCTATGACTTGTGTTTGCTCTGTAGGTCTTGATATGATAGCTATACCGGGAGATACTTCTGCTGAAACAATTTCTGGTATTATAGCCGACGAAGCCGCTATAGGTATGGTAAACAACAAAACAACTGCTGTAAGGCTTATACCTGTAATAGGCAAAGGCGTTGGCGAAACAGTAGAGTTCGGCGGTCTTTTAGGTTATGCGCCTATTATGCCTGTTAACAGCTATAGCTGCAAGGCGTTTATTGACAGAGGCGGAAGAATTCCTGCGCCTATACACAGCTTTAAAAACTAAATATTTAATTATACCAGTGTTAAAATTCCAAAACAGCTTTATAAAAAGGAGGCTGGTACAATATGTATTTTACTGAAAGCAGCACAAAAGACAACAAATCAGAAAAAGCTATGTTTTTAGGTAAATGGCTTTGGATTCTGTTTTGGCTTTTTATACCGGGCATGATTGCTTCGATTATGGTAAACGAAAATATTGCAAGCCTTTTTCCGGCTCTTTTGGTGCCTGGGCAGATATTACAAACAGTTTGCCAGCTGATTTACGGTGCTATACTTATAAAGGTTTCAAACTGGGATAGCCGCTATCGTATTTCAGGCATTATAGTTATAGCGGCCAATATACTTAGCATAGCTTTGGAATATATTTTTGCTAACAATGCCGAAGTGCTTTTGATTCTGCTTATTCCTTTAGGAATAGTAGGTCTTGTGGGAGAGTACAATGAATATATGGCTCACAGCGATGTTGTGGAAGAATTTGACAAAGATATTTCGGCAAAATGGAAAAAGCTTTGGAAATGGTATATAGGCTCTTTTGGATTATTGGTTTTAAGCATAGTATTAGTGTTTATAACCGCTATTACAGGTCTTTTTGTCATGCTTGCTTCTACTATAGCCATAATTGTTGTAAGCATATTAAAGCTGGTATACCTTTACCGTATGGCAAAGGTTTTTAGAGATTATACAGACAACAATCCGGATGTAATACAAAGCGGTTTTTCCGGAAGTGATTTTTAATAATTTAAGCGTAAAGTTTTTTAATTAAAAAAGCTTTGCGCTTTTTTTGTGGTATAATAACTGCAAATTTCATTTGCTTTTAGCTGGGCTTTAAAATCATAAAGCAAATTTAGGCTATAATGGCAAAATATGAATGTTTAATAATTTGGTTTAAAATACAATAATATATTAAAAGCCGGAGGTTATGTTTATGGAAGAATACGGTTTAAAAGATAATATTAATACTGTAAAGGGTATGGAGCCTGAAAATGTTTGGAAATACTTTGCCGAGATAAGCTCTGTACCACGAGGAAGCGGAAACGAGGAAAAAATAAGCGAGTATTTTGAAAACTTCGCAAAAAGCCATAATTTTTGGTATAAAAGAGACAAGAGCAACAATATATTAATTAGAAAAGAGGCTTCTAAAGGCTATGAAAATGTGCCGCCTATTATACTTCAAGGCCACATGGACATGGTATGCGAAAAAACACCTGAAAGCGCTCACGATTTTTTAAAAGACCCTATTAAGCTTGTAAAAGACGGGGATTTTATTAGAGCAGAGGGCACAACATTAGGCGGCGATGACGGCATTGCGGCGGCTATGGCCTTAGCTGTGCTGGACGACAGCTCCTTATGCCACCCTATGGTAGAGGTGCTTCTTACAACTGATGAAGAAGTGGGAATGAATGGCGCAAGAAATTTTGACTGTTCTTTATTAAAAGGCAGAAGGCTTATTAACATAGATTCTGAAGAAGAAGGAGAAATTATAGTAAGCTGTGCCGGCGGTATGAGAATTGAAATTTCACTTCCTGTTGAAAGGCAAAAAGCGCCGGAAGGCTGTGTATTTAAAACATTATCCATAAGCGGCTTAAAAGGCGGACATTCCGGAAGCGACATACACCTTCAAAGAGCAAGCGCTATTAAGCTTTTAGGCCGTGTGCTTAAAGGAATAGAAGACATATGCGGCTTATGCGATATTTTCGGCGGAAGCAAAGACAACGCTATACCAAGAGAAGCCTCAGCAATAATATTTATAAAGCCTGAAAATGAGGTAAAAATAAAAGAAATATTAAGCTGTTTTGAAAAGACATTTGCCCACGAGTATTCGAAAGAGGAATACGGAATAAGTGTGGAGCTTAAGGATTTTAACGGTGCGCCGGAATTTGTTATGTCAGAAAGCACATTTAACAAGGCTGTGGACATGCTTAACATTATGCCTTATGGTGTAATGACTATGAGCTCTAAAATGCCGGGCCTTGTAGAAAGTTCTGTTAATATAGGCGTACTGCGCTCATTTGAAGATAAAATAACTGTTGTTTCAGCTCCAAGAAGCTCTGTAATTTCAAGGCGTGACGTTATAGAGGAGCAGTTTAAGGCAATAAGCCGTGTTTTAGGCGCACAAATTGAGTTAAGGGGAAAATATCCGGCTTGGGAGTATAAAGACAGTTCTCTTTTAAGAAATGTAATGGTTGAAACTTTTAATGATTTATTTAACTGTGAACCTAAGGTAAATTCAATCCATGCCGGTCTTGAATGCGGACTTTTTGCAGGCGTTCTGCCTGAAATGGATATGGCCTCAATTGGCCCTGACATGAGCGGAGTACACACAACAGAAGAAAAACTCAGCATACCGTCAGTTGAAAGGACATACAGGTATTTAACTGAAATATTAAAAAGACTTAAATAAAAGGGTGATTAATTGATGAAAAGACCATGGCACGGCAGGTATTTTGAAATAGCGCTTTTTACAGCGGCTACGGCTGTTTTTGTAAGCGCCGCGTTTTTGATTATGAACAACATTGACGTGATATTTAAAACACTGTGCCATGGCCTTTTTTGGGTTATAAGCCTTTTTACACCGGTTTATATAGCCCTTGCTGTAGCGTTTATACTTGACCCGGCTGTGGACTTTTTCCAGAATGAAACAGGGGGCTTTATTAAAACAAAACAAAAAGGCGCGTTTAACAAAAGAATAAGGGGTACAGCTGTTACTTACGCATTAATATTTCTGCTTATAGCCGCGGCTGTGCGCCTTACAATAAAAAGTTTTGGACCTCAGGAAGTTGGGGACCTTTCGGCTGTTATAGAGGATTTTGTGCTGGATATGAAAAACATATTATTCGGCATTAAAAACATACTGGACGACACAGGGCTGTTTTCTAATACGGATATAGTATTTAACGGCATTATAGAGCGGTTTTCGGCATTATCTCAAAGGTTTGTTTTTTCGGCAGCTGTGTCAATTACATCTATCGGCGGAAAATTACTTGATTTAGGTATTGGCCTTGTAGCGGCTTTTTATTTTTTAGCTGAAAAAGACAGGCTTTTATTCAGGCTTAACGAAACAGCGGGTGTTTTTCTTCCTAAAAAGATATATGAAAGCCTTAAAACCGGTTTTGAGGACATAAACGATATATTTTCCGGCTATGTATCAGGTCAGCTTACAGACGCGGTTATAATGGCTGTTATGGTAAGCATAGCCATGTATTTTTTAGGTATACGGTATTTTATTATAATAGGCATAATTTCAGGCATAGCTAATCTTATACCTTATATTGGCTCTATAGCGGCTTTTATTCTGTCAGTTGCGGCAGCGGCTGCTCAAGGTACGCCTATTAAGGCACTTTATGCCGCAATACTTATTATTATTTTACAGCAGATAGACGCAATGGTTATAGTACCTAAATTAATAGGCAGCAGAGTAAAACTTCATCCGGTGCTTGTTATAATTTCTCTTTCTGTTTTTGGCTCTATGTTTGGCATACCGGGAATGATTATTGCTGTGCCAATTACAGCGTTTATTAAAAAGAAATTTGACAGGGTATATATGAAAAAGAAGTTCAGCGCTTGAATTTCGTTAAAAATATGATATAGTAATGTGACGGGATATTTTATGTTTTTATTTTAAGGAGAGCATCATGGGCGAAAGCTTATTAAGAACAAGAATGCTTATAGGCGATGAAAAACTTAAAAAATTAAAAGAAAGCACTGTTTTGATATTCGGCTTAGGCGGTGTTGGCGGTTTTGCAACGGAAGCAATAGCTAGAAGCGGTGTAGGGCATATTATATTGGTTGATAACGATGTTGTTGACATAACAAATATAAACCGCCAGATTATAGCGTTAAACTCCACTGTTGGGCAGTACAAAACGGATGTTATGGAACGCCGCATAAAGGATATTAATCCTGAAGCCATTGTTGAAAAACATACCGTCTTTTATTTGCCGCCTAATGATGATATAATAAAAGCGGGAATTGATTATATAGTAGATGCGGTTGATACCGTAAGCGCCAAAATTGACATAATAACAAAGGCAGACTCTTTGGGTATACCGGTTATATCAGCTATGGGTACAGGCAACAAGTTAGACCCTACAAAGCTTGAAATTACCGATATTTACAAAACTTCCATATGTCCGTTAGCCAAGGTAATGCGCCATGAGCTTAAAAAACGCGGAATAAAAAAGCTGAATGTAGTTTATTCAAAAGAGGAGCCTATAAAGATAGCGTTTAACATTGACGCGCCTGAAAGCAGGAAAAGAACAGCCGCAAGCTGTGCTTTTGTTCCGTCTTGTGCCGGGCTTTTAATGGCGTCAAAGGTTATTAGAGATTTAATTGGCGAGTGATTTACAGGAGGATAAAACATGGCTGAAAAAGGTATTGTTATAGGATTAAAAGACAATAATTTAGCTGTAATTAAAATGACACGTCAGGAAGCCTGCGCAAAATGCAGGGCATGTATTGCAGGTATGGCTGAAAAGGATATGTTTATAGAGGCTGAAAATATATGCGGTGCTAAAGTTGACGACTGGGTAGAGGTTGAAATGTCGCCGGACGGATTTATTCATGCAGTACTTATTATGTACGGCATACCGTTTTTAGCCTTTATGGCAGGCATTGGTATTGGTTACTTTTTAGGCGGTATGCAGCAAGCCATTGGTAGAGAAATAGTATCTTTTATTGTTGGCTTGATATTTACATTTATAGCTTTCGGCTGGATTAAGAGCCAAGAAAAAAGATGGGCCAGCAAAAAATACAGGCCTGTTGCTGCAAGGCTTACAACACAGAACGCTGAGTGCTGATTTAATTAAATATAATTGACATTAAATAAAAACACCTTCCGTAAATATATAACGGGAGGTGTTTTTATATTGTGTGACGCAAATGATTTAAACTGCTGCCAGTTATGCGCTTATAAGCTGTGTGCAAAAACTGGGGCTGATATAAGCAAACGTGATTTAATTCTGCTTTCCGGCTATGGCGACGGCCTTGGTGTTGGCGGAACGTGCGGTGCTCTTTTAGGTGCTGTGGCAGGAGCGTGTATTACAGCAAAGGGTATTGGAGCAGAAAAAATTAGGCTGAGCATAATTATGGATTTTATGGAGCATTTCTCAACTGTAAACTGCTCTAAGCTTGAGGCATATTACGAAAACGGGTGCCAAGAGGTTATATCTTATGCCATTGATTCAGCATTAAAAGCTATTAAGAACAGCCAAGACTAAAAAAATAATACATGCCGTGTACTATTTTTATTTAACTTGAAATAAAATTTATACGGAGGTGATTTAATTGGATTCCAACGATATTGAGAAAATAATGGCTTTAAGCAAGATTTTAAATTACAACAAAACCGAGCCTAAGCTTATAAAAGCAGAAAACAAAAGCCTTGTGCCTGAAAACAGGTTAAACAGGCAGATTAAAACACTTAATAACATAATGCCATATTTAACCGGAGACATGAAAAGACAGATATATGCCGTTATTAAAATAATGGAAATAGCCGGCTTTAACACTGAAAACAGAGCTATTGCGGCACAGGAAAGCAATAACAGCGTTTTTGATGAAAAGAAGTTTGCAGAAGCCGCTCAAGCGGACCTTTCGCCTAATGAAAAACAGCTTTTTAATACATTATATGTTTTAAGTACACTGGGCCGCTCTGGAATGTTTAACGGGAGGTAATTATATTGACAAGAATAGAGGATTTACTTTGTAAAAATGAATTTTCGGCTCTTTCAGATAATCAAAAAGAGATACTTGCTGAGGCCTTAAGACAGTGTGACGGCAAAGACCAAAGCGCGGTAATACTAATATTTGCCAAATACATACCGATGCTTGAAAAAGAAGGCGCACTTACACCACAGGAAAAAAGAGCCATTATTAACTGTGTTACTGAAAGCCTTGACAAAAATGAGCGTGAAACGGCAGAAAAAATACTTGAAGCTGCAAGAGGATTTGGGTTTAGATTTTGATTAAGCACTTTAACACAATAAAAAGCCGCAAAGCAGGTATAAACTGCCATGCGGCTTTTTATTTATTATTCTAATATACCGTTATTATTGGCTTTTAAAAGGCTTACGCAAAGCAAAGCTTTTAAAATATTATTTTTGTCACTGCCATGATATGATGCATTTTTTGTTTCATTGCTGCTTTTTGTAATAATGCGCCTGTTATTTAAAACATTTTTTTTATATGTAAAAACATCTGATACAGGCTCTCTTTTTGTTAAAAGCATATAATCATCATCCTTTCGCTTTTATTGCTGTAATATTATTATTAGCAAAAAAAACCATTTATGATATTATATAATGAATTTATAAGTCATTTTTTTGTATATTTTTTATCTGAAAGACATTTGTCCGTCTGCCGGAATTATTTCAAATGCCGAATTTTTGTGACTCACTTGACTGGATAAAGCGCTATAGTTTAAAATAGAATAATTAGCGCAGTATAATTGAATAGTTTTAATTATAAATATTTTAAAGGGCGGGAGGAAAATAAATGTTTGAATATAATAAAAAGACAAACTTGCTTGAAAGCACAGGGCAGGCGTATCCTCTTGAAGATGTCAGGGAACCTAACCTTTACAGAGACTTTTTCTCTTATGAAGATATACCAAGGGTTGTATTTAACAGACGACTGGTGCCAATGGACGTGCCTGAACATTTTTGGATAACAGATACTACATTCAGAGATGGCCAGCAGTCACGCGAGCCATATACTGTAGGGCAGATGACACATATTTTTGATTTGCTTCATAAGCTTTCCGGTCCAAACGGCATTGTTAGAATGAGCGAATTTTTCCTTTATACAAAAAAGGACAGAGACGCCGTTTACAAATGCCTTGAAAAAGGCTATAAATTTCCGGAAATTACAAGTTGGATAAGAGCATCTAAAAAAGATTTCCAGTTAGTTAGAGATATAGGCTTAAAAGAAACAGGCATACTTGTAAGCTGCTCTGACTATCATATATTCCACAAAATGCACATGACAAGACATCAGGCACTTGACCATTACCTTGGCGTTGTGCGTGAGTGTATAGAAACAGGCGTTAAGCCAAGATGTCATTTTGAGGACATTACAAGAGCAGACTTTTACGGCTTTGTTGTGCCTTTTGCGGCTGCTCTTATGGAGCTTTCAGAAGATACAGGAGTGCCTATTAAAATACGTGCCTGCGATACATTGGGTTATGGTGTTACATATCCTGGTTCTGTTCTTCCAAGAAGTGTACCTGGTATTATTTACGGTCTTAACCACCATGCCGGTGTTCCAAGTGAGCTTATAGAGTGGCACGGACACAACGACTTTTATCGTGCTGTTAACAATGCTACATACGCTTGGCTTTACGGTGCAAGCAGTGTAAACTGCGCTCTTTTAGGCATTGGCGAAAGAACAGGAAACACACCTCTTGAGGCTATGGTATTTGAGTACGCACAGCTTAGAGGAACTCTTGACGGCATGGATACAACAGTTATAACTGAAATAGCTGAGTATTTTGAAAAAGAGCTTCATTACAATATTCCGCCTATGACTCCTTTTGTTGGACGTAACTTTAATGTTACAAGAGCCGGAATACATGCCGACGGAATACTTAAAAACGAAGAAATTTATAATATATTTGATACAGACAAATTCCTTAATAGACCAGTTAAGATTGCTATAAGCAATACATCTGGTACATCAGGCATAGCTCATTGGATTAACACAAACTTCCACCTTAAAGGTGAAGCATGCGTACATAAAAACGACCCTGTTGTGGAAAAAGTATATAACTGGGTAAATGACCAGTACAACGAAGGCCGTGTTACTGTTATTACAGATGAGGAGCTGGAGAGAGAAACTCTTAATGCTATGAGAGAGTTTGACAGCGGAAAGGCAGATGAGTTAAGTGAAGATTAAAAACAGTGTTTCATTTAACGTAGACCACAGCAAACTTACAAGAGGTATTTATCTTTCAAGAATTGACTCTATGAACGGTATTTATACTGTTACTCTTGATTTAAGAATGAGAGTGCCTTATAAAGAAGAAATTATTTCAAATTGTGAGCTTCATACATTTGAGCATTGTTTTGCCACAGCTGTAAGAAACGTTACTGAGGAAACAGAGAACATAGCTGTTGCTTATTTTGGACCTATGGGCTGCCAAACAGGATATTATCTTGTTTTAAATACTACCGAGGCCGATAAGGAAAAATATTTTGATATGTTCTTTGATGTACTGAAAAAATCATGCCAGTATGTTGAAAGCATGAATGAGGTTCCGGCTAAAAACGAGCTTCAGTGCGGCAACTGCTATTCACTTGGTGAAATTGATGACGCTAAAAGAGCGGCTCGCGATATGGAAAAGCTTATTGACGAGATGGAAAAACAAAAAGGTTTCCACAAATATCATTTTATAGAGGATTGATTTAAAACCGTGTGCTTAAAAGTACACGGTTTTTTTATATGTTTGTCCGCATTATAAACCGACTTTTAACATATACTCTATTAGGTGAGGATATGAAAAGGTCAGTTTTATTTTTTTCGGCGGCTGTGATTTTTTCAATGGCTTTTGCTCCGGCGGCTGTAAACAGTGTTTTTTCAAAAAGCCAAAGCGCAACAGTTAAAAACGCTCAAGTAATAACTGAAAACGGCGGCGGCGAAAATCAGCAAAACACAGACGAAAATTCCCAAATTTCACAAGACAGCGGACAAAGTGCTGTAATTGAAAACGAGGACGAGTTTGAGGAATACATAGTAGGTGTTGTGGCGGCGGAAATGCCGGCTTTATACGAAAAAGAAGCTTTAAAGGCCCAAGCTGTTGCCGCTAGGACTTATGCCCTTAGGAACATACAAAGCGGAAATACTTTAGACGATATGATTAAAAGCGGAGGACAGGCGTATAACTCTATCGATGATATGAAGCAAAAATGGGGCGACAATTTTGATACATACTACAATAAAATTAAATCCGCTGTAGATGAAACAAAAGGAGAGATAATGGTTTACGACGGTGAACCTATACTTGCGGCGTTTCATGCCATAAGCAGCGGCAAAACGGAAACTGCCGAAAATGTATGGGAAAATGAAGAGCCATATTTAAAAAGTGTTGAAAGCCCTATGGATACAACAGCAGAAGATTATACAGCTCAGGTTGTAATGACTGAGGAAGAAGTAATTTCAAAACTACAGGCACAAAAACCTGAACTATCTGTTGCTGAAGGTGGATTTGCTTCTCAAACACAGGTTATTGAGCGCAGTGAGGCTGGGTATATACAGACAATACAAATAGGCAATGTAGTATTTACCGGCCGTGAAGTTAGGGAAATTTTAGGTTTAAGAAGCAGTGATTTTACAATTACGCAAAAAGGCGAAGATGTTATATTTACTACAAAAGGCTACGGCCACGGCGCCGGAATGAGCCAATACGGTGCTAATTGTTTGGCACAGGAAGGCAAAAATTATAAAGAAATATTGGAGTATTATTATACAGGTATAAGTTTTGAAAAAGAATAATTAAAAGAATTACCCTTAATGTATAATCAGCGCTTTTAAGGTTAATAATACTTTCGGAGGTGTTGATTATGGGTAAAAGAAAGAAGTACACGGCTATATTTTCATGCCTTGTGCTTGTGGTTGCTTTGGGCGCCGGAATAGCCGGAAGCATGAGCGCCAAAAAGGAAAATGAAAGGATTAAGGCTCAAAATGAGGCGGCGCTTTTAGAGGCTGAAAACCAGACACAAATGGTTGATGTAAACAAAAACGCCAATCCAAACGGCGTTGACTATAAAAATCCGGATGACGCCAGCAATGTAAAGGACTATTATGAGGACTTGGATAAAGTAAGTAACGACGGAGCAGAAGACCCGGATAAGAGCGAAAGCGAAAGCAAGAGCAGCGAAAATACAAACGGTGCCGATGACAAGACACAGAACAAAGATACAACAAATAAAGCAGATGAAACAAATAAAACTGAAAACACAAACAATGAGTCAGCATATGTTGATATGGACAATGAGGAATTTGCTTTAGCTGACACGCCGGATGCAAAGCCTGTATTTAACTGGCCGCTTGAAGGCGATATTGTAATGGATTTCAGCTCTGACGCCCTTGTATACGATGCAACTCTTGAGCAGTACAGAACAAACGACTGCATTTGTATTTCCGCTTCTCAGGGAACACCTGTAAAGGCTGCTGCAGACGGTACTGTGGAAAGTGTTTCTTATGACGATGAAAACGGATATACTGTTACTGTTTTTCACTCAAATGGCTGGCGCACTACATACGGCCAGCTTAGCGAGGATACTGCCGTAAGTCAGGGAGATATTGTAAAAGCAGGAGATATTATAGGAACAATAGCTCCGCCTACTAAATACAGTGTTGCCCTTGGCGACCATTTAAGCTTTGCCGTACTGGAAAATGACACAGCCATAGACCCTAAAGTGGCTTTGGCTCAGTGAGTTTTTGAATTTGGATTTATTAAAAAAGCGTATCTTTTGGTACAAGCCGTTAAGATACGCTTTTTTTTATTTTCTTTTATTTTTTGTTTTATTTGGTTTATGATGTATGGTTTTTTTAGGCTTATTTTCGGCAGGCTTTTTACGTATTGAATAGCCGAAAGAGCCTAATTTTTCACCAAGAGCAAAATATTCGCCATGGGAGTAGCAGACAGGATTAGATTTATTAAAATGGAATTTTCCTGTTTTGTCAAAATACTCATCGCTTACATCAACTGCCACTACTTCGGCTAAGAACATATGGTGTGAGCCGAGGGGTATTATTTCTTTTACCTTACATTCTATGTTTACTGGGCTTTCGTAAATAATAGGAGCCGATAATTTTGCACTTGGTGCGGCAGTTAAATTCATAACGTCAAATTTATCCACATCAGCGCCGCTTTTTACTCCGCAGAAATCGCAGGCTTTAACTAGTTTTTTGGTTGTAAGGTTTATAACAAACTCGCCGCTCTCTTTTATTATGTTATATGAATATCTTTCCGGCCGCAGTGAAATATAAGTCATAGCCGGGTTTGTGTTTACAGTGCCTGTCCATGCTACAGTTATTATATTTTTAACTCCGTCTAAAGCGCCGCAGCTTACCATTACAACTGGGGCCGGGTAGACGAGGGTTCCGGCTTTCCATACCTGTTTTGACAAAAATACCACTCCTTATAGTTTAGTCAATGATATTTTATTGTTATGCCATAGTTTTGTAAAGGTATTTTGTTGTTGAAAAGAGCTGTTTTTTAAAGTAACATATAATTTAACGGTTAATAAAATTAGTTTTGGAGGAAAATATGGAGCTTCCTTTATTTTATAAAGAAAAAATGAAACAGGTTTTAAAAGACGAGTATGATGACTACATAAAATCTTTTGAAAGTGAAGCGCAAAGCGGAATTAGGATTAATACTCTTAAAATAAAACCTGAGGAATTTGCGGAAAAAAATATTTTTGATTTAAAGCCTGTAAAGTGGTGTGACGAGGGCTTTTACTGTAACGAGAGCCAAAGACCGGCTAAAAATTATTTATACCATGCCGGACTTTATTATATTCAAGAGCCAAGTGCTATGTCAGCGGCAGCGGTTCTGCCTGTTAAAGAAAATGACAGAGTTTTGGATTTATGCGCCGCTCCGGGAGGAAAAACAACACAAATTGCTGCCAAACTTAATGGAACGGGTATTTTGTTTTCTAACGACATAAGCGCCGGAAGGGCAAAGGCTATTGTTAAAAATATTGAGCTTTTTGGTGTTAAAAACTGTGTTGTTTTAAGTGAAAGCCCAGAAAAACTTGCCGAAAGGTTTGAAGGGTATTTTGACTGCATACTGGTAGATGCGCCATGCTCCGGAGAGGGTATGTTCCGCAAAAAGCCGGATTTAATTAAAACATACAACGAAGAAATGATTGATTTCTGCGAAAAGACACAGAGGCAGATACTTAAAAGCGCCGCTAAAATGCTTAAAAATGGCGGATATATGGTTTATTCCACTTGCACGTTTTCGCCTGACGAGGACGAAAGGGTAATAAGCGATTTTTTAAATGAAAACAGCGACTTTTCACTTGTGCCAATAAATGAGAAGTTTGGTTTTGACAGCGGCAGACCAGAATGGTCATTAAGAAACGAAAAAGAGCTTAAATACTGTGGACGTATATGGCCGCACAAGCAAAAGGGAGAGGGGCACTTTATATCTCTTCTTACAAAAAATGATGGTGAAACAAAAGAAATAAAATTTGAAAAAAATGCAAGCAAAAAAGAGATTGCTCCGGCACTTGATTTTATAAAAGAAAATCTTAATGTTGATTTGATGGGAATTTACAAAGTTGTAAACTCCGATGTGTATTTACTGCCTGAAAACACGCCTGAATTAAAAGGTCTTAGAGTGTTAAGAAGCGGTCTTTTACTGGGAGAGATTAAAAAAGGGCGTTTTGAGCCGTCTCAGGCATTGGCAATGGCACTTAAAAAAGAAAATGCCAAACTAACAGCGGATTTTGAAAAAGATGATGAGCGTATTATAAGATATTTAAAAGGTGAAACAGTAAATTTTGAAGGAAAAGATGGCTGGACTTTAGTCTGTGCCGAAGGATATCCTTTGGGCTGGGCTAAATGTCAGAAAGGCCGCCTTAAAAACAAATATGCCGCCGGATGGAGGTGGGAATAAATGGATTTTTTGCCTGTAACATATAAAGAAATGAAAGAACGCGGCTGGGACAGACCGGACTTTGTTTATGTCTGCGGCGACGCCTATGTGGACCACCCGTCATTTGGTGCCGCCATTATATGCCGAATACTAGAAAGAAATGGTTATAAGGTATGCTTTATACCTCAACCGGATTGGAAAAATGCCGAAAGCTTTAATGTTTTTGGTGAGCCAAAACTGGCATTTCTTGTAAGCAGTGGAAACATTGATTCAATGGTAAACCATTACACTGTAGCAAAAAAGCGGCGTACTGTTGATTTATATTCTCCGGGCGGACAGGCTGGTTTAAGACCTGACAGGGCCGATATTGTATACTGCAACAAAATACGTGAAATATACAAAAAAACACCGATTATTATAGGTGGTATTGAGGCAAGTTTAAGGCGTCTTTCACACTATGATTACTGGGACAACAAAGTGCGGCGCTCAATACTGCTGGATTCCGGCGCAGATTTGCTTTTATACGGCATGGGCGAAAAGCAGATTATAGAAGTAGCCAATGCCCTTGAAAGTGGTATACCTGTAAGTGAGGTTACATTTATAAGGGGTACTGTATATAAAACAAAAGACGAAAGCAGGGCTTATGACAGCATACGCCTTCCTGACTATAACGAGGTTAAGGACTCAAAAGAAAAGTATGCCGAAAGCTTTATGATTCAGTACCAAAACACAGATGCCATAACGGCCAAAACACTTGTTGAAAAGTACAATGAGTTTTTTGTGGTGCAGAATCCACCAGAGAAGCCTCTTACAACTCAGGAAATGGACGACGTTTACGCTTTGGAATACATGAGGACATATCACCCTATGTACGAAAAATACGGCGGAATACCGGCTATTAAAGAGGTGAAATTCAGCATTACAAGCAGCCGCGGATGTTTTGGAAACTGTAATTTCTGTGCGTTAGCTTTTCATCAGGGAAGGGTAATTTCGGCAAGAAGCCATGAGTCCATAATTTCTGAAGCTGAAAAAATAATTGCCGACAAAGATTTTAAGGGATATATACACGATGTTGGCGGGCCTACAGCTAACTTCAGAATTCCGGCATGCAAAAAACAGCTAAAAGCCGGAGCATGTAAAAATAAACAGTGTCTTTGGCCTAAAGCCTGTGAAAATCTTGAAGTAAGCCACAAGGACTATGTTTCGCTTTTAAGAAAATTAAGGGGGCTTAAAGGTATTAAAAAAGTGTTTATTCGTTCTGGTATTCGTTACGATTATTTGATTTATGACAAAGACGACACATTTTTTAGGGAGCTTTGCAAGTACCACATAAGCGGACAGCTTAAAGTTGCACCGGAGCATGTGGTGCCTGAGGTTCTTAACAAAATGGGAAAGCCTACAAGAGATGTTTATGACAGGTTTGTAAACAAGTACGCCAGAATAAACAGCGAGCTGGGGAAAAATCAGTTCCTTGTGCCGTATCTTATGAGCAGCCACCCGGGTAGTGATTTAAAGGCGGCTGTTAAGCTAGCTGAGTATTTAAGGGATATAGGACACAATCCAGAGCAGGTTCAGGACTTTTATCCTACACCGGGAACGCTTTCCACATGTATGTATTACACAGAAAAAGACCCGAGAACAGGCGAGAATGTTTATGTGCCTAAAACACCGCACGAAAAAGCCATGCAGAGGGCTCTTATGCAGTACAGAAACCCGGATAACTTTGATTTGGTTATGGAAGCTCTGCAAAAGGCTCACAGAATGGATTTAGTAGGCTTTGACGATAAGTGCCTTATAAGGCCGAGAAAGCTTTCTTCTGAAAAGAAAAAAGCTGAAAATGCATCAAAAACGAAAATCAAAAAAGGCGGTTTTAACAAAGAAACAAAACAATCAAGCTCAAAAAAAGGTCAAAAATATAAAGCAAAAAATATAAGAGGCAGAAAATAGAAGTTATTTTACTGTTTTTAGCAAATAAAAATATGATTTTGATATAAAGTGTTAAAATTTGGCGTATTATAGTAATTTCTGCTTTTTTAATTGACAAAATTACTATATAATGTAACAATATAAAGCGTTATAAAGGCTTTTTAGAAACTTTTATAGTGTATGAAAAGCGTTAGAAAAGAGTTAGAAAAGAGTTATAAAAAAACTATTACTTATTTATTACTGAAAAGGAATGGTTGACTTATGAAAAACCTTATGTATGTTGGCACAAGAGACAAGAATATTACAGCTACGGCAAGTCAGGCAATATTAAAAGGCATCTGTGACGATGGCGGGCTTTTTATACCTGAGGAGATACCGCAGATTGACAAATCCCTTGAGGAGCTTTCAAAGCTTAATTACAGGGACTTGGCTTATGAAATTTTAAAGCTTTATCTTACAGACTTTACAGAAGATGAGCTTAGGTACTGCATTAACGGTGCTTATGACGAAAAATTCGATACACCGGAAATAGCCCCTGTTGTTAAAAAAGGCGATGTTTCAATACTTGAGCTTTTCCACGGAAGAACAATAGCATTTAAAGACATGGCTCTTTCAATACTTCCGTATTTAATGAAAACAGCCGCTAAGAAGAACGGCATAGACAAAGAAATTGTTATACTTACAGCTACAAGCGGAGATACAGGAAAAGCGGCTCTTGAAGGCTTTGCAGGTGTTGAGGGCGTTAGAATTATAGTATTTTTCCCTGAAGACGGCGTAAGCCCTGTTCAGAAGCTTCAAATGGTAACACAGGAAGGTGACAACACTTGTGTTGTTGGTATACACGGCAATTTTGACGATGCACAGACAGCCGTTAAAACTATATTTACAGATAACGAGCTTAAAAAAGAACTTGACGAGAAGGGCTTTATATTCTCATCGGCTAACTCCATAAACATAGGCCGACTTGTTCCGCAGGTTGTTTATTATTTCCAAGCATACCTTAAAATGGCGCAAAACGGCGAAATTAAGCTTGGGGACGAAATTAATGTTACAGTTCCTACAGGAAACTTTGGCAACATACTTGCCGGATACTTCGCTAAAAAAATGGGTCTTCCGGTTAAAACATTTATATGCGCTTCAAACATTAACAATGTACTTACAGACTTCTTTACAACAGGAGTTTATAATAAAAACAGGGAATTTCATGTTACAAAATCCCCTTCAATGGACATACTTGTATCAAGCAACCTTGAAAGACTTCTCTGCTTATCAACTTCACAGGAAAAGACAAAAGAGCTTATGGAAGACCTTTCAAAATTCGGTAAGTATTCCCTTGACCTTACAGGCGGCATAATTAAGGGATACTGTGCAACAGAAGATGAAACATCTAAGGCTATAAAAGATATGTTTGAGCAAAACGGTTATGTGCTTGATACACATACAGCTGTTGCTTATGCTTCTTACGAGAAATATAAAAAAGAAACAGGCGACAATACACCAGCTGTTATTGTGTCAACAGCAAGCCCTTACAAATTTACAAAAGATGTACTTATTTCTATAGACAGCATGTACGAGGATATGGATTTCTTTAGGCTTATGAATAAGCTTGAGAAGGTTTCCAATGTAAAAATACCAGCTGCTATAGACGGAATAGAAAACAGGCCGGTTAGACATAAAAACGTAATTGAAAAGACTGAGATTAAAGACTTTGTTAAAAGCCAGCTTTTGAAATAATTTAGGAGGAGTCTTAAAATGAACACAGACCAGCTTACCATAAACACATTAAGATTTTTAAGCGTTGAGGCTATTCAGAAAGCTAAAAGCGGACACCCTGGCCTTCCTATGGGTGCAGCTCCTGCGGCATACACATTATGGGCTAAAGAAATGAAGCACAATCCATTAGACCCTGACTGGGTTGACCGTGACAGATTTGTGCTTTCAGCAGGCCACGGCTCAGCACTTTTATACTCACTTTTACATGTATTCGGATACGGTACAACTATTGAGGATTTAAAGAATTTCAGACAGCTTGGCAGCAATACACCGGGACATCCGGAGGACGGCGCAGCTAAAGGCATTGAAACAACTACAGGACCTTTAGGTCAGGGTATTGCAAATGCTGTGGGTTTTGCTTTGGCAGAAAGCCACTTAGCTGGTGTATTTAATAAACCGGGATATAACGTAGTTGACCACTATACTTATGCTCTTTGCGGTGACGGCTGTTTAATGGAAGGCGTTAGCGCTGAGGCTGCTTCTTTAGCCGGTACTCTTGAGTTAGGCAAGCTTATTGTACTTTATGACTCAAACAACATTACAATAGAAGGCGGCACAGACACAGCCTTTAAAGAAAACGTGAGAATGAGATTTGAGGCATACAACTGGCAGACAATACTTGTAGAAGACGGAAACGATATTGAGGCCATTGACAAAGCTATTAAAGAAGCTAAGGCTGAAAAGAAAAAACCTACTTTAATTGAGATTAAGACAAAAATAGGTTTTGGCGCACCTAACAAAGAGGGCAAGGCTTCCGCTCATGGTGAGCCTTTAGGTGTTGATGAGATTGCTCTTGCCAAGAAAAATCTTGGCTGGGAGTATACAGAGGAGTTTTATGTGCCCGATGAGGTTTACAAAAACCGCGACAGCATAATTGCAAAAGGTACTGAGGCAGAAGATAATTGGAAAGATATGTTTGCTAAATACTGCGCTGAATATCCTGACATGGCTCAGTTATGGGACACATATTTTGAAAATAAGCTTCCTGATTTATTAAATGATGAAGATTTCTGGACTTACGAAGGGGATTTGGCTACAAGAGCATCATCTGAAAAGGTTCTTAACAAGCTCTCGAAAATGGTTCCTAACCTTTTTGGCGGTTCAGCAGACCTTGGTCCTTCAAACAAGTCAGTTATGAAAGACAGAGAGTATTATTCACCTGAAAATCCTGCCGGAAGCAACATTCATTTTGGTATAAGAGAATTTGCTATGACAGCTATGGCAAATGCTATGTCACTTCACGGCGGTTTAAGACCATATATTGCAGGCTTCTTTGTATTCAGCGATTATATGAAGGCCGGCATGAGACTTTCTGCCCTTATGGAGCAGCCTGTTATAAGCATACTTACACACGATTCAATAGGTGTTGGAGAAGACGGACCTACTCATCAGCCTATAGAACATTTAGCAGCTTTAAGAAGTATGCCGGGATACACTGTTATACGTCCATGTGACACACACGAAACAGCAGCGGCATGGTATCTTGCACTTACAAGAAAACAGCCTACAGGCATTATTCTTTCAAGACAGAATCTTCCGCTTCTTAAAGAAACAGGAAAAGGCGCTTTAAAGGGTGCATATATCATTCAGGACTGCGAAGGTGAGCCTGACATTATACTTATGGCTACAGGCTCAGAAGTAGAGCTTATATATAAAGCTTATGACGAGCTTACAAAAGAAGGTTATAAGGTAAGAACAGTAAGTATGCCAAGCTTTGAAGTATTTGAGGAACAGAGCGAAGAATACAAAGAAAGCGTTCTTCCAAACAGTGTTAGAAAGAGAGTTGCTGTTGAAGCCGCTTCTGACTTTGGCTGGTACAGATATGTTGGTCTTGACGGCAAAGTTATTTCAATGCATGGCTTTGGCGCGTCAGCTCCTGCTGGAAAGCTCTTTGAAAAATACGGCTTTACAGTAGAAAATGTAGTTAATACAGCTTTAAGCTTATTAAAATAACGAATTTTGTTATATATGTTATTATATGGGTGGTTTATGTTAAAACCACCCATTTTTTGAATTATAGATTGTATACAGAATATTTAGCATACTAATCTTTGTTTGACTATTAACAAATTTTACTGAATGTTATTTTATTGGAGAGTGTAATAATGAGAACGTTTATTGCTATAAATTTTGACGAAGATGTAAAAAAGTATATTCAATCCATAAGTGGCAGAATTAAGGAAAACTGTAAAAAAGGAAACTTTGTTGACGAAAGCAATTATCATTTGACGGTTAGGTTTATAGGTGAAGTGGACAAAGAAGAAATAGGAAATATTTGTTTAGCCATGGATGAGGCTCTTTCTTCAATAAAGAGTTTTAAGCTTACTTTAAGAGGAATAGGATTTTTTAAGAGAGGTTATAAGAGCATTGTATGGGTTGGGCTTCAGGATTCGAAAATATTGAACATTGCACACTCACGCCTTGAAAAAAGCCTGCAAAAACAAGGTTTTTCAAGAGATAGGCAGGGACTTAGTCCGCATATTACTCTTGCAAGAGAGGCTGAGCTTAAAAAGGGCTATGATGAGATTAAGAAAGAAATTGGTTTTCAGGAAAAAGAAATTTCTGTTTCATCCATTGCTTTAATGGAAAGCAAAAGGATTGGTTCTAAGCTTGTATATACTCCTATATATGTAAAAAAACTGAAATAAGTACTTATTTTAATACAATAAATTTATTGTATTTTAAAAAAGACAAAGACAATAAAATTTTTTAGTAAAAACTTACTAAAATTTTCAAAAATACTGTGCAAAATTATTAAAGAGTTTAAAAACCTTGACATTTTAATATCAAACTGATAATATTACTTGTGTGGAATAAACAATTACCGTGACGAATATGTTTGTCTATCGGTACTTAAAATGAATTAAAATCACTTTTCTATATTATAAAGGAGGAAAGAGTAATGGATTTTTCATTATCAAAGGAACACAAATTATTGCAAGAAATGTACAGAAAGTTTGCTGAGAACGAAGTTAAACCTCTTGCACAGGAGATTGATGAAGAAGAAAGATTCCCAAGAGAGAATATTGGAAAGCTTGCAAGATACGGATTTTTTGGTATTCCTTATCCAAAGGAGTATGAAGGACAGGGCGGAGATTATCTTGCTTACATAATGGCTGTTGAAGAGCTTGCTAAGGTTTGCGCTACAACAGCAACAATCGTAGCTGCTCATGCTACACTTGGTGTTTTCCCTATCTTCCAGTACGGAAATGAAGAACAGAAAAAGAAATATCTTCCTGACCTTCTTTCAGGAAGAAAACTTGGTGCGTTCGCTCTTACTGAGCCAGGCGCAGGCTCTGACTCCTCAATGCAGCAGACAAAAGCTGTAAGAGATGGTGATAACTACATACTTAACGGTACAAAATGCTTCATTACTAACGCAGGCGAAGCTGATATTTACATTGTTTCCACAATGACAGATAAATCAAAAGGCAACCATGGTATTTCAACATTTATAGTTGAAAAAGGTACACCAGGCTTCTCATTTGGTAAACACGAGAAGAAGATGGGTATCAGAGGTTCAGCTACAGCAGACCTTATTTTTGAAAACGCTGTTGTTCCTGCTGCAAACATGCTTGGTCAGGAAGGACAGGGCTTCAAGATTATGATGTCAACACTTGATGCTGGACGTATTTCTATCGGTGCTGTTGCTACTGGTATCGCAGAAGGCGCTTATGACATCTGCGTTAAATACGTTAAAGAAAGAAAACAGTTCGGCAGAAACCTTGCTGCTTTCCAGAATACAAAATTCGAGCTTGCTGACATTAAGACAAGAATTGATGCAGCTCAGCTTATGCTTTACAGAGCAGCTTGCGAAAAAGAGGCTGGACGTCCTTACGGTTTATATGCGGCTCAGTGCAAATACCTCTGCGCAGCTACAGCTTCTGACGCTACAAGAAGATGCCTTCAGTTATTCGGCGGCTACGGCTATATGAGAGAGTACGACATTGAAAGAATGATGAGAGACGCTAAGATTACTGAAATCTACGAAGGTACAAGTGAAGTTCAGAAGATTGTTATCGCTAACCATCTTAAAATTAAATAATTAAAACAGTATTTAAAATTTGATTATATTTAAACAAACCGAAAGGAGTTAGCACACTATGAAAATTGTTGTATGCATAAAGCAGGTTCCAGACACAACAGAAGTTAAGCTTGATCCTAAGACAAATACACTTATTAGAGACGGTGTTCCTTCAATTATTAACCCAGATGACAAGGCAGGTATTGAGGCTGCTCTTGAAATAAAAGAAAGACTTAATGACGGTTCTACAGTTACTATAGTATCTATGGGACCTCCTCAGGCAGATGTTGCTTTAAGAGAGGCTCTTGCTATGGGCGCTGACGAAGCTTATCTTTTATCAGACAGAGCTTTCGGTGGTTCCGATACATTCGCTACATCTACAATTATAGCTGCCGGCTTAAAGAAAATCGGCTATGACCTTGTTATCACAGGCCGTCAGGCTATCGATGGTGATACAGCACAGGTTGGTCCACAGATTGCTGAGCACCTTGGAATTCCTCAGGTAAGCTACGCTGAAGAAATCCTCAGCATTGACGACAAACAGGTTGTTGTTAAAAGACAGTTTGAGGACAGATACCACATTCTTGAGCTCCCTGTTCCTTGCCTTATAACAGCTCTTTCTGAGCTTGCTGAGCCAAGATACATGTCAGTTCATGGTATTTATGACGCTTACAGAGAAAAAGAAGTTAAAGTTCTTGGCTTTGAAGACCTTAAAGACATGTTTGACCCTGCAAACATCGGTCTTAAGGGTTCTCCTACAAACGTTTACAAGTCATTCACAAAACAGGCTAAAGGCGCTGGAACAAAATATGATGATGTTTCAGCTGATGAAGCAGTTAAGATAATTGTTGATAAATTAGAAGAAAGACACATAATCTAAGTTGAAGGAGGAGAATCCTACGATGAGTAAAGACGTATTTGTATTAATGGAACAAAGAGATGGAGAATTGGCAAAAGTAGGTATCGAGCTTATCGGCGAGGCTACAAAACTTGCCGCTGACCTTGGCCAGAAAGTTGTTGCCGTACTCCTTGGCTCAGATATTAAAAACAAAGCAGAAGTTTGCATTCAGTTTGGCGCTGACAAGGTTGTTGTAGTTGACGACCCTATGCTCAAAGAGTATCTTACAGAGCCTTATGCAGACGCTGTAACAGCTGTTATTAAAAAATACGACCCAGAAGTTTTCCTTTTCGGTGCTTCTTCAATAGGCCGTGACCTTGCTCCTAGAGTATCTGCAAGAATACATACAGGTCTTACAGCAGACTGCACAGGTCTTGACATTGACCCAGAAACAAAACTTCTTAGAATGACTCGTCCTGCATTTGGTGGTAACATTATGGCTACTATCCTTTGCAAGAACCACAGACCACAGATGGCAACAGTTCGTCCTGGTGTTATGCAGGCTCTTGCTAAAGACACAACAAGAACAGGCGAAGTTGAAGAAGTTAAAGTTGAGTTCAAGACTCCTGTTGTTAAAATTAAAGAAGTTATTAAAGAAGACAAAAAGACAGTTGATATTACAGAAGCTAAATACCTTGTATCTGGCGGACGTGGTATCGGCAGCCCAGAGTTCTTTGGCGAACTTCAGAAACTTGCTGACGTTCTTGGCGGTGAAATTTCATCATCAAGAGCAAATGTTGACGCTGGCTGGATTGACAAAGACAGACAGGTTGGACAGACAGGTAAAACAGTTAGACCTGACCTTTACATGGCATGCGGTATTTCAGGTGCTATTCAGCACGTTGCCGGCATGGAGGGTTCAGAGTACATTATAGCTATTAACAAGAACGACACAGCTCCTATATTTGACATAGCTGACCTTGGTATTGTTGGCGATGTTAAGGTTATTATACCTAAACTTACAGAGGCTGTTGCTAAAGTTAAAGCTGCTAAAAACGCTCAGTAATTTATAATATAGAAAAGTTTAGAAAAATTATAAAAAAGTTTAGCGGACAGGTTTTTTGCCTGTCCGCTGTTTTTTGTTTGAATTTAAAATTTAATATTTCTTCATAATGCGTTTATATATTATCCGTCCGCCTACAATTTGAAATGCCATATATCCGGCAAGATAGAAAACAAAAATATTCCCGTTTTTCAGAATTTCCAAAGAATCCAGAACAGAAAATACTACCATTGAAAAAGAAATTATGAAAAGACCGGCAATATATAAATACATTGCTGTTTTACAGCGAATTATATTTTTCATTTCGTCGTGGAGTTCTATCTGTTCCAATTCCATTTTTTCTTCATAAACGGCTTTGTTTTTAGGTGATGACCAATAAAAGTATTTGCATGTCATTAATATTCCCGGGCCAATGCATGCGCCGGCAAAACCGAAAAGCAGAGAATCAACTTTTGTTTCGGTAAACAAGGCGGCAAGAAGAAAAACAATTCCTATTAAAATATAAACTATGCCAGTTATTAAATGACTCTTTTTCATTTTTTTGTCCCCCTCTCATATATAAAAATTTCTTCTATGCTTTTTTGGAAAAAATCAGAAATTGCAAAAGCCAGTTCCAAAGACGGATTATATTTGCCGTTTTCAATAGAGCTTATGGTTTGTCTTGACACACGAAGTATTTTTGCCAGTTCATCCTGATTTAAGCCACGCTCCTTTCGCAGCTGCTCAACATAGTTTTTCAATTAATCACCGCCTTTGACAAGTTTCCTTTACAATTTTATTCTAATATGAAAGAGTTGTTTTGTCAAGTTTACTTTACATTAATAAGATTATATTTTTGAAATATGGAATTTAAATTACTTGCAAAAAAGTATTTTAAAAGAGCATAAATAGTCTGAATATCAAACAATTTATGCTCTTTAAATTTTTATTTATATATTTAGTTGCTGTTTAGTAAGACAATTTGATTAAAAACCGTATAGAATGTAAAGTGATTCTAATGTAATGATTCCTGATTCAGATGCAACTAGTGATTTTATTATTAAAAGTGATAAAGAAAAGAACACAATACTTATTAAAAGATGTGTTAATCCATTTTTTAATAATCTGCATATTGCCAATATAAAATATATAAAGCCTAACAAAAATAATTCAATAAGAATCAAATCAAAAAATGAAGAAAACGAGTCTTCAAACATAACATGAGGAATAGTATAAATAACCGTTACAAGGCCTAAAGGCAAAAAAGTTATTACAGTTGAAATTACACCACAAAACTTATGTTTTGTGGTGTGCTTGCTATATATAAATATACCTGTTATAGATGATATGACTAAAAAAACTAAAGCTGACAGAATTGGATGCAAACATATAAAGTTAGAAATTTTAAATATAACACCAAAAAGAAGCAAAAACGGTAGTGCAACTATAATAAATAGTAAAAACCAACCCCAACCGTCGTTATCAACTACATAAGGAGTTTGGGGTTTTGTTTTATCAATATCATTCCAAGGAGAGCCAAAAGCTGACATTATATTACCTCCTGTTTTGAGAAAACTTGATTTTTAAATATATAAATCTACTTACACCTAAAAAAGCAATGAAAATGCTTATAAAATACGCTGCCATCATGCAAAAAACAAAAATTACAACTCCAAAAACTACATTTCCAGAAAAAATAGCTCCTATTGTAGAGAATCCAAATAATGCCCTAATTGCTCCAAATCCCCAAATGAATAGCAATATGAATAATATAATTCCAGAAATACTTAAAAGAGTTTCTCCTAATGACTCAATTCCTATCAAAGTTAATAAAACACCAACTAATCCTACTATTAAGCCTAAAATAGTTAAAATGGCTTTTGGTTTAAGATTTTTAAACTGTATTTTTTCAGTTTCTCCAAATAACCTTGTAAACATGTTAAATTCCCCCTGTTTAGCTGTGATTTCATAAAAATTCTTTAAATTACAAAACGTATCAAAATTAGTACTAATTTATGTTTAAGTATAGCATAATAAAAGAAAAAGTCAACTCAATTGAGTTAATTATTTTTGCTAAAACAAATTACTCTAAACTTGTAACAAAAAATATATAGTTTGGAGAAATGATATTATGCAGATAGGAAATGCGGTTAAACTTAGAATAATTGAGTTATGTGACGAAAGAAATATTACTATAAACAAATTGTCTACTATGTGTGGAATTACTCAGTCAACGCTTAACAACATAATAAGCGGAAGAAACAAAAGCATGACTGTTTCAACAGTTAAAAAAATATGTGACGGGTTAAACATAACTATTAGGGATTTTTTTGAATCTGAGATTTTTGATGATTTGGAGCAAGAGGTAAAATAAAAGAAAGAGTATGACTTTATTTAAAGCCATACTCTTGTATAGATATTTTTTAATCAGCCCAGAATTTTTTTAAGGTCTTCTTCCGGTGTGCTTATTGGTGAAATATTGAAGTTTTCAACTAGATAATTAAGCACGTTAGGGGAGACAAAGGCCGGAAGTGTAGGGCCGAGGTATATATTTTTAATTCCTAAATAAAGGAGTGTAAGGAGTATACAAACAGCTTTCTGCTCATACCAAGAAAGCACCATTGAAAGAGGAAGCTCATTTACACCGCAGTTAAATGCTTCTGAAAGGGCAACGGCAACTTTAATTGCGCTGTATGCGTCGTTACACTGGCCCATATCCATAATACGAGGAAGGCCGCCTATAGTGCCTAAATCCAAGTCGTTAAAACGGTATTTGCCGCAGGCAAGAGTTAAAACAACTGAGTCTTTAGGTGTCTGTTTTACAAATTCTGTATAGTAGTTACGGCCTGTTTTAGCTCCGTCACAGCCGCCAACAAGGAAGAAATGCTTTATAGCGCCTGATTTAACGGCTTCTATAACTTTATCGGCAACAGAAAGAACAGTGTTATGTCCAAAACCTGTTGTTACCTGACTGCCGCCGTTTATGCCTGTAAACACTTTGTCTTCTTTATAGCCGCCAAGCTCAAGAGCTTTATTTATAACAGGTGTAAAGTCTTTGTCTTCGCCTATATGCACCATGCCCGGGTATGAAACAACTTCTGTTGTAAATACTCTGTCGCTGTAGCTTTCTTTAACAGGCATTATACAGTTTGTTGTAAATAGTACAGGAGCTGGAATGTTGTCGAACTCTTTCTGCTGGTTCTGCCATGCCGTACCGAAGTTGCCTTTTAAATGAGGATACTGTTTTAAAAGCGGGTAGCCGTGAGCAGGAAGCATTTCACCATGAGTATAAATATTTATGCCTTTGTCCTTTGTCTGTTCCAAAAGAAGTTTAAGGTCGTAAAGGTCATGGCCTGAAATTACTATAAACGGTCCTTTTTCTACTTTTAAAGGCACTGTGACAGGTGTTGGGTTGCCGAATGTTTCTGTATTGGCTTTATCAAGAAGTGCCATACAGCTAAGGTTTACTTTGCCCACTTCCATTACAACCGGAAGAAGTGTTTCCATTGTCTGGTTGTCATCGCCTACAGTATTAAGAGCTTTATATATAAAGTCTGTTACTTCTTTTTCTTTATAGCCAAGAACCATTGCGTGGTAAGCGTAAGCCGCCATTCCTCTTATGCCAAAAAGAATAAGGGATTTTAAAGAGCGAATATCCTCGTTTGCGTGCCAAAGAGTTGTTAAATCATAATTTGGGCAAGGTGTTGTCTTGTTGTTTTTGGTTATTTCAAGTTTTAAGTTATTTACTTTATCAATTAATTCCTGTATTGTTTCATCGTTGAAATTTACGTTTGTTACAGTTGTAAAAAGACCTTCAAGCATAATTTTATCTGTTTTATCGTTTATACATTTAGGGCAGAGGCTTTTTGAAAGGCCAATAAGTGCGCCTGTAAGCTCGTCCTGAAGGTTTGCTGTTGATGATTTTTTACCGCATACACCGGCAGAAGCTTTACAGCCTGAACAGCCGGCAGTTTGTTCACACTGGAAACAGAACATTTTATCCATTTGTTTAATCTCCTCTCAATTTGTTATGCATTAAGTATAAATTGTATTTTTGAAAATTTATGTTGTTTTTACAACGTAATAAATATTTTTTATATTGTTAATTATTTCATTAAAAACTTTATTTTATGCTGTTTTTGAATTAATTAATGTAATTTAAAAAATCCCATTGAAATATTTAGCGCAGTGTGCTAAAATTATGTCAAACTTAATACTAATACAAAATCTTCGGGGCAGGGTGCAAGTCCCTACCGGCGGTATAGCCCGCGAGCCTTTTTGGCATGATTCGGTGAAATTCCGAGGCCGACAGTATAGTCTGGATGGAAGAAGATATGATATATTTTATTTGCGTTGTTCTTTGAACACCGCGCGTTTATATTGCTTTTATTGCCTCGGAATTTATGTATTCCGAGGTTTTTTATTGCCCCAAAGATTTTAATTTTTGGGAGATGATGATTTTGTATGAGGAAAAGTTTATGAAAAGAGCCATTGAGTTGGCTCTTAAGGGAGAAGGTAAAGTAAATCCTAATCCTAAGGTAGGCGCTGTTATTGTTAAAGACGGAAAAATTATATCAGAAGGCTACCACATGAAGTATGGCGGTTTTCATGCCGAAAGAAATGCTATTTTATCATGCAGTGACAAAGAAGCTCTTAAAGGCGCTGTTTTATATGTCACTTTAGAGCCTTGCTGTCATTATGGAAAGACACCGCCGTGTACTGAAATTATTATTGAAGCTGGTATAGGTGAGGTTGTAATTGGTTCCCGCGACCCTAATCCCCTTGTTGCCGGAAAAGGCGCAAATATACTGCGTGAAAACGGAATTAAAGTAACAGAGGATTTTATGCGTGAAGAATGTGACAGCATAAACAGTGTATTTTTCCATTATATTACACACAAAACGCCTTATGTTGTTATGAAGTACGCCATGACAATGGACGGCAAAATAGCTACTGTAACAGGAAAATCCCAGTGGATAACAAACGAGAAATCGCGAAAAAGCGTTCACAGTTTAAGGAATAATTTAATGGGAATAATGGCAGGTATGGGAACAGTTAAAAGCGACAATCCTATGCTTAACTGCCGAATTGAAAATGCACGAAATCCTGTAAGAATTATTTGCGACTCACACCTTAATATTTCTGAGGAGAGCAATATTGTTAAAACCGCAAAAGACATTAAAACAATTATTGCTTGCTGTAACAAAGACAATAAAAAAACAGAAACACTTGAAAATGCCGGCTGTGAGATTTTAGAGGTACAGGAAAAAGACGGCTTTGTGGATTTAAAAAATCTTATGGAAATATTGGGACAAAAAGGCATTGACTCTATTTTATTGGAAGGCGGCGGAGAACTTAATTACAGTGCTCTTAAAGCCGGAATTGTAAACGAGGTTAATGTTTATGTAGGGCCTGTTATATTCGGCGGAAAAGCCAAAACACCTGTTGGCGGAGCAGGAATTGAAGAAGTAAGAGACGCTTTTAAATTTAAGCTGTGTAAAACGGATATTATAGACGGTGATGTCCTTCTTACATACAAAAAGGAGGAATAAAAAGTGTTTACAGGCATTATAGAGGAGCTGGGCACTGTAAAGGCTGTAAAAAAGGGCGCAAAAAGTGCTGAGCTTTCTATTGAAGGAAGCAAAATATTTGATGATATTCATTTAGGCGACAGTATTGCCGTAAATGGTGTATGCCTTACTGTAACGGAGTATTCCGGAAATATATTTAAGGCAGATGTTATGAATGAAACACTTATGAGAAGCTCTTTAGGCAGTCTTAAAACTGGTTCCAAAGTTAACCTTGAAAGAGCCATGGCGGCAAACGGCAGGTTTGGCGGGCACATAGTTTCAGGGCACATAGACGGAACAGGTGTTATTTCGGACTTAACAAAAGACGATATTGCCGTTTGGGTAACTATTAGAACAACACCTGAAATACTGCGTCTTATAGTTGAAAAAGGCTCCATAGCCATAGACGGCATAAGCCTTACTGTGGCAAGAGTAAGCCAAACGGATTTTGCGGTTTCAATCATACCCCACACAGGAGCAAATACAACTTTATTAATGAAAAACAAAGGTGATGTTGTTAATCTTGAAAACGACATTACTGGCAAATATATAGAAAAGCTCTTAGGTTTAACAAAAGAGCAGGAGACAAAAAGAGAAAGCAAAATTACACGTGAGTTTTTGACAAAATACGGATTTTAAATATTGGGAGGATAAAACAATGTTTGAATTTAACACAATAGAAGAAGTTGTAGAGGACTTAAGAAACGGAAAAATAATTGTATGCACAGATGACCCGGATAGGGAAAACGAAGGCGACCTTATATGCGCCGCTCAGTTTGCTACACAGGAAAATGTAAATTTTATGGCATGCTATGCAAAAGGCCTTATATGTATGCCTATGAGTGAGGAATATACAGAAAAATTACGTCTTAAACAGATGGTAGACAACAATACAGATAACCACTGCACAGCTTTTACTGTTTCTATTGACCATATTTCAACAACAACAGGTATTTCTGCTTATGAACGCTCTATTACAGCTATGAAGGCCGCTGAGGATGACGCAAAGCCATCTGATTTCAGACGTCCGGGACACATGTTCCCTCTTGAGGCTAAGCCGGGCGGAGTTTTACAGAGAAACGGACACACAGAGGCTACTGTGGATTTAATGCGTATTGCCGGACTTAAGGAAATGGGTCTTTGCTGTGAGATTATGGCAGAAGACGGCACAATGATGAGAAAATCACAGCTTATAGAGTTTGCCAAAGAGCACGGCCTTAAATTTACTACAATAAAGGCTATTCAGAGCTGGAGAAGGCGCAATGAAAAGACTATTGAAAGAGCCGCTGAAGCTAATCTGCCTACAAGATATGGTGATTTTAAAATTTACGGTTACGAAAACTCAAAAACAGGCGAACAGCACATTGCTCTTACAATGGGTGATGTAGCAAACGGTGAGCCGGTGCTTATAAGAGTTCATTCCGAGTGCCTTACAGGCGATGTTTTCGGCTCTGCTAAGTGCGACTGCGGTGACCAGCTTCATACAGCTATGAAAATGATTGCAAAAGAAGGCAGAGGCGCCCTTGTTTATTTAAGACAGGAAGGCCGTGGAATAGGCATTATTAACAAAATTAAGGCTTATAAGCTTCAGGAAGAAGGCCTTGACACTGTTGAGGCTAATGTGGCTTTAGGCTTTGCGCCGGATTTAAGGGACTACAGCTCAGGAGCACAGATTATAAAAGATTTGGGCATGAGCAAGCTCCGCATTATGACAAACAACCCTAAAAAGATAGACGGTCTTTCAGACTACGGCATTGAGATTGTTGAAAGGGTGCCTATTGAGCCGGAACACATGCATCAGGCTGATTTTTACATGAAAATTAAGAAAGAAAAAATGGGACACATTCTTCATTTATAATACAAATACAAGGAGGACAATACAATGAAAGTTTTTGAAGGAAAAGTTATAGGACAAAAGATGAAGGTAGGCCTTGTTGCTTCAAGGTTTAATGAATTTATAGTATCAAAGCTTGTTTCAGGTGCTGTAGACGGTCTTGTGCGTCATGGTGTAGAAGATGATGATATTTCACTTGCATGGGTTCCGGGTGCATTTGAAATACCTGTTGTAGCACAGAAAATGGCAGAAAGCGGAAAATACGACGCTGTAATTTGCCTTGGTGCTGTTATAAGAGGCGCTACAAGCCACTATGATTATGTATGCAACGAAGTTTCAAAGGGTGTTGCACAGGTTGGGCTTAAAACTGGAATCCCAGTGCTTTTTGGTGTAGTAACAACAGAAAACATTGAACAGGCTATTGAAAGAGCCGGCACAAAGAGCGGCAACAAAGGTTACGACTGCGCTCTTTCAGCTATTGAAATGGTTAACCTTATGAAGGAATTTTAATATACGGTTGTATTTAATGTAAAATTAATGTAAAATAAATTATGCCGCCGAATGAATATAGCTTTACGGCGTATAATTTAAGCATTTTCAAGCAGGCGGATGCGTACCGTCTGCTTTTTTATTGCAATAAACCCAGATTAAGCATTAAGGAGGAATGCCTATGGAGATAAGTTCAAGCACAGTAAATGATTTTTCAAAAGGCAGTATAATGGGAAACATTGCCCGTCTTGCCATACCTATGACTTTAGCCCAGCTTATAAATGTGCTTTACAACATAGTAGACAGAATTTACATAGGGCGCATGGGTGTTCACGCGGCTAATGCCTTAACTGGTGTTGGTGTATGCCTGCCTATAATTTCGGCAGTAATAGCTTTTTCAAACCTTATAGGCATGGGTGGAGCTTCGCTTTTTTCAATAGAAAGAGGAGCTCAGCACATAGAGGAATCATCTTATATTGAAGGCAATTCTTTTGTAATGCTTATAATAACCGGATTTATTCTTACGGTTTTGGGGTACTTATTTAAAGGACCGGCTTTATATCTTTTAGGTGCCAGCGACGCCACATTCCCTTTTGCCAACAGTTATATGAATATTTATTTGGCAGGTAATGTATTTGTAATGCTCTCTCTTGGCCTTAATTATTTTATAAATGCCCAAGGCTTTGGCAAAACAGGCATGCTTACTGTGGCTATAGGCGCAGTTATAAACATACTTCTTGACCCTATATTTATATTTATTTTAAACATGGGTGTTTCCGGTGCGGCTTTGGCAACAGTTATTTCACAGTTTATATCTACATGCTGGACAATTCTTTTTCTTACAAGCGAAAAAGCTGTTATACGTCTTAAAATTAAATATATGACTTTAAGTTTAAAACGTATTTTAAAAATTACATCTCTTGGTCTTTCGGGTTTTACTATGTCCATAACAAACAGCCTTGTTCAGGTTATGTATAATGCCAATTTACAGATTTACGGCGGCGATGTTTATGTTGGTGTTATGACTATAATAAATTCCGTAAGAGAGGTTGTGCAGATGCCTGTTTCCGGCGTTTCACAGTCGGCTCAGCCTATAATGGGTTTTAACTATGGTGCCGGTATTATGGATAGGGTTAAAAAAACAATTAAGTATAATTCTTTAATACTTATTATTTACACTATAGTTGCTTGGGGTCTTATTTTCTTATTCCCTAAGGCGTTTTTAGGTGTTTTTACCGAAAATGAGGATATACTTTCTGCCGGTGTAAGTGCTTTGCATGTTTACTTTTTCGGGTTCTTTTTTATGGCTTTGCAATTTTCGGGGCAGGCAGTTTTTACAGCTTTAGGCATGGCCAAAAAGGCTATTTTCTTTTCTATATTCCGAAAAGTAATTATTGTTATACCGCTTATTTATATTTTGCCTAAAATAGGAAATTTAGGCACAACGGGCATTTTTATGTCCGAGCCTATATCAAACCTTATAGGCGGAGTATTATGTTTTGCGGTTATGTATTTTACTGTATACAGAAAGCTTTAAATTTAAAATATATATTTCAATGGGTTTCGGCAATTTGCCGAAGCCTATTTTTATATACTTTTTTGTAAAATAGATTTATAATCAATAATATACGGCTTACAACACTAACTGTAAAAGGAGGATTTTATGCCTGAGAGAGATTTGACTTTAGCCGAAAAACAGGTTAGGTTTGTAATGGCGGCAAGGGATATTTTAGGTCTTGTAAGAAGCCGGCTTTTTATTGATTTCAGGTTCCTTGACGCCGCCATAGGCAGGCTTAACATACAAAATGACGATTTGGTGCGTACAACTTCTACCGAAGGCAGTACGCTTTATTACAACGCAAGATACATAGTAAAAACTTTTAACGATGAGCCCAATGCTTTAAACAGAGCCGTTATGCACAGTGTACTGCACTGTATTTTTAGGCATCCTTTTGTTTCGGATAAGATTAATCAGCCGCTGTGGAATTTGGCATGTGATATAGCTGTTGAAACAATTATAACTGAAATGGATTCGGAGCTTTTAAAGTGCAAAGGCGAGCAGTATCAGGAAGAAACAATAGCAAACCTTAAGAGCACTCTTAAGTCCATGACGGCTGAAAGAATATATAAATATCTTAATGAAAGTGCTTTAGATGAAGGCTCCATTAAAAAAATGCAGGAGGCTTTTGTAAGGGATAATCATTTATTATGGTACCCGGACAGCCGTGACCAGAGTGAAAGTGATAGGAATGAACCTTCTGACGGTGAAGACACAATGGACGGCTACAGACAGCTTGAAAAGGAATGGCAGGACATATCAAACCGCATTGATGTGGATTTGGAAACTTTAAGCCGTGAAAACGGCGGCACAAAGGCGCTTTTGCAGTCTTTAAAAGAAGTTAACCGAGACAAATATGATTACAGCGAGTTTTTGCGTAAATTTGCCGTTACAGGCGAGGATATAATGGTTAATGATGATGAGTTTGACTATATTTATTACACATATGGTCTTAAAAAGTACGGAAACATGCCTTTAGTTGAGCCTTTAGAGTACAGGGAGACTCAGAAGATAAATGATTTTGTTATAGCCATTGATACATCAGGAAGCTGTCAGGGAGAGATAGTACAGAAATTCCTAGAAAAAACATACTCAATACTGTCTCAGCAGGAGAGCTTTTTTAAGAAAATTAATGTGCGCATTATTCAGTGTGACGATAAAATAGAGGAAGAAGTTCTTATTAAAAGCAAAGAAGACTTTGACACATACATGAAATTTATGAACATAAAAGGCTTTGGCGGCACTGATTTTAGGCCGGTTTTTGAAAGGGTTGACCAGTTAGTTGACAAAAAAGAGTTTAAAAAGCTTAAAGGTGTAATTTATTTTACAGACGGATACGGGCATTATCCGGAAAAAATGCCAAGATATGACGCCGCATTTATATTTTTAGGCTATGACTCACAAAGACCTACACCGCCGTCGTGGGCGATGAGGCTTGTACTGGATGAAACTCAGCTTGATAAACGGGAGGTTTAATATATGAATATTAAAGAGGCGAAAACAGAAGTTGAAAACGCAGTAAAAGCGTATCTTATAAAAGACAAATACGGCAGGTACAAAATAGACAGAGTGCGCCAGAGGCCTGTTCTTGTTATTGGTGCCCCGGGTATAGGAAAAACTGCTATTATGGAGCAGATTTCAAAAGAAATGGGCATAGGTCTTATTTCTTACTCTATGACTCATCATACAAGGCAGAGCGCCATTGGCCTTCCATACATTGAAAAGAAAGTTTTTGACGGAAAAGAGTACTCTGTTTCAGAATATACAATGAGTGAGATTATATCTTCTGTTTACAAGTACATGGAAGAAACAGGAGTTAAAGAGGGCATATTGTTTTTGGACGAGATAAACTGTGTTTCGGAAACACTTTCTCCGGCTATGCTCCAGTTTTTACAGTACAAAACATTCGGCAACACACCGGTTCCGGAAGGATGGGTTATAGTTACAGCCGGAAATCCGCCGGAATTTAACAAGTCTGTAAGGGAGTTTGACGTGGTTACTCTTGACCGTGTTAAAAAGATAGATGTTGAGCCGGATTTTGAGGTTTGGAAGGAATATGCCCTTAAAAAAGGCATACACAGCTCTATTATTACATACTTGGAGATTAAAAAGAGCAATTTCTATTTTATAGAGTCTACTGTTGACGGTAAAGCTTTTGTTACAGCCAGAGGCTGGGAGGATTTATCAGATATGATATATCTTTACGAGCAGGAAGGCATTAAGGTTAACGAAAGGCTTTGCAGGCAGTACATACAGCACAAAATGATTTCAAAAGACTTTGCTATTTATTATGATTTATACAACAAATATCGTTCAGATTACAAAGTTATAGACATATTAAACGGCAAGTATGATGACAATGTAAAAGACAGGGCTTTAAGTGCTAAATTTGACGAAAGGCTTACACTTATGGGGCTTTTACTTGATGCCGTTACTCTTTCAATGAAGAATGTGCTTAAAACAGAAAAATACACAGCGGCTCTTTTGGATGTGTTAAAAGGCGTTAAAGAAAAATGCTCTGACAAGGAAAATAATGACACAATTATGGATATTTTAAACAATGCACTTAACGAGCGCAAAGAACTCCTTGAAAAAGAGCTTAACAGAGGTCTTTTAAAGCGTGAAAATGAGGATATAATGAGGGATATTATTTCGGCTCTTGAGGGATATATTTCTTCTTTAGCCGAAAAAGGTATTACTGACAAGAAAAAAGGCTTTGCCGCAGTTAAAAAATCATTTGACGCCGACGCTAAAGCTTTTGATAAGTCTATTGATGACACAAAGGCTCAACTTGACAATATGTTTGAGTTTGTTGAAAACGTATTCGGCAGAGACAAAGAAATGCTTATTATAGTTACTGACCTTACAGCTAACTTTAACAGTGCAGAGTTTATAGGTAAATACGGCTGTGACAAGTATTTTGAAAACAACGAGGCAATGCTGTTTTATCAAAGACAAAACGATATACTTAAACAGGTAAGCGCTTTAAGTGAAATGCTGTAAAATTTAATTAAGGCGGGCGTATTATGGAGTTTTTATATAGCGACATTAACGGAAAATACAAAATAACAGGTTTCAATGGGGAATGTGACATTATCGAAATACCTGACAGCATAAATGGTATTAAAGTTACTGAAATTGGTGACGAAGCCTTTATATCTTGCAAAGCTAAAGAAGTAAAATTAAATACTTCTTTAGAATATATAGGTAAATCGGCTTTTGCAAGGTGCTCTGCTTTGGAAAAAGTTAATATTCCCCAAAATGTTAAGGAAATAAGTGATTCGGCATTTGACGGATGTTCTAAAATAGAAAGTATTACAATACCTAAAAGTGTGGAAAAAATAGGTGACAAGGCTTTTTCATGGTGCAGCGGAATGAAAAGCTTGATATTTGAAGGCGGAAAGTTGGAAATAGGATTTAATTCTTTTTCTTTCTGTACTTCTTTAAAAGAGATTAATTTTGCTGACGGCATTACAAAAATAGGCAAAGCGGCTTTTTCTGTATGCGGCGGGCTTAAAAAAGTTTCTTTTCCGCCAAGTCTTGAGGAGATAGGCAGTCAGGCTTTTGAGGCATGCTCTGAGCTGGAATATATAAGTTTTTCTAATGGACTTAAAAAAATTGGAAGCTGGGCTTTTAGAGAGTGCAAAGCTATTAAAGCTGTTGACATACCTGAAACGGTTAATGAAATAGGTGACGGGGCATTTCTTTCATGTGTGCTTATTAAGAGTGTTAAAATACCTTTTGGAGTTAAAAAGATTAATGACTGGACTTTCGGCAAGTGCAGAGGTATTGAAAGAATGGAACTTCCGGAAGGTGTTGAGGAAATAAGCTCGTTTTCTTTTTCACGCTGCCGCAGGATAAAATATTTTGACATGCCGAAAAGCGTTAAAATTGTGCGCAGAGGGGCTTTTTCCGTATGCTCAGAAATGGAGAAAGTTGAGTTTTCGGAAAATCTTGAATTACTGGAAGAACGCGCTTTTGAGATTTGCGCAGGGCTTAAAACAGTTACACTGCCTTATACCCTGAGTGTATCAAGCAAAATGTTTTACGAATGCAATGCATTATACGGCATAGAGCTTATTACAGATGACAGCAGGCTTAACAAAATATTTGTGCCTTATGAGCCTAAAGGATTGAAATTTATAAGAAATTACAAGGGCGGAAGCATTGATTTTAGTCTATACGACGGAATGTTTAGCGGTATTAAGAAATTTTGCTGCAAAAGGGATATGGCTTTATTCAGGCTTAAAAACCCAGTTGAATTAACAACTGAATTTAAGGAAAAATACACCGGATATTTAAAGAGATATTCAAAAAGGATTATTGACGAGGCCATAAAAGACGGGGATTTTGAAATTATAGGTTTTATGGGTTCTAAAAATCTTATAATGAAAAAACATATTGAAGAATATATTAAAAAATCCAGTGAAAACGGCGGGTTATGCACAGGGTATTTTATAGATTACAGGAACAAAAATTTTGGGCAAATCAGAAAAAGGTTTGTACTTTAAGCAATTTTGTTGTAATATACTTAAGCGGAAAAAAGCTAAGGACAAAAATTATATGGGGGTAGAGTAAAAGAAAGAATGAAAAAAGGTGAATGAATTATTATGTTTGGCATTAAAAAATTACAAAAAGCTTTAAAATTTGTTATTATAGCTTCTGTTGTAGCATTGTCTTTTGCATCTACAGCTTATGCTGGTACTATAGATAATATGGATTATGTTGTTCATGCCGGAGGTCAGGCAGGAGATGACATAGGAACAAACTCTCTTGAGGCAATTAACAACTCATTTTTATATGGGTACAGATATATTGAAATTGATTTTAATTTTACATCAGACGGAAAGCTGGTTTGTGTTCACGACTGGGATACTGATTATTTCAAAATGGGAAAACCAGCAGGCAAAGCGTTAAGCAGTGAGGAGTTTGATAATGCCAAGGTTTTAGCAAAATATACTACAATGACGGCTGAGGAATTGGCGCAATGGCTTTATCAAAAACCTAATACTTACGTTATAACGGACATTAAAGAAAACAATATTGCTGGTTTACAGTACTTGGCGTATAACTGCGGATATATAAAAGACCGAATTATACCGCAGATTTACAACGAAAGCGAATATGACAAAGTTAAGGCCATGGGTTACAACAACATTATTTATACTCTTTACAAGCTCAATTACAGCGACAAGACAAACACAAGCGAAATTGTACGCTTTGCCCAGAGTCACAAGCTTTATGCTATAGTATTTTCAACTGAGCTTGCTACGCCTAATTATGTTAAAGCTCTTAAAAGTGCCGGAACTAAGCTTATGGTGCATACTGTAAACAGTGTTTCGGAAGCAGAAAGAATGTATAACATGGGTATAGATGGCATTTATTCTGACTATTTAAAGGAAAATTTAAAATAATGACAAATAATAAAACGTCCAAAACTTAAATTTTGGGCGTTTTATACAGGGTTTAATTAATTTTTAATTGTATAGAGTTTCCAAATAGCTGATAAACATATATACATAGGAATTTTTTTGTGGTATTATTAATAATCGAGTAAGGAAGTTACTGACATTTATTGCTGTTGATTTTAATTGTCGGTTTTTGAAATTATTTTTTTAACGCTTTTTTCGAATTTAGTTCTTGGCAGCATTACCATGTGTCCGCATGTGGTGCATTTTATCCTGAAATCTATACCGGTGCGCAGTATTTCCCACTGTGAGCCGCCGCATGGGTGAGTTTTTTTCATTTGAACAATATCGCCTACAGAAAAGTCCATTTGCATTGCCTCCATATATTTTTTATAAATGGCGGACTTTATAGGCCAGCGCATTTACTATTGTATAATAACATAAAAATATGATAATATACAGATAATTTGGTTTTTTACAGAAGAAAATTATTATAGGTTTTAGTTATAAGTTATTCTTAAAACTATGATATTTGGTTTAAGAATAAAAAAAGTACAGCGTATGACAGAGGAGATGAAATCTGAATGAAAACTATAGGTATTATTGGCGCCATGGACGAGGAAATAGCGCTTATAAAGGAATTTTCAGAAATAATTTCTGCCAAAAACATATTAGGGCTTGACTTTTTTGTTGGAAAGTATGGCTCAAACAGTGTGGTTATTGTACGAAGCGGTATAGGCAAGGTAAACGCCGCAGCCTGTGCTCAGGTGCTTATTGACCATTTTGCTGTTGACTGCATTATAAATGTAGGTGTTGCCGGCGGAATTTACAACGAACTTAAAATAGGCGACATTGTTATTTCTACAGACACTGTTGAGCATGACATGGATGTTTCGGCTTTAGGCGACCCTATAGGAACTATACCAAGAATGGACGAGAGCTTTTTTAAAGCAGACGAGGAGCTTATTAAGCTTGCTGAAAAGGCCGGTGAAACACTTACAGACCATCATGTATATGCAGGCAGAGTTGCCAGCGGCGATAAATTTATAAGCTCTCAGGAGCAGAAAAATTTTATTTGGAATAATTTTAAGGCATACTGTGCTGAAATGGAAGGCGCTTCTATTGCTCATGTATGTTATTTAAACAGAATACCGTTTGTTATTATCCGTTCTATATCCGACAATGCCGACGGCGCTGCCGGCGTAAGCTATGAGGAGTTTAAGAATATAGCTGTTGACATTTCCGGCTCAATTATTAAAGAAATGCTTATAAACATGAACTGATAAATACAAACTTTAATTATTCAGGGGGTGTTTTATTATGGCGACTAAAGCGAAATTCAGATGGGATGAGCTTAAGGCATCCAATCCATTATTTTCTATGGCCAGAACTACTATTGAAACAGCATTTTACGGCAACAATGTTGAAAGAATAAAATCTTTGGCGGAGTGCTATAAACTGGCTAAAAACGCTCCGGGTACCATTGTAACAGATATTCCTGTTGAAAGACCGGAAGAAATAGGCCTTGAGCAGGGAGCTAAAGTGCTTTTATTTAATGATGGTGCTGTTACTGGAAGAACGGCGGCGGCAAGGAGAATAGCCGGTGAGCCTGGAGTAGATGTAGGCAAGATATGCGGCGAAATTAGAGATGCGGTTTATGCGGCAAGGACAAAAAAGCTGTATCATGCAAGTGCTTATATAGGTCTGCATCGTGATTTTATGGTTAAGGCTAATTTGCTTATACCGGAAAGCCACGAAATGCTTATGTATAATTGGCTCCTTAATTTCCAGTACATTACAAATGAGTATACTAAAATGTACCGTATGTCAAACCAGATGAATAATGAGGGCGATATTTATATTTTTGCGGACCCTGACTGGTCGCACCCTGATTATCCCCTTGGTTTAGCATTTTTTGACCCTCTGCACAACTGTGCCGCAATACTGGGAATGAGATATTTTGGTGAGCTTAAAAAGGGAACACTTACATTGGCTTGGACTATAGCAAACCGAAACGGTTATGTTTCATGTCACGGCGGACAAAAGAGATATAATCTTGAAAACGGCAAAACATTTGTTGCCGGTGTATTTGGCCTTTCCGGTTCAGGAAAATCAACTATTACTCATGCTAAGCACGAAGGAAAGTACGACATAACAGTGCTTCATGATGATGCTTTTATTATTTCTACAAAAGACGGTTCATCTGTTGCGCTTGAGCCTTCATATTTTGATAAAACACAAGATTACCCAATGGACAGCCCGGAAAACAAATATCTGCTTTCAGTACAGAATGTAGGTGCTACCCTTGATGAGGACGGAAGGGTTGTACTTGTAACAGAAGACATTAGAAACGGCAACGGCAGAGCCATAAAGAGCAAGTTATGGTCACCGGACAGAATTGACAAAATAGAAGAACCGGTTAACGCTATATTCTATTTAATGAAAGACCCATCACTTCCGCCGTTAATTAAGGTTAACGGACCAGTGCTTTCTTCAGTTATGGGTGCCGCTTTAGCCACAAAAAGAACTACAGCTGAAAGACTTGCACCGGGTGTTGACCCTGACGCGCTTGTATTTGAGTCTTATGCAAACCCATTTAGGACATATCCTTTAAGCGATGATTATGAGAAGTTTAAATATCTTTTTGAGCACAGGAATGTTGACTGCTACATATTAAACACAGGTTTCTTTACTGACAAAAAGATACCTAAAGAAATTACACTTGAATGTGTTGAATCTGTTGTTGAAGGCAAGGCTCAGTTTAAAAAATGGGGAAGCTTTGACGAGATAGAAATACTGGAGGTAGAAGGATTTACTCCTGACCTTAATGATGAGAAATACACAAGTTTGCTTAAGGCAAGGCTTAAAGACCGTTACGACTTTATAAAGAGCCGTGAGGAAGTAAAGGGCGGTTATGACAAGTTGCCTGATGAAGCACTTAATGCAATTAAAAAATTAATTGACGAACTGAATTAAAAATTTTAAGCCTGTTTTTTAAAAACAGGCTTTTATCTTTTATAACTGCGGGAGACAGTAAATATGTATAATGAGTTTCTGGAGCTTATAAAAAACGAGGCTGATGAGAAATACAGAGAGTTTTCTGTTAAAATTACGCCTAACATAGGAAAATCTGTAGGTGTTAGAACACCGGTTTTAAAAAAGTTTTCCAAAGAAGCCGCTAAAGGAGACTGGCAGGAGTTTTTTGAAAAGCGGAACAATGAGTTATATGAAGAAAAGCTTGTAACTGGCCTTATTATATGTTATATAAAAGAAAGCATTGACGTAAGGCTTAATTTATTACGGGAGTTTATACCAATTATTGACAACTGGGCTTTATGCGACATGGTAGCCTGTGCTTTTAAATTTAAAAAAGCTGAAAGCGAAAAAGTATGGGATTTTGTAAAAGAATACATTGAAAAAAACAGTGAGTTTGAAAAAAGATTTGCTGTTGTTATGCTTTTAGCGCATTTTATTGATGAAAAGCATATTGACGAAACACTTAAAATGTTGAACAATATAGACGACGAGAAATTTTATGTAAGCATGGCGGTGGCTTGGGCTTTAAGTGTATGTTATATTAAGTTCAGGGAAAAAACTGTTAATGCTTTAAAAAGTACAAATTTAAGCGGTGATACAATTTACAGGGCTGTTGCTAAAATTAAGCAGTCAAGACGTGTGGATGAGGAAGGCAAACGACAGGCGGAAATATTAAAGAATATTAAAGAGCTTTAACGGAGGAGTTTTATATGGATTTTTTGGAAGTATTTGTTGAAACAAGCGAAATAGGCATAGAGATTGCCAGCGGTGTTGTTTATGCCAATGGTGTTACGGGCATTATGGTTGAGGACGCCAGAGATTTTGACGAGTTTATGAAAGACCCTAACAGACAATGGGATTATATTGACGATGAGCTTATGAAGCAGAAAACAAGCCAGAAAAACGGCATAACATTTTTTGTTACAGACAATGCCTCAGGTATTGAAACACTTAATGCCATAAAAGCCGGACTTAAAAGAACGATAGAAGAAGAAACAGAGTTTGATTTGGGAAGCTTTGCTCTTACGGTTAAAAACGTAAAGGAAGAAGACTGGGCAAACAACTGGAAGAAGTATTTTAAACCGTTCCCTGTAGGGGATAAAATTATTATTAAGCCGTCTTGGGAAGAATATGAAAACACAGAAAACAAAGCTGTGCTTAACATAGACCCGGGACACATATTTGGTACAGGTTCCCACGAAACTACACAGGGATGTATTGAGTTTATTGAAAAATACATCAAAGAAGGCGACATTGTTGCTGATATTGGCTGTGGAAGCGGTATACTTGCAATTGCGGCAATACTTATGGGAGCAAAATTTGCATCGGCTGTTGATATTGACCCTAATGCCATAGAGATAGTTAAACAAAATGCTGATTTAAACAACATAAGCGGCGACAAGTACGAAGTTTTTGCCGGTGATATATTAAATGATGATAATTTAAAAACACAGTTTGGCGGCAAAAAATACAACGCTGCATTTGCAAATATTGTAGCTGACATTGTAATTCCTCTTTCTGCCATGGTGCCTGATTTTATAAAGGACAAGGGTTTATTTATATGCTCAGGAATTATAGCCGAAAGACTTGACGATGTAACAGAGGCTTTAGGCAAAAACGGTTTTGAAGTTTTGGAAATTACTAGAAGAAAAGACTGGTGCGCTATTGCCAGCAGGCTGAAATAAGGAGTTATTTATGCCGAAATATTTTACTAAACCGGAAAATATAAGTGATGGATTTATAATAATTGAAGGTGATGAGGCCAAGCATATTTTAAATGTTATGCGAATGGCTGAAGGTGATAAAATTACCGTATGTGACGGGAATAAAAAAGATTATTACTGTGAAATTACCGAAACTGAGAAAAACGCTTTAAAAGCCCAAATTATTGAAACAGCTGAAAGTGACACTGAGCCGGAAACTGAAATTGTGCTTTTTCAGGGACTGCCTAAAAGTGACAAAATGGAATATATTATTCAAAAGTGTGTTGAAATAGGTGTAAGCCGCATTGTACCGGTTATTACAGAGCGTGCTGTTGTGAAGATTGAAAAGGGTGCCAAAGAGGACAAAAAAGTTGAAAGATGGCTCAAAATTTCGGAGTCAGCGGCAAAACAAAGCGGAAGGGGCATAGTGCCTATTGTTGAAAGACCGGTTAAATTTGCCGAAGCTCTTAAAATGGCATCACTTCTTGAAAATGCTGTTATTCCGTATGAAAACGAGGAAAAAACAGGCTTAAAGGAGTTTATCAAAAGAGCCAAAAAGGGTAGTGTTGGTATATTTATAGGGCCGGAAGGCGGTTTTGACAATTCCGAAATTGAAATGGCTGTAAAAAGCGGTATTATTCCTGTTACACTGGGTAAAAGAATATTAAGAACTGAAACGGCGGGATTGGTAACAGCCGCCATTATTTTGTACGAGTTAGGCTAAGGATAGGAAAAGTAACAAAAAATCAGAAAAAAGTTAGAAAAAGTTAGAAAAAGTTAGAAAAAGTTAGAAAAAAGGTTTGTAAAAAGAGGTTTGTAAAATGACAGTTTATTTTGATAACGCCGCCACAACTAAGGTTTTGCCTGAGGCGGCGGAATTAATGGTTAAGGTTATGACGGAAAACTACGGAAACCCAAGTTCTGCAAGTGTACTTGGTATTGAGGCGGACAAGGTATTAAAAAAAGCCGCTTCGGACGTAGCTTCTGTTATAAATGCCGGAAGTGACGAGATTTATTTTACATCAGGCGGAACGGAAAGCGACAACTGGGCTGTTTTTGGCACAGCAGGCGGCTACAGCAGAAGCGGAAAGCACATGCTTTATTCATCAATAGAGCACCCGGCTATTAATTTGCCTTTTGATGAACTGAACAAACAGGGTTTTGAAGCTGAAAAAATTAATGTTGACAGCAAGGGACTTATTGATATTGATGAGCTTAAAAGCAAAATACGCAAAGATACAATACTTGTAAGTGTTATACTTATAAACAACGAAACGGGAACTATTCAGGACATAGAAAAAATAGGAAAAGCAATTAAAGAAGCCAACAAAGATACATTATTCCATGTAGATGCTGTTCAGGCTTTTGGAAAATATAAAATAGATGTTAAAAAGTGCCATGTTGACATGCTTTCCGCAAGCGGACACAAATTTGGCGCGCCAAGGGGCACAGGTATTTTTTACATGAAAAAAGGTCTTAAGGTTAAGCCGTTAATGTACGGCGGCGGACAGCAGTCAGGACAAAGACCAGGAACAGAAAATGTGGCCGGAGCGGCGGCTTTGGCTTTTGCGGCTAAAGAGTGTTACAAAAACATTGAAAGCGACACAAAAAAAGTTTTTGAAATTAAAAAATATTTAGCTGACAGAATATTAAGTGAAATACCGGATACATTTATAAACGGTGACGATATTGAAAAGGCAAGTCCTTTTGTATTAAATGTGGGATTTTTGGGACTTAGAAGCGAAGTATTATTACATGCTCTTGAAGGTGATGAAATTTTTGTTTCGGCTGGAAGTGCCTGCAACAGCAAAAAGAAAGTAAGAAGCGGCGTTCTTGCGGCAATGGGTAAAAGTGATGATGAAATAGAAGGCTCTATAAGGATTAGTTTTTCAAGGTTCAGTACAATGGAAGAAGCGAAATTTTGCTTTGAAAAGCTTAAAAGCCATGTAGAGATACTAAGAAGGTTTAACAGAAAGAGGTAAAAAAATGGAAGAAAGGGTTTTGCTTGTTAAATACGGCGAAATTGCCATGAGAGGCAACAACAGGCAATTATTTGTTAAAAGGCTTGTTGAGGCTATACGAAAAAACATTGACTCCGACGGCAGTTTTTATGTTGTGCGTGAGCAGGGCAGGCTTATAATTGAAAGCCGCGGAACTGAAATTAATTTTGAAACAATGATTCCTAAAGTAAACAGGATATTTGGAATATTAGGAGTTTGCCCAGGAATAAAGGTTACAGAACAGGGGATAGATAATTTAAAAATTTCCGCTTTGAAGTTTTTAAAAGAACACATTAAAGCTGGAGCAAAGACTTTTAAGGTAGTTACAAAAAGAAGCGACAAAAGGTATCCCCTTACATCAAACGAGGTTTCAGCAGAAGTTGGAGGGTATATACTTGATAACTTTGAGGGCTTGACTGTAGACATTCACAACCCAGACACTACGGTTTTTATTGAAATAAGAAACGATGCTTATATCTATACTGATTTTATAGAAGGCTGCGGCGGACTTCCTTATGGTTCAACGGGAAGTGCTTTATCTTTAATAAGCGGCGGAATTGACAGCCCTGTTGCTACATGGCTTATGGCTAAAAGAGGTGTTGAGGTAGGTGGAGTTTACTTCCATTCACCGCCTTACACGGGAGAAAGAGCAAAAGAAAAAGTTAAGGATTTATGCTCTATTATAGCTCAGTACACCGGCGGATTTAAGCTGCATATAGTACGTTTTACAGAGGTTCAGCTGTATCTGCTTGAAAATGTACCTGAGGACAAGCTGACTATATTCTTAAAACGCGCCATGATGAGAACAGCGGAAAAGATAGCCAAAAAAGAGCACTTGGACGGACTTATTACAGGTGAAAGTGCCGGACAGGTGGCAAGCCAGACAATGCAGGGAATAAACGCCATTAATGCCGTTTGCACTATGCCGGTTATGCGTCCTCTTTGCGGAATGGACAAACAGGAGATAGTTGACAAAGCAAGAAAAATAGGTACATTTGAAACTTCTATATTGCCTTACGAGGATTGCTGTACTATATTTGTGGCTAAGCACCCTGAAACAAGACCTAAAACCAGTGTTATAAACAAAATAGAGTCTAAATTAGAAGGGCTTGACGAGCTTTTGGATAAGGCTTTTGATGAAATGGAAATCTTAGAGCTTTAAAGGTTTAGACTAAAGAAATTCAGAAGGTGTTTAAAATAATGAATATATAATTTTTCGGCGGATATATTTTATTAAAAAGTATTTGCGGTGGTTATATGTTCAAAGTTATAAAGTTCTATAAAATAAAAAGAGTTTTAACGGTTATTTGTTTAGTGTTGGTTTTATTTGCCGCAAGAGGTATTTTTAATAAAAAAAGCATTATGACTTTTTCTGACGGGAACACAAAGGGTTACTTAGCTATAATTATTGACGATTTTGGCTATACCGGAGACGGTACAGAAGAAATGCTGAATTTAAAAGTACCTTTTACGGCGGCAATTATGCCTTTTTCAGCACACACTCATGAAGATTTAGAAAGTGTAAAACAGGCCGGAAAGGATTACATAATACACATGCCTATGGAAAGCCTTACAGGTAAAAAAGAATGGGTAGGCGACAAAGGTGTTTTTACTAATATGAGTGATGAGGAAATTGCTCAAAGGGTAAACGAGGCTTACAGCATTGTTGAAGGAGCGTCTGGAATTAACAACCACATGGGCTCAGCAATTATGGAAGATGAAAGGTGTTTATCAGCTGTTTTGGATGTTGTTAAGTCAAAAGACGGTGTTTTTATTGACAGTGTTACAACTGCCGGAACACTGGGAAAAGATATTTGCGGACAAAAGGGCATTGTGGTTTTAAAAAGAGATGTGTTTTTAGACAGCACTGACGACATTAATGTGGTTGCTCAAAACCTGAACAAAGCCGCAGACATTGCACTTAAAAACGGTACAGCAGTTGCAATAGGTCATGTTGGGCCGGAAGGCGGAAAGATTACGGCCAAAGCCATTGAAGAGGCTTACCCTGAGATTATGGCAAAAGGCGTTAAATTTGTTACAGTCAGTCAGATGAGGGAATTATTTGAAAATGACTATTGAGGAAAATATTAAAAGATATGCTTTTGAGCTTGGTGCTGATGATGCCGGAATTTGCTCAGCTGAGGATTTTGAGGAGATACGGCCGCAGATTGAAGCAAAAAGGGATTTATTAAAAGGCTTTGCCGAAAAGGACATTGAAAAACGGTTAAAGCCTTCTCTTGCGTTAAAAGGAGCAAAAAGCATTATTGTTTTAAGCAAAAATTACAGGATAAACAACAAATTTCAAATTGACGGCAAAATACGCGGATATATATCAATGGGTGCTGTAGGAGAGGACTACCATATTTACATGGCGGAAATACTAAAAGGTGTTTCCGAAATGATTGGAAAAAAGTATGGTGCTAAGTGTGTTTATTTTACTGATACAGGGCCTTTATGCGACAGGGCGGCGGCAGTAAGAAGCGGCATTGGGTATTACGGAAAAAGCGGCTGTGTAATAACCGATAATGCCGGCTCATGTGCATTTTTAGGATATATTATAACGGATTTAGTGTTGAATTTTGATAATAAAAGCAATAAAAGCTGTGGTAAATGTGATTTATGCATTAGAAGCTGTCCTTCGGGAGCAATAAGTGCAAATGGTTTTGATATGACAAAATGTATTTCTTATATAACACAGCTTAAAAGAGAACTGACTGAAGAAGAAATGTTTTTGGTAGGAAAAAATTTATACGGCTGTGATGTATGCCAGAAAGTTTGCGCCAAAAACAAAATATATGTTAAGGAAATTGATGATATAAATATTTCAATGCCTGAGATAAAAGAGATTTTAAGCATGTCAAACAGGCAGTTTAAGGAAAAATACGGAAAAACGGCTATGGGTTGGAGAGGTGCTTCTGTTATTAAAAGGAATGCGATTTGTGCTTTATTGCAGTATAAAAACAAAGAAGCTGCAAAAATTGCTGGCATTGGACTAAAAAGTGAAAGCGCCTTAGTTAAAAATACGGCCGAGAAAGTTTTAGAAATTATGGAAAAAGCAAGGTGATGTTATGGGTTACTGGAACACAAGAGGGCTTAGGGGAAGCACATTTGAGGAGATTATAAACTTTACAAACGACAGGTACAGAAGTGCCGGTCTTGCGGTTATACAGAAAATTCCTACACCTATAACTCCCGTTGATTTTGACACTAAAAAAAAGGTTATAACTTTGGCTTATTTTGACAAGCAGTCCACAGTAGATTATGTAGGTGTGGCACAGGGGCATGCCATATGTTTTGACGCAAAAGAGAGCCGGCAAAAAAGCCTGCCTATACAGAATATACACAGTCACCAGATAGAGTTTATGAGGGATTTTAACTCTCAAAGCGGTGTGGCGTTTTTATTGGTTCACATGGCATTATATGGAAAGTATTATTTTCTGCCTATGGAGGTTTTGGAAAAGTATTGGACGGCGGCTTTAAAAGGCGGAAGGAAGTCTATTCCTATTGATGCTTTTGATGAGAAGTACGAAATTAAGCTTTCAGGAAGTGCAATGCTGGACTATTTGGAAGCCGTTAACACTTATTTGGTGGAAAGAAAAAACAGAAAATAAATTCTGAATTGTAAAATTTATGTTAAATTTAGAACACAATTTGTATGGTCGTTTGACAATCTCGAACGGCCTATTTTTTATGTATACTGTATTTTATATTCATGGTGTATTATACTGACTATATTAGTTTTTTATTGAGTTTTAAGCATATTTTGCTTTTTTTGTATTTTTTTAAAGACAAGTATTCTTTTATTTTTATTCGCTAATTTGTGAAAACTATACAAATTTCGTATTTGTACTATTTTTATCTTGACAATTTTATAACAAGATTATAAAGTAATGCTGTAGGTATTTATATCTGGCAGGAATGGCGTTGGAGGCGGTTGAGTACGGTTGTGATATAAATCTTAAAAGCACACTTAGTTTTTGTGTGTTTATTTTTATCACAAATAATTAGCGTGCCAACTATTTTGAATAAGTAATGTATCTCCTGCGCTTTTTACACTGCTCGGATTTTAAACAAGCCTAAGGTGCTTGTCATGTTTAATTTTTCAAATAGGAGGATTTGAAGATGGAAGGTTTTAAATTAACAAAAACACAGGAACTTCAGCGTGAATTATTCTACAGATTCGCGGAGAACGAAATCAGACCAATCGCTAGAGAGATGGACGAAACTGAAGAATATTCTATGGATCTTGTAAAGAAGATGCAGAAATGCCATTTCTTCGGCATTCCTTACGGCAAAGAATACGGCGGTGCTGGCGCTGACGTTCTTACTTACACTCTTGCTATGGAAGAAGTTTCAAAAGTAGACGCTTCTACAGGCATCACTCTTTCTGTTCATACATCACTTTGCTGCTCATGCATTAACGAGTTCGGTACTGAGGAACAGAAACAGGCACATTTAAGACCTCTTGTTGACGGAAGCAAAGTAGGCTGCTTCGCTTTAACTGAGCCTAACGCTGGTACAGACGCTTCAGGTGTTCAGAAAGAAGCTAGAAAAGAAGGAGACCATTACGTTCTTAATGGTACAAGTATTTTCACAACTAACTCAGGTTTTGCTGATACTTTCATTGTATTTGCTCTTACAGATAAATCTAAAGGACCTAAAGGTATGTCAGCTTTCATTGTAGACAGAACAATGCCTGGCGTTACTGTAGGTACTAACATCCCTCGTATGGGTATCAGAGCTGCTTCTAACTGCGAAGTTGCTTATGAAGACGTTATTGTTCCTGCTGACAGACTTCTTGGTGCTGAAGGTCAGGGTTACAAGATTGCTATGACTGCTCTTGCCGGCGGACGTATCGGTATTGGTGCTCAGAGTGTTGGTATTGCTCAGGGTGCTCTTAACGAGGCTATTAAATACGTTAAAGAAAGAAAACAGTTTGGTAAACCAATTTCTAAATTCCAGAATACACAGTTCAAAATTGCTGAAATGCAGACAAAGATTGACGCTGCAAGACTTATGGTATGGAGAGCTGCTAACGCTAAAGACAACCATGAAAACTATGCTCCTCTTGCCGCTATGTGCAAGCTTTTCGCTTCAGAAGTAGCTAACGAAGTTACACGTACTTGTGTTCAGCTTTTCGGTGGTTACGGTTACTCAAGAGAATATCCTGTTGAGAGAATGATGAGAGATGCTAAGATTACTGAAATCTACGAAGGTACATCAGAGGCTATGAAGATGGTTATTTCCGGTTCTATGAAACTTTAATTTAAACCATTAACTATTATTTCGGAAGGAGATAAAAAGATGAAAATCGTTGTATGTATTAAACAGGTTCCAGATACTGTAGAAGTTAAAATAGATCCTAAAACAGGAACTCTTATAAGAGACGGCGTTCCTTCAATTATTAACCCTGATGACAAGACAGGTATCGAGGCTGCTTTAGAGTTAAAAGAAAGAGTTGGCGGCACTGTAACTGTTATATCTATGGGACCTCCTCAGGCAGATGTTGCTTTAAGAGAAGCTCTTGCTATGGGCTGCGATGAAGCTATCCTTGTATCAGGCAGAGAGTTCGGCGGTTCAGATACATACGCTACAAGCGGTATCCTTGCTGCTGCATTAAGAAAAATCGGTTATGACATTATCATAACAGGCCGTCAGGCTATCGATGGTGATACAGCACAGGTTGGTCCACAGATTGGTGAAAAACTTGGTATTCCTCAGGTTTCTTATGTTCAGGAAATCAAAGAGGCTGCTGAAGACCATCTTATTGTTAACAGATACTTTGAAGATGGTTACCACATCATCAAAATCAAAACTCCATGCCTTCTTACTGCAATAGCTGAGCTTGCTAAACCAAGATACATGACAGTTAGCGGTATTGTTGACGCTTACGAGAAAGAAATCAAAATCATTGGTTTTGAGGACCTTAAAGATGACCTTGAGCTTGACATGATAGGTTTAAAGGGTTCACCTACAAACGTATACAAATCATTTACTAAAGAAGTTAAAGGCGCAGGCACTATCCTTAAAGATGTTTCAGCTGACCAGGCTGTTGCAGCTATTATGGAAAAACTTGAAGCTAAGCACATTATCTAATTTTATTTAGTTTAAATTATAAAACGAGGAGGAGAACCCTACAATGAGTAAAGGAATTTATGTAGTAGTTGAACAGAGAAACGGTAAAGTTCAGAATGTAGGTCTTGAGCTTATTGGTGAGGCTACAAGATTAAAAGCTGACCTTAACGAAGACGTTGTTGCTGTATTATTAGGCAGTGATATAAAAGGCGAAGTTAACAAATTATATGAGTTTGGTGCTGACAAGGTTATTTTAATTGACCACCCATACCTTAAAGAGTATGTTACAGAGCCTTATACAAAAGCTCTTACACAGGTTTGCAAAGAGTATGAGCCACACATTATGCTTTTCGGTGCTTCTTCAATCGGCCGTGACGTTGCTCCTAGACTTGCAAGCCGTATCAAAACAGGTCTTACAGCTGACTGCACAGGCTTAAGAATTGCTAAGACTGACGAGGAACTTGCTAAAGAGGAAGCTCTTGGAAATTCAGACCCTAAGAGAGGTCTTCTTATGACTCGTCCTGCTTTCGGCGGTAATATTATGGCTACTCTTATGTGCCCAAGAACAACTCCACAGATGGCTACAGTTCGTCCTGGTGTTATGAAGAAAATCGACAGAATCCCTGGCAGAACAGGCGAGCTTATTGAAATGACTGTTGATTATACAGAAGCTGATATGAACATTGAAATTCTTGAAGTTGTTAAAGCTGACAAGAAATCAGTTGATATTACAGAAGCTAAAGTACTTGTTTCTGGCGGCCGTGGTGTTGGCAGAGATGGTTACGATATGCTTAGAGCATGCGCTAACGAGCTTGGTGGAGAGGTTGCTTCTTCAAGAGCTAACGTTGATGATGCACTTTGCGAATGGGCTAAACCAGAAATGCAGGTTGGCCAGACAGGTAAAACAGTTAGACCTGACCTTTACCTTGCATGCGGTATTTCAGGAGCTATTCAGCACGTTGCTGGTATGGAAAACTCAGACCTTGTTATTTCTATTAACAAGAACGACACAGCACCTATATTCCAGGTATCTGACCTTGGTATTGTAGGCGATGTTAAAGTTATTCTTCCAAAACTTACAGAAGCTCTTAAGAAATACAACGCTGAGAAAGTTGTTAAATAATTAAGACTTATATTTAGGCCTTACCTTTTGGTAAGGCCTTTTTTGTTGTGCGCTTAAGCAAGACAAAACCACCGACTAAGCTGGTGGTAATGATTGCTTATAAAAGGTTTAATTGGGGATTTGTGCTAATTAATTGTAGCAAGTTGCACAAAAAATGCTTTATTATATGGACTTTTATATATTTTTTGATAGAATTGATTTATAAAGCTTTTATGTAAGGGGGATGAAGTTATGAAATCATTTTTATCAAAGGGTATTTCTATTTTTATGGCGTTTGCTGTAAGTGTTTCGGCTATGCCTGTAATAGCTATGGCATCTGACACGCCTTCCGACTGGGCAGCAAATCAGGTAAACAGTGCTATTTCCTACGGGCTTATACCAGAAACAGTTCAAGGCAGGTACCAAGACAACATTACAAGAGAAGAATTTGCGGAGCTTTTAGACGAAGTCTGCAACGATTACTCCGGCGGAAAAATGACGTTTATACATTGGAAAAACTACAACGGTGTTGAAGAAAATCCATTTACTGATACGGAAAGCTATGCTGTAAAGCGTATGTATTGTGCAGGAATAATGTCCGGAACTGGTGATGGAAAATTCAGCCCTAATGCGTCATTAACAAGGGAACAGGCTGCTACGATGATAAATAATTTATTTACTTTCTGCAGCAAAGCTCTTCCTACTGCTAATGCTGCATTTGCAGACAATAGTGATATTTCGTCATGGGCGCTTGACAGTGTTGGAAAAGTACAGGCCGCAGGAATTATGAGTGGTGTTGGTGGAAATCGTTTTGCGCCTAAAGATAATTACACAAGAGAGCAGAGTATTGTGACTGCGTTAAAGGTTTATGAAGTGCTTTTGGGCAAGACTCCTTCAACAGGCACAGGAAGCGGAACAACATCTACAAATAACAATACAGGCAGCAATACAAACACAACATCAGGAGATTTTAACGCAACATTCCAGCAGCTCTATGATGAGTTAAAATATTACAATGACTCAATAGAAATTGCAAATGCTACAGAAAGCATGCCGCCAAATACAGATAATTTCCCTGAGATAGACAGCAGTTTAAAGAACCAGTTTGCTGGTAAAGAGTTGGCTATAGGTTATTTGGAGGCTGCAAGGGAAGAAATGGTTAAAGCTGTTTCTTGCTGGATTGATATTGAGATTTATGGCATGATGGGATATACTCAAAGCACATTAAATTCAAGAACAAAAGCTAAGAGAGAAGAAATTCAGCAGCATGTTGATAAAGCCAATGAGTACCTTGATAAGGCTTATTCAGCAGCTAATTAAATTTAAGTGTTTTTAATACGTAATTAATGGGTAAAACCAAACAAAAAACGGTATGTAAAGTACATACCGTTTTTTTAATGTGTTATTTTGTTAATTTGGATTTTATAAATTTTATTATTTGTATTTCAGGTATATTAATAAATGCAAGAACATAAATCCAGATAAGGTTTGTAATTCCTACATTTACTGTTCTAAATGCCGGCTGTAAAAATGGTACAAGTATTACGGCATTTAAAAGAACAAAACCTATTATAAAAGAGCCGTTTAAATATTTATTATTGAACATTTCTTTTTTGAATAAAACAGGTCTTTCGCTCTTTGAGTTAAAGCCATGGAAAAGCCTTGAAAGGCAGAGTGTGGCAAAAGCCATTGTACTTGCGGCTTGTGTGCTTATATTAAGGCCCATATAAAAGGCTATAATGGTATTAATGCCTATTACAAGGCCTTCAATACCTATACCTGTTATAAAGTCTTTTGTCATTATACCTTCATCTTTAGGACGCGGTTTTTCGTTCATTACGTTTTTACTATGAGGGTCAAGGCCAAGGGATATGGCCGGAAGGCTATCTGTAAGAAGGTTAATAAACAAAAGGTGAACAGGCTCAAACGGTACCGGAAGGGACATAAGTGAAGCATAAAGAACTGCCAATATACCGGCGGTATTGCCTGAAAGAAGAAACTTTATAGATTTTTTAATATTGGCATATACGTTTCTTCCGTTTTCTACGGCCTTTACTATTGTGGCAAAATTATCATCTGTAAGTACCATTGAAGCCGCGTCTTTTGCAACTTCTGTACCTGTTATACCCATTGCTACACCTATATCGGCCTGCTTTAACGCTGGGGCATCATTTACGCCGTCGCCTGTCATGGCTACAATACAGTTTTTATTCTGCCATGCCTTTACTATACGGATTTTATGTTCAGGCGAAACTCTGGCATAAACGGCTGTTTTTTCTACAACATCTTCTAATTCTTTATCACTTAATTTTTCTATTTCGGAGCCATCCATAGCGTTTAAGCCGTCTTCGTAAATGCCTATTTCTTTAGCTATGGCTGTTGCTGTTATTTTATGGTCACCTGTTATCATTACAGGGCGTATACCGGCTTTTTTACACATAGCAACGGCTGTTTTGGATTCTTCCCTTGGTGGGTCTATCATTGCTGTAAGGCCGATAAATGTAAGGTCATACTCATCGTTTAAAGTCATATTTTGCGGGTCAAAGTTTTCTGGTGCTTTTTTGTAAGCATAAGACAAAACTCTTAAGCCGTTTGATGAAAACTCCATATTAGCTTTTAAAATATCGTCTACATCAGCTTTAGTTAATTCTCTTTCTGCACCATGGGAATATATTTTATTTACTCTGCCGCATATAACATCTGTAGCGCCTTTAGTTATTATATAAATTCCATCGTTATATTTTACGGCTACAGTCATAAGTTTTCTGTCGGAGTCGAAAGGTATTTCACCTAATCTTGGGTGAATTTTTCTTTGTTCCTCAAAATTAAAGCCTGCTTTTGAAGCAAAGTTAATAAGAGCTGTTTCTGTAGGGTCACCTATTTCGGTACCGTCTTTTATTGTTGAATCGTTACAAAGAATACAGGATTCTATAAGTTTTTCAAAGCTTTCGTTTTGAGTTATATCATTTACAGAAATTATATTGCCGTCTGAAAAGTAATTCATTACGGTCATTTTGTTTTGAGTAAGTGTACCTGTTTTATCGGAACAGATAATTGAAACACTGCCTAAGCCTTCTACAGCCTGAAGTTTTCGGATAATGGCGTGTTCTTTTGCCATTTTTTGTGTACTGAAGGCAAGGACTATTGTTACTATTGAGCTTAAAGCTTCCGGTATTGCGGCTACGGCAAGAGCTACAGCAAACATAAAGGCGTTTATAATGCCATTGCCTTGGTAAACGCTAAGACCAAACAAAAGGGCACAGATTATAAGTATAATTATGGCGAGTTTTTTACCAAATTTATTTAATGAAACTTGAAGCGGAGTTTCTTTTTCTTTAGCACTATTTAAAAGGGATGCTATTTTTCCAACTTCTGTATTCATGCCTATGCCAGTTACTATAAATTTGCCTCGGCCATATGTTACAAAGCTGCCGGAATGAACCATATTAAGTCTATCGCCTATACCGGCTTCATGGTCTATTACATCAGTATTTTTTTCAACACTGACGCTTTCACCAGTAAGTGCACTTTCGTTTATTTGAAGTGCGGCTGTTTCAAAAAGGCGGCCATCGGCGCAAACAAAATCGCCAGCCTCCAAAACTACTACATCACCAGGAAGAATATCTTTTGAAGATACTATACCTATTTGGCCGTCACGGATTACTTTTGCCTCTGGTGTTGACATTTCTTTAAGGCTATTTAACGAAGATTCGGCTTTTTTCTGCTGTATTGTTCCCAGTATAGCGTTACCTGTTATTACAGCTATTATAACTATGGCGCTTTCCAAATCTCCAAGGACAGCTGAGACTATAGCTGCCGCTATAAGTATTATTACAAGAAAATCGCTGAACTGCTCTAAAAACATTACAAGGGTACTTTTTTGTTTTTTGTCTGTTAATTCGTTTTTGCCATACTTTTCTGTTAATTTTGGTATATCGGAATTTTTAATTCCGTTTTTAGAAGTTTGGAGCAGAGTTTCTATTTCTCCAACGTCTTTTTGATACCAGTTCTCATTGATGCTCATAATTTACCTCCTTAGAAAAATAAAAAAAGCGAAACTTTGCTGCAACAAAAGTTACAACAAAAGTCTCGCTTCTTAGTTACTTAACCGGGTTAAACAATTAACCGTATTGACGGTAAAGTAATCAGGCTTTGCCTGATAGCTACTCCCTTTTATTTGTAACAGATTTTACCACATAAGAGATTAATAGTCAAATACTTCTTTTTTTATTATGGCAATTAATTATAAGTTATAAACTATTTTTTAAATTTACTTAATATTTAAAAGATGATTTATTGGTAAGACTAATTTTATTTTTTTAAATTAATCTGATTTTATGATATTGAGTTTAAACATAAATGATATGTTTTAAATGCATATTTATACATGATATTTGATTTATGTTATTGAATTATGTAAATTTATATAATCGACAAAAATCGACAAATAAGTACAAAAAATTGCAATTTTATTATTTATTATAATAATGAAATGTGTAATTATTTACGAAATCACACGAAACGTGTTGACACCATGACTTTGTTATGGTAAGTTAAAGGAGTTTTAGGAGGCGGTTTTTATTGAAAAAGAGAAAATATGCAGAACTTAGGGAACTGAAAAAATTTTTGAAAAAAAAGAATTTTTCTTACAAAATGCTGTCAGACGAATTAGGCATAAGTATTGACGCCATTAACAACAAGCTTAATGGGTATACTTTGCTTAATATTAACGAAATGAAGCACATGGTGACACTATTCAACATGAAACCGGTTGATATTAACAAGTACTTTATTATAGGCAGCGAGAGTGTAAGCAACGAAGAAAAGTATAATTGACAGGGGGCGCTGTTTTTTGGGAGACAAAAGAAAAATTGATATGAGCGGATTTAATATATCAAGTTATGCATACAAAGAACTGGAATATTTTTGTATGCAGTACGGCGAGAAAAAAAGGCTTATTAAGTACGGGTATGGGCCTAAGGCTCTTAGATTTACGCCTGTTCGTGTTAAAGGCGGTATTTCTGACAGCACTTTTGAAACGGCTAATCAATTGATTAAAATTAAGTGTGATGTTGAAATGATTGAAAATGCTGCCAAAGAAACAGATGAGCAATTATACAAATATATTATTAAAAATGTTACGGAAGGCGTACCGTACGAGGTTTTGAATGTACCTTGCGGAAGACGGCAGTTTTATGACAAAAGAAAGCTATTTTTTTACAAGCTTTACTGTATTAAGAATAAAAATGTTTGATTTCATGCAAAAGGGTCACCCAAGGGACGTACTTTTATGATATTATTATAGCATAAAAAATTATGAATATTAGTAAAACAGGTTTTTATACATGCTAAAGGCTCTCTGATGAGCGCAGAGGAGCAAATGGGTTAGGGCATGTGAATAAAACCTGTTTTTTTATTTATTTTCGGTATTAAATGGGGTGTTAAAATAAAAAAACTAACTAAAAAGCAGAAAATGGTTGCTGACGCGCTTACGGATATAAGCAATGACGGTACTCTTGAAGATATATGCTTACAGTACAGCATTACTGCGGATATGCTTTATACATGGCTTGCTGAGGATAGTTTTAGGCAGTATATGGACTTAATACTTAACGGTAAAACTTTCAGTGCTATGACCGGTGTATGGAAGAGTTTATTAAACCAATGCGCTGAAGGAAACATTCAGGCTATTAAGCTTTATTTTGAGCTAAAAGGCAAGTACAAGAACGATAAATCGTTAACTGAGGCTCAAAGCAAGCCGGCTATGATACAGATTATAGATGATATACCAAAAGCTGAAGGTGACGGTTATGGCAAGGTTAAGTGAGTTAATTGCACCAGCGTTTTACGAAGCTCACAGGGATGTTGAAGAATGCCGGTACACGCATTACTGGTTTAAAGGCGGCAGAGGAAGCTGCAAGTCTTCTTTTATTTCAATAGAAATTATATTAGGCATTATGCGTGACAAAAATGCCAATGCCATTGTGCTTAGAAAGGTTCAAAACAGCATTAGGGACAGTGTTTTGGAGCAGATGCTTTGGGCTATTGAGGCTTTAGGGGCTGAGGAGTTTTGGGAGAAGAAGCTTTCACCGCCATTTTGTTTAATACTTAAAGAAACGGGGCAAAAAATAATTTTTAAAGGCTGTGACGACCCGGGAAAGATAAAGTCAACAAAGTTTAATCACGGGTATGCCAAATATATTTGGTTTGAGGAGGCTGACGAGTTTGATTCGGTGGAGGAGATACGAAACATAAATCAGTCACTTATGAGAGGCGGAGAAAAGTTTTGTGTTTTTTACTCATACAACCCGCCTCAAAGCATTTCAAACTGGATAAACAGGGAGGCTTTAAAAAAGCGCAAAGGGAAAAAAGTGTATTACAGCAATTACAAAGATGTACCGATTAAATGGCTTGGGGAGCAGTTTTTTATTGAAGCTGAGCATCTTAAAAGCACAAACAGGCTTTCTTACGAACACGAATACATGGGAAAAGCTACAGGTACAGGCGGAGAGGTTTTTTCCAATGTGACCCTTAGAAAAATTACTGATGAGGAGATTAAAAGTTTTGACAGGATTTCAAGAGGTCTTGACTGGGGATATGCCACAGACCCACTGCATTACACAGTTAATCATTATGACAGGACAAGAAAGAGGCTATATATTTTTTTTGAAATACACAAAGCAGGTTTAAGCAACATAAAAGCCAGTGAGCTTATAAAGCAAGAGAACAAAGACAACAATGTGGTTATATGTGACAGTGCTGAGCCTAAAAGTATAGCTGAGCTTAATTATTTTGGTATTAATGCTATTGCAGCGAAAAAAGGGCCCGGAAGTGTTGAATACGGCATTAAATGGCTTCAGGACATGGAGGAAATAATAATCGACCCTGACAGATGTCCTTTTACGGCAAGAGAATTTAGCGAGTACGAGTTGGACAAGGACAAAGAGGGAGGATTTAGAGCATATTTTCCTGACAGGAATAATCATTCTATTGATGCTGTAAGGTATTCAAGGCAATTTGACATGAGCATGGTGAAAGTGAGGTAAAGAGATGTATTTAACTGAAAATGATTTAATAAATGCTAAGTTAACAGCTGACGGCAGTATTAACGAAAGTGACATATTGAAATACATAATTAAAGAGGACCAAAACTGCGAAAAAAAGAAAAAGATGATTGAAGGCGAAAGATATTACGCCTATGAGCATGACATATTAAAAAAGGATTTCAGGCAGAGCAATATTTCAGAAAACATTGACGGAGAGGAAAAAATAACCAAGTTTACTAACCCAAACAGGAGCAATCATCACAATGTAAACTGTTTTCACAGGATACTTGTTGACCAGAAAGTTTCATACTTAATTGGAAGAAAGCCGGTAATTAAAATTAACTACAGGCAGGGTATGGAAAAAGACGAGGATTTTGAAAGGGCTGTTGAGGACTTTACCGGTGAGGAATTTAACGAGGCTTTACAGGAGCTTTTGACAGGTGCCAGCAACAAAGGATGCGAAGCGCTGCATATTTATTATGACAAAGAAGGCACATTAAGGTACTGTGTTATACCGGCGGATGAGATTATACCTATTTACGACAGCGAGCATGAAAAAGATTTGGAGCAGCTTATAAGGTATTACGACACGGCTGTTATCAGAAACGGCAACAGGTATTTAAGAAAGAGAGTTGAGTGGTGGACAAAGGATGAGGTTACATATTTTATTGAGGATGACAACAGGAATTTTGTTTTAGACAGCTCAATAAAGCGAAATCCTTCGCCGCACTGGTGGGGCATTGCCACTGAGGACGGTTTTGAGAAAAGCCGCAAGGCCAACAGCTGGGGGAAAGTGCCTTTTATTATACTAAAAAATAATTACAAAGAAACAACTGATTTAGAGGCTGTAAAGGGTTTAATTGACGCTTACGACCTTATATCCAGTGAAGGAACAAACAATATTATTGATTTAGTTGAGCTTTACTGGGTTATACAAGGATACGGCGGGGACACGGCTTCGGCAATATCAAAAAAACTACAGATTAACAAAGCTGTTAACATTACAGACAGCAGCGGAAATGTAGAAGCAAGGCAAGTTGAGCTTTCTATGAGCGGCAGGCTTGAATTTTTAAAGCGACTTAGGAAAGACATATTTGAGTTTGGTCAGGGTGTTGATACTGACCCGGAGACTTTAGGAAACTCACCCAGCGGTGTTTCGCTTAAATTTCAGTACACTCTTTTGGAGCTTAAAGCCAGCAGTGTAGCGGTTAAATTAAAGCAATGCATTAAAGAGATTATAGGGTATATGATAGACGACTACAACAGAAAAAACGGAACTGAGTATGACTCATCTATTATTAAAGTGGCTTTAAAGAGAAATGCTGTTACAAATGATTATGAAACAGTTGAGATGATTGAAAAATCAAAAGGTATATTAAGCGATGAAACACTTTTAAGCATGCATCCGTTTGTTGAGGAAATTTCAATGGAGGAAGATGCTGTAGCTGAGAGCAAAGCAAAAGCTAAAGAAGAATAAAAAGAAATGGGCGGGAGGCGGGATGTTTTGAGCAAAGGAGGTGAAAAAGTATGGAAAAATACACATGGCTTGAGGAATTAATTGAAAGCTGCCAGAGCAGCGAGGAGCTTTTTGAGACTATTTGTGAGTACATTGACGAAAACTTTATTTTAATTGATGACGACGAGGAGAAGGTTTCAAAAAGTGAGTATGATTCGGTAATATCCAAATACGAAAAAGAAATAAGTGACTTAAAGGAAAGCTTTGAAAATGAAAAAGCACAGGCGCTTATTGAAAAAGACATTTTAGAACAAGGCGGCAGAAACGCCAAAGCAATAATGGCACTTTTAAGCGATGAAGACATTATCAAAGATGAGAGCGGAAGAATTACAGGTGTTGATATTACAAGAATTAAAGAAAGCGCGCCATATCTTTTTAAAGAAATAAGCCAAAAAGTTGAAGGCACAGGCGCAGTTAAAGAAAGAAGAAAAAAATCTGACAGGCAGTTTATGGAAAGCGCCATGCGCGCAGCCGGTATTAGAAAATAAAAGGAGGTTATTAAATGGCAAATTCCATTGAATACGCATCTAAGTTTTTACCTATTGTTGACGAGATTTACAAGGCTGAGTCGGTTACAGAAAGTCTTGACAGCAGCACTATGGCTGATTTTTCAGGTGCTAACGAAATTAAAGTGCTTAAGGTTTCAACAACTGGTCTTGGTACATACTCAAGAGCAAACGGTTATCCCAAAGGTGACATTACAGCTTCTTGGGAGACTATGAAGCTTACACAAGAGAGAGGAAAAGAGATTTCTATTGACCGAATGGATGATGAGGAAACCTTAGGAATGGTTTTTGGCACTGTTACCGGAAACTTTATGAGAGAGTGGGTTATTCCTGAGCTTGACGCTTACAGGTTTGCCAAGTATGCATCTACAAGCGGCATTACAACTAACGAAGAAACACTTACTAAAGAAACTATTATTGACGCTATTGACAAGGCGGCTATGGCTTTAGACGAAAACGAAGTGCCTTTAGAGGGCAGGGTTTTATTTGTTAACAGTGATTTAAAGCCTGTATTAAACTCGGCTTTAACAAGACAGTGGACAAATGAGGAAGAAGCCAACACAGTTATTAACAGGTACAACAACATGAATGTTATATATGTGCCTAAGACCAGATTTTACACAAAAATTAAGCTTAACGACGGTACTGAAAGCTGGGGGTTTGCTAAGGATACTGAAGGAAAGGAAATTAACTTTATGATGATGTATCCGCAATCTGTTGTTCAGGCTAAAAAGTTTGTTATGCCTAAAATATTCTCTCCAGATGAAAACCAGAAACTTGATGCATGGCTTTTTCAGTTCAGATTATACCACGACGCTTTTGTTTATGAGAACAAAGTAAAGGGCATATATTTAAGTAGCCGTGCGGGGGAATAAGTTTTGGACAGGGATGCGTTACTGATAAAGATTAAGGAAATATGCAAGGCGGAAGAATCTGATTTGAATTTGGAGTATGCTCTTGACAGCGCTATAAGCATTGCCCAAAATTACTGTGGTATTAAAGAGTTACCGGAAGAACTTGAAAATACTGTTATTGACATGGCTATTGATATTTTTAAAAGCGGGCAATACGGCCAAGAAGATGAAAGCGGAATACTTAAGAGTATTACAGAAGGCGACATATCTATGTCTTTTGGGGATGCATTATTTGAACAGTACGGTTTAAGCAGTATTAAGAATTATGAAAAGAGAATGATGCCTTTTAGGAGAATAAAATGGAGCTGAGCAAGTTACAAAAAAATGTACAAGCCTTATTTAAGGACAGGTGTGACATTAAGAGATACAGGTTTGAAAAGGCAGAAAACGGTGTGAGCAATGCCGTTTTATACGATGTATACAATGATGTAATGTGCAGGATAAGCTATTTAACAAGCGAGCCTAATGAAGAAACTCTTACTGCGTTTAAAACAGAGCTTAAAATTAAATTATTCCTCCCTATTGAATATAAAATTGAAAGCGGTGACATATTTATTGTTTATCGAAATGGCGAAAGCAAGAGTTTTAAGGCGGCGTCTCAAAGCCGGATTTATTCCTTTCACCAAGAGGTTGAGGCCCTGATATATGACAGAAATCCGTAAAGGGGTGAAAAGCTTATGGAAGAAAACATTGCAAACGGCATTGCGGCTGCTTTAAGCCAAGAATTTGGTGATGAGTACAATATTTATACTGATAGCGTTGAACAAGGTTTAAAAAGGCCTTGTTTTTTTATACTGCACAAAGGAACAAAATATGATTTTCTGCCTATGAACAGGTGCATTGCATATTATGAGTTTGAGCTGGATTTAATTATTAATGAAAAGTTCAATCAGAAAATTAATTCCATTGCTCAAAGGGTATTTAATGCTATTAAAATGGTGGACTGTTCTGATGGCTATATTAATGCTTTTAATTTGCAGTTAGAGGCTAATGAAGGCAGTTACAAAATACAGGCTGTTTACTGCATGAGTGGAAAGTTTAGTGAAGGCGAATACGAATTAATGGAAAAACTTGATATAAATGAAGGAGAGTGAAAGAATTGGCATTAGGAGGCGGAAACTTTTTAACCCAGAACAAAGTGCTTCCCGGAAGCTATATTAACTTTGTCAGTGCCTCAAGCTCTAACGCTAATATAAGCGACAGAGGATATGCGGCTATTGCCTGCGAAATGGATTGGGGAAAAGAAAATGAGATTTTTGCTGTAACGGCGGAAGAATTTTTAACTGACAGCATGAGCATATTTGGGTATGCATACACAAGCGAAAAGCTTAAGGGTATGAGAGATATTTTTATTAATGCGCAGACTGTTTATTTTTACAGGCTTAACAAAGGCACTCAGGCCAGCTGTGAATTAGGCAAGGCCAGATACAGCGGAACAAGGGGAAATGATATTTCTATCAGCGTTGTAAGCAGTGATGAACAGTACACAGTTGAAACAAGTATTGACGGTACAGTTATTGACAGTCAAACGGTTTCATCTGCCGCTGAATTAGAGGACAACGAATTTATTATTTTTGACAAGGAAGCAGAGCTTACGCCTAAAGGAAAAACAAACTTATTAGGCGGTGACAACGGAAGTGTAAGTGAGATGGCACATCAGGAGTTTTTGGACAAGCTGGAAAGCATTAGTTTTAATAACCTCGGATGTTTAAGTGATGACGAGACAATTAAAAAGCTCTATGCGCAGTACACACAGACTATGCGTGATACTTATGGTGTTAAATTTCAGACGGTTATTCACGACTATGCCGCCGAGTATGAAGGTGTTATTAATGTGGCTAATGATTCCACTGACAGTGAGGAAGAAAAATACGGTCTTGTATGGTGGGTTACTGGAGCCTGTGCCGGCTGCAACATTAATGAAAGCTTAACAAACAAGCTTTACGACGGGGAATACGGTGTATTTACTCAGTACAAGCAGAGTGAGCTTGAAGAAGGAATTGAAAACGGATGTTTTATGCTGCACAAAAACGGTGATGACATAAGAGTGCTTGACGACATAAATTCTTTTACAGAATTTAAAGACGGAAAAGACAAGAATTTTGGTGAGAACCAAGTTATAAGGCTTCTTGACCAGATAGGAAACGACATTGCCGTTATGTTCAACACTTATTACCTTGGCAAAGTACAGAACAACAATGCCGGACGTACAGCTTTTTGGAATGACATAGTTACATACAACAAGGAGTTATTAAAGCTTAATGTAATTGAGGACTTTGAGCCTGATGATGTAATAGTTGAAATGGGAAACGACAAAAAAACTGTTTCTGTTACTAATCCGGTAACACCGGTTTGCGCTATGGCCAAACTTTACATGACGGTTATTGTTTACTAAATTTATGGGAGGTGACGCCAAGTGAGCCAGATTATGAACGCAAAAGACGCTATATGCGCGTCTATGGCGGAGTGCTATGTGACAATAGACAAAAAAAGATACAATTTTATGCAGGCCATAAACCTTGAGGCTGAGATGAAAAAAACAAAGCAGGAAGTACCTATACTTGGAAAAACAGGCAAAGGAAACAAGGCCACAGGCTGGAGCGGTGTTGGAAAGGCTACTTTCCACTACAACAGTTCTGTTTTTAGAGAGCTGCTTTACAAGTTTAAGGAAAAAGGCGAGGATATGTATTTTGACATACAGGTTACAAACGAAGACCCTACCAGTGATGTAGGAAGGCAGACAGTTATTCTTAAAGACTGCAATCTTGATGGTGGGGTTATTGCCAAGTTTGACGCTACAGCCAAATTTCTTGATGAGGAGTACAGTTTTACATTTGAGGATTGGGAGATGCCAGAAAAATTTACTGTTCTTACCGGTATGTAATTTTACTTTAATTATTTAGTTGGCTCTTTTTAAAGGGTCTTTTATACGGATAAAACCCTGTTTTACAGGGGGTTATCCGTTTTTGTATTTTATTGGAACTATTAATTTTTGGAGGAGAATATGGAGCTGGATTTATTTTTAAACAGGAACAAAATTAAAAAAGATAATATTTTTTATGCTGCAAGCAGCAGTTTTATTAATGATGGAAAGCCGATTATGTGGGAGATACGCGCTTTAAGCGGCAATGAGGAAGAAAAGATAAGAGATATGTGTGTTAAACGTGTGCCTAAAAAAAGTGGCGGTTATACTGAGGATTTTGATTACAGCAGGTATCTTGGAAAGATAGCAGCATATTCGACAGTTTATCCGGACCTTTTTAATGAAGAATTACAAAACAGCTATGGTGTTTGGGGTGAGGATGCGCTGCTTAAGGAAATGCTTTCTGCCGGGGAATACATTGCGTACATTAAGAAGGTTAAAGAAGTAAATGGCCTTGATATTGCAGCTCAGGATTTAATTGAAGAAGCAAAAAACTAATTGAGGAGGGCAGTTTTGAGGCGGTATATGCATATATTGTCCTCCTTAGGTTTGGAAGGTTTCCTTCGGAATTTATAGCTCTTTCGAAAGAAGAAAAAGCTTTTATAGCGGCTTGTTTAGATTTTGAAGCGCAGAAAAGCAAAGACAGGGAGGTTTAAAATGTATTCGGTATACATTGATGATATTTTACTTCCAGTTACTCCGGAAAAAATTACATGGTCTTACAAGGGACAGAATGACACAGTTAATCTTATTAACATGGAAGAAATAAGCAGGATACGGACTCCGGGACTTATGGAATTTAGTTTTAAGGCATTGCTGCCAGGTGCAGATGTGCCATATGCAAGATATTTAACCAGTTTTAAGGAGCCATTTGTGTATATTTACGAGCTGGAGCAGATTATAAATGAGCAGAGAGCAATTATGTTTTACATAGTAAGGGAGAAGCTGCCATACAAAAGAGTTGGTTTTACTACTAAAAAAATGGTTACCATTGAATCACTTAACGTACTTGAGCAGGCTGATGAGGGGTTGGATGTAGTTTTGGATATTAAGCTTAAAGAGTACAAAACGGCTCAAAGCGCAGAAATAAGCAGCGGAATAAACGCATCTCAAGGCAGCAGGCAGGATACCAAAACAGCAGCCAAAACTTATGTTGTTAAAGACGGAGATAATTTATGGAATATATGCAAAAATCAATTAAACGATGGTGCCAAGTGCTATGACATAGCTAAACTGAATGGAATAAGCAATCCTTCATTAATATATGCAGGGCAGGTGATAAGGTTTGAGTAATATTTACATGGAAATTATAAACTCCAATGACAAGAAAGCATATACACCTGTTTTGGAAGGTGAAATGTATATTGAAACATACAGAAGCTCTATGCCTTCTAAAGCATGTTTTAATGTTATTAAAGACAGTATAATCGATTTTTCGGAAGGGTCGACAGTTAAAATTTACGCCGACAGCGTTCCAATTTTTTTCGGGTATGTTTTTACAAAAACTCGAAACAAAGACGGCATTATATCTGTTACTGCTTACGACCAGCTTAGGTATCTTAAAAACAAGGCTACATATAATTTTAACGGATATACGATTTCCGGAATTATTAATCAGATAGCATCTGACTACAGAATAAGTTGTGGGAGCATTGAAGAAAGCGGTTTTATTATAAGTAACATGACTTCTGACGAAAAAACTTTATTTGA
>JAHZEA010000003.1:0-83822 GCA_019422065.1 Lachnospiraceae bacterium | reverse complement strand
ATTATACAGTCGGCCATAGACACAACTTATTTAAGTACAGGAAAGTTATATGTTTTATTTGACGATTTTGGGAAGCTAAGTTTAAAAAGAGCTGAAAACATGGCGGCCAATTACATTGTAAAAGATGACACAGCTGAGGATTTTAGCTATACATCGACTATAGACAGCAACACATATAACCAAATAAGGCTTACTTTAAAAGGGAAAAAAGGTATTGTTCAGGAATATTTTAAGAAAAACGAGGATTCTGTTTCAAAGTGGGGTGTTTTACAGTACACTGGCAGCATTGAAGAAGGAGAAGACGGAAATGTAAAGGCTTTAAGCATTTTAAATACACACAGCAAGGCTCAAAGAAGTTTAAGCATTTCAGGGGCTTTTGGCGATATAAATGTCCGTGCCGGTTCAATTATTTATGTAAGGACTGACAAAACAGGAGATATTGCCATTGATGAGGCTATGACGGTTGAGTCATGCAGACACAGGTTTAAAATGGGAGTGCACACCATGGATTTATCACTTAGAGGCGGACTTATTAACAGTTAAGGCGGGTGGAATTTTGGAAGACGCACTTAAAAAGTTTTTTGATGAACTGCTCAAGCAAAGGCTTTTTATTGAGGATATAATGGGTATTTTTGATAATAGCGGTTATTTGAATTTGCTTTTTGGGCAGTCGGAAAATTATGAAAACGGTATAACTGATTTTGAAATAAAAAGCAGAGATGAAAATAGTTCGGACATAAATAACGAAAGATTACAAAGAAATACTGGCTACATTCAATACATTAATAATTATAATATTTTAAACCGTGAAAATTTTAAAAATGAGAATATTTCATATCTGAAAGAAGCTAAAAATATTATTAATGTTTTTGACAGCAGAAGTATTTTTAACGAAAGTATTGGTATTTTAGAAGATGGTTTAAGAGAAACTTATGTTTATCCGAGATATAAAGTTTACAATAACTACTTTACAGGCGGGACAATTGAAAATAATCTGACTGAGATATTTAATAATAAAAATTACAGCAGCACAGTTGTATCAGGCGGTGATATTTTTAATGAAGTATGGAGCAATAACTACAATGCAGTTACTGAGAAAACTGAAGAAGAATTACTGCAAAGTGTTATTAAGCAGTCGGATAAAAAGTATTACGTTAATACCAAGCTAAACGGCGGGAGAGAATATTTAACTTTAAATAATGGGAAAAAAACAGAAACTAACAAATGGGTGGAAAATGCAATTGAGCCAAATGAAAGCGGAAAGGTTAACATTACACTAAACAATTATTCCAACATATACAATCAGGCTGACGAGGAAAGTATTATTGATTCTATTGCTAAGAAAATTATAGAATATGCTCAATCCGGAGCTGAAGGAGTGCATATTTAAGGGGGCTGATATTTATTACAGGTGAACTTATTAATGCGTTAAAGAAAATATCTGTTGAGGCTAACGAGGCTTCAGACCCAGTTAGGATTATGTTTGGCATTGTTACAAAAGCAGAGCCTCTTACTATTATGGTTGACCAAAGGCTTATTATTGACCAAAGCAAAATTACACTTTGTTCCAGTGTTGTGGAAAGAAGTGTTAAGGAAACTTTTAACATGTCAACTGAAAATACTAATTCTTACACTTCACACAATCACAAAATAGTTGGGCAGAAGGATGTTATATTGAACTTTGGGCTTAAAGAAGGTGAAAAGGTTATTCTTCTGCGAATTCAGGGAGGACAGAGTTTTTTAGTTTTAGACAGGGTGGTGGCTTAAAATGGTGCCTGAGAACATTTCTTCTGATGTTATAACAGAGGACGACAAACATATTACAAAAACGTATTTACTTGATTTTGAGAACAAAAGCATACACGGATACACAGAGGGCAAACCGGCTATTGAACAGGCAATACGCAAGATTTTAGATACAAAAAGGTATGCTTTTGAAATATATGACTGGAATTATGGCTCTCAAATAAGTGAGCTGATAGGAACTAATATGCTTAAAGCTCAAATGCTTATTGAAGGATACATAGAAGACGCCCTGCTTACTGACAACAGGATAGAAAAGATTGAGAATTTCACTATTGAAAAAGACTTTAACAAAATGAGTATTAAATTTGATGTTATTACTAATTTAGGCATTATACCAGTTGAGACGGAGGCAGATATTTAGTGTATGAGAACTTTACTTACGAGAATTTGTTAAATGAAAAACTGAAGCTTATTAATGACAACATTGACAAAAGGCAGGGCAGTGTTATATATGATACTTTGGCGCCAAACAGTGCCGAAAGTGTGCAAATGTATATGAACATGAGTATGCTTATGGACAGAACATTTGCAGACACAGCTACAGGCGAGGACTTAGACCGTAGGGTTTGGGAGAGAAATATTAAAAGGCAGGATGCTACAAATGCGGTTGTTAAGGCTGTTTTTACTGATGAAAGCGGGGAGTACATTAATTCTATTAACATAGGTGACAGGTTCAGCGGCGGCGGAAATGATTATGCTGTTACTGAGAAAATTTCTGACGGGTGTTACAAGCTTTTATGTGAAAAAGCCGGAGAAGTCGGAAATTTATATAAAGGTACAATACTGCCTATTGAGTATGTGGAAGGGCTTTTAAAGGCTGAAATAACTGACATTATAATATATGGTGAAGAAGCTGAAAGTGACGAGAGTTTAAGGCAGAGGTATTTTAACAGTTTTGAGACTAAGGCTTTTGGTGGGAACATTGAGGATTACAAGAGGCTTCTTAAAGAGATTGATGGTGTTGGCGGATGCAAAGTTTTCCCGGCATATTATGGAGGGGGCACTGTTAGGGTTGTTATATTAAACAATGGGTTTAATGTGCCTGAAGGCACGCTTATTGAGGATGTTCAGGAATATGTTGACCCTCAGCCGAAAGGAAGCGGCATTGGTGCTGTGCCAATAGGGCACAATGTTACTGTAGAGGCAGCTAAAAGTGTTACTATTACTATTAAATTTACTCTTACCATAGACAGCGGATATGAAACTGAATTTATAGTTGAGCAGGCTAAGGAAAAGATTGAGGAGTATTTTGGTGAGTTAAGAGCAGGCTGGGAAAATGAGGGAAGCATTACTGTTAGAAAAAGCCGTATTGAAATGAAAGTTCTTGAGGTTGATGGTGTAATAGATATTGAGGATATTACATTAAATGACAATACAGAAAATATTGTTATTGAATCTGACGAGATTCCTATTTTAGGGACGGTGGAGAATGTATGAAAGAGTATATTAAATATTTACCAGAGTTCTTAAGGGATTTTAAAGAAATTAATGCTATTGATAAAGCTGAAAATACGGTTTTAAATGACGAGTGGGAGAGATTTAACAGTATTGAAAAAAACCAGTGGATAAAAACGGCTGATGACGAGGGTTTAAAAAGATTTGAAAACATGCTTGGTATAAGCGGTGGCGGAAACAGTTTAGATGTGCGGCGCTCAGCGCTTTTAGTTAAGTACAACAATGATTTTATTTATACATATTACATGTTTAAAAACTATCTTAGCAATATATGCGGTGAGGGTAATTATGATTTTGAAGTTAATTATGGTGAATATACAGTTAATATAAATCTTGGGTTAAGTGTTAAATTTTTATATAATATTGTAGAAAACTATGCAAGATATATTATACCTGCCAATATGGCAATTAATATTCAGCTTAAATACAACAAGCACATAACTTTAAAATCTATTACTCATCAAAAGCTTGCTTCTTATACTCATGACAGTATTAGAAATACCGAAATTGTATAAAAAAAACGCCGTTTAAAACGGCGTTAATTATGTGCGCGACATGATTCGAACACGCGGCCTTCTGATCCGTAGTCAGACGCTCTATCCAGCTGAGCTACGCGCACACAGTATTTTCAAAGCATTATTTATTATAATAAGTATTATATAATTTGTCAAGACAAAAATTGGACAATTAGTCAAACAATAATTATATTACAGGTTTTTACAAAATTTTTAATTGAATTTATGGCTCTATAGTTTATAATTTAATTATAAATTAAAAGCGAAGGAGTTGATTTTAATGGCTGCTAATGTACCAACACCACATATTGATGCTGCTTTAGGTGATATTGCTGAGACAGTACTTTTACCAGGGGATCCGCTTAGAGCAAAGTATATTGCCGATAACTATTTAGAAGATGTTAAGCAGTTTAACTTTACAAGGAACATGTTTGGTTTTACTGGGTATTACAACAAAAAGAGGGTTTCTGTTATGGGCAGTGGAATGGGCTGTCCGTCGATGGGTATTTATTCCCATGAGCTTATATTTAATTATGGGTGCAAGAATCTTATAAGAATTGGAACTGCTGGAAGTATTAATCCTAATGTTAAAATTAGAGATATAGTTATTGGTATGGGAGCCTGCACAACTTCTAATTATGTTAAGCTTTTTAATCTTCCGGGAGATTTTTCCTGTATTTGCAGTTATGAGTTACTTAAAAAAGCAGTTAATGCAGCTGAAAATAAAAATGTTAATTATCATGTTGGAAATGTTTTAAGCGAGGATATGTTTTATTCACTTGATACATTGGAGAAAGCTAAAAAGTGGGGCAGTATGGGTGTTCTTGCCATTGAAATGGAAATAGCGGCATTATATGCCAATGCGGCCGCAGGCGGAGCCAATGCCTTAGGTATTTTGACAATTTCTGATTCTATTTTAACTGGTGAAGAAACAACATCCTCTGAGAGGGAAAAGTCTTTTACGGATATGATGGAGATAGCTTTAAGCATAGTTTAATATTTATAAATAAAAAAGTCGATACATTCAGTGTATCGGCTTTAATTATTATTATGAATTTGATTTGATATGCGCAGCTATTTTTTTATCTTCAAGTCTTATATGTGTAACAAGTATACTAACTACCTGATTAAGTTTGCTTAAAGAAGCAATTGTTGCGCCTGATGTAAGTATTTCATTTGTAGCCTGTAAAAGGTTTCTTTTATAACCATCATGGAATTGTTTATGGCCTGAATATCCAGGATAGTTTGATTTGATTTGAAGCTGTTCTTCATCGTTGAAGTGTTTGCTTACGTAGTCGTTTAAATACTGTACTGTTGAAGTTATTTGGTCACGGCCTTTTCCCTGTGAACAAGCATCCATAAGTTTATTTATTACTGCAAAAAGCTGGCGGTGCTCACTGTCGATTAAAACGTTTCCAGTTTCAAGGTCTTTTGTTAATTCGTACTTCATGCAATCTCCTCCAAATTCATTGTTTTAAGTGATAATCATTATTTGATAATTACTATAATATAATAATGATTTAAAATCAATATTAATTCTTTTTTAGAATTGATTTTAAATTTATGTAAATTGTTAACTATTAACACCTGTGCTTTATATTTTGGTTTTTGGTTTAAACTTACAAAAAGAAAGCGCTTCTTATGTTGTTTTGGAAATAATATCCAACACAATACATAAAAAGCGCTTATTATATTTTGAAATAATTATGCAGTTATTTCAACTTAAAAGTCGATTTCTTTGTCATAGTAGCAAGCTGTAAGAAGTTTTTCCATTTCTTCCTGTGTAGGTATACGTGGGTTTGAACCTGTGCATGCATCGCTTATAGCAAGAGCTGCTACATCTTTAAGTTTATTGTTAAATTCTGTTTCGTCTATTATGCCGCCTTCATATTCTTTAATACATGTAGGTATTTCAAGAGATTTATTCATACTTCTGATTTCTGCTATTAAAGCGTCTACAAGTGCTTCTGTTGAGTCGCCTTCAAGACCTATAAATTTAGCAATATAAGCATATCTTTCAGCAGCTTCAGCATTTTTGCTGTTGTATTTAATTACTTTTGGCAGATACATAGCATTTGCGCAGCCATGAACGATATGTCCGCCTGTAAATGCAGCACCTGTTTTATGTGCCATTGAGTGAACGATACCTAAAAGAGCATTTGAAAATGCCATACCGGCAAGGCACTGTGCATTGTGCATGTTTTCTCTTGCTGTTTTATCGCCGTCAAATGATTTTTTAAGGTCGTTATGTATCATTTTAATTGCGTGAAGGGCAAGAGGGTCTGTAAAGTCGTTATGAAGTGTTGAAACATAAGCCTCAATAGCATGTGTAAGTGCATCCATACCTGTATGAGCTGTAAGTTTTTTAGGCATTGTTTCAGCAAGAACAGGGTCTACAATGGCAACATCTGGTGTGATATTAAAGTCTGCCAGAGGATATTTAATGCCTTTTGCGTAATCTGTAATTACAGAGAATGCTGTTACTTCTGTTGCTGTACCTGATGTTGATGAGATAGCGCAGAATTTAGCTTTTGTACGGAGAGTAGGGAAGTTAAAAGGTGTAATAAGGTCTTCGAATGTTGTTTCTGGGTATTCATAAAAAGCCCACATTGCTTTAGCTGCGTCAATAGGTGAACCGCCACCCATTGCTACTATCCAGTCTGGCTGGAATTTTCTCATAGCTTCGGCACCTTTCATTACTGTTTCAACAGATGGGTCTGGCTCTACACCTTCGAATAATTCAACTTCCATGCCGGCTTCTTTTAAATATTCAACAGCTTTATCAAGAAAGCCAAATCTTTTCATTGAGCCGCCGCCTACTACAACAATAGCTTTTTTGCCTGTAAGAGTTTTTAAAGACTCCATAGCGCCTGCTCCGAAATAAATATCTCTTGGTAATGTAAATCTTGCCATTGATAATTCCCCCTTGAATTTTATAATAAAAATAAATAAAAAATGAGAATGCGTTGTAAACAGCGCCATTAAATTGAATAATTATGATAAGATGTATAATGAATAGAAATAATTTTGCTATAAAACGCAAATCCTAAATTATTATAACATAAATAGGCAGCAAGTCAATAAAAATGTTTTAAATTTAACATCTTTAAACTGTTAAAAATTATTGGTTTTTAATATTGATTGATATATTGAATTTTTAAATACTATATATTGTATAAAAAATATAAATATTTAACAGCATATAGCTTATAATGTTTTGAAGTGCCAAAATAGATTAAAATTTTTGCTGATATATATTTAACATAAATTAAAAAAATATTAGCATTAATTTATTGATGATTTTTAGAGATTATTTTATTAAATTTATAAAAATAATAGGATGAATAAAAAAACCGCCGATATTATCGGCGGCTTTTTAAGTTTATTTAATTAAGCCTTCTGCTTCAAGTGTATTTTGGAAATTCTTGTAAGCTATGCTTGTATTTACTCTTTCTTTATAAATAGGAGCATTATCAACAGGCTTTAATGCTGGGTTAAATTCTCTGTTAGCAAGTGCTTTTGTTTCTACAATTTCTCTCATAACTTCTTTTTCATCAGCATATTTGAAGTTAATCTTCATAGCGTTGGCTACTGCTGAAATTGCATTAATGTTTGTCTCAGCCATTGGTTTAACAGCGGCTTTTACTGAGTTAACAGCACCGTCCATGCTTATAACTGTTCCGTTTGATTCAGCAAGAGATACAAGCGGAAGAACTACATCGGCTTTATTTGCTGTTTCTGTAAGATACATATCAGCTACAGCTAAAAATTCCATAGAGTCTGTGTTAAGCTCGGCTGGGTCTTCACCTATTACAAAGAGGGCTTTAATTGTACCGTTTTCAATATTTTCCTTAACATCACAAACAGGTGTAATGCCTAAATCAACAAGACCTTGTGAGTTGGCATTTGCTTTAATCTGTATTATGCCGTTACGAGGTGAGCCTATATGTCCGCTTAAAACGGCTATATCGGCAGCTGCCTTTGAAGCTTCATAAGTTGTATTGAACTGGTCAATTATAATAACAGCTTTTTTGTTCTTAGCATCAAGAAGCATTGAAGCTGCTTTTTCAGCTTCTTCTGTTACAGTTACACCGTTTAATGAAGAAACAAGCTCATCAAGACCTTCTGCTTTAGCGCCTTTATCGCTAAGGGATTTAAGTATTGCTTTAAGGCTCTCTGTTGACTCGGAATTGATATATAAATCAGCTTCCTGAGCTTCTTGTGATTCAGGTTTATTATTAACGACTATAAGTTTAGCACCGCGTTTTACAGCCTGACGTATTTTAACGCCAAATGCGGCATGGTCGTTCATAATGTCTGTACCTATAAGCATTATAACATTAGTTGAAAGAATTTCGTCTTTTGCACATGTTGAGCAGTCAGAGCCTATAACTTCTTTTACGCCGTTTTTGGTGTAGTTAAAGCTGAATACAGTTCCGGCTTTTGCCACTGTTTCGGCATATTTTTTAGCAATATAAATTTCCTCTGTTGTAAGTTTATCGGAAATGGCAACGGCTGTTGCTTCTTTGCCGTATCTAACAGCAGTTCCCTGCATTTTCTTTGCTATGTATATAGCTGCTTCTGAATAGCTTACAGGTGTAAGAACGCCATCCTTTCTAACAAGAGGTGTTGTAAGACGGTCTTTTTTAGTAAGCTCACCAAAGCCAAAGCGTCCCTTTGAGCAGAGAACTTTATCGTCAGCTGGTGTTGACTTAACAATAAGGTTTTCGTTTGTATGAAGTACTGTTGGGCAGCCTACAGAGCAGAAAGAGCAAGTTGTTTCTGTACATTCTGTATTTGAAGGAACACGTTTGCCGTATGTAAATTTTTCTCCCAAAGCACCTGTTGGGCAAAGGTTAATACACTGTCCGCAGGAGATACAGTCAGTTTCTTTAAGTGGCTGATTGAGAGAAGGGCAGACAATAGTGTCAAAACCACGGCTTACAAGACCAAGAGCTGTGCGACCCATTACTTCATCACAGACTCTTACGCAAAGTCCGCAGAGTATACATTTATCCGGATTGCGGTCTATAAACGGATGTGTATTGTCTATTGTTCTGTTGTGGTTTTCGCCTTCAAATCTTTCAGGTTTAACGTCGTAGTCATTAGCCTGTTTAACGAGTTTACACTCATAATAATCATGGCAGCCACATTCAAGACATCTTGATGACTCAAAAACAGCTTCTTCTTCTGTAAAACCGTTTATAATTTCGTGGAAGTTATCTTTTCTCTGTTCCGGTTTAAGGTGGCTCATCTGTACTCTTGGCACTTTTGGTCTGTCGGCAAGAGTTTCAGCTGTAACGTCTTTTCTTTCACATACATAAGTTTTTTTGTATGGAATAATATTTCCTTTAAGGAAACTGTCTATAACATGAGAAGCCTTTTCTGCTTCGCCTATAGCGGCAATAGCAATTACGGCACCTTTGTTTGTAGCGTCACCTACTGCAAATACGTTTTCGATATTTGTTCTGAATGTTGTTTCATCGGCTGAAATTGTACCTTTTTTAGTAAGCTCAACACCGTCAAGGCCTTCTGGATTAAGTGTCTGGCCAAGAGCCATTATAAGGCTTGAAACCTTAATTTCTTCCATAGCGCCTTCAATAGGAACAGGTCTTCTTCTGCCGCTTGAGTCAGGCTCACCAAGTTCCATTTTCTGAAGTCTTACATAATCAATGCTTCCATCAGCAGCTGATACTATTTCGTCTGGGTTTGTAAGGAACTTGAAAATTACGCCTTCTTCTTCGGCTTCTTTAATTTCTATTTCCTCAGCAGGCATTTCGGCTCTTGTTCTTCTGTAAATACAGTAAACATTTTCAGCGCCAAGTCTTACAGCTGTACGGCATGCGTCCATAGCTGTATTACCGCCGCCTACAATGGCAATGTCTTTTCCGGCAACTATTTCTTCGCCAAGAGCTACTTTTCTAAGGAAGTCTATGCCGCCGAATACGTTTTTGTTATCTTCGCCTTTAACGCCCATTTTTGTACTTGTCCATGCACCTACTGCAAGAAGTACAGCGTCATAGCTGTTTTTAACGTGCTCAAATGTAATGTCACGGCCAAGTTTTACATTATTAATCATCTTAATGCCCATACCGGCAATAAGCTCTATTTCTTTGTCAAGTACAGCCTTTGGAAGTCTGTATTCAGGTATACCATATCTGAGCATACCGCCCATTTTTGGCATAGCATCGTAAATAGTAACATCGTGTCCTTTAGCTCTTAAATGGTAAGCCGCTGTAAGTCCGGCAGGGCCGCCGCCTATTACAGCTACTGTATGGCCTGTAGCTGGAGCAACTTCCGGCATATAAGGGTCGCCGCTTTCAAGGTCTTTGTCACCAATGAAAGCTTTGATATAAGCTATTGATACAGGCTCATCAACAAGGGCTCTGCGGCATGCTGTTTCACATGGATGTGGACAGACACGGCCTATTGATGATGGAAGAGGGAATATTCCCTTTATTATTTTTACAGCTTCTTTATATTGACCATTAGCAACCATGCCTACATAACCCTGACAATCTGTTCCGGCTGGACAGTTAAGAGCACACGGCGGACGGCAGTCGCCTGTATGGTCGCTTAAAAGAAGTTCCAAAGCTGTTTTTCTTGAGTCAATTACTCTTTTTGTATTTGTATTTATAACCATGCCATCGGCAATTGTTGTAGCACATGCACGAAGGAGCTTTGGATTTCCTTCAGCCTCAACAACGCAAAGTCCGCAGGCACCGTAAATTTCTACTCTTTTATCATAGCAAAGGGTAGGTATGTCTATGCCGTTTTCTTTAGCCACTTCCAAAATGGTCTGTCCGGCGTAGCCTGTTACCTCTTTGCCGTTTATATTAAGTCTTAATTTTTCAGCCACGTTTTATACCCTCCCTTAGTCTACTTTTACTGCGCCGAAGCGGCATACAGTATTACATTTTCCGCATTTAACGCACTTAGCCGGGTCAATAACATGAGGCTCTTTAACTTTGCCTTCAATAGCACCGGCAGGACAGTTTTTGGCGCAGAGTGTACAGCCTTTACATTTATCGGCTTCAATTGAGTATGTTACAAGTGCCTGACACTGATGAGCTGTACATTTGTGGTTATAAATGTGGTCTTCATACTCATTTCTGAAATATTTAATTGTTGTAAGAACAGGGTTAGGCGCTGTTTGGCCAAGACCGCAGAGTGCTGAGGATTTAATCTGGTTTGCTAAATCTTCAAGAAGCTCAATGTCTCCGTCTTTGCCTTTGCCTTCTGTAATTCTTGTAAGTATTTCAAGCATACGTTTTGTACCTAAACGGCATGGAACGCATTTACCGCAGGACTCTTTGCATGTAAAGTCAAGGAAGAATCTTGCCATATCAACCATACATGTAGTTTCATCCATAACAACCATACCGCCGGAACCCATTATAGCTCCTGTTGCGGCAAGAGTTTTGTAATCGATAAGTGTATCTATAAGCTCAGCAGGTATACATCCGCCTGAAGGGCCGCCCATCTGTACGGCTTTGAACTTTCTGTCTTCTTTAATTCCGCCGCCTACGCCGTAAATAACGTCGCGTATTTTAGCACCCATAGGAATTTCAACAAGACCGCCGTTTTTAACTTTACCTGTAAGAGCGAAAACTTTTGTGCCCTTGCTGTTAGGTGTACCCATAGCGGCAAATTTTTCTCCGCCATTTACTATAATCCATGGTACATTGGCATAAGTTTCTACGTTATTAATGTTAGAAGGTTTCTGCCAATAGCCTTTTTGAGCAGGGAAAGGTGGTTTAAGTCTTGGCATTCCTCTTTCGCCTTCAAGGGAAGCAATAAGTGCTGTTTCCTCACCACATACGAAAGCTCCGGCACCGGCTTTAATTCTTATATCGAATGAGAAATCAGAACCGAATATGTTTTTGCCTAAGAAGCCTTTTTCTCTAGCCTGATTAATGGCATTTGTAAGTCTTACAATAGCAAGAGGGTACTCGGCACGAACATAAACAATACCTTCGTCAGAGCCCATAGCATAAGCACCTACAAGCATACCTTCTATTACGGAGTTAGGGTCACCTTCAATAACGGCTCTATCCATAAATGCGCCTGGGTCACCTTCATCGGCATTACAAATTGTATATTTTTTTGTTCCCTGAGCACTTCTTGCCGCATTCCATTTAAACCATGTCGGAAAGCCCGCGCCGCCACGGCCTGCAAGGCCTGAAACTTTAATTATATCAATTACCTGCTCAGGCTTAAGTTCTTTAACGCATTTTTCTATTGCTTTGTATCCGCCTTTAGCTATGTAATCATTTATATCATCAGGATTTATAATACCGCAGTTTCTTAAAGCAATTCTTGTTTGGCTTTCAAGTCTTTGTTTATCCTCAGCCGGTATAAGGTATTTTTCACAAACAGCTCCGTTTGCTTCGCTGTCTATAATTTCTTTAATGGCATCAGCTGTTACTTTAACATATGTAATTTTCTCGCCGTTATCCCTTATTACATCAACAATAGGTTCAAGATAGCACATACCTATACAGCCTGTAACGCCAACAGGTATATTAAGGCCTTTTTCAGCAATATAACTAACGGCTGAATCTGAAACCTTGTCGGCTCCTGCTGCTATACCGCAGCTTCCTTTACCAATAACTAATCTCATTTGCTTTCAGCCTCCTTTGCCCTGATATCTGCCAATATCTGTTTTGCTTTATCTGGTGTAAGAGTGCCATAAGCCTCGCCGTTAATCATCATAACAGGTGAAAGTGAACAGCAGCCAAGACAAGCTACGCTCTTAATTGAAAAAAGACCGTCAGGTGTTGTTTGGCCGTCTTTAATTTCAAGATACTCCTCAATAGCAGCCTGAACGGCTTCTGAGCCGTTAACATGACAAGCCGTTCCTTGGCAAATCATTATAAGGTATTTTCCTATAGGCTCAAGCCTGAACTGAGCGTAAAATGTAGCTACACCAAGAACTTTAGCGGCTTTAATGCCTGTTCTAAGAGCTATGTAGTTTAAAAGCTCAACAGGAAGATAGCCATATATGTCCTGTGCGTGCTGCAAAATAGTTATAAGGCTGCCTTTAACTGAGGCATATTCTTTAAGAGTAGGCTCAAGAAGAGAGGTGTCTATTCCGTCTTTTTTGAGCACCTCAGCCTCTGCTTCGGCGCATTTGCAGATTTCACTCATTTTTTAACATCTCCTTATTTAATATAGTTTGGCTTTGAGTTATCCGGCGGCGCGGGTATTGATTGTTAAATGATGCGCATAAAAAAATAAAACCGGAAAACAAAAGCATAAGCTTTCAATGCTTTATATTTCCGCTTGTGAAATGTAATTATAAGTAATTAAATTACGAAAATATAAATAATTATTCATTGAATGTTCACTTATCCATTTTAACATATAGAGCGCATGTAATCAATTACAATAACATTGTAAATCTGCACATTTTTATATACATTTTTGTAAAAAACACATAATAAAACGCATGTAAAATTTGTATCAAATTACATGCGCTGTACTGTAATACCGAACGCTATGAAATTTTTGACTAAGAAATATGTTTTTCAATCAGTGCATAAAATAGAAATTTTATACCTGAACAGCTTCCCACTGCTCATAAAGCTCGTTAAGGTGTGTTTCAAGAGCTGTTTTTTCGTCAAATATTTCACGGGCTTTATCAGCGTTTGTAGCTATTTCAGGCTGAGAAAGCTTCTCATCAAGCTGCTGAATTTTTTCTTCGGTTTCTTCTATTTAATTGTCTATTTTCTTTATTTGGGTTTTCAGTTTTCTTTCTTTTGCCTGCTGCTCTTTTTGGGCTTGGTAGCTTAGCTTAGTTTCTGAAACAGTTTTTTCTTCTGCTAGTGTTTCTTTTTGGCCAAACAAAGCTTCCTCTCTTTGAGCAGTATTTTTCTTTTCTATATAGTAATCGTAGTTTCCTAAATATTCTGTAATGCCTTCTTTTGACATTTCCAAAACTTTTAAAGCTGTTTTGTTTATAAAGTATCTGTCGTGAGATACATATAAAACAGTGCCTTCATAATTGTTTATAGCGCTTTCCAATATTTCCTTTGAGTAAATATCCAAGTGGTTTGTAGGCTCATCCAGTATAAGGAAGTTTGCCTTTGAAAGCATAATTTTGGCAAGAGATACACGGCCTTTTTCACCGCCGCTTAAAGAGGATATAACTTTAAAAACATCGTCACCAATAAAAACAAAAGATGCAAGCACGTTGCGTATTTCGCCGTTTGTCATGTCTGGGTAAGTGTCGGATATTTCCTGAAATATGGTTTTGCTTTCATCAAAGTTATGCTGTTCCTGGTCGTAGTAACCTACATTTACGTTTGTGCCGAATTTAATTTCGCCAGATGACTTTTGTGCCTTTCCCAAAAGAATTTTAAGAAGTGTACTTTTGCCTATTCCGTTAGGGCCTACAATGGCTGTTTTGTCGCCGCGCTTAATATCTATGTTTAAATTTTCAAAAAGTGTAGTATTGTCAAAAGACTTACTTAAGCCTTCGGCATGAAGCACATCATTACCGCTTGTTATTTTAGGAGTAAGCTTAAGACGCATTTTTTCCGGAAGGTTTTCCGGTTTATCAACAGGTACAATTTTATCCAGCTGTTTTTGGCGGCTTTCAGCACGCTTTATTGATTTTTCCCTGTTAAATGACTTAAGCTTTGCTATAACTTCTTCCTGTCTTTTTATTTCTCTTTGCTGCTGAATATAGTGATGCTGCTCTATTTGACGGTTTATCTCTTTGTTTTTAGCATAGAATGAATAATTTCCTTCATAAACATGAGATTTTTTATTTTCTATTTCTATTGTTTTTGTAACGATTTTATCCAGAAAATATCTGTCGTGAGATATTATAAGCACTGCTCCTGTATAGGATTTAAGAAATTCTTCAAGCCATGTTACGGATTCTATATCTAAATGGTTTGTAGGCTCGTCCAAAAGCAGCAAATCCGGATTTGAAAGCAGCAGGCTACCTAAGTAAACACGTGTTTTTTGTCCGCCGGAAAGTGAATTTACTGGTCTTTCAAAATCTTCTTCACTAAAGCCAAGGCCTTTAAGTACGCCTTTTATTCGGCTTTTATAGCTGTATCCGTCCATTAGCTCAAACTGGTACTGAAGGTCGGAATACTTTTTCATGTGTTCTTCAAGCTCAGTGCCTTTTAAAGAGCTCATTTCGTGTTCCATCTGCCTTAACTCGTTTTCTGTTTCAATAAGGTTTTTAAAAACAGACAGCATTTCGTTATATATTGTATCATCTGAATTAGGCATTGCGTTTTGTTTAAGATAGCCTAAAGATATGTCTTTTTTAATATATACATCTCCGCTGTCGTATGTGCTTTCGCCTGTTATTATTTTAAATAATGTAGTTTTACCGGCACCGTTTACGCCGACTATTGCGGCTTTTTCTTTTTCTTCCATATTAAATGTAATTTTTTCCAATATTACATCTGTACCGAAGCTTTTGCTTACGCCGCTAAGTGATAGTATCATAATTAACTGCCTTTCTGTATTTTAATTATATTTTAACAATGTATATTAATAATGTAAGTATTATTTCAATGATACCAGAATTCGTAGACAAATAAAAGACTAAACATTGACAATAAAATAACTTAGGTGGTATACTCTTACTAATCAAGGGGTGGTTAAAATATGAATAGTGAGAGAAAAATTTCCAGCGCTGTTATTAACAGACTGCCAAGATACTACAGATACTTAGGCGATTTGCTTGAAAGCGATATAACAAGAATTTCATCAAAAGAACTCAGTACAAAAATGAATATAACCGCTTCCCAGATTAGGCAGGATTTGAATAATTTCGGCGGATTCGGCCAGCAGGGATACGGCTACAATGTTGAATATCTTTATAACGAAATTAAAAAAATATTAGGTCTTGACAGGGTTTATAACTTAATAGTAGTAGGCGGCGGCAATATAGGTCAGGCGCTTGTTAACTACACAAATTTTGAGAAACGCGGTTTTGTTATTACAGCCGTTTTTGATGTAAATCCGCGCCTTATAGGTATGACTATTAGGGGCGTTGAGGTTTATGATGTTGATAAAATGGAAGAGTTTGTTAAAAACAACAAAGTAGATGTTGCTATTCTTACTCTGCCACGTTCTCAAGCCAGCAAGGTTGCAAATGATTTGGCTTCTTGGGGTGTAAAAGGCATGTGGAACTTCTCACATGTTGATTTGGCTATGCCTGATGATGTAATAGTTGAAAACGTACATCTTACAGACAGCCTTATGACGCTTCTTTACAAAATTAACGAAGTTGAAATGGAAGAAAACGCAAATAACGAAAATTAATATTTAAGGCTTATTTTAATTATTAGTCTTATTAGTAAATTTAGCGGCACGGAATAATTTGTTTTTACAAATAGTTTCGTGCTTAATTTTTTAAGGGTTTATAGTGTTTGATATTTATATAGTGTAGATTTTTTGCCACTAATAAAAATCAGATATGTTTTTTGTGTGCTTTAAACGGAGGAGTTTTAAATTGGATGCTTATTTAGCCGTTAGCCCTTTGGCAGGGGCTGTTATAGGTTATTTTACTAACTATGTTGCTATAAAAATGCTTTTTAGGCCATATAATCAAGTTAAAATAGGCCCTGTTAAAGTGCCTTTTACTCCGGGACTTATACCAAAGGAAAAGGAGAGAATAGCCGCCGCATTGGGAACAGCAGTGGGAGAAAAAATATTGACTGGCGATACAATAAGAGAATATCTTTTGTCCCCTAAAATGACGGATTATGTGCATGATTGTGTAAATGAGAAGGTAATCCAATTAAGAAATTCACAATATACAATAAATGTTTTAGGTAAGCTCTTAAAGCATGAAGAATGGGAAAGCATTAAAGACGATATATGCAAAAGTGTATATTTGCAGATAACAGATATTTTAAAATCAGAACAGACTATAAGCCAATTATCAGATAATATATATTTAAAAATAAATAGTGCTCTTGAAAAGAAAGCTGGTACCATAAAGACTGATAATGTTTTGAACTTTTTGGAATATATTTTTAACTTTGTTTTCAGAGATTTAATGGAAAACGGCAAAATACAGTCTGTTACAGAAAAAGCTATATGGAATTTACTCCTTAGCATTGAAAAAGACCAAAGGCCTATAAAAGAAGCGGTGTCTTTTGCTACAATAAGCGAATTAAAAGATTATTTGGTTTTAAAAGTTCCAGATATGGTTAATGCTGTTATATCATTAACTGAAAATCCGCAAATAGAAGAAACTTTGAAAGAACACTTAAAATCGGCACTTGAAAGCATAGCCGGCCCGTTTTTAGGCATGTTTATAAACACTGATGATATATACTGCAAAATAATAACGGATATAACTGAATATTTTAATAATCCGGAAAACTCAGGGGAAATTGAAAATGTAGTTTCTTTAGCTGTTGAAAATTTTACCGAAAAAACAATAGGTGATGTATCAAGCATTATTTTAAGCCAGCTGAGGGAAAAAACTGTAAATAAAATGGTAATGTTTATGTTTAATGAGTTTAAATATGATACATTGCAGAATATGTTTAGTGAATCCGTTAAAAAATACATTGCGGAAAATTCTGATAAAAGTTTAAATGATATATTAATGGGTATAGATAATAACTTTAATTCAAAGCTTAAAGAATTTGTGTATAATACTGTTTATGCTGTTTTAAATAATGCAAATGAATTTATAAGTGAAGAAAGTTTTAAAACAGCCGCAAACAGTTTGTTTAATACAAAAATCAGCAGTGTTATGGATATGCTGAAAATTGATAATGAGAGTATTGCACAAACATTTACACAAATGTATAAAGGTATGGTTTTTGATTTTTCAAATGGTTTCTTTTCAAAGCTTAATATTTCTGAAATGGCGGAAAAAAGAATAAACACATTTGAAATGGGCTATCTGGAAAGCATAATACTTTCAATAGCCAAAAAAGAGCTTTCAGCAATTACATATCTTGGCGGAATACTTGGCTTTATAATAGGCCTTGTGCCGTCTGTATTGAGTCTTTTATGATTTAGACGTTATTTTTATTTATATTTGATACATTTTAATTAATAAATACTTGTTTTTTAATTGATAAAACTTAAACGCTTAGACCAATTTTATGGTTATAAGCGTTTTTTTTATTTGGATTAATAAATTTAAAATCGATTTTTAATTTTAAATTCATTTGTTAAAATTTTTGCGCATTAATAAATAAAAGACTCCAATTATTTGAAAAAACGTTGGTTTTTAAGTAAAAATCTAATATGTTTTATAATTGTTTATGATTAATTTATTATAAAATTGAGTAAAATAATAATACTTTAAATTCAGCATACTTTCAGTATAAATACATTTGTCTTAAAATAACGCACAATGTCAAAATGACTAAAAAAATATACATCTCAATAAATATTTTTATGATAATATATAAGACAATATTTTAACAATATTGTTGACATGGAATTATGTTTTTGATAGAATTAAGAAGGATTCAGGAACTGCATACTATATTATCGTATGAGCGAGTTGATCAAATGGGAAAAACAAAAAACATTCAGTCTTTAGAGAGGGCTTTTGCCATACTTGAGCTTTTTGAAGAAACAAACAAAAAAATGAGTGTAAAAGAAATTTCTTTATCTCTTGAATTAAGTAAAAGTACGGTTTTCGGCCTTATTAATACTCTTTCAAATTTAGGCTATCTAATGCAGGACAGCGAAACCCTTAAATATAGTCTTGGCTATAAGGTACTTGCTTTGGGAAGCGCTGTTTCTTCAAATGATATATTGGCCAGAGTGGCCGATAAATGCCTTCAACCGATTTCTGATAAATTTCAGGAAACTACTCTTTGTGTTATTGAAGAAAATGGATATGTGGTTTACATAGGTAAAACAGAATCCTCAAGCTCAATCGTTCTGAAAACAAGAATAGGCACTAAAAAAGAACTTTACTGCACAGGCGTAGGCAAATGCTATCTTGCTTTTATGCCGGAAGAAAAAGCCGAAAAAATATTGGAAAGAGGCTTTGAGCAGAAAACGGAAAATACTATTACCGATATGGATAAAATGCGTTTGGAGCTTAGCGAAATACGCAAAAACGGTTATGCTGTGGATAATGAGGAATACGAAACCGGCATAAGCTGTGTTGCTGTGCCTGTATTTGATAAAAGCGGCAATATAATTTCGGCTATAAGCCTTACGGGGCCTGTTTTCAGAATTAAAAAACTTGATTTTGACGTTGTTGCAGCATCTTTAAAAGAAGCTGCTGATAATATAAGTAAAAACCTTTTTGGTTAATTTAAAATCTTAGTGTGTATTTTATGGTTTTAAAAGGAGGAAACAAAATGGGAAAATTCCGCAGTGCAGAATTAATGAAGTTATCTTACAAAGGCTACTTTAAGTCAATGGGCTACTCAGAGGACGAGCTTTCAGACAAGAAACCAAGAATTGGTATCGCTAATTCATGGAATCAGCTTGTTCCTGGACATTACAATCTTAATCAGGTTGCAGAGTATGTTAAAAGAGGTATCTATGCTGCCGGCGGTACAGCTTGCGAATTTGGTGTAATGGCATGCTGTGACGGTATTGCTCAGGGCCATATCGGTATGAGCTATATTCTTCCATCAAGAGAGATTATTTGTGATTCAGTAGAGCTTATGGTTCAGGCTCATCAGCTTGACGCTGTTGTTCTTCTTGCATCATGTGATAAAATTGTTCCTGGTATGATTATGGCTGCTGCAAGACTTAACGTACCTGCTATACTTATTAACGGCGGTCCTATGCTTGGCGGTATCGAGTTTGACGGCAGAAAGTCAGACGGTACAGCTGCTGACGAGGCTATGGGTATGCTTTCAGCTGGCAAAATCACACAGGAAGACGTTGATAAACTTGTAGATGCTGCATGTCCTGGTTGTGGTTCATGTTCATTCTTTGGTACAGCTAACACAATGGGCTGTGCTGTAGAGGCACTTGGTATGTCACTTTCAGGAAGCGCTGTAATCCCTGCAGTTTATGCAGACAGATTAAGATACGCTTACGAGACAGGCCGCAAGATTGTAGAGCTTACAATTAAAGATATCAGACCAAGAGATATTATTACAAAAGCATCTATCAGAAACGCTATTGTAGCTACAATGGCTGTTTGCGGTTCTACAAACGCATGTCTCCACCTTCCAGCTATTGCTATGGAAGCTGGTATTAGAGATTGGAACGTAGTTGAGGAGTTTGGTAAGCTTAACAAAACAACTCCACAGCTTGCAAGAATTTATCCTGCTTCTAACTGGTCACTTGAAGACTTCTATAAAGCAGGCGGTATGCAGAGAGTTCTCCAGAACCTTGGCGATTTAATTGATACATCAGTTATGACAGTTAACGCTTGCACACTTGGTGAGGCTTTAAGCCAGGCTAAATTCATTTATCCTGAAAACCCAGACCTTATCAAAACAAGAGAAAACCCATTTGCTCCAACAGGTGGTATAGCTGTTCTTAAGGGTAACCTTGCTCCTGATACAGGTATTACAAAACCGGGCGCATTCGACCCATCATTATATGAATTTACAGGTAAGGCTATCTGCTTCGACTGTGAGGAAGACGCTGAGGAAGCTATTCTTGCAGGAAAAGTTAAACCAGGCCATGTAGTAGTTGTAAGATATGAAGGACCTAAAGGCGGCCCAGGTATGAGAGAGATGTATAAAGCTATGAAATACCTCTATGGTCAGGGACTTAACCTTTCAACAGCTCTTATTACAGACGGACGTTTCTCAGGTACAAACAACGGCTGCTTCGTAGGACATATTTCTCCAGAAGCTGCTGACGGCGGCCCAATTGCTATTGTTCAGGACGGCGATGAAATCTACCTTAACGTAAACGAAGGTATCCTTGAGCTTAAAGTAAGCGATGAGGAAATTGCTGAAAGACTTAAACATTGGAAGAGACCAGAGAAGAAGATTCCAGAGGGTTACCTCAGACTTTATTCAAAAGTTGCATCTTCAGCTTCTAAAGGCGCTGTTATTGATTTCTGATATTAAAAGAATTAAGGCACAGGTAAATCCTGTGCCTTTTTGTTGTTTTTATTCTGCGTTGGCTGTAATATAGAATATATATTGTTTTGCGGAGGATTATATGGAAAAATTAAACCGTGATTTTTATTTGAATAACGCTCTTATTACGGCTGAAAAACTTATAGGTAAAATACTTGTGCATAATATTAACGGAAAAGTTTTAAAAGGCAGAATAGTTGAAACAGAAGCCTACAGAGGTCCTTTTGATAAGGCGGCACATTCTTATAATAATAAAGGAAGAAACGGCAGAACAGCCGTACAGTATAAAGAGGGCGGTTATGCCTATGTTTACCTTATATATGGCATGTATTACTGCTTTAATGTAACAACTGCACCTGAAAATGAGCCGGAATGTGTGCTTATACGTGCTTTGGAACCAATTGAGGGCATTGAATATATGAAAGAAGTAAGAAACACTGATAAAGTTGTAAACCTTTGCTCAGGCCCGGGAAAGCTCTGTAAAGCTATGGGTATAGATAAAAATTGTTATGGTATGGATTTGTGCGGAAATGAGCTTTATATTTTGTCCGATGACAATGATTATTCACAGTGTTTAGGAGTTTCAAAAAGAATAAATATTGATTATGCCCAAGAGTGCGCTGAATATATGTGGCGTTTTTATTTAAAAGGCAATGCTTATGTATCTGTTAAACCAAAGGAATGTATAGGCCAAAGGGGGCTAAAATAATATTGACTTTTTGCCCTTAAATGACTAAAATATAAAGGTAAGCCTATTTGGTTTATTTTGTGAGTTTCCGTAGCTCAGCTGGATAGAGCGACCGCCTCCTAAGCGGTAGGTCGGGTGTTCGAATCACCTCGGGAACACTAAAAGCCCCAAACTTTTGTACGTTTGGGGCTTTTTTAATTAAATATCAATAAAAACATATCCGGCAGTTATACTGCCGGATATAATAATATTTGTCTGTTTTTAAGTATTACTTTTTGTAACCGCACTTAGGGCATACACCGTTTTCGTTAAGCGCTATTCCGCAAAGAGGGCAGCGCTCAATTTTGTTTTTAGTAGTAAATTCAGCACTGGCGGCATTTACTCCGCTAGTAAATGTAATCTTAGCTATGTTAAGCTTGTCTTTAAGCAAGTCATAAACAATCTTAATCATACCTTCAACAGTCATTGTTTCTTTAGTAACAACTAAACGACATTCAGGATAAGCTGTAGCTAATTCTGTTTTAAATGCTGGGCCCTTCATCTGGTTTTGAGGCGCACCGTCGCGTATACCCTGTTCCTCATAAACTTTAAGAACAGCCGGAAGGAGAGGGTCATCTTCTCTTAATATAAGGGCGTGGTCAAAGTTTTTAAGTACTGACCAAGCAGTTTTCTGAATTTCGTTACAAGGAAATACCATATTAACTCCCGGCTCAATAGTGTCTTCCACTTCAATAGTTAAAACACCAGTGTGTCCGTGAAGATACTGCGCTTCTCCCTTAAAACCATAAAATCTGTGTGCATACTGTAAGTCTAATGTGGTAATACTTCTCATTATTTATACGCCTCCTTTTTATATTTATAAGTCTTGTGACTCATTGCTAATTTATTCAGATGCTTCTTTTGCTTTACATTCAGGGCAAATATACTGCACCTTTAAATCATAACCATCAATAGAAAAGCCTGTCTGTCTTTCAAGCTCTGATGTAATGTCTTCAAGATAAATATCAGAAAGCTTTCCGCAGCAACGGCAAACCAAATGGTCGTGCCTTATTGTTTTGTCATAACGGTCAGGGCAGCCTTCAATGCTGATTTTCCTAATTTTACCTTGTTTGTAAAGATTGTTTAAATTATTATAAACTGTTGCCAGAACTACCGAAGGGTGTATGCTTTTTAATGTAAAAAATACTTGTTCGGCAGTCATGTGTTCATTTGAATTATTTATAATTTCTAAAATAATATTTTCGTATCTCATGTTCATCACTCAATTTAGAATTATTCTATTTCTAATATAATTTAAAAAACTTAATTTGTCAAGTAATTTGTAAAATTTTGGTATTTAGTAAAAAGGCGTATAAAAAAAGGCCTTGTTAAAGGCCTAAACAAAGAGTTGTTTGTTTTTTACAGCATTATAATTAATACCAGCAAACCAAGTATTATTCGGTAAATACCGAATACTTTAAAGTCATGCTTTTTTACATATCCCATAAGGAATTTTATTATAAATAAAGAAACTATAAACGCCACCAGTGAGCCTGTAAAAAGTATAATGAGCTCAGGAGCAGTAAATGAAAGGCCGAACTTTAATATTTTTATGGCACTTAACCCAAACATAACAGGAACAGCTAAAAAGAATGTAAATTCTGCTGCTGCAACCCTTGATACACCTATTATAAGAGAACCTACTATTGTTGAGCCTGAACGGGATGTGCCGGGTATAATGGAAAGCACCTGAAAAAGACCTATAATAAAGGCTGTTTTGTATGTAATGTCATCAAGAGACTTTGTTGTGGGAATACGGCGTTTGTTCCACTGCTCAATTATTATAAATGCGGCACCGTAAACAATAAGCGCAAGAGCTATTACAACAGGGGTGTGAAGGTGTGCCTCAATGTAGTCATCAAACAAAAGAGTTACAACGGCTCCCGGTATGCAGGCAACAACTACTTTCATCCATAAAGAAAATATATCTTTTTTAATTATAGGCTTTGATTTGTCTTTAAACTGAAAGGGCATCATCTTTTTCCAGAATATAACAACAACTGCAAGTATGGCACCAAGCTGTATAACAACAAAAAACATTTCTTTAAAAGAATCGCTCATGTTAAGAGTTAAAAACTCATCTACAAGGAGCATGTGCCCTGTACTGCTTATAGGCAGCCATTCCGTAATACCTTCTACTATACCTAAAAATATGGCTTTTAAAATTTCAATATAAATATTCACTTTTTAAGTCCTCCTTTTTAAGTCTGTTAAAAACATAAGTATACTACAAATTTTGATTTTTATTAACTGTTTTAACTAAAATTAAGAAAATACTTAATCACAAGTTTAATGTTCAAATTAATTGTATAGTATATTTTGTAATATAAAATATGTATTTTATACTTACTAATTGTAAGTTGATGTATCGAATGATAGATAGTAACATTAAAATAAACATTAAAGTTTAAATATTATAAAAAGAGGTGCTTAATTTATGAATATTAATACTGATTTGCTTCACGCTCACCAGCTGCATGCACGGTTAACTGGAACATATAAACCGGAAGCCATGGCGCATATCAGTCCTATATATCAAACATCAACTTATGTATTGGAGGACTTTGACAGTGCCGTTTATCTTAATCAGCATGTAGATGAAGGCTTTGTATATACACGTTTCGGCAGCCCTAACTGCGATGAGCTTGAAAAGAAAATTGCTCATTTAGAGCATGCGGAAGCCGCTATATCACTTGCAAGTGGTCTGGGTGCTATTTCAACAGCTGTTTTAAGCATTGTAAAAGCAGGGGACCATGTGGTTTTTGGTGATGTTATATACGGTTGCTCTTACACTCTTTTTGCAAAAGTGCTTTCACGCCTTGGAATTACATATACAAGAGTTGATACATCTAACGTACAGGCTGTTGCTGATGCTATACAGCCTAACACAAGCCTTGTTTATGTTGAAACACCGGCTAATCCAACACTTAAAATAAGCGATATAGCCGCTATAAGCGAGGTTGTTCACCAGCATGAAGGAATAACACTTATTGTAGATAGCACATTTGCTTCGCCTTATTTGCAGAACCCGCTTGATTTAGGCGCAGACCTTGTTGTTCACAGCGCAACTAAATATCTTTGCGGTCATGGTACAGTTACAGCCGGAGTTGTTGCTGGTAGCAAAGAACGCATTGACAGATGCCGTATGCCGTACCTTCAGTGCTTCGGTGCTGTTTTAGACCCATTTGCCGCTTGGCTTTTAATGCAGGGTATGAAAACATTGGGTGTAAGAATGGAACGCCACTGCTCTAATGCAATGAAGGTAGCTCAGTACCTTGAAAAACATCCTAAGGTAGACAGAGTTTATTATCCGGGTCTTGAAAGCCACCCAACACATGAAATAGCTAAAAAGCAGATGCATAACGGCTATGGCGGAATGATGAGTGTTGACATTAAAGGCGGAATGGATGCTGTAAGAAAAGTAATGAATAATATGAAAGTATTCAGCCTTGCCACAAGCCTTGGTAATGTTGACTCTCTTATCCAGCACTCACCTTCAATGAGCCATTTTGATATGTCACCTGAAGAACGCTATGCCGCAAGCATATTCGACGGACAGGTTAGACTTTCAATAGGTATTGAAGATGTCGATGACTTAATTGAGGATTTAGAGCAGGCTCTTAAGCTTGTTTAAAATAAACCCAAGAAAATACTTAATCAAAACAAAAAACGGCCCCAGTTTTTATAGCTGAGCCGTTTTTTGTTTTTCCAACTTCTTCTAACTTTTTCTAACTCTTTCTAACTATTTCCATGATGACCGTTTTTGTGACCGTGATGTTTTTCACCACAGTTATCACTTTGATAGTATGTGTTTTGGGATGGATATGAATTTATAATATCCCTTATTTCTCTCATCGTCATACCGCTTATATCTTCCGGTGTTATACTGTTATCAAGGGCCTTAAGCTCTAAGTATGCCATATATTTTCCTACAGAAAGCCCGCATTGATGAGCGCTTTCTATTTGACTGTAGTCTGCCATGTGGCAGTACGTGTTATTGTGTCCGGATGTGCAGTCCTTAGCATTTGATAATATATCGTTGCACTGTTTTTGGTTGGAGCCGGCTACTGTTATAGATAAAGAGCCGTTGTTTGATAGGCATTGTGTAACAGTTTGGCTGTTTATAAGCTCCTCAAGACCATATTTGTAATTGGTATATTTAACATTAATTAAATCTGCCAGTTCATTGCCGTCGTCGTTATAGCCTTTAACGGATATAATCCTGTCGAACATGTTTACACCTAATTCAATGGACGGATTAATGTCTATGCTTATAACTGATGTTGGTGTAAAGTATAACTTTAGACCTCCGGCAGATAAAATAAACAAAAATAAACATGCCATAACGGCTGCGGTTTTGTATTTAAAAGTAATATGGCGTTTTTTATAATTGTTAGTTTTTTGTGCTAAAAATGCCTTTGTTTTAATCTTAAGTTCTTCTTCTGCATGGATTTTATTAAAAGTTTCTTTTATATTACTCATAATCAATATCACCCAGCTTTTCTTTTAGCATCTGCCTTGAACGCGTAAGCAGTGTATAAACGGTGTTTACGTTTTTTCTTAGTATTTTGCCAATTTCAACTGCCGTGTATCCTTCGTAATAATGCAGATAAACTACATCTTTGTACTTAGAAGGCAATGAAAGTATGGCCTCCAGTATTTCCCTGTTGTCAGGTGAAAGCTTATCCGGCAGATTTAAAATTTCGTCTATAGATACTGTTCTGCTGCGAAAAAAACTTTTAATCAAATCCCTGCATGCATTAATTGTTACTCGTATAAACCATGCTTTTTCGTGTTCCTCATTTTCAAAGCAAACGGAGCTAAGGACATATTTCAAAAAAACTGTTTGAAATATGTCCTCTGTATCTGCGTAATTTTTAAGATGAATCATACACAGCCGCTTTATGGTATCAGAATACCGCTCAATAGCCGTGTTTACTTCCTGTTCGCTCCGCATAATAAATCCCCGTTTTTAGCGGCAGTATCCACCTGTGTGGCATGAGCCGCAGTATGTGTTGTTTTGATATGTAGTTCTTAAATAATAGTTGTCACAAACTCCGTCACCGTCAGCATCTACGTAATTATATCCACATGCGCCGTTATTTGTGCAGTACTGGCCTCTGCCAGAATTAAAATGGCCGCCATGACCGTGAGCCCATACGCTTGTAACAGATACGGTAAGTATTGCCGCTGTTATAAAAATACCTGTTATTAATTTTTTCATATTTATTACCTCCGATTTATTTTTCAGTTTTAATTGGTTTCATATATAATACGAATATGGATATAAAATCCATTCAAAATATTATACAAAACTTAAATTTTTTTGCGCCGTATGTTAACCTAAAATCTGAGGCGTAATATAAAATATGACTGCTACAGAATTATATCATAAAAAATATATATATGCTATAAAACAAAAAGTATTTAAGTATCAGCAGGCATTTGTATTAACAGATTAAAACAGTATAAATGAACAAATATAAAATGGATATTAAATAATAATTATTTTCGTTTACTTCGGGGAAAATATTGACTATACAATACATAATTGATATAATTCTATAAATGAGAAAATATGGGTTTTAAAGTAAATTTTTAAGCGAATATTTTAGCTCTAAATCGGAAAAATATCTTAGGTGCAATACTGGTTGCTTAACTTATTTTCCGCTTAAAATACACAGGGAGGACACAAAAATGCTTGAACTTAAAAACATTTCCTATACTGTTGATGACGGCAAGGGAATTATAAAAGACCTTAGTCTTACAATAGATGATAAGAAATTTATTGTAATAACCGGTCCTAACGGCGGCGGCAAATCAACATTAGCCAAAATTATAGCCGGTATTGTTAAGCCTACATCAGGACAGATTTTGTTTGACGGTGTAGACATTACAGATAAAAACATTACAGAAAGGGCTCAAATGGGTATAAGCTTTGCTTTCCAGCAGCCTGTTAGATTTAAAGGTGTTACAGTAAGGGACTTAATTAATCTTGCTTCAGGTAAAAGCCTTACAACAGCAGCGGCTTGTGAGTACCTTTCAGAAGTTGGTCTTTGCGCTAAAGACTACATAAACAGAGAAGTAAATGCCAGCCTTTCAGGCGGTGAGCTTAAAAGAATAGAAATTGCCACTGTTATGGCTAGAAAAACAAAGCTTTCCATATTTGATGAGCCGGAAGCAGGCATTGACCTTTGGTCTTTTAAAAACCTTATTGATGTGTTTGAGAAAATGCACGATGAGATTCAGGGTTCTATAATTATAATTTCTCACCAAGAGCGTATACTTAATATTGCTGACGAGATAATAGTAATTGCAAATGGTGAGCTTGTAAATAGAGGCAGCAGGGATGAGATTTTCCCTACACTGCTTGATGATACAGCAAATGCTTCAGCAGGATGTTCAGTTTTAAGGGGGGTGAAATAACATGGATATGGACGATAAGATACTTGAATCGCTTCTTGAGGAAGTTGCAGACCTTCATGGTGTTCCGCAGGGAGCATATAATATAAGACTTAATGGCCAAAGCGCCGGCAGACATTCATCTGCTAATATTGAAATAGTTGGCAAAACAGATAAACCGGGTATAGATATTATAATTAAGCCGGGTACGAAAAATGAAAGCGTTCATATACCGGCCCTTGTTACCCATACCGATGTGCATGATTTGGTGTATAACGATTTTTATATCGGCGATGATGCAGATATTGTTATTGTTGCAGGCTGTGGAATACACAACAGCGGAAGCCAAATGAGCGAGCATAACGGTATACACAGATTTGTTCTTGGCAAAAACTCAAAGGTTAAATATGTAGAAAAACATATAGGTGTTGGCGAAGGCACAGGCGAGAGAATTATAAATCCTCAAACAATAATCGAAGCCGGAGAAAACAGCTATATTGAAATGGAAACAACACAGCTTAAAGGCGTTGATTCCACAATTAGGGTAACAAAAGCTACAGCAGAAGCCGGAGCTACTGTTATTGTTAAAGAAAAAATACTTACTCATGGTAAACAGTATGCCGAAACACAGTTTGAAATTGACTTAAATGGCGAAGGCTCAAGCGCTAACCTTGTTTCACGTTCTGTTGCTAAGGATAATTCAAAACAGAAATTCGTTTCAATAATTAACGGAAATGCTAAATGTATGGGTCATTCCGAATGTGACTCCATTATAATGGACAACGGCGTTGTTACTGCTCTTCCAGAGATTACGGCAAATAACGTTGAGGCATCCCTTATCCATGAGGCCGCTATTGGTAAAATAGCTGGTGAACAGATAATAAAACTTATGACTCTTGGCCTTACAGAAGCAGAGGCCGAAGCTCAGATAGTAAATGGTTTCTTAAAATAAATGGATTTAACAGTTTGAAAGCGAGGCGATAATTATGTTGGAAGGTTTTACAATTAGTATGTCTACTTTTTGGATTTTGCTTTTTATAATATTTCTTATCGCCGAAGCCGCTACTGCCGGTTTGGTTTCAATATGGTTCTGCGCGGGGGCACTTTGCTCATTTGCGGCAGCTAAAGTGGGCGCGGCAGTTTATGTTCAGCTAATAATATTTGTTATAGCTTCTGTTGCCCTTTTTGTATTAACCCGGCCTTTTGTTAAAAACGTAATTAAGCTAAAAAGTGAGCCTACTAATCTTGATAGAATAATAGGCCAAAGTGTAGCTGTTACGGAAAAAATAGATAACAAAGCAGATACAGGCGCCATAAAATACGATGGTAAAATTTGGACAGCAAGAAGCAATGACTTTGATGTAACTTTTGAGAAAGGCGATTTTGTTACTGTAGACAGAATTGAAGGAGTAAAGGTTATAGTTAAATAATTTTTATCAAAGGTTATTTATGCTTGTAAGGAGTGATTTTATGCCTATATTACTTATTATTGTTGTTGTAATAATACTTATACTGCTGGTGCGCTGTTTAAGAATAGTTCCGCAGGCATATGTTTATGTAGTTGAAAGACTTGGAGCTTACCATGCGTCTTGGGGCACAGGCCTTCACATTGCAGTGCCTATTATTGATAGGGTATCAAAGAAAGTTAACTTAAAAGAGCTTGTGGCTGATTTCCCGCCTCAGCCTGTTATAACAAAAGATAATGTTACAATGCAGATAGACACTGTTATTTATTTGCAGATAACAAACCCTAAACTTTATGTTTACGGTGTTGATAACCCTATTAGAGCTATTGAAAACTTAACAGCCACAACACTTAGAAATATAATTGGTGACCTTGAGCTTGACCAGACACTTACATCAAGAGATATTATCAACACAAAAATGCGTATGATACTTGATGAAGCAACAGACCCTTGGGGCATAAAAATAAACAGGGTAGAGCTTAAAAATATTATGCCGCCTAAGGAAATTCAGGACTCAATGGAAAAACAGATGAAGGCCGAAAGAGAAAGACGTGAGAAAATACTTCAGGCCGAAGGCGAAAAGAGAAGCTCTATACTTGTTGCTGAAGGTGAAAAGGAGAGTATGATTCTTCGTGCCGAAGCAGAAAAAGAAGCGGCTATACTTAGAGCTGATGCCGAAAAAGAGGCTATGATAAGAAAAGCCGAAGGTGAGGCGCAGGCTATACTTAAAGTACAGCAGGCAACAGCTGAAGGTCTTAAAATGCTTAATGAGGCTTCACCGGATAAAAACGTTATAGCTATCAAGAGCCTTGAAGCTTTTGAAAAAGCAGCTGACGGCAAAGCAACAAAAATTATTATTCCGTCAGAGATACAGTCTTTAGCAGGTCTTGCAGCAGGACTTAAAGAAATTGTTTCTGAAGATAAAACATTAATTAAAAAATAATTCAGTTTAACTTGTAAATAAATTAATAAACATAAAAGGCGTTTAAATGATAAAATTCATTTTTAACGCCTTTTTTATTACTGTTTTATGACAAAATGGGATAAAATTCCACTAAATTCAACATTTTAATTGTTTTTAATACTTTATATCGGTTGACATGCCTTAAAGTAGAATATAAAATGGTAAGATAAGATAGGTATGCAAAAAAGGGGTATGATTTCTGTAATAATTTTTAATACAGGAGGATAATATGGATAAGGATATATTAGATGAGAACATATTAGATGAGAATAAAAACCCAAATAATGACAATATTGATAATAAAGAGCATAATGAAGAATCAGTTAAAGAGGAACATAAAACCGATGACATATACAGCGATTATCCAAAAGAAGTTGTTCAGCTGTTAATGAGCAGCAATCCATTAAGAAACCGTGAACAGTCTCAAACACTTAAGGCTAATGAAACAAAAGAGGAGCTTTTTTCTAAAACACGTGTTCAAAGAAATACCGCAAATTTTAACGACAATATAGATGAGAATGTTGCTGATAAAAAATCGCCTGTTGCCGCTAAAGAAAAAGATTTAAAAGCAGATAAAGCCGCAGATGAGGAAAATGAAATATTTGTTCCGGAAATAGACGATGACATTGATGATATAGCTCAAACAGTTAGAAAAGAAGAGAAAAAGCAAAGACAAAAAGCAGATGACGATTTTTCTTTTGATGATGATGTAGAGCTTGTTCAGGTAGTTCGCCATAAATCCCTTAAAAAGGAATATAAAAGAAACTTCTCTGTAAACAATAAATCTGTAGGCAATAAAACTGAAAACAAGGAAAAGCCATCTACTATCGAAAAAAAAGAATCAGAAAAAAGCGAAAAACCTCAGGAAAAACCAACAGAATTTAAACCGCAGGATAATTTTAACGACGGTGAAAAGTCTGAGTTTGATGATTTAAAGAAAAAATTTACAGAGGAAAAAAGAGCTAAACGTAAACAGGCAGCTTTAAATGCAAGAAAACAAAATCGTACTTCTCATGGCGGAGAGCTTGAGCAGAGAAAAAAGGCTTATAAAAATAAAGCTGACCTTAATGAGTTTTTTGAGGCACCAAGAAGAAGTAACGGTCTGCGTTCAGAAAAGAGAGAAAAGCTGGATAAAGGCATAATTGCCGTTTGCGGTGTAGTTGCCCTTATAATAGTAATTCTTTTTGTGCGTACTTTAATGTTGTCAGCGAAAGTAGAAGAGGCTGAACAAAAGGTAGCGGAATTTACCCAGCTTCAGGAGGACAATGAAGAGCTTAAGCTCGAGATAGTATCTTTACAGGAAAAGCTTACAGAAAACGGTATATCCCTTTTAGATGAGCCACAGGACGGAACTACTGAAACAACTGGTACCGAAGGTACTGAAGGCAGCCAAAATACAGAAGGCTCAACAGGAGATGAGCAGTATGATACATATACTGTAGTTGCCGGAGATACATTAAGTGGTATAAGTGATAAAGTATACGGTAATTATTCCGGTTATAAAAAAATTCTTGAAGCAAACGGACTTACTGAAAATGCAAATTTACAGATAGGTCAGGTGCTTAAAATACCTAAAAATTAATTTTGGAGGTTAATGATGCAGGAAGTATCAGAACAAAACACCCTTGTACAGTTAAAAGAAATAGCAAAACAATTAAATATTAAAGGCGCAGCGTCTATGAAAAAAAGCAGCCTTATAGAAAAAATAAACTCTGTAATAGCCGAGCAAAACGCGGAGCAGGAAAATAAAAAGGGTGAAAAAGTAAGTGAAAACATAAAAGCTTCTGATTCCGAAATCAAAAATAATGTTTTACAGCAAAGCACAGCAAAAAAGAGTACGGAATTAACTGTTCAGCATGAAAAAGATGAATATGTGCCAAGTCGTAAAGAGGAGAACACCGAAGCACAGCAAAATGTGCCGCAGCATTCAGGCTTTGGCAAAGAACAGAGAGAGCCGGCTGAAAATGAAATAGTTCAGGAAGGCGTGCTGGAAGTAATGGCTGACGGCTATGGTTTTTTAAGGACGGAAAATTTCCTGCCTGGAACCGGAGACATATATATTTCACAGTCTCAAATACGCCGTTTTAATATTAAAACAGGCGATTTGGTAACAGGCTACGTGCGTGCGTCTAAAGATAACGAAAAGTTTAACGCTCTTTTATACGTAAGAAGTGTAAACGGCGATACACCGGATAAATCTATACGCCGGCCTAATTTTGAGGACTTAACACCTATTTATCCAACTGAAAGGCTTACCCTTGAAACACGTCAGGACGAAATATCAGGCAGAATAATAGACCTTATGGCACCTATAGGCAAGGGCCAAAGAGGAATGATAGTTGCTCAGCCTAAAGTTGGCAAAACTACACTTCTTAAACAAATGGCAAACTCAATTGTTAAAAACCATCCAAACCTTAATCTTATTGTTCTTCTAATAGACGAAAGGCCGGAAGAAGTAACAGATATACAGCGCTCAATACAGGGAGAAAATGTGGAAATAGTATACTCCACATTTGATGAGCAGCCGGAGCATCATAAACGAGTTGCGGAAATGGTACTTGAAAGAGGCAAAAGACTTGTTGAGCAGGGAAAAGATATAGTAATACTTCTTGACAGTATAACAAGGCTTGCAAGGGCTTATAACCTTACAACAACACCAAGCGGCAGAACCCTTTCGGGCGGTCTTGACCCAGCGGCACTTTATATGCCTAAAAAATTCTTTGGTGCGGCCAGAAATATAGAAAACGGCGGAAGCCTTACTATACTGGCAACAGCACTTATAGAAACTGGCAGCAAAATGGATGATGTGGTTTTTGAGGAGTTTAAAGGTACAGGCAATATGGAATTAGTGCTTGATAGAAAGCTTGCCGAAAGACGTATATTCCCGGCTATCGACATTAATAAATCCGGCACAAGACGTGATGATAAGCTTCTTACAAAAGAAGAAATGGAAGCAGTTTATAAAATCCGCCGCCTTACATCGTCAAATAATGTTACGGAAAGTACGGAATATTTAATAGAGCTTATGCGTAAAACAAAAAATAATAGAGAGTTTGTAAGGACTGTTCCGCTTATTAAAAATTGAGCATTATAAGGTAATTAAATTGAATTTTGCTGTTGCATGTTGAAAACTACTATGATATAATACTTCCGTTGTCTATAAATAATGAACGTAATTATTGATCAACGTATATTAAGGAGTGAAAGAAATGAAAAAGGATATACATCCAAATTATTATCAGTGCAAAGTAAAATGCAACTGCGGTAATGAGTTTGTTACAGGCTCAACAAAAGAAGAAATCAGAGTCGAGGTTTGCTCAAAGTGCCATCCATTCTACACAGGCAGCCAGAAGCTTCTTGTTGAGGCCGGCGGTAGAGTAGAAAAATTCAACAAAAAGTACGGCAGAAACTAATTTTAAAGCTGAGGGGGTAGGAGAATGGTCCAACCCCCTTTTTTCATATACGTAAGGACGGTGATTTAAGCTTGAAAAGAACTAACATCGGCGGTCAGGCGGTAATAGAAGGCGTTATGATGCGCGGAAAAAAAATGTATGCTATGGCTGTCAGAACGCCTCAGGGAGAGCTGTGCATAGAAAAAGAACCTATAAATGATGTATTCAGCAGACATAAAATATTCAAATACCCAATTTTCAGAGGTATAGCGGCTTTTGTCCAGTCACTTATAATAGGTGTTAAAATCATAATGCGCTCAGCGCAGATAGCCGGCCTTGAGGACGAGGAAGACATAAAACCAAGCAAGTTTGAGCTTTTTTTACAGGATAAATTCGGTGATAAATTTGCCGATATACTTATTTATTTCAGTGTAGCAGTTTCTCTTATTTTTTCTATAGGCCTGTTTTTTGTTCTGCCTGTATTTATAGGCAGCCTTTTTAGACCTGTGCTTCCGGGCACATGGGCTTTAAGTATTGTAGAAGGCCTTATAAGAATAGGCATTTTTCTGCTTTATCTTTTCCTTATTTCAAGAATGAACGAGATACATCGTGTTTTCCAGTATCATGGTGCAGAGCATAAAACTATAAACTGCTTTGAGCATGAAGAAGAATTAACTGTTGAAAACGTAAAAAAATATACAAGACTCCATAAAAGATGCGGAACAAGCTTTCTGCTTATAGTTATGATTGTAAGTATGGTTGTGTTCTTTTTTTTAAGAACGGATACCATTTGGCTTAGGCTTATAAGCCGAATACTCCTTGTACCTGTAGTTGCCGGGATTTCTTACGAGATTATTAAATGGGCCGGCAGAAGTGAGTCGCCTTTGGTTAAAATAGTAAGTGCTCCGGGCCTTTGCCTTCAGAAAATAACAACCGCTGAACCGGACGAAAGTCAAATAGAAGCTGCCATAGCCGCTATGAAGGGAGTTCTGGAAGATGAGCCGGAATAAGACAATAAAAGAAGCACTTGTTGCGGCAAAAAAAGAGCTTAAAGAAAGCGGCGCAGGGGAGTATAAGCTTGATGCCGAGCTTTTTATAATGAAGGCGGCAAACATGACTAAAACTTCCGTACTTATAAACGGCGATAAAGAGCTTACAGAAAGTGAAGAAAAACTTTTTAATTCAATGGTTCAAAAACGTAAAAAAGGTATTCCTACCCAGTATATATTAGGCAAATGCGAGTTTATGGGCTATGAGTTTTTTGTTGATGAAAATGTGCTTATCCCAAGGCCGGATACTGAGGTATTGGTTGAAACAGTGCTTAAAACAGCGCAAAAAGAGAATTTTCAAAATGTAATAGATATGTGTACTGGCAGCGGCTGTATAGCCGTAAGTCTTGCCCTTAACGGAATTAAAAGTGTTACAGCATGTGATATAAGCTTTGGGGCATTAAGTACAGCAAAAAAGAATGCAGAATATAATAATGCGTCGGATAAAATACAGTTTATACAAGGCAATTTGTTTGAAAATGTGGATAAAAGCCAAAAATATAATGCTATAGTTTCAAACCCGCCTTATATACCTACAGAAGATATTTCGAATTTAATGCGTGAAGTACGGGATAATGAGCCTTTAACAGCCCTTGACGGCGGTAAGGATGGCCTTGATTTTTATAGAAGAATAACAAATGACAGTTTGGAATATTTGGCCGATGGCGGATATTTGTTTTTTGAGATAGGCTATAATCAAGGTGAGGATTTAAAAAAAATAATGACAGATTTAGGTTTTGACGGAATAAAAATAGTAAAAGACTATGCCGGCCTTGACAGAGTAGTGTTTGGATATAAACGGAGAGGTACAGATGTTATTTGACCATATAGATGAACTTGAAAGAACATATATTGAACTGGGTGAGCAGGTTAATGACCCGGATATAATAGCCGACCAAGAAAAATGGCAAAAGCTGATGAAGGAATACGGCTCTATAGGTCCTGTAGTGGAAAAATACAGGGAATATAAATCTGCCATTAAAGCCGCTGATGAGGCTAACGAGCTTTTAAAAGAAACATCCGATGACGAGTTTAAAGAGCTTTTAAAAGAAGAACTTAATAACGAAAGAGAGAAAGTTTCAAAACTTAAAGAAGAACTTAAAATACTTCTTCTGCCTAAAGACCCTAACGATAGTAAAAACGTAATTATAGAGATACGTGCCGGAGCCGGCGGCGATGAAGCGGCTATATTTGCCGGTGATTTATTTAGAATGTATGTAAGATACGCCGAAGGCAGAAGATGGAAAACGGAAATAATGTCATCTAACGAAAGCGATTTAGGCGGATTTAAAGAAATAGTATTTATGGTAACGGGCCAAGGGGCATACTCACGCTTTAAGTTTGAAAGTGGTGTGCACCGTGTTCAAAGAGTGCCTTCAACAGAGTCCGGCGGACGTATCCATACTTCAACAGCAACAGTTGCCGTATTGCCTGAAGCTGATAAAGTAGATGTTAATATTGATATGAATGATGTAAGAATAGATGTTTTTAGGGCATCAGGCAATGGCGGACAGTGTGTAAATACAACAGATTCCGCTGTTAGAGTAACCCATATTCCTACAGGCATAGTTGTTTCGTGCCAAGATGAGAAAAGTCAGCTTAAAAACAAGGATAAGGCACTTAAAGTTCTTTATGCAAGGCTTTATAAACTGGAGCAGGAAAAACACGACAGCGCTATAAGTGAAAAGCGCCGTCAGCAGGTAGGTACCGGCGACAGAAGCGAGAAAATAAGGACATATAATTTCCCTCAGGGCCGTGTTACAGACCACAGGGCTGGTTTAACACTGCATAAAATAGATGCAATAATTAATGGCGATTTAGATGACATAATAGACGTTCTTACAGCAAATGACCAAGCCGACAAATTAAATGCTCTTGGTGAGAAATAAATTTGATTGTATTTTTATGTAAGGAGCGAAATAAATGAATAGTATAAATATATCTAAAGACAGGTTTAAGGAAATGGTTGTGGATAACCTTAGAACCATTACACGTAAAACAGTAGAAAATGCCACGCCTGAGGATATTTACCAAGCAACGGTTTTTGCCATAAGAGACATAGTAAACGATATTTGGATGAAAACCCATGACATGTACTACGAAAAAGATGTAAAGCTTGTTTACTACCTGTCAATGGAATTTCTTATGGGAAGATTTTTAGGCAACAGCATTATAAATCTTTCTATAATTGAGCCTATAAAACAGGCTTTTGAGGAATTAGGAATAGATTATAATCTTATAGAAGAAACTGAGCCTGACCCGGGCCTTGGAAACGGTGGTTTGGGCCGTTTGGCGGCATGCTTTTTAGACTCACTTTCAACCATGTCACTTCCGGCTTATGGCTGTGGCATAAGGTACCATTACGGTATATTTGAGCAGGCAATAGAAAACGGCTATCAGGTGGAAAGACCGGATAACTGGCTTGAAAACGGCGATGTATGGGGCCTTAAAAGAAGTGAATACGCTGTTGAGGTTAAATTCGGCGGTAATGTAAAGGCAGTACCTAAAGGCAACGGAGAATACCGCTTTGTTCAGGAAAATTATCAGTCAATAATGGCTGTGCCTTATGATTATCCTGTTGTAGGCTACGGAACAAATACGGTAAATACTTTAAGACTTTGGGACGCAAGACCTAAAAATAAATTTGACCTTAAATCTTTTAACGAGGGTAATTACCAAAAAGCTCTTGAGGAACAAAATCTTGCCCATACAATAACTGAAGTTCTTTATCCGGCTGATGAGCATTATTCAGGTAAAGAACTCAGATTAAGACAGCAGTATTTCTTTATTTCGGCTACTGTTCAAAGAGTTGTTGAAAGATTTAAAAGACGTCATAGTGATTTTTCACTTCTGCCTGAAAAGGTTGCTTTCCAGCTTAACGATACACACCCGACTGTTGCTGTTGCAGAGCTTATGAGAGTTCTTGTTGACGAAAATGATTTACCTTGGGACGATGCATGGGAAATAACTAAAAAAGTCTGCGGCTATACTAACCATACTATTATGAGTGAGGCCCTTGAAAAATGGCCTATGGAGCTTTTCAGCAGACTCCTTCCAAGAATTTATCAGATAGTAGAGGAGATAAACAGACGTTTCTGCCTTGAGCTTTTGGAAAAGTATGGCAACGACAGCAATAAAATACGTAATATGGCAATAATTGCTGACGGCCAGATAAGAATGGCATATCTTGCTATTGTAGGAAGCCATAGCGTAAACGGTGTTGCCAAACTGCATACTGAAATACTTGAGAAAAAAGAGCTCCACGATTTTTATATGCTCTATCCGGAAAAGTTTAATAACAAAACAAACGGCATAACTCAAAGAAGATGGCTCCTTCATGCAAACCCGCTTCTTTCTGAGCTTATAACAGATAAAATAGGTGACGGATGGATAACCGATTTATCAAAACTTGAGGGCTTAAAAGCTTTTGTTAATGATGATGATTTCCTTAACAGGTTAATGGAAGTTAAAAAAGAAAATAAAAAAGCTCTTGCTGAGTATATTAAGCGTACAAAAGGTATTGAAATAAACCCTGACTCAATATTTGATATACAGGTTAAAAGATTGCATGAGTATAAAAGACAGCTTCTTAATGTGCTTCATATTATTTACCTTTATAACTGCCTTAAAGTTAACCCAGGCCTTGATATTGCGCCAAGAACATATATATTCGGTGCAAAAAGTGCCGCAAGCTATAAAATGGCAAAGCTTATTATTAAGCTTATAAATTCTGTGGCAGATGTTGTAAATAACGACAAAACAATAAACAATAAAATTAAAGTTGTGTTTATGGAAAACTACAGAGTTTCACTGGCCGAAAAACTTATACCTGCGGCTGATATTAGTGAGCAGATTTCAACAGCGGGAAAAGAGGCTTCCGGTACCGGAAATATGAAGTTTATGCTTAATGGTGCCGTAACAATAGGTACACTTGACGGAGCTAATGTGGAAATAAAAGAAGAAGTTGGCGACGATAATATATTCATATTCGGCTTAAAAGCAGAGGAAGTAATTGAGAAATACGCTAATAACTCTTACGACCCATGGGAAGTATATAATATTAATCAAGGTGCCAGAATGGCTCTTACATGCCTTATAAACGGTACTTTTGACAGCAATACAGAGCTTTTCAGAGATATTTATGAGTCACTCTTAAATGGCATAAACGGCTCAAGAGCCGACGAGTATTTTGTTCTTGCGGATTTTGAGGATTACTGTGTGGCACATGAAAAAATAGATAAAGCATATAACAATAAAAAGCTTTGGGCACAAATGGCGCTTATGAACATTGCCATGAGCGGTAAATTCAGCTCCGACAGAACAATTAAGGAATATGCCGACGAAATTTGGAACCTTAAACCTATAGATATTAATATTTAAAAATTTAATTAAAAGCAGCAGTTAAGTTTTTAAAATATAACTGCTGCTTTTATGTTTTTTGCTGATATGTTATTTGGTATTTTGTGATTTATAAGTTCTTCCAAAACTAATTTCAAATTAATTAAAAAAAAATAACCCCGTTAAATAGGTTTTAGCCGCATTAACGGGGTTAAAATTATTTCATGGATTTAATTTTTATTTTGTCTGAGCAAATACCCAATCTCTCATTTCTTTGTTAGCATAGCAAGCGTCCCATGAGAAGTGAGCTGATGGAGCAAATATTGCGCCTTCAGGATAGATTGTTGATTTATACTCTACACCAGCAGCGTCAAGAGCTTCAAGTGTTGGGTAAAGGTACTCATCAGGGTCTACTGTAGGGTCATCTGCTGCATGGAATATCCAAATTGGCATACCTTTAAGTGCTGAAACTTTTTCAGGGTCAGCGCCGGCAGCGTCTGGAACTATAGCGGCAAATGTTTCAGGGTGCTCTATAGCAAGTGTGTATGTAGCAAAACCACCTGCTGAAAGACCTGTCATATAAACCCTGTTTTTATCTACTGAATATTCATCCATTACTTTAAGTAAAAGATTATAAGCAGCCTCAAGCTTTGGCTCAGCGTCAAATGAATTTTCATAAGTACCAGCTCTGTACTTCATAAGAGTTGTCCAGTTTTCGTTCTCGTCTGCTGTAGCGCAATGAGGAGCAAGAACTATACATTCGTTAATGCCTGCTTCTGAATCTTTAGCCCAAACAGTAGCCATCTGGTATCTCTTAAGAACCATATCTGTGCTCTGGCTTCTCTGGCCTGAACCATGGAGAGCAAATACTATAGGATATTCTTTGGCAGGGTCGTAATTTGTAGGAACATAAAGAGCGTAAGGAATTTCTTCTCCTGTAGCTTCGTCTTTATATGTTTCTATGTCGAATAAATTATATGTATCAGTGTCACATGCTCTAACTATTGTTAATTTGTATGTATTTGTGTTGTCGCCTGCTGTAACAACAATGTCAACATCAGTTGAAAGTTCTACATCATAGTCAGCATATTCCTGGCTAAGGTTAACAATAGCGCTTTCGCCTGCTTTAACTTCTTCGCCTGCTACTGTAACTGTAGCGCCTTCAGGAGCTTCAGGTGTTACTTTAACAGCATAAATATCACTTTGTACGTTAAATGTATACTGTTTTCCTTCAGGAGTAAACTCTGGAGTAATAGTATTTCCTGTTAATGTAATGTCTTCTACTGTAAGATTTGTAAGCTCAGCTTTAACTTCTTCAGTTTCTTCTACAACAGGAGTTGTTGGTTGTTCAACAGCAGGAGTTGTTGGTTCTTCAACTACAGGAGCTGTTGTCTCTTCCTTAACTTCTTCTTTTACCTCAACATCAGGAACCTGAAGAACCTGGTCTGGGAAAATAAGGTCAGGATTGGAAAGTTTATTCATTTCTGCCAAAACTCTCCATGTGGTGTTAAACTGTGGTGCGATTTTTGATAAATAATCACCTTTTTTAACTACGTACTCGCCGGCCATAGCAAATGGTGAGCAGCCAAGAACAATTACAGCAGATAAAGTTCCGGCTACTATTTTTGAAGCTGTAGACTTTTTCATTACAATCTCCCCCTTAAAAATAGATTAAAAACTATAAATTAATAGTAACACTAATTAATATTTCGGTCAAACAAAACTTATCCATTCGATATAATAAGATGAATTTCTTGTATATAATTAATGAATATTAAAAGCACTTTTTTGTAGTAATATATAAATTTTGTGTTGTAATAAAAATCTAATATTTAACAATAATGTAAAGTTTGTATATTTTAAGGCTGTGATTATATGTTTTTGTGTATGTAATATGTAGGTTTTTACTGAAAAAATTTTTATTGTACCTTAATTGCAACTCATTAATAATCAAAATGAAATTTATAATTAATATTGACATACTATATTTTAAAAGTTATCTGTATTAAATAACAGAATTTTAATAATATTGACCTAAAATAACAATATTGATATAATTTCTACTGATAAGGAGAGATTATATGCTTAAAATGTTTTTTCCGGATATATACGTAAAATCTATATTTGATTTGCCTTTGGATGATTTTAAAAAAAGAGGAATAACTACACTTTTTTTTGATATAGACAATACAGTTGCACCATTTGATGTAGCTGTGCCTGACGAAAAAACAGCCGCTTTTTTCAGCGAGCTTAAAAAAGAAGGATTTAAAGTATGCCTTCTTTCTAATAATAACCAAAAAAGGGTAGAGCGTTTTAACAGGCCTTTAAAGGCTCATGCTGTATGGAAAGCTGGTAAACCGGGTGTAAAAAAGCTTAGTCAAGTTATTAAAAAACTTGGAGAAACTAACCGCACATCGGCTATTGTGGGGGACCAAGTGTTTACAGATATGTACTGTGCCCATAGGGCGGGTTTGCTTGCCGTATATACTGAGCCTATTTGTAACCGTGACCAGCTTATAACAAAAGTTAAGCGTGGTGCTGAAAGAATAGTACTTAGAATTTATAAAAAAAGGACAGGAATTTTATAATGAATATATTTGATTTTTATAACGGCCATACAAAGGCCTATGGAATAATAGGTAATCCTATAGAACACAGCTTTTCGCCGGTGCTTCAAAACACAATACTTCAAACAATGGGTTTTAACGGTGTTTATGTGCCTTTTAGAGTTGATGAAAAAGATATACAAAAGGCTGTTGAAGGGCTTTATGCCCTTGGCTTTGAAGGTCTTAATGTAACAGTTCCGCATAAAATATCTGTTATGGACTATTTGTGTGATATTGAAGATAATGCTAAAAAAGTAGGTGCCGTAAATACACTTAAACGCACTGAAAACGGTTTTAAAGGATACAATACAGATATTTTAGGCCTTAAAAAAAGCTTTGCTATAAATAAAATTAATGTAAAAGGCAAAAAAGCAATGCTTTTAGGCGCAGGAGGTGCGGCAAATTCGGCGGCGGTGCTTCTTAGCCAGCTTGGAGCTGAAAAAATAGTTTTTGTAAACAGAACAAAAGAAAAAGCCGAAGCTTTAAGAAATCATATATCTGCTTTCTACAGCGGAAAAACAGATGTTATATCTTTTGATGATATATATACATACGAAAAGCCTGAAATTGTAGTAAATGCAACATCAGTAGGAATGGGAGAAGGTGTTTGGGACTCTCCTGTTAAAGACAGTGCTTTCTTTAAAGATGTAGAGGCTGTATTTGATGTAATTTATATACCTTGGGAAACAAAGCTTTTAAATGATGCCAAAAAGTATGGCTGTAAATGTGTAAACGGTTTTGATATGCTTATTTATCAGGGAATAGCATCTTATGAAATTTGGCATGATACTTCTGTAGACGATAATACGGCTATTGAAATAAAAGACGCATTATCCGAGTATTTTTTAAAAGGCGGTAAAAAGAAATGAGATTAAATAAAAATGTTGTTTTTATTGGGTTTATGGGCTGCGGAAAAACCACTTTCGGCAAAAAAATAAGCCGCAGGCTTAAATGCCAGTTTATTGATACTGACAAATACATAGAAAACAACAGCGGTATGAGTATATCCGACATATTTGCATCTAAAGGTGAAGCATATTTTAGAAGCCTTGAAACCGATGTATGCAGGGAGCTTTCAGATAAAACAGGCTATGTTATATCAACAGGCGGCGGTATAATTAAAAGTGAGGAAAACATGCGCCTTTTAAAGAAAAACAGTGTAATAGTTTATCTTAAAGCTACACCGGAGCATATTTTCAGAAACATAGGAAACGATAACGATAGACCACTTTTGCGCGGCGGCGATAAAATGGAGAAAATTACTAAGCTTATGAACGAAAGAATACCCGTTTATGAGAGCTTAGCAGATATTACTGTGTATGTGGCTGGTGATACCGTAAGCCATGTAACAGAAAAAATACTTAAAAGTCTGGAGGAGATTCTTATGAGAAAAATATGTGTCATTCATGGACCTAATCTTAATTTTACTGGTATTAGGGAAAAAGGTATTTACGGCACAAGGACTCTTGATGATATCAATAACCGTATAAAGGATGAAGCTCAGAAAATGGGTTTTGAAATTGATATATTCCAGTCTAATTATGAAGGAGCTATTATAGACAAGCTTCAAAAATGCTATTACGATAATGTAGACGGCATTATAATTAACCCGGGAGCTTATACACACTACAGCTACGCTATTCATGATGCTATAGCATCTGTTCAGATACCTACTATTGAGGTACATCTTTCAAACATACATAAAAGAGATGAATTCAGACATAAATCCGTAACTGCTCCGGCCTGTGTAGGACAGATGTGCGGTTTTGGCGAAAATGGGTATATTCTTGCCATGTCGGCTCTTAAAATGATGTTTAAGTAATTTTTTTTAAAAAATCTATTGCGAAATGACATATTTTATTTTAAACTATACAAGATAGATATGTATATGATTAAGGAGGATTTTTAATGATATCAGCAAGTGAATTTAGAAACGGCGCTACTATTGAGTATGAAGGCGATATATATGTTGTTCTTGAGTTCCAGCATGTAAAACCTGGTAAAGGAGCAGCTTTCGTTCGTACAAAAATCAAAAACCTTAAAACAGGCAGCGTAGTTGAAAAAACATTCAGACCAACTGAGAAAATGCCAAGAGCTCATATTGACAGACTTGACATGCAGTACCTTTATAACGACGGTGACCTTTATCACTTTATGAATACAGAAAGCTTTGAGCAGATTGCCGTTAACGCTTCTGAAATAGGCGATACACTTAAATTTGTTAAAGAAAACGAAATGGTTAAAATACTTTCATACGAAGGCGAAGTTTTTGGTATTGAGCCTCCTCTTTTTGTTGAGCTTGAAATTACAGAAACAGAGCCTGGTTTTGCTGGCAATACAGCTCAGGGTGCAACAAAGCCTGCAACTGTTGAAACTGGTGCTACAGTTAACGTACCTCTTTTCATCAATCAGGGCGAAATTATTAAAATCGATACAAGAACAGGCGAATATCTTGGCCGTGTAAATAACTGATAATTATTTTGCCGCGGTTTAAAGCCGCGGCTTTTTATTTTAAAATTAAATTTTAGTTGATTTTAAATAATGTTTGTGATAAAATAAATCTGCTGTGCGGACATGGCGGAACTGGCAGACGCGCCAGACTCAAAATCTGGTTATGGTGACATAGTGTGGGTTCGATTCCCACTGTCCGCAGTTAAAACCCCTTGAAAATCAAGGGTTTTTTTGTTTATAAATCAGGTTTTGTTTAAATAAACACCACAGTACCCCATATTTTGAACTTGTTTATGATTGTTGGTATAAATAATAATAAATTTAACGGTATAAAATTATAATCAAATAATTTTATACCGTTTTTTAATTTCATGTGGTGTATATTAAAAAACTATTTTGAATACTATTTTTTCCGAATTAAATTAGTAATATTAATTTCGCTTGCACACATAGAGCATATAACCATAAATGCACCTAAAAATTGAATGGCAGAAGCGCCTTCTTTAAGCACAAAATAAGATATAAAAACAGCAGCGGCAGGCTCTGTGTATGTAAGTATAGCTGTTTCGTGAGCCGGTATTTTTTTAATGGATATAAAATAAATCAAATAACAAATATCTGTATATACAATTCCCACTATAAGGATATAAAAAACATTGTTTAATGTTAAAGACTCAAAATTAATGCCGCCGAAAAACATGGAATAAACAGCACATGTTATAAATGATATAAAAAATTGCACAACCATTAAATTAATACCGGTAAGGTATTTAACTGACTTGCCCCCTAATGTAAGTATGGCGTAGAACACAGCAGCCAACAGAGCACATGCAACGCCTAAAGCCGGATTTGATTCTGCCGCTTGGCTTTTTGAAAAAGCCGTAAATATAATGCCTACAAAAGCTATAATAAGGCAAATTGATTTTTTAAAACCTATTTTCTCTTTAAACATTATTTTGGAACACAGGGCAACAATAATAGGTGCAACGTAATAGCATATTATAGCCTTTGATATTGTTATGTATTGATAAGAGGCAATCATCATCATTGAGTTTAATGCAAGAGATATACCTGTAATTATAAGAGTTTTATAATCTTGTGCTGCATTTTTCAAATCTATTTTTCTCTTTTTTATCAATAAAACACACATCATAAATATAAAAGCCGTTAAATACCTAAAAAAAGTTATTTGATATGATGGCATAGATATTTTTCGTGTAAAAACACCAGCTGTACTCCACAGAACCATAATTGAAATTAGTACTAAACGGCTTTTCATACAGATATTCCCTCCGATAATAATTAGAAATAATATATGATAAATGTATAATAAAATTAGAAATAAGTTATCAAATATAGGAAATATGTTCTGATAAAAGGAATTATATATCAATTTAAACATAATTTCAACACAATTTTTAGTATACAATAAATACGATATTTGTAGAAAACTTATTGACAACACAATTGTAAATTAATATAATCATAATTGTAAGATATATAAGAATTTAATTCCGTATAACAGAATTTAAAAAATAGCATTATACAGAATTAGCTTTAAGATTCTATCTTGCACCTCGCTCTAAGTTTATAATTTTGATTAAGTATTTATTGAAAGGGTGGTTTTAATGAAAACTTTGTATTTTTCAACTGAAGAGTACATGGAAAGAGTTGCTAAAACTAAAAAAAGCATGGAAGAAAAAGGCATTGATGTTCTTATCGTAACAGACCCTGCCAATATGAATTACCTTACCGGTTTTGACGGCTGGTCTTTCTATGTTCATCAGGGCGTTATTGTTGCTCTTGACGAAGCTCAGCCTATTTGGTTTGGCCGCGGTCAGGATGGAAATGCTGCAAGACTTACTACATATCTTGATGAGAAAAATATCTATCCTTATACAGACGATTACGTAAACTCAACTGTTAAGCATCCTTATGAATTTGTAGCAGATATACTTAAAGAAAGAGGACTTGATAAAAAGAATATAGCTACAGAAACAGACGCTTACTATTATTCAGCTAAATGTCAGCAGACAATAGAAAGATGTCTTCCTGATGCTACATTTAAAGATGGCTATAACATTGTTAACTGGGTAAAGATTATTAAGAGCCCTACAGAAATTGAGTTTATTAAAAAAGCTTCTGTTATTGTTCAAAAAGCAATGGATGTGGCGTACAACATGATTGATATAGGTGTTCGTCAGTGCGACGTTGCCGCTGCCGTATATCATGCACAGATTAGCGGAACTGAGGAATACGGCGGAGAATATTCTGCTATAGCTCCTCTTATGCCGGCAGGCATTAGAACATCAACACCACACCTTAGCTGGACAGACGGTCCTTATAACGATGGTGATACAGTTATACTTGAACTTAGCGGAAATTACCGCCATTACCACTGTCCACTTGCAAGAACAATGATTCTGGGCAACGCTTCACAAAAGGTTCGTGACCTTGGTGCTACTGTTTCTGAAGGTCTTACAGCTGCTCTTGAAGGAATTAAGCCGGGCATGCTTTGCGAGGATGTAGAAAGAATTTGGGCTAAGACAATTGCTAAAAGCGGATTTGTAAAAGATTCACGTATTGGTTATTCAATGGGCCTTAACTTCCCGCCAGACTGGGGCGAGCACACAGCAAGCCTTCGTCCGGGAGACAAAACAGTGCTTAAACCTGGTATGACATTCCACATGATTCCTGGTATTTGGCTTGATGACTGTGGTGTTGACACAAGTGAGCCTTTTGTAGTAACAGAAACAGGCGCAGAACCATTCTGCCATTACAGACGTGAGCTTCTTGTTAAATAAATAGACTATTAAGTCTCCAAATAAAGGGCCGTATAAAATACGGCCCATTCTAAAATCAGTATAAAGGAGGAGAATTAATGAAAAAGTTTGACGCGGTAATTACAAGAATCGAAGAAATAGTTCTTAGTTTTTCGGTTCTTATAATGGCTTTTATACTTATAGGCGGAGTTATAAGCAGAACAGTTTTTAACTCCAGCTGGACATTTACTGAGGAAGTGGGTACAACTCTTAATATTGTTGTTACATTCTTTGGTATAGGCTACTGCGCAAGACAGGCCAGACATATAAGTATGTCAGTTGTGTATGACTTAATGGGCGAAAAAGGCAAAAAAATAATGACATATATAATAACTCTTTTAACAGGACTTATAATGCTTTACGTAGCTTATCTTGGAGTACAGTATACATTAAGCGTTTATAATTTGGGCCGTGTTACAGCTGCTCTTAGAATTCCGTCTTGGATAACAGTACTTCCGGTGCCTATTGGTTTTGCTTTAGGTGCTTTTGAGTACTTAAGAACATTCTTTATTAATTTAAAAGATAAAGAAAACGTACATATATCAAGCTTATATAAATTAGGCGAAAACGCTGAGGATTATTCAGATGACAAAGAAAAGGAGGAGATTAAATAATGGTAGTAATGTTATTGTTTTTAATGTTCTTCTTCCTTGTGCTTAATTTCCCTATGGTTATACCTATGGTAGCTGCACCCCTTGCTGTAGTTTATAACTATATACTTAATATGGACATGGCTATGACATGCCAGCAGCTTATAGCCGGTGTTTCATCAACTGTTCTTCTTTCAGTTCCTATGTTTATTTTGGCAGCGGATATAATGTGTGCCGGCCAGACAACAAAAAGACTTCTTGACCTTGTAGAAACATTTGTTGGTCATATTCATGGCGGTATGGCTATTACTACTGCCGCTACATGCACAATTTTTGGTGCTATTTCAGGCTCAACACAGGCAACAGTTGTTGCTGTAGGAAAGCCAATGAGAGGCAGGCTTTTACAGCTTGGCTATAACGACGGTGCAAGCTCTGCACTTATAATCAGCTCGGCTATTATAGCACTTCTTATACCGCCTAGTATTTCAATGATTATGTACGCCGTTGTTACAGGCTCATCTGTAGGCGACTTATTTATAGCTGGTGTTGGCCCGGGAATATTTATGTTTATTTGTTTTTCAATATACAGTTTCTTTTATGCTAAACATGTAAATATTCCTAAGCTTAAAAAAGCAACTTGGTCAGAGAGAGCTGCAGCACTTAAAAAAGCTATACTTCCTCTTGGTTTCCCTGTAATAATATTTGCCGGTATTTATTCCGGTATGTTCTCACCTACAGAGGCAGCAGCTATAGCTGTGCTTTATGCCCTTATACTTGAGCTTATAATATACCGCTCAATTAAAATTACTGATTTATACAGAATTTCATTAAGCACAGCTGTTGTTACATGTGCCGTATTTATACTTGTTGCCGGCGGACAGCTTTTCTCTTGGGTTATATCTTATGCCCAAATACCTCAGATGCTTACATCTGTAATTTTAGGAACAGACCCTTCGGCAATCAGAATACTTGTTACAGTAACAATATTCTTCTTTATAGGCTGTATGTTTGTAGACTCACTTGTTGTAATAATCATACTTTCACCTATATTCTATCCGGTTGCAATGCAGGCAGGTATTGACCCTATACACCTTGGAATAGTTATTACACTTCAGGCAGCAGTTGGCTCAATATCACCGCCTTTCGGCTGCAATATATTCACAGCCTGCGCTATATTCAATAAACCGTATATTGAGATTGTAAAAGGCCTTCCGCCTTATATTGTAATGTGCGTTATAATTTCGGCTGTAGTAATTCTTTTCCCTCAGCTTTCACTTTTCCTTCTGTAAGAAAGGCGGGATATGATGTTTGACATAAAAGAAGAAGTTTTAAACCATGAAAGCGAATTAATAGCACTGCGCCGCGACTTACACGAAAACCCGGAGCTTGGATACCATGAATTCAGAACATCTAAAATTGTGTCTGATTACCTTAAAAATCTTGGAATGGAAGTTAAAAACGTGGCTAAAACCGGTGTGGTAGGTATTTTAAAAGGTGAAGGCGGCTTAGGCAAGACCATACTTTTAAGGGCTGATATGGACGCACTTCCTGTAGAGGAAAAAACAGGTCTTCCTTATGCATCAAAAACACCTAATGTAATGCATGCCTGCGGACATGATGGGCATACAGCTATACAGCTTATAGTAGCTAAAATACTTTCAGAGCATAAAAACGAGTTTAAAGGCTCAATTAAGTTTGTTTTTCAGCCAAACGAAGAAGAAGCCGGGGCCCTTGATATGATTAACGAAGGCATACTTCAGTCGCCTAAAGTAGACGGCGCATGTGCTCTGCATTTGTGGAGCCCTATAAAATCCGGCAGAATAGGCCTAAGTTCAGGCCCAGTGCTGGGCACAACGGAGGAGTTTGAACTTAAAATATTGGGAAAAGCCGGACACACATCTACACCACATACGGCAAAAGATGCACTTTTAGGAGCAGCAAAAGTAGTAGATGCTGTTCAGAGCCTTGGCACAAGGGAATTTGACCCATTGCTTCCAATAGCTGTAATGTTTGGCAAAATACACGGCGGCAGCGCAAGAAACGTAATTACCGACTGTGTTGAGCTAGGAGGAACAATACGTTTCTTGTTCCCTGACGAAAGCGTTAATAAACCTAAAGTTTTAGGTGCTTTTGAAAGAATAATAAAAGGTACATGTGACGCTTTAGACTTAACATATGAGCTTAAATTTATACCAAGCAATCCTTCACTTATTAATGCGCCTGAAATGGTAGCCATTATTAAAGAAGCCGCTGAGGAAACTTACGGCGTTAAGGATAATATTGATGAGTTTAAGAGCTTAGCCGGCGAGGACTTTGCTGAAATAAGCCAAAGAGTGCCTTCCGTAATGACTTTTGTAGGCATTTACAACGAGGCTAAAAAGAGCTGTTATCCACATCACCATTCTAATTTTGATATTGACGAGGATATGATGAAATACGGCGTTGAGCTTCATATAAGGGCTGCGCTTAAGTTTTTAAATGATTAATTTTTAGGGAGGGTAATTTTATGAAGAAGAAACTTTTATGTTTAGCTGTAGCAGTAACAGTATTGGCGGGTTTAGCAACAGGCTGTGCCAGAGGCTCAATGACAGGCGCAAACAACACAGCATCTTCAGGCTCCGGTGAAGCGTCAGGACAAGAAACATATACATGGAGAATGGCTCACGAGGAGTACACAGGCGATATGCAGGATGTTTACTGTAAGGAGTTTGCGGAAAAACTCAATGAAAAATCCGACGGAAGAATTAATCTTCAAATTTATGGTGTAGGCCAGATTGGTGACGCTATGCAGCAGTGTGAGCTTTTACAGAATAACGGTCTTGAGTTTGCTATGATTTCACCGGGCAACACAGGTACAATAGTTCCGGAAAACCAGCTGTTCTCTCTGCATTTCCTTTTCCCTAATGATTTGCAGAAAACACAGGAAATATTAAACTCAAGTAAGGCACTTAACGAAAAACTCAGCGCTAAATATCTTGAGAAAAATATTCAGGTTCTTTCTTACTGGACAGAGGGTGCTATGCAGTGGACAAGCAATAAACCGCTTCACTCACCAGATGACTTTAAAGGCCTTAAAATAAGAACAATGCAGTCACCTGTTATAGTTGCAGCTTATGAGGCTTACGGCGCAAACCCAACACCAATGAGCTATACAGAAGTTTACTCAGGCCTTCAGCTTAATATGATTGAGGGACAGGAAAACCCTATAAGCGCTATTTACAGTTCTAAATTCTATGAAGTTCAGGATTATCTTACAGAGGCTAACTCCAATGTTTATGTAACTTGCACATGTGTAAACCCAACATTCTTTAATGGCCTTCCTGAGGATATTCAGCAGATTATACTTGAAACAGTAGAAGAAATGAACCCAAGAGCTTTTGAAATTCAGGACGAGCTTAACGGCGGTGCTCTTGATAAGATTACAGCAGCAAGTGATATAAAGGTAGAAAAACTTACTGAAGAGGAAAGAGAAGCTTTTGTTGAACCTGCTCAGGCTGCCTATGATGTATATAAAGACCTTGTAGGAGAAGACGGCGCTGCTATACTTGATGAACTTATTGCTGAAATAGAGGCTTATGAGGCTGAATAAAAATATAAGAATATATGCGGAAATATAGCGTTTCCGCATATATTTTACGAAAGACGAGGTAATTTTAATGGAGATTAAGGGAATAACTTCAAGAGATATTTGGAAAGCAAAAAAAAGAATATCGTCTTATATTACAAGAACTCCTCTTGTTTATTCGCCTGCTCTTTCAGAGGCTACTGGAGCAAATATATATTTAAAACTGGAAAACCTTCAGGCTATTGGTGCATTTAAAGTAAGAGGAGCTGCTAATAAAATATTGAGCCTTACAGAAGAAGAAAGAAGCAAGGGTGTTTCTACTTTTTCAACTGGTAACCATGGTATGGCGGTTGCATATATAGCAAACCGCGTTGGAGCTAAGGCTCTGGTTTGTATGTCAAATCACGTACCGGAAAACAAAGTTAAGGCTATAAGCCGCTGGAATCCTGAAATTAAACAAAACTGGGACAGCCAAAGCGCCGCTGGAATATATTGCTATGAACTTGAGGAGAAGGAAGGGGTAAAAGTTATACCGCCTTTTGACGACAAAGAAATTATATGCGGTCAAGGCACAATGAGTCTTGAGATAGTAGAGGACTTGCCAGAAATTGATACAGCTATAGTTCCTCTTTCAGGCGGCGGCCTTATATCAGGTGTAACACTTGGACTTAAGCTTACAGTACCTGATGTTAAAGTAATAGGCGTTTGTATGGAAAAAGGCGCTGCTATGATAGAAAGCCTTAAAGCTGGGCATCCTGTGGACGTTGAAGAAGAACCAACACTTGCTGATAGTCTTTTGGGCGGTATAGGCCTTGATAATAAGTATACTTTTGATATTGTTAAAGACTATGTAGATGAAAAAATACAAGTCAGTGAAGAAGAAATATCAAAGGGCATAGCTTATGTTATGGAAAATCATAAAGTTATAGCAGAAGGCGCCAGCTGTGTAGGCATAGCCTATGCCATGAGAAAAGGGGCTGTTAAACCGGGAAGCAATGTTGTTATTGTTGTTACTGGCAACGGTATAGGCATGGATATAGTAAAACAGGTTATAAACGATAACTTTTAACGGAGATGATATACATATGAAAAAAGAAATTATATTTACAGAAAAAGCTACAAAACCTACAGCACCATATTCACAGGCGGTTAAAGTAGGCAATATAGTTTACATTGCGGGGGCTTGCGGTGATGACCCTGTAACAGAGCAAATAATGGGCGATGGCGACATTAAAATAGAGGCTAAATATGCTCTTGAAAACATTAAAGCAGCTGTTGAAGCTGCCGGCGGCACAATGGAGAACATTGTTAAGATGAATGTTTTTGTTAAAGACATTAAAATGATGAAGGACTTTAACGAGGTTTATAAAACATATTTCCCTGTAGACCCTCCTGCAAGGATAGCTATGCAGATTACAGACCTTGCCGGCGGAGCTAACCTTGAAATAGACGGAGTAGCTATACTTTAATTACTGCTTTGAAAATTAAGTGACTATTATAAAACTCTTTTTTTCGGTGTTTTCCCCTGCACCAAAAACAACTAAATGAAGGTGGTTTGGTTTAATGCGAAATAAATTAAACCAAACTGCTTTTCATTTTGCGCATAAAAAAACAGGCAGTATAAACTGCCTGTTTAAAGTTTGTTTTTAGGCGTTGGCACCAAGAAAATCCGATATTCCGTCGCAAGCCTGCTTTAAAAGAGGTTTTAAAGACTCTATTTCTTCATCTGTCATGTCTTGAGATGCTCCGCTTAAACTTATTGCGGCTATTATGCGCTTTGTATAATCCCTTATAGGCATGGCAACACAAACGGTGTTTTCTTCATACTCGCAGTTATCTATTGAATAGTCGTTTTTGCGTATTTTGCTCAGCTCATCAAGAAAGTCAATATAATTAAGTATTGTGTTGGCTGTATATTTTTTAATTGTTATGTTCCTAAAATACATGCGTATGTCTTCTTCTTCAAACTGCATCATAAAAAGCTTGCCTACTGCTGTGGCATAAAGAGGTTTTCTTTCGCCTAAAGGCATAGTGCTAATTGTATTGCTTGAAGGATTTACGCTGCACATAACTATTGTTTCATAATCGTTAAGTACGCATAAATTAGACAGACGTTTTGTCTGGTTTGAAAGCTTTTCAAGCACATGCACATAGTTTGAGCTGTTAAGTGTGTGGTATTTTGGCACAGAGTTTCCTACTTTAAATGCACCCCAGCTTAAACGGTATGTTGTCTGCACTCCGGATGTTTTTTCTACAAAATTATAAGCAAGGAGAGTATCAAGTATCCTATGGGCACTGCTTTTGCCTATATTCATATCCCTGCTTAAATCCATAAGAGTTACACCTTCGCTTGAAGGACAGTCTTTTATGTAGTTTAAAATTTCAAGAGCATTGCTTAAAGTCTGCAACGGGTATTTTGGTATATGTTCGTTATTATCCACAGTTCCACCTCAAAAAGTAGTATTGTTTAAAATACGGAATATCATTCTTTATATCAGAATTATATTATAATTATATAATACACTGTGATATATGTAAAGAAGTATTTGAATTATACAATATAATATGTTACGTTATTAATTAATAAGGTAGAATATTTTAAACTATATTGAATTTTTATTCTGAATATTGGAAGGTGATTAAATGTTTAATATAAAAGAAGAAATTGCTGCCTATGAAAGCGAGCTTATAGCACTGCGCCGCGATTTTCACGAAAACCCTGAGCTGGGATACAGAGAGTACAGAACATCTAAAATAGTATATGACTACCTTAAAAAGCTTGGCCTAGAGGTTACAAATATATCAATCACCGGTGTTGTAGGCCTTTTAAAGGGCGAAGCAGGCCCGGGTAAAACAATTTTAATGCGTGCCAATATGGATGCTTCACCAGTAGATGAAAAAACAGGCTGTTCTTACAGCTCTAAAATAGACGGAATTATGCATGCCAGCGGACATGACGGACATCTTGCAATATTAATGGTTACGGCTAAAATACTTTCAAGACATAAAAAAGATATATACGGCAATATAAAGTTTGTTTTTCAGCCTAATGAAGAAGAAGCTGGCGCACTTGATATGATTAACGAAGGCGTGCTGGAAAATCCGGATGTAGACGCAGCTGTAGCAGTGCATTTGTGGAGCCCTATTCTTTCTGGAAATATTGGCTTAAGCGCAGGGCCTATACTTGGTACAACAGAGGAGTTTGAACTTAAAATAATAGGCCGTTCAGGCCACACATCAACGCCGCATACAGGTAAAGATGCGGTTTTAGGTGCCGCAAAAGTTATAGATGCCGTTCAAGTATTGGAAACACGTGAATTTGACCCACTTTATCCTATAACAATTATGTTCGGCAAATTAAAAGGCGGAAATGCCAGAAATGTTATTGCCGATTGTGTTGAAACAGGCGGAACTATAAGATTTTTATTTCCTGATGACAAAGAAGGAAAAGCTGAAGTGCTCTCAAGGTTTGAGCGTATTGTAAAAGGTGTATGCTCAGCTATGGATTTACAGTATGAGCTGGAGTTTATACCAAGCAATCCATCACTTATTAATGACCAAGCTCTTGTATCTATTATGAGAAATGCTTGTGAAAAAACATTTGAAAGAACAGATAATATTGAGGAGTTTAAAAGCCTTACAGGTGAGGATTTCGCCGAGTTCAGCCAGAGAGTGCCGTCTGTTATGGTTTTTGTAGGCATTAATAATCCTGAGGCAGGAAGTATATATCCTCATCATCACCCAATGTTTAATATAGATGAAAATGTTTTAAAATATGCTGTTGAGCTTGAAATAAGAACAGCTTTATCATTTCTTGAGAAAAACAAATTATAATTAAATCAATATTAAAGTGGAAAAAAATATAACAATCTTTTTATACATAATTAAGCGGAATAATGAATAACATTTTTAAAAGTTAATTATTATCCGCTTAATTTATTATGCTAAAAGAGCGTAAAGACTATAATTTATGGCTGTGTTTTAATTCAAAATTTTATTGAAAAATGCTTATTTAAAAGGCAATTTTGATTTTTTGAACTTATTTTTACTTTAAAGTGTGCAGTTTTTAAGTTTAATTTGAATATTAAGCTATTATGGATAGTATTTGTAGCAAGAAATAGACAAAAAATTAACGAAAAAATGCCTTTATACAATGGATAACACCATATTAAAGTTTAAAGCTTTTTATAAATGCTTAAGAGAGTAAAAAAAATACGCATTTAGGTTTTTTGTTATTTAAAATTTAATTTATTATGTTATTAGAATTAAAAATTACTGATAAAAAACTTCAATTTTTAATATTATGTCCTATATTTTGTACCATATAACTAATGAGTTTAGTCATACAGCAATATTCATATTTTGATTGTGCAATTTATCTAAATTTTATAGTAAAATCAAAGTAAATATTAAAAGTATTAAAAGAATATTACTGCGCTTTCAATAAATTTTATGTACGCCTGTTGCGGACTTGCTCTATGAATTTTAAAGGGTTAAAAACACTCATTTTTGCTGAACTTTCTTCTAAAGTAAATATTTATTCTTTAGTATTGATTTTTTCTTTGGCAGAGGATATAATAAGGGCATGTGAAAGTTATTTTACTTTTTAGTTAAATTGATGTCAAACATTCGCTTTGTTCATTGATTTGCTATTTATTAAGGAGGAACTGAAAATGTATGTGTTAGGTTTGGATGTTGGGTCTGCCTCATCTAAGGTTGTTATTCTTGATGGGGATAAGAACATCGTATCTTCCAGCGTATTTCAGGTTGGTACAGGATCATCAGGTCCATCAAGAGCACTTGACGAAGCTTTAGGAAAAATCAACCTTACACTTGATGATATGAAAAAGATAGTAGCCACAGGCTATGGAAGATATGCTTTTGAAAAGGCTGATAAGCAGATTAGCGAAATCAGCTGCCATGCTAAAGGTATTTTCCACCTTGTGCCTACTGCAAGAACAATTATTGATATCGGCGGACAGGATGCTAAAGCTATACGTTTGGATAACAACGGTATGGTTAGCCAGTTCTTTATGAATGATAAATGTGCTGCTGGTACAGGTAGATTTCTTGAGGTTATGTCAAGAGTACTTGAAATAGATATTACTCAAATGGCAGAGTATGACAGCCGTGCTACAGAGGTTGTTAATGTAAGCAGTACATGTACTGTTTTTGCTGAGTCTGAAGTAATATCACACCTTTCAAATAATGTTCCTAAAGAGAATATTATTGCAGGTATCCATGCATCAGTTGCCAGCAAGGCCTGTGGTCTGGCCTACAGGACAGGTCTTGAGGACGATATAGTTATGGGCGGTGGAGTTGCGCAAAACGCCGGAGTTGTCCGTGCAATCAGCAGAGAGTTAAGGAGACCGGTTATTGTGGCTCCTAACCCACAGATTACAGGCGCTCTCGGAGCTGCTTTGTTCGCTTATGATGAAGCTAATAAGCATTAATTAAAGGAAAGAGGGATTTAGATGACTGAAACAGAAGGTATGAACGCAAAACAAAAATTAGGCTATTATACTCAGAAGTTTTATGATGACGCAATGGCTGCTCATGACAAAGGTGAGTTTGTATGCTGGTCTAGCTCAATAGCTCCATCAGAGTTCTTCAGAGCTATGGGCATACATATTGTTTACCCAGAAAACCATGCTGCTGCTGTTGGCGCAAAGCACGGTGCTCTTGAAATTCTTGAGTTAGCAGAAAGAAAAGGCTACACAATGGACAACTGTTCATATTCAAGAATTAACCTTGCTTATATGGATCTTCTTGTTGAGGAAAAAGTTACAGGAAAAACACCGGAAGCTCTTGCAAAACTTGATGAGCTTAAAATACCAAGAATTCCGCTTCCTGATATTATCATTATGTGCAACAATATCTGTGAAGTTCTTCTTAAATGGTATGAGAACCTTGCAGTAACACTTAAAGTTCCTTATATTATCATTGATGTTCCTTACGTTCATCAGTGGCCAATTCCTCAGCATTCAATCGATTATGTTGAGGCTCAGTTCAAGAGAGCTATCAAACAGATTGAAGACCTTTGCGGAAGACCGTTTGATTATGAGAACTTTATTAAAGTTCAGGAGCAGACACAGCGCTCAATAGCTGCTTGGGACAAAGCTATGGGAATGGCTTCAGTTGTTCCTTCACCACTTAATGGTTTTGATATATTCAACTTTATGGCTCTTATCGTATGCGCTCGTTCAGACTATGCTTCAGAGGATACATTTACAACACTTGCTCAGGAACTTCAGGAGAAAGCTGACGCAGGTATCGATGCTTTCAAAGGCGGAGAGAAAACACGTATTGCTTGGGAAGGAATAGCTGTATGGCCATACCTTTCACATACATATAAAGCTCTTAAAGCACTTGGTACAAACATGGTTGGTTCAACATACCCAAGCGCATGGTCAATCCATTATGAGCCGGGCGACCTTAAAGCTATGGCTGCAGGTTATATCGGCTGCTACTATAACACAAGCCTTGAAAGACGTGTTGACGTACTTGGCGGCGTTATGGAAAACACAAAATGTACAGGTATACTTTACCATAACAACAGAAGCTGCAAGAACATGGCTGTTATGAATGTAGAAATGGCTGAGATGATAAGAGAAAGAACAAAGACTCCTTTTGCAAGTTTCGACGGCGACCAGACTGACCCTCGTAACTTCTCAGAAGCTCAGTTTGATACAAGAGTTGAGGCTCTTTCAGAGGTTATGGAGCAGAACATGGCAAATGCCGAAAATCAGAATGCTTGATTTGAAATTTAGAGGAGGCGTTATTAATGAGTAAAATAGATACAATATTATCACAGTTGGATGCTATTTCTAAAAATCCAAGAAAAGCAATGGAGGATTTTAAGGCTAAAACAGGTAAGGGCGCTGTAGGTATCCTTCCTATTTATGCTCCTGAAGAAATCGTTTACGCTACAGGTTATCTTCCAATAGGAATTTGGGGCGCTACAAAGAAACAGATTTTAAAAGCTACTACAAACCTTCCTGCATTTGCTTGTTCTATAATGCAGTCAATCATGGAGCTTGAATTAAACGGCACATATGATGACCTTGCTGCTGTAATTATATCTTCACCTTGTGATACACTTAAATGCTTTGGCCAGAAATGGAAAGGTAAATCACCTGTAATCCAGTTCGCTCATTCTCAGAACAGAGATATGGAAGCATCTAACATTTACATGGTTGGAGAATACAAATGCATTAAAGAAAAACTTGAAAATATATTAGGCGTTACAATTACAGATGATGCTATTAACGCAGCTATTGATGTATACAATGAAAACCGCGCAGTTATGAGATTATTCTCTGATGTTGCAGCTATGTATCCACAGATTATTACACCTGTTAAACGTCACGCTGTTATTAAAGCAAGACAGTTTATGGATAAAGCAGAGCATACAAAGATGGTTAGAGAGCTTATCTGCGAGCTTATGCAGCAGCCAGTTGTACCTTTCAAGGGCAAAAAAGTTGTTCTTACAGGTATTCAGGCTGAGCCAGACGAACTTCTTAACATTTTCGAGGAGTTCGGCATTGCAGTTGTAGCTGATGACCTTGCTCAGGAGTCAAGACAGTTCCGTACAGATGTACCAGCTGGCAACGACCCATTATACAGACTTGCTAAACAGTGGCAGAACGTTACAGCTTGTGCTCTTGCTATCGACCGTGACAAGCCAAGAGGAAAATTCATTGTTGACCTTGTTAAAGAGCATGGTGCTGACGCAGTTATCGTATGCATGATGAAATTCTGTGACCCAGAAGAATACGATTACCCAATCTTACTTGAGGACTTTGAAAAAGCTAACGTTAAGAACCTTAAGATTGAAATTGACCAGCAGTCAGAGTCACTTGAGCAGATTAGAACAAGAGTTCAGTCATTTGTAGAAATGATGTAATTAGTTTCAGCTGCTTAATTTAAAGCTAAAAACTGAATTATTAAAGCGCGGGGGTAAAACCCCGCGCTTTTTTGCTTATATACTGTATAATCTTGAAGTGGATTTTATGGGGAATTAAAATAAATATAGTAATTTACATCTTAACTGTATTACTTGCCCAAATATTCTGTTAATGAAAATATAATTTGTTAGTTTTTAATAAATTTCAGGTATATTTTTTTGTATTGACATAATAATATATATAATATACAATTCTTATTGGCTCAAACATATATAAATTCAAGTAATGGTTGAATGTTTCTACCAACTGCCGTATCAGTTGACTATAAGTTTGCCGCAGCAGGCTGCTTATATCAAAAAGCGGGCTGTTGGTTTTTTTGTTTATTAAACTGTTTTTGGAGGGATATGTATGTACGATGTAGTAATAGTGGGAGCCGGACCGGCGGGGATTTTTACAGCATTAGAGCTGATACGTAATAAAAGCAAAAAAAGTATTCTTATGATAGAAAAGGGCAAGCCGGTTGAAAACAGAAAGTGCCCTAAAAATATAACAAATAAATGTGTAAATTGTAAACCGTGCAATATTACAACAGGTTTTTCAGGCGCGGGTGCTTTTTCAGACGGAAAGCTTTCTTTAAGCTATGAAGTAGGCGGTGACCTTCCGGATTTAATAGGTGCTTCATTTGCTCAGGAGCTTATAAATTATGCAGACAGCATTTATATTGAATTTGGAGCAGATAAACATATTGAGGGCTTAGGCCATAGTGCCGAAGTTAAAGACATAAGGAAAAGAGCAATACAGGCAGGTCTTAAACTTGTGGATTGTCCTATACGTCATTTGGGTACTGAAAAAGCGCAGGAGATATATTTATCAATAGAAAAATATCTTATTGAAAACGGTGTTGAAATACGTTTTGGTTATCAGTGTCACGATATAATACTTAATGGTTCAGTTTGCGAAGGCATTATTATTGAAAAAAATGACCATTCTTGCCAAGAAGAAATTAAAGCTAAAAAAACTATAATAGCTACCGGCAGACGCGGCGCTGACTGGCTTGAGAAAATATGTGCTAAATACGATATAGCCCATAAACCCGGAACAGTTGATATAGGTGTTAGGGTAGAAGTTAGAAACGAAATAATGGAAGAAGTAAATAATGTTCTTTACGAGTCCAAACTTATAGGCTATCCTAAGCCGTTTAAAAATAAAGTAAGAACATTCTGTCAAAACCCGGGTGGTTTTGTAAGCCAAGAAAATTACGATAATGATTTGGCTGTTGTAAACGGTCATTCTTACAAAGAGTTTAAATCGGAAAATACTAATTTGGCTATATTGTGTTCACATAATTTTACAGAGCCTTTTAATCAGCCTATAGAGTATGCACGCAAAGTAGGCGAGCTTACAAACATGCTTGGTGACGGGCACATATTGGTACAAAGATACGGTGATATATTAGACGGAAAGAGAACATGGGAAAAAGAATTGGCTTATTCTAATGTAAAACCTACGCTTAAAGACGCTGTAGCAGGTGATATAACAGCGGCAATGCCTTATAGAGCTATGATAAATATAATTAATTTTATACAGGCTGTAGACCATGTTGTACCGGGATTTGCCGCAACGGAAACACTGCTTTACTCACCGGAGCTTAAATTTTACAGCAATAAAGTTAAAATGGACAGCTCCTTAAATACCAATATCCAAAATCTGCATTGTTTAGGAGACTCCAGCGGATGGACTCGCGGCCTTATGATGGCGTCAGTTATGGGTGTTCTTATGGGCAGAAAATTGTGTGATTAATAAAAAGGCCGCTTGTTTATTAAGCGGCCTAAATGCATAATATTATAATTAAGGGAAATATTACTGTATGTATTCTTTTAAAAGTGTAACTTCTTTTTGAGATATATCAATATAGCCTTCTTCCTTAATTTTCTTAATTTCTCGCATCATAGCACTGCGGTCAACTGAAATATAGTCAGCCAGTGCTGAAAGCGAAAAAGGCAGTTTAAACTTTGCACTGTTGTTTTTTGAGCTTTGTATCTGGAAATACGCCATAAGCTTTTCTCTAATTGTCCTGTGGCTTAAAACGTCTATATGCTCACTTAATTCAGCAGCCTTACATGATATAATTGAAAAAAGGTTTTGTATAAGCTGTGAGTGGTGCTCGCAGGCGTTGTGGCAGCTTGTCATAATGTGCTCATAGTCTATAAATCTAACAGTACATTCACTGGCAGCTATAACTGATATGCCGTCGGTATTGGCATGAAAATAAAAAACTTCGCCAAATATGCTGCCGTCTGAAAGCTGTTCAAGTATTGTCTGTGAACCGCTGTAGAAAGTTTTAACAACAACGGCACGGCCTTTTTCTATAATGCCTACTGTTCTCTTTTTAGGCTCGTAAAAACATATTGTTTCACCGGCTGCATACTTTTTAGGCGAAGATTTAAAACATGTCATCATTCGGCTATAGCTTTCTTGCGAAATGCCGGAAAACATATGAGAACAACTTACTGTATTAACCATAAAAATTTAGCTCCTTTCTTATTTTTAGTTTGAAAATAATTATGCTTAATTTATATTTTAATTACAAATTGTTGCTTATGCAACAGAATTATTCAAGCTTTGAATATATAATTAAGCAAGAAGTTAAATAAACAACAATTTATTTTTAGGAGGAATATAAAATGAAAAAATATGTATGTGACCCTTGTGGATATGTTTATGACCCAGCTGTTGGCGACCCAGATAACGGTATAGCTCCTGGTACACCTTTTGAAGAACTTCCAGATTCTTGGGTATGCCCAATCTGCGGCGTAGGCAAGGATATGTTTAAAGTAGAAGAATAATTATCAATACGGAGGTCAACTGATATGAAAGAGTTAAAGTTATTATACTGTGAGCATTGCAAAAAAATAGTAGAAGTTGTTAACGACACAGCAGTACCTGTAATGTGCTGCGGCCAGAAAATGACTGAAATCAAAGCAAACTCAACTGAGGCAGCTGTTGAAAAGCATATGCCTGTTATTAATGCTGATGGACAGAAAGTAACAGTTACTGTAAGTACAGTTGAGCATCCTATGATTGATACACACTATATAACAAATATCTGGCTTGAAACAGACAAAGCTATGTATAAAAAATCCCTTATTCCAAACGAAAAACCTGAAGCTGTATTTTATGTAGCAGAAGGCGAAAAGGTTGTAGCTGCTTATGAGTACTGTAACCTTCATGGTCTTTGGAAAACAGAGGCTTAATTAAAACTATTTTTACCGGCGGTATTTATTCCGCCGGTTTTTTTGTTTTGTAGTTATATAATTAAATATTTAATAAATTATTGGAAAAATCAAATAATGCTTTTGAAACGGTGTTTAAATCAAGAGCTTTTTCTTCTGCGCTTCTGCTTATTAAGTAAAAGTTTATTATTTCTTTTTCTATGTCTGTTGAATAAGAGAGCAGTTCAGTTTTACTTTTTATATATTTTCCGCTTCTTAAAAATACTATGGCCTGAATTGTAATTACAGCTGATTTTAAAAGTTCTTTCAAAATATCACTGCTGTTTTCGTGCAGTGTGTTGTGGCAGCAAGCATGATAAATACCGCAGACACCTGTTTTTATGGAATGTTTTATATCATCAAGTGTTATAAGCTCTTTTATAAAATCTAAATTCCCAATATAAGGCACAGTATCGTTATAAAATTGGAATAATTCGCTTTTTTCCCAGTTTATTAGCTCTTTTCTGCCGGATATAAAGCCGCAAATTTTATCTCGTTGGGGTAAGTTTTTAATTGCTGTTTTATAAAGTATTAAATCATCAAATGAAAGTTTATCAAGTATTACTACTGTGTCTATATCGCTGTTTTGTGTTTCTTCGTTTCTGGCTCTGCTGCCCTGAAGGCCTATAAACACTATTCTGCTTTTAAAAGTATTTTTTACGGCAGATATAAAATCTCTCATAAAACATTCTATATTAAAAGTGTTGTTATTTTCCATTTTACTGTCCTTTCTGAAATATTGGGTTAAAAAAGACTCATTGAGTTAACCCATGAGTCTTTTTGTTTGGTTTATTTATTTAAGTATTTTTTTACATATTCCATAAGTGTGTCCATCTGCTCGTCAGTGCCTATGGTTATACGTAAATGATTGTTTATTCTTGGTAAATTAAAGTACCTTATAAATATATTGTTGGCTTTTAAATACTCAAAAAGCTCTTTTGCCGAAACATCTTCTTTTGTAACAAATATAAAGTTTGAGTGTGACGGATAAACTGTAAAGCCAAGCTCTTTAAATTCTTCTAAAATACGGTCTCTTGTTGCCATAATTTTGGAAAGCACGCTTCTGAAATATTCGTCATCTTTAACAGCAGCCGCTCCGCAGGCAATAGCCACTGAATCAAGAGTATAAGAGTTATAGCAGTTTTTAATGGCATTTAACTCGCTTATTAGCTCTTTGTTTGCTACTGCTGTGCCTATTCTCATACCGGCTAAAGAACGGGATTTGGAGAATGTCTGCACAACAACAAGGTTGTCGTATTTATTAATAAGCTCAACACAGCTGTAGCCGCCAAAATCAACATAGGCTTCGTCTATAATAACAATACAGTCTTTGTTATGCTCAAGTATATCTGTTATAAATTCTTTTCCTTCGCTTATACCTGTAGGCGCGTTTGGGTTAGGCAGTATAACACCGCCGTTTTCTTTGTAATAATCCTGTGGGTTGATTTTGAAATTATCATCAATAGCCGGATTTTCATAAGGAATATTAAAAAGTCTGCACCAAACAGGATAAAAAGAATATGTAATATCCGGGAAAAGTATAGGCTTATGGGAGTTAAAAAATGCCATAAAGCAAAGAGCCAGAACATCATCGCTTCCGTTGCCGGCAAAAACCTGTTCCGGACTAACTTTATAATATTCTGCCAAAGCTTCTATTAAAGGAGCAGCGCCGGAATTTGGATAAAGCGAAAGCTGCTTTTCGGTAATATTCTTTAAAGCCTCCATTGCCTTTGGTGAAGGCGGATAAGGGTTTTCGTTGGCGTTAAGCTTTATTATATTTTTGTTTTTGGACTGTTCACCGGGTACATAAGGGTCTACTTTGCGTAATTTATCTAACCATGGCTTTGTCATAATAAATACCTCGTGTTATTTAGAAAATTTTTCTTTAAGTGCCTTAAAGCTGTCGTATGAATTAATAACCGTATCGTGTGATACGCAGTAAGAAATACGTGTAAAGCCAGGACAGCCAAATGAAGAACCGGGAACAATAAGGAGCCTAAACTCTTTGGCTGCATTACAGAATTCTTTATCATCTCCTATAAGTGTTTTTGGGAACATGTAAAAAGCGCCCTGTGGTTTAACACACTCGTAGCCAAGCTCTGTAAGCATGTTGTAAAGGTCTTTCCTGTTCTGCTCATATACAGAAATATCAACTTTTAAATCAGCACAATATGGAATAACTTTCTGCCACAAAGTAGGAGCGTTTACAAAACCGCATATACGGTTTGCTACATTTAAGCATGATACAATATCATCAAAACCATCAGCGGCAGAGTTAACACATACATAGCCAATTCTTTCACCAGGAAGTGAAAGAGATTTGCTGTAGGAATATGCTATAAATGTATTGTCGTAATAATCTGGTACAAAAGGTACCTTAATTCCGTCATAAACAAGCTCACGATAAGGCTCATCGCTTATTATGTATATAGGTCTGCCTGTTTTGGCTGATTTTTTATTAAGTATATCAGCTATAGCTTTTAAAGTTTCTTCGGAATATACAACGCCTGTAGGGTTGTTTGGTGTATTTATAATTACTGCTTTTGTTTTGTTTGTAATTTTCTGTTCAAAAGAAGTTATATCAGGCTGGAATGTAGATGTATCTGATAATACAGGAACAACTACGCCGTCGTAATTTCTAACATAATTGTTGTATTCGCCAAAATATGGAGCAAATACTATTACCTCATCGCCCGGGTCAAGTATAACTTTAAGTGCTATATTAAGTGCAGCCGCAGCACCTGTTGTTATAACATAATTTCTTTCGTTATAGTCGGTGCCATGAAGTCTGTTGGAGCGCTGAGCAAGGAAAAGGCGCACGTCTTCAAAACCGGAGTTATTTGGGTATCCGTGAAGTGCATTAGGCGCTGTTTGCTGTAATATTTTAATTGCCGCTTCGTTTACTTCTTTTGGCGGCTCAACACTTGGATTTCCAAGGCTAAAGTCATAAACATTCTCAGGGCCGTATATTTTGGCCATTTTTTTGCCTTCTTCAAACATTGCTCTTATGGCGGAGTTGCCGCTCATAAAAGTTTTCATTTTTTCTGAAACCAAATCTATCACCTCTTAATTAAATTTGCTGATTTATTTATGCAGTTTTATATATCTTTTAACAACTGCGGCCTGTTTTGCGGCCATATGTGTTATATGTGTTGAAGTGCCTTTTATAACACGCAGCTTTTTAGGGAAAGATGTAAGTATATCCTCGTAATCGCTGTATTTAGGCCTGAAACACTCAGGATACTGCAAAACAGTTTTATATAACGACTCAACTCTTTTGCCAAATGTTGCAGATGAAAACTGCTGAGCAGACTCATAAGCCGAATTTAAAAGAGGTGCTAATGAGTCGCGGTTTTTAATAACATAAACTGTTTTTTCAATAAATTCTTCCTGAGTGTTATATAAAAATCCGGTCTGGTTATCACTTATAAGGCCTTCTATACATTTATCGTTTTTGGCTATAACAGGCAATCCGGCAGACATTGCTTCTGCAAATGTAAGGCCTTGGGTTTCGGAAGTAGAGGCGCTTACAAACACATCACCAAGCTGGTAATAGGTTGCTATTTCGTCCCATGGTTTTGCGCCGGCAAAAACTATTTTATCTTCAATGCCTAAATCTTTTGCCAATGCCTCAAGAGTGCTTTTATATGGCCCGTCGCCTACAACAAGTATTCTGGCTTCCGGTATCTGTTTAAATATATCCGGTGCGGCCTCGAAAATATAGTCTATACTTTTTTCTTTGGCTATTCTGCCCAGTATAAGTATAACCGGAGTATCTTCTTTAAAGCCGTAGCTTAGTTTAAGCTTTGTAATATCGCTTTGGTTAAAGTTGGATTTTGCAAACCTTTCGGTATTAATGCCCGTTGGTATAACAAACATGTTTTTGCATACACCGTATGAGCGCAAAGAATCGTATACCTTTTGTGTAGGCGCTATAACGGCATCTGCTGAGTTGCAGAAAATACGGCTTAATGTATGGCTCATAGACGGTGTAATTATAACGCCGTGGGCTATATAGTGCACATAATCCTCATACATTGTATGGTATGTATGAATCATAGGTATGCCAAAAGCCTTGCTTATTATTTTACCAAATGTACCGAGAGAAAACTCTGTTTGTGTATGGATAATATCAAGCTTAAGGTGCTTAATTTTTAAAAGCTCATGAGGCGAGTACAACAGGCCTATTCTAAATGATTTTATAATAAAGCACGGCATGCTTTTCATTGATATTATGTTTTCTTCAGTATTGTGCCTTTTTGGGTCTGACGGAGTGAATATATAAACATTATGACCTAAAGAAGTAAGCTCTTTGGCCAGCATGTGCACTGATGTGCCCACTCCGTTAATCTGCGGAAAATATGTATCTGTGAACAGTCCTATGTTCATGGGTGTTCTCCCTTCGGTTTAAATGGATTATGCATATTAATTTATTACAAGTAATTTTAATACAATTTTTTTATTTTAGCAAGATAAAGTACGGCTATGCAAAAGTATTAATTAAGTTGTAAAATATTCATAATTATATCTTAAAATTTTAACAATTATAGAGTATAATAAATAAAAGTGATAAGCTTTAATTTTCATTTTAATAATATTCAGGAGGATTTTAAATTATAATGATGAATAATAACAAAAAAGGCAGAAGAATTGCTGTTTCAATTATTGCGGTATTTGTTGCGCTTTTAATGGTACTGAGTATTATAGCGCCATTTTTTGGATAAAAAACCAGTATTGTTTTTACTTGCTTAATAAAGCATAGGATAATATAATTAAACCATATTGGAGAATATTAGTTATGGGGATTAAAATGGAAAAGAATAAAAACATACTTAAAATAGCGGTTATAGCCGTTCTTGTGCTTGCCGCAGCAGGAGTAGGGGCTTATTATTATAATAAAGCTTTAGTTAAGAAAATGACGCAAGCTGTTGATATTGAAACATTTTATGACGGAATATCTGTTAATAATGTGCCTTTAGGCGGGCTTACGCAGGATGAGGCTAAAGAAAAACTGAGTACAGATGTTAATAATGTTATAAGAGAACAAGTAATAAGCCTTGTAGACGGCGAAAATACGTATGAGATTAAATATGGCGATATTGACGCTAAGTATAATATAGATGATACACTTTTAGCTGCTTATAATTACGGAAGAAACGGCGAGCTGAAAGAAAGATATAAACAAGTAACTGATTTAAAGGATAATCCAAAAGACTTTGAAGCACAGTTTACATATAATGATGAACTGCTTAAAACAAAAATAAACGAAATTTCGGAACAGGTTAAAGTTGAACCTGAAAACTCAGTTATGAAGCGGGAAAATGGTGCTTTTGTAATATCTGATGAAAAAATCGGTTATGAAATGGATTTTGATTCTACCTATAATGCCGCTAAAGCAGTTATTGAAAGTCTTCAGCCGGGTACAGTTGAGATTAAGAAAAATGAGATTCAGCCTGAAATAACCCGTGCGCAAAACGGAAAAGCCACATCACTTATAGGCTCGTACTATACCACATTTTCAGGTAATGATTATGGAAGAAACGAAAATCTGAGAGTAGGATGTGCTAATATTAACGGAACTGAATTGGCTCCGGGAGAAATTTTCTCTATGAACGAAGGCCTTGGTCCTCAGACTTATGAAAACGGCTACAGAGATGCTGCTGTAATAGTAGATGGAAAAATAGAAGACGGCCTTGCAGGCGGTGTGTGCCAGATAACATCAACTTTGTATAATGCGGTTATATTGGCTGAGCTTAAAATTGTGGAGCGTTCAAACCACTCACTGGCTGTGTCTTATGTGCCTTTAGGTCAAGACGCGGCTGTTGCTGGTGATTATAAAGACTTAAAGTTCCAAAACGATACAGATTATCCTGTTTATATAGAGGCGTATATTTCAGGTAATAAGCTTATAACAAATGTTTACGGCTATGAAATACACGATTCTTCAAGAGAGGTTAAGTTTGAAAATATAGTAGATTCCGTAATAGAAAAGCCAGCTGAAAAAATAACAGAAGACCCTGAAAAGCCAAAGGGTTACAGAGAAGTAACATATTACGGAAAACAAGGAAAGAAAGTATCCACATATAAAATTGTGTATGAAAACGGTCAGCAGATAAGCCGTGAATATTTCTCATCATCAACCTACAGGGCAACGCCTGATGAAGTTACAATAGGTACAAAGGAAGAAGAAACAGAACAGACTAATAATACACAAACAAATACTACTCAGCAGGAAACGGCGCAAGGCGACGGAACACTGTTTGGAAATTAAATTTTAGCATTAAAACTGAAAGGAGCACCGCAATGAGAGATGAAATTCTTAAGCTGATAAGCAAAAACAGCAAGCTTACAAGCGATGAGATAGCAAAGGAGCTTAATTTGGACAAAGACAAAGTAGCCGAAGAAATTAAGCAAATGGAAAATGAACAGATAATATGCGGCTATAACACACTTATTAACTGGGAAAAAACTGACAGAGAGGTTGTAACTGCTCTTATTGAGGTAAAGGTTACACCACAAAGAGGAAACGGTTTTGATAAAATAGCCGAAAGAATATGCCAGTTTGAAGAAGTTAAAGCCTGCTATTTAATGTCTGGTGGATTTGACTTTACAGTTATTTTGGAAGAAAAAAGCCTTAAGGAAATAGCATTTTTTGTATCGGATAAACTTTCACCTATAGACGCTGTTATAGGTACAGGCACACATTTTGTGCTTAAAAACTATAAAGACCATGGTATTATAATGGAGAAAAAAGGAAACTCTGACAGAAGAATGCTTATTTCACCTTGATTTTAATATAAATAATTAAGGCGTACCAGTTTTGTTGGTACGCTTTTTTTATTGTCATGCCGTGGGTTTTGTTGATAAGAGCGCTGAATAATGTTATACTGAGATATAGGGTAGAGTTATGGTTGTTTTTGTATAAAAGGAAGTGCTTTTTGTGGGGTTTTTTAAAAAAGATACAGCTGTTTTAAGCAAAACGGATAAAAAAATACGCACTATATTTGTTATTGGCTGTATTTTAGTTCTGTTTGCTATATTTGTTTTAAATCTGTTTGTTGGTTTGGGTAAAAGCATGAGACCTGTAATTTTCTTCAGCAGCGGCAAAAATATAATTTACAGTATTAGGGATAATGCTGTTTTAGACGATGATTATGTAAGTTATTACAGTGGGTTTATTGATTTTAATAAAACAGGTGAACGCGAGTTTAAGGCACATTTTGACTCCAAAACATATTTTAAAACAGAAAAAAGCGGTGAAGCTTATAAAGTTTATTATTTTGACGAAAAACAATGGAATCAAGTAGCTGATAATATAATTGCTATGAGGTTTGCGCAAAACGGAACAGATGCCATTTTTTTTGAGCCGGACGAAAACGGAACTTACACAAGCTATTTTTTCACTGGCGGCAAAATAGAAAAAATGTTTGATTACTGCACAGATGCCATGGCTATAGGAAATGACAAAAGTGAGTACTTTATATATAATACAACAGCCGGTGATAGTGGTGAAACGGCTATGTTCTATAACTTTAAAGACACACCTTTTGAACTTAACATAGGTTCTGGGGATATGGATACAGTATCGCTTTCTGCTGATAATAGAAAGTTTATGGTTGTATCAAACGGGGAAAGAAAGCTTTATGTCTATAACCTTAATGTAACAGAAGGAAATACATCGGAAGCTCTGGAAGTAGGCAAAAGCGTAATTAAAGCTTCTTTTACTGGGCTTAAAAGTGATTTTGCATTTTTAGATGCCAATGGCGATTTTTATTATTCATCCGGCGGATATACTTTTTTAGAGGATGAAGATGTTAAAAAATTTGAGACAGGCTATGATGTAATGTCTGTTTATTACTTAAAAAACAGCGGTGAATTTTATAGTTTTTATGTAGGCGACGAAAAGAAACTGGATGACGGAATAGAGGATTTCTGTTACGCAGGCTCAAATAACACTGCTGTTATTAAAGAATACAACAATATGATTAAGACTGGAAAACTGTATTTAATAGATGGCAAAAATGTAACTGAAACGGATTTTAATATAGAAAGGTTTTGCAAGTATTGAAAGGAGTCCATAAATTGACAATAGAATCATTCAGCCCTCAGCAGACTGAAAGCATAGGCTTTGAATTAGGCCAAAAAGCCAAAGCCGGTGATATATATTGCTTAAGCGGTGATTTAGGTGTTGGCAAAACGGTATTTACAAGGGGCTTTGCCAAAGGTCTTGGTGTTGAGGAAGAATATATTACAAGCCCTACTTTTACTATTATAAACGAGTATGACGGCAGGCTTAATCTATACCATTTTGATGTATACAGAATAGGCAGTATTGAGGAAATGGATGATACTGGCTATGAGGAATATTTTTTCGGCGATGGTGTATGCCTTATTGAATGGGCTGAGCTGATAGAAGAAATAATTCCGCCTGAAGCCGTTTGGATTAATATAGAAAAAGACTTAGATAAAGGTTTTGATTACAGAAGAATTACTTTTGGAGGTAAATAAATTGAAAATATTGGCCATAGATTCGTCAGGCACGGCTGTTTCGGCATCTTTAGCGGATGATGAGAAAATAATAGCAGAGTATGCACTTAATTTTAAAATAACACATTCCCAAACCCTTATGCCAGCAGTAGATAGCATAATAAAAGCATCAAATTTTGATATTAAGGAACTTGACTATATTGCCTGCACATCAGGTCCGGGCTCATTTACTGGCTTAAGGATAGGTGCAGCAGCAGCAAAAGGCCTTGCTCACGGCTTGGGAATAAACATTATAGGTGTGCCAACACTGGAGGCGTTAGCATACAATATATTTGAAACCGATAAGATTATTTGTCCTACTATGGATGCAAGGCGTTCACAGGTATATAACGCTTTTTACGAGTTTAAAGACGGACACCTTAGTGAGATATACCCTCAGGAGGCCAGAAGTATAGATGATGTTTTGCTTAAGGCATCAGGCTTTGACAGAAAAGTAATATTTTTAGGCGATGCAGTGCCTGTATATAAAGAAAAGATATTAAGTCTGAGCAATGCTGTTTTGGCTCCGCAGCACTGCAATATCCAAAGAGCGGCATCTGTTGCGGCTTTGGCTTTTGTTTATGCCAAGGAAGGAAAAATTACTGCTTACAGTGAATTTGCGCCGTTTTACCTTAGAAAATCCCAAGCTGAAAGGGAGCTTGAAGAAAAAAGAACAGCGGAGGTATCAGGCAAATGATAGAAATAATGCCTATGACGGCCAATGATATTGACGGTGTACTTAAAGTGGAAGAGTCATGTTTTGCCATTGCGTGGACTAGAGCCGATTTTGAGCGTGAAATGAATGAAAATAAACTGGCTGTATATTTTGTTGCAAAAGACGGTGAAAAAATAGTAGGCTATGCCGGTATGTGGCATGTAGTAACTGAAGGACAGATAACAAACGTAGCTGTTTTAGAAGAATACAGGGGCCAAAAGGTAGGCTCTCTTCTTATGGAGGCACTTATAAAAACAGCTGAAGAAAGAGAAATGATAGGCATTACATTAGAGGTTAAAATAAGTAATTACCCGGCACAGAAACTATATACCAAATATGGCTTTAAACCGGAAGGATTTAGAAAGAATTATTATAAAGATACAAATGAAGACGCTGTTGTAATGTGGAAATATTTTGAAAATTATGAGGACTATGATAAAACCCTTTAATAATACTTGTATTTTAATCATAAAGGAGGGAATGCATTGAGTATAAAAGAGCTTAAGTATTACGAACTTAACAACAAATGCGCCGAAAGCGAGCTTAAATTTAAAACAACTGACGAATTAAATGGCGTAGACGGCATAGTAGGCCAGCCAAGAGCAGAAAAAGCTATGCAGCTGGGGCTTAAAATTAAGGCTTCGGGCTACAATATTTATATGTGCGGTTCTACAGGATTAGGCAAAACATCTTATGCCAAAATGTGCGCTGAAAAAACAGCAGCTCAAGAGAAAAAGCCAGATGACTACTGCTATGTTTATAACTTTGATGAGCCTAAATGTCCTAAAGCCCTTAAATTTGAAGCCGGAAAAGGCAGGCAGTTCAGAGATGACATGAATGAGCTGTCGGAATTTTTCAGCTCTGAATTAAGTCGTGTTTTTGCCTCTGATGAATACGAGGAACAAAAAAACGACATAATACGCAGCTATGACGACAAAAGAAACAAACTTATGCGCCAGATAAGCCGTATTGCCGATAAATATGGTTTTACAGTTAAAAGCTCCAATACAGGCGTATTTTTTATGCCTGTTATGGACGGAGAGGAGATAAGCGAGGAAAAGTACGATGAGCTTAGCGATGACGAGAAAGACAAAATAAATGCCGCTACATCAGAACTTACACGTGAAGCTTCTACTGTAATGCGTGAGATACACGAGCTGGAAAAAGACTGCCGCAGCGAAGTAAATGACTTGGATTATAAAACGGGCATGTTTGCTGTAGGATATAATATAAACTCATTACAGGAAAAATACGGCGATAACGCTGATGTAATAAAATATTTAAGAGATGTTCAGGAAGACCTTCTTGATAATATATCTAAATTTACACCTACAATTACGGATGAAGACGAAAGTGCCGGAGGTATTATACCGTTTATAAACAAGAAAAATCCGGACGATACACTTTCTAAATATAAAGTAAATCTTATTGTGGATAATGCAAAAGAAGAAGGCGCCCCTGTTGTAGTTGATTTTAACCCAACAGGAGCTAATCTTGCCGGCGAAATGGAATATGACAACGAGTTTGGAAATCTTACAACGGATTTTATGAAAATTAAGCCGGGACTTTTCCATAAGGCAAATGGCGGGTACCTTATTTTACAGGCACGAGATGTGCTTTCCAACTATCAGGCGTGGGAGGCAATAAGGCGTGTAATGCGCACAGGCAAAATAAAAATAGACGGTTTAAGAGACCAGTTCCAAACTGTGCCTGTTTCAACGCTTAATCCTGAGCCAATAGATGCCAACTTTAAGATAATACTTGTGGGAAGCAGTTATTATTACGAGATTTTAAGCGAGTACGAGGAAGATTTTGATAAATACTTTAAGGTATTGGCCGATTTTGATTACGAGATGGATAGAAACGAAGAAAGCGTAATGAATACGGCGCAGTTTATTAAATCATACTCGGTTAAAGAAAAACTCCTGCCTTTTACTGCCGAGGCTGTGGCAAGAGTTATTGAGTTTTCATCAAGAATGGCAGATAAACAGAATAAGCTTTCAACAAAGTTTAATAAAATAGGTGAAATACTTTGTGAGTCAAGCGCTTGGGCACAGATAGACGGAAAAGATGCTGTTGAAGGAAAGCATGTTAAAAAGGCTATGGAAGAAAGAAAAAACCGTCTTATGCTTTATGAAGAAAAGCTTTCTGAAATGGTAGACAGCGGTGTTATTATGATAGATACCAAAGGCGAAAGGGTTGGCCAGATTAATGGATTATCTGTAATTGATATGGGCGGATACGCTTTTGGCAACGTAAGCCGTATTACGGCTGTTTCGTATATGGGCAAAAGCGGAATTATAAACATTGAAAAAGAAGCGGAAATGAGCGGCAATACCCATACTAAAGGAATGAATATTATAGAAGGGTACATTGGCGGAAAATATGCTCAGGATTTTCCTATTTCTCTTTCATGCAGGGTGTGCTTTGAGCAGAACTACGGCGGTATAGACGGCGACAGTGCATCAAGTACAGAGCTTTACTGTATACTTTCAAGTCTTTCCGGAATACCTGTTAACCAGCAGATAGCCGTTACAGGTTCTGTAAATCAGTTTGGTGATATACAGGCAATAGGCGGTGTAAACGAAAAGATAGAAGCATTTTTTGATATATGCTCCCGCCGCGGTCTTACAGGAAGCCAAGGTGTTATGATACCAGAAACAAATACCGGTGACCTTATGCTTAATGATGATGTGGCAAATGCTGTTAAAGAAGGCAAATTCCATATATTTACTGTTTCTTCAATAGATGACGGAATTGAGATTATGCTTTCTGCACCGGCTGGCAAATTAGGTGCTGACGGTAGTTATCCGCCGGAAAGCGTACACGGAAAAGTTTATGCTAAGCTTAAAGAATACTATTTAAAATCATTTGATGAGCCGGAAGATAACGACGGCGAAGGCGATGAAAAGCACAGCGACGAAATTTAAAAAGGCAGTTTGTTAACATCAATGTGATTAAGTAATGTATTTCGGGGCATAAATACGGAATAAAACAAAAAAATTGTGAATAAAAGCAATAAAAAAAGGCTTAAGATAAAATCTTGAGCCTTTTTTATGTTTAAAGCTATATATGCTTAAATTTATTTTATATTAAGCAGAAAATTGAATAAGTCCGTTGATTTATTAAAAATTAATGTTTGTTATATCAATACCATTGTATTTAAAATGGCTGTAGCAAAGACTGCCGCATAATTTATTAATGGATTTTTGCTATATGAGGCAACGGAATTTTTATTGTAACATAATCAACATGTACTCTGTCTTTCATAACTTCGCCAAATGCGGCACCGCCTATAATAAGAAAGGCTCCCAAAAGCTGTAAAGGCGAAAGAGTTTCGTGTAAGAACAGTGCAGAGAAAATAAGAGCTGAAAGAGGCTCTAAATATCCGCAGACTGAAACTGTTTGAGCCGGCAGGGAGCTCATTGATGAAAAATAAAGGTAACAGCCTAAGCCTGTATTAATAATTCCTATAAAAATTATAGGCGCTATGGAATTAACAGGAATTTCAAATGATATTCCGTATCTTACAGCTGTAAAAACTGCGGCTGTGGCACAAGATGACAAAATGGATATGGCAGAATTTTCAATGCCTTTTATGGAATAACCTTCTTTGTTAAACACTGTCATTAGCGCAAAAAATAAAGCACCTAATGACGAATATAATATTCCCTTAGAAAACCCTTCTCCTGCTAACGAATTGAAATTTACGCAAAGCATACCTAAAAGCACAGCTGTAAAGCCAAATATTTTGGCAGGGGTAAAGCTTTCTTTAAACAATATTGGAGATAGAAGCATTACAAAAACAGGACCGCAGTAATAAACCAGTGTAGCAAGGCTTACACCGGTGCAGTTATAAGCCTCATATAAAAACAGCCAGCTTATTCCCATTGATACGCCGGACATAACTACAAAAAGAAAATGACGTTTATTCTTTAAAGCCGCCAAAGGTTTTTTCTGGTATAAAAGTATTGCAGATAGAAAAATTCCGCCTATTAATGTTCTTAAAAGCACTATTTGGTGACTGCCTAAATTTATTAGGCTTGCTACAAGTCCATTTGAACCAAATATAATTAGTGATATTATAAATTTTATATAAGCTTTTGAATTTTCCATAACAGCCTCCAAGTATGTCTTGTTTTTTTACAGGAAAGAGTATATCATATATGTTGTTATTACAAAAACGAATATTTATCATATTAAATATTACAAAATGGTATAGAAAATATGAGTATACAAAAATACATAGCATTTTTAAAAACAATAGAATATGGAAGTATTACAGAGGCTTCAAAGGCTCTTGACTATTCTCAGTCAGGAGTAAGCCGAATGATAAACGACTTAGAGGAAGAATGGGACTTATCGCTTCTGGAACGAGGAAGAACAGGAGTAAGGCTTACATCTGACGGAATAAGGGTTTTGCCGTATATAAAAAATGTCTGCAATGAATATTACAGGCTTAAGGAAGAAATAGACTCTATACATAATGTTCAAACGGGACTTATAAGAATAGGCTCAGTATCGAGTATAGCCTCAAACTGGATACCTAATGTAATAAAGGCATTTAGAGAAAAATATCCCAATATAGAATATGAGCTTTTGGTAGGTGGCTACGGAAAAGTAGAGGAATGGATTAATCAGGGACGTGTTGACTGCGGCTTTCTTATACTTCCTATTAAAAGTGATTTGGAAACTATATTTCTTGAAAGGGATAGGCTTTTGGCTGTTGTTCCGGCTAATCATAAATTGTCAAGTTTAGAAAAATTCCCTGTTAATGCGCTTAATGATGAGCCTTTTATGCTTCTTGAAAGCGGAAATATAGAAGTTGAGGAAATATTTAAAAAGCATAAAATAAAGCCTAAAATTAATTTTAGAACTTTAGATGACTATGTTATTATGTCAATGGTTGAGTGTGGTTTTGGTGTAAGCATATTACCTGAGCTTATACTTAACAGAACGACATATAACATAAAGGCAATGGAGTTGGATAAACCGGAATACAGAAATATAGTTCTTGCTTTAAAAAGCAGAAAAAGCGCTTCTCCGGCAGTAAAAAGGTTTATAGAACATATTCAATACAGACACAAGTAAATAATATAATTTTAAATAAAAAAACCGCCTTGGTAATATTAATATACCTAAGGCAGTTTTTTTTATAATGTATTAAAACTCGTTTTCCATCATGTCAAGAAGTGACTTAAATACAGCCATTGCTTTGTCAAAAGGTTCTGTGCTTGTCATATCAACTCCAGCGCCTTTTAAAAGGTCTATGGAATAAAGGCTGTTGCCGTTTGAGAGAAACTCCATATATTTATCAATAGCGCTTTGGCCCTCGTTAAGTATTTTACTTGAAAGGGCTATTGCGGCAGTGTAGCCTGTAGCATATTGGTAAACATAAAAAGCACTGTAAAAATGAGGTATTCTTGCCCATTCAAGGTCAAGGTTTTTATCAATTACAAGTTCATCACCAAAATATTGTCTGTTAAGGTCATGGTACATATTGCAGAGTATATCGCATGTTAAAGGCTGGCCTTTTTCTACCATGTCATGAGCTGTTTTTTCAAACTCGGCAAACATAGCTTGACGGAAAAATGTGCCCTTAAACTGCTCAAGGAAATAATTAATAAGGTATTTTCTTGCGTTTTTGTCTGTTGTTGTTTTAAGCATGTATTCCATTAAAAGTGCCTCATTGCATGTAGAAGCTACTTCGGCAACAAAAATTTTATGGCCGGAATATATATAAGGCTGTTTTTTCCATGTAAAATAGCTGTGGAGAGCATGACCCATTTCGTGTGCTACTGTAAACATGGAGTTAAGGTTATCGTTATGGTTTAAAAGAACATACGGATGGCATGAATATGTGCCCCAAGAATAAGCTCCTCCGCGTTTGCCTTTATTTTCGTAAACATCAATCCAGCCGCTTTCAAAGCCTTCTTTTAAGGCTGAGATGTATTTTTCACCCATTACATCAAGAGCTTTTAAAACTGTTTCCTTAGCTTCGGAATATGTTATTTTTAAGTTGGCGTCTTTTGCCAGAGGTGCATAAAGGTCGTAAGGATGAAGCTCATCAAGGCCGAGTATTTTTTTGCGTATTTTAACATATCTGTGCATTAAAGGCAGATATTTATGCACTGCAGATATAAGATTGTTGTATACATCTATTGGTATATTGTCGTCGTCAAGAGCGGCTTCAAGTGATGAGCCGTATTTTCTTACATCAGCATAAAACGCGTCTTTTTTTACTGCCGAATAATAAGTTGTTGCCAGTGTATTTTTTTGTTTTTCGTACGAAGCATAAAGTGTGTCAAAAGCCGCTTTTCTTACATCACGGTTTTCACTTTCCATATATTTTGTATAGCGGCCTTTTGTTAAAGTAACTTTTTGGCCGTTTTCGTCTGTAATATCGCCAAATGTCATATCAGCATCGTTAATCATAGAGAATATATCTTCAGCTGTATTTGAAAAATTACCTGTTTTGGCTAATATCTCTTCTTCAGCCTTTGAAAGAATATGTTTTTGTCTGCGCATAAGGGACAGAAGGTAGTGTTCATATTCTTTAAGCTCTGGTTTTTGAGCTATAAAAGATGCCAGTTTTTCTTCTCCTATGGATGTTATTTCAGGTGTGGCAAAAGAGCTGTCATTCATAAGCTTAACCATAAGCATTTCTGCTTTGTTGGAAAGCTCTTGACTTAATGAAACACGGCTGTCTTCGTGAAATTTCATATTGGCATACACATAAAGGCGCTCAGCCTGCATTGAGATTTCGTCATTAAATTTTAAAAACTCAATAAGTGTTTCTGGGTCTTGTGCAATTTTACCGCCAAAAGAGCTGTATTTATTGGATTTTTCGCTTACACTTTCGTAGCTTTCTTCCCAGCTTTTTGTATCTGAGTATAAATCCTCAAGTTTCCATTTATATTTATTATCTATTTCGTTTCTTTCAGGTATATTTGTTTTTTCGGGCATTATACCACTCCTTTTTAATTTAATATGTTAAGTATACCATAATTTGGGTATAAATTAATATGTCATTTTAATAAAGAACGCATATATATATTTAGCGGCCTAAAGGAAAATTATGTATAAGCCGTTTAAAATTAAATGAAACAGAGGTGTTATTTTTATTTGTGAAATACAGCCATATACCCGTCCGGTATTTGGCCGGATATTGATTTAACTTGAAAAGACAGATTTTTCATAGTAAAATTATTGTAAGAGCTATGTTATAATTTGGATTGGAGGTTTGATTATGGAAAAGACAAAGCCTCTTAAAGTTCTTGTTGTCTCATCCGAATGTGCGCCTTTTGCAAAATCAGGCGGTTTGGGAGATGTTATAGGCTCACTGCCTAAGGTTTTAAGAGATAACGGAGTTGACGTGAGGGTTGTACTGCCTAAGTACAGAAGTATAAATACTGAGCACTTTATAGGCATAAATTACCTTGGAAGTTTTGAAACCCACTTGTCTTGGAGAAGACAGCCGGCAGGTATTCTGCTTAAAGACGACTATGTTAAGACATATTTTATAGAAAACGACTATTATTTTGGCAGGGAAGGCTTTTACGGTTATGGTGATGACAACGAGAGATTTGCATTTTTCTGCCGTGCCGTTTTGGAAATGCTTCAATTTATAGATTTTTATCCTGATATTATACACTGCAATGACTGGCAGACAGGACCTATATGTATACTTTTAAAAGAGGTTTACAGCAAGTTTACTGCATATAAAAACATAAAAACACTTTATACAATCCATAATTTGCAGTATCAGGGAACATTCCCGAGAGAAACTATGGAAATGCTGGAAATACCGGATTATTGTTTTGGCGCCATGGAGTTTTATGGTCAAGTCAGCTTTATGAAATCTGGTCTTGTTTATGCAGATGCCATAAGCACCGTAAGCGAAACATATGCTGAGGAAATAAAGACATTCCAATATGGCTACGGCTTAGACGGTGTTATGAGGTCAAGGCAGGACAGGCTTTTTGGCATATTAAACGGCATTGACTATGATAAAAACAATCCTGAAACAGACAACAGGATTGCAGTTAATTACAATTTAGACAGCGCTGATAATAAAAAGCTTAATAAAACAGAATTGCAAAAACAGCTTGGTCTTGAGGTTAAGGATGTGCCCCTTGTAAGCATTATTTCACGTTTGGCAGACCAAAAGGGGCTTGATATTGTTTCTTGGGTAGCGGAAGAAATGCTTAACCGCAATGTGCAGATTGTTGTGCTTGGTACAGGTGAAAAGCGTCTTGAGGATTTCTTTAAAGGCCTTGAGTGGAACCATAAAGGAAATGTAAGTGCAAATATTAAGTTTGACGATATTCTGGCGCAAAGAATATATGCTTCTAGTGATATGTTCCTTATGCCTTCACTTTTTGAGCCATGCGGTTTAGGACAGATGTTCTCTTTAAGGTATGGAACTATTCCTATTGTTAGAAAAACAGGCGGTCTTTCAGATACGGTAACGCATTTTAACAGAGAAACCAAAACAGGAAACGGCTTTGTTTTTGAACACCACACAGCAGACGGGCTTATGTGGGCATTTGACCAAGCCTTAAGTGTATACTACAGCGATGACTGGAAATATGTAGTTAGAAATGCTATGACATGTGATTATTCTTGGCAGTCTTCGGCGTTAAAGTACATTGAGCTTTACAACAAAATAGTAAAAGAGTATTGATAATAATTGTTAGTCCCTCATACAGTTGGTATGGGGGATTTTTTTGAGAAAAAATGATTTAAAACTTTCATTACTATATACTGGTACTTTAATAGGTGCCGGTTTTGCTTCCGGCAGTGAAATTGCTGTTTATTTTTTAAAAAACGGCGGGAGTTTTTTAATACCGCTTATTTTAAGCTGCGGTATACTTATATTATTTGGTGCTTTAGCCGTAAAAACAGCTTTTAAAACGCGTATATTTGAATATACGGAGTTTATGAATGAAATAATGGGAATACAGGCCTCGAACATTATATGTTTTTTTACAGGTGTATTCTTTTTTGTGCTGTTTACTGCCATGATATCGGCTTTTGGTTCTCTATGTCAAAGTATGGGTTTTATGGACAATAAATTGGCGCGTATTGTATTTATACTTTTGTGCATGCCTGTTTTGATTAATGGACCTAAAGGCATTATTAAGGCAAACAGTATATTGGTACCCATTCTGGTAACAGGTATTGTTATAAGCTCGGCAGCTGTTTTAAAAAACAACGGTTTAAGTTTTATTGGTTTGGGATTGAATAATTCATCTGGCGGGTTTATAAAAGGTGCTGAGTTTGCATTTTATAACATGGTTTCATGTGTACCGGTTTTAATTGAGTGCGCCGGAAAACTGAAGGAAGGTACAAAGCCATTTGCCGGCTGTATTTTAACAGGTGTAATTGTTTTTATAATAGGCACTTTAATGTCATTTGCATTGGTTTTAAGCCTAAATGCTTTAAATGAGCCGCTTCCTATGCTTTTGGTTACAAAAAATGTTTCGGATTTAGTTTACTACATATATATAATTTCTTTTATACTTTCGGTATATACAACAGCTGCTTCAAACGGCTTTTGCGCTATGGAATGGGTTTTAAACAAAAAGTTTTCGGTAACGAAATTAGTGTTTTTTTTAGCTGCGTCATATTTTGTTTCGTCTGTAGGTTTTATGGTATTTGTAGAAAAACTATATGTTGTTTTTTCACTTATAGGATTAGCTGAGTTTGCAGCTATTGTGCTTAGAAACTTAAAATTTTAAGTATTGATTAATTAAATTTTAGGCATACAAAAGGGGTTAGACTTTCACAAATGTTTATAGTATAATTACAGTAATTTCGGGAGGTTATGCCATGAACAATGAATATGATGAAGGTCAGTTTACTGATGATGAATATAACAGCCAATATGATGACGGATACAACGACGACTACGACGAATATGACGATTACGAAGAAGATGATGACGACTCTTCTTCAGGAGGCGGAAAACACGGCGGAAGCGGTAAAATATTTATAATTGTACTTTTTTTAATGGCGGCAATAGGCGGAACATATTTCGGTTTGAGCTTCCTTGATGTTGATATAATGAAAAGTTTCAATATTGAAAGCATATTAAAAATCGGTTCGCAGGATTCCGCTTCTTCATCGTCCCAAAGTGGGCAGAGCTCGGAAGAAGCGGCTCAAAGCGGAGAAAAATCCGAAGATAATACCCAAAACAATGAAAATGCCGAAAATGCACAAAGCAGTCAGGATACATCTGATACCGAAACAATTCAAAATAGTACTGTTAAAGAAAGTGAAGTAAAAATTACATTTGAAAATGACAGCCGCTCTAAATTTTTATATCTTGATGGTGGATATTTATATCTTACAAAAGACGGCGCTAAGTATTATTTAGATTTAGATACGCAAAAATGGAACGATACGTATACAATGTCATCTGTTACAGGTATATCAAATGGAAAATATGCCATTATAAATGATGTTCAGGGAAAAAATTTAAGGCTATATAGTACTGACGGTCTTGAGTTCTCGGCTCAAACAGACGGAAATATTGTAAGCTGTGCCCTTAATTCGCAGGGAACAAGTGCTGTTATACAAAAATACGGCGAAGACTATAAAATTTCTGTTATAAGAAATGATGGACAAATTCTTATGGAGCGTTTTGAGCAGGACAGCGGTATTTATCCATTAAGTGCGGCTTTAAGCGAAGACAGCAGAATTCTGGCTGTAACATACGCTGATACTTCTGATATAGAGATTAAAGCAAAAGTACTGCTGTTTTATGTTAATAAGGAAGATTCCAAAAATACAGCAACTGGTGAGTTTTATGCCGGAATAGAGAAAGAAGATATTATTGCGCCTTATATATTTGCATTAAATGGCAATTTTGTTATTGTGTACGACAAAGGCTTGTTTGCCATTGATTCAAGCGGTAATGAAGTATGGAATACACCTGTTAACAATAGAATAGATGCTGTAGCATATACACAAAACGGAAGTATAGTTTTATCACTTGGCGACCAGCTTGCCGGTTCAGAAGGTTATGAAAGCGGTACAGTTATTATTTTAAATAAAAACGGTAAAGAAAAAAGCGAGTATTTTATTGGCGATGATATATCGTACTTAAATGTAGCCGGAAAGGATATAATTATAGGCAGTGGAAATGATTTTATATGTATAAATGAGTCAGCTAAAGAAAACTGGCGTTTTACAGCTACACAGGTGGTTAAAGACGTATTTCCGTATACCGGTGGAAACAAGGTGCTTGTAATTACTGGAACAGAGGCTAAAATAATAGAAGCAGAATAAAAAGCCATGCCGGATTTCAATAAATTTGTTATCCGGCTTATTTTAAGGAGGAATATGCAATTTAATGAACAGTTTAGACATTTTTGTATTGGCAGTTATAGGAATTTGTGTTGTTGTTGGGTATTTCAGGGGTTTTGTTAAAACTTGTTTTTCATTTGTACCAAGCGTAGTTTCGTTATTGCTTACAAATAAAATTTATCCGGTATTCAGCAAATTTTTAAGAACAACACCTGTTTATGGGTATATAGAAAACGGAGTTGCAAAGGCACTTAATTTGGAAAGCATGTCATCTGCTGTAAGCGCTCAGTCTAATGACTATATAAACAGCCTTTCAATACCGGATTTTCTTAAAGAATCTCTTATATCAAATAATAACCCAGTTGTTTATGGCATACTTGACGCAACGGGTATAAACGACTACATATCTGGATATGTAGCAAACATGATTTTAAACATTTTGTCTATGATAGTAGTTGCGGTAGGGCTTATTGTAATTTTTAAGCTGGTGCTTATACTGCTTGATGTTGTTACAAAGCTTCCGGTTATACATGGCTTAAACTCTGCAGGCGGATTGATTGTAGGCTTGCTTGAGGGCGTATTAATAGTTTGGGTTATATTTGTTGTAGCTGTTTTATTTGTAAGTGGTGATAGCTTGACATGGTTTTATGAATCCCTTGAAAACTCTAAAATAGCTCTGGCATTGTTTAACGGGAATATACTGTTAAAGATGATTTTAAGGATAATAGCATAAGTATGTTTAAGGCCTGTAAAGGCTAAGTAAAAATTTTTTTTAAAAAAATAAAAAAAGTTGTTGACAGAATGATGTAGTAGTGCTATTATATACAAGCGGCTGTGAGATAAGACATCTGAACAGCCTAAATAGAAAGACCTGCACCTTGAAAACTGAATAAAGAAGCAAGAGTCAAAAAATCGAGAAAAGCAAA
>JAHZEA010000029.1:9439-12439 GCA_019422065.1 Lachnospiraceae bacterium | reverse complement strand
TTGATATTTTTAAAGACAAAGTGTTAATTCCAGAAAGCAGCTGGGATAGCTCTAATTCAAAGGAAGCTGAAAATTTAATCGAAGAAAGCAAAGAAAAATTTCCTTTTGAAAACAATTCTGAAAAACCTTTAAGTGCTGAGCAGCACTGCGAAAAACCAAAAGAATCTGTAAAATATATTACAACAGAAAATAAGTCTATTGAGGAACTTCAAAAGCTCTATAAACAGGCAGAATTAAACGATGGCATTATTAAAAATAAGTTTAAAATGCAGGAAAATAAAGACCCGTATTATAAAGAGCAGAAAGTTGAACAGAATATGCTGACAACTGATGAGTCAGAAAATAATACGGATAATTCAAAACCTTTCTTCCATAATTATAAAATTATAGGTCAGATATTTGCTACTTACTGGATTGTAGAACAAAATAGCAGTATATTTTTAATAGACCAGCATGCGGCACATGAAAGGGTTTTGTATGAAAGATTTATGAAATCATTTAACGAAAGCTCAGTTATGAGCCAAAGACTTATTGAACCTGTTATGCTTAACTTAACTGAAAGCGAAATAGAAACAATTAATAAAAACTTGGATTTATTAAACAAAGCCGGTTTTGAGGTAGAGCGTATTACAGAAAGAGATTTTGCTCTTAAGGGAGTGCCTTTTATATTTAAAAGCCCTGAGTCACTGTCGTTTTTTAACAGCATTATAGATATACTTGGTGAAAAACAACTTAATTCTGTAATGGACACAAAAATACTTTCAGTAGCCACAATGGCCTGCAAAGCAGCTGTTAAAGCTAACGACAGATTAAGTATTCAGGAAGCAACAGCGCTTATAAATGAGCTTTTAAAACTTGAAAATCCTTTCAGCTGCCCTCATGGACGACCTACAATAATAGAGCTTACAAAGTATGAGCTTGAAAAAAAGTTTAAGAGGATACAATAATAATGGAAAACAATTTTTCTAAATATAAAAAAACACTTGTTGTCATAGCTGGGCCTACAGCTTGCGGAAAAACCGCATCATCGGTTCTTTTGGCTAAAAAAATTGGCGGAGAAATAATTTCTGCTGATTCCATGCAGGTTTACAAATACATGGACATAGGAACAGCTAAAATAACAGAAGAAGAAAAGGAAGGCGTACCACATTACCTTATTGATGATTTTATGCCTGATGACGAGTTTAACATAAAAATATTCCAGCAAAAAGCTAATGAGTGTATAGAAAAAATTTATAAAAATGGACACATACCAATATTAGTAGGTGGAACAGGTTTTTATATAAACTCAGTGGTTTACAATAATAATTTTATGGAAACTAATTCTGATGATTCCATAAGAAAAGAATTGGAAGAAGAAGCAGAAAAATACGGAGCAGAATATCTATACGAAAAATTAAAAAAAATAGATTTTGAGTATGCCGAAAATATACATTATAATAATGTAAAGAGAGTTATACGTGCTATTGAGTTTTATATGCAAACGGGCTGTAAACTTTCTGAACATAACAAAGAGGAACACTTGAAAGAGTCTCCTTATAATACAGCCTTTTTTGTGCTTAATATGGACAGACAGAAATTATACGAAAGAATAAATCTGCGTGTTGATATTATGCTTAAAAACGGTCTTGAAAATGAAGTAAGAAAACTTCTTGATATGGGCTATTCGCCCGATTTGGTGTCAATGCAAGGTCTTGGCTATAAAGAGATGATACCTTATATTAAAGGTGAAACATCTTTAGAGCAGGCTGTTGAGGAAATTAAAAAAGGTACAAGGCATTTTGCCAAAAGGCAGCTCACATGGTTTAAGCACCAGACAAATGGAGTGTGGATAGACACAACAGGAAAAGATTCTGTATATACAGCTGAAAAAATGTATGATTATTTAAAATCTAATCTACTAATTTAAGAAATTCAGGAGATACAAATGGATAAGTTAGAAAGTTTTATAATTGAAAATTTCAAAATAGATAAAAAAGTTCTTGATTATGCTTTAAAATGCGAAAATAATGTAAAAGATAAATTTGGTGAGATTGATAAAATAACCGAATATAATCAATTAAAAGTTTTAAAAGCAATGCAGAAAAACAAGCTCAGTGAAGCGCATTTTGCCGCTACTACTGGCTATGGATATAATGACTTAGGCCGTGATACGCTTGAGCAGATATATGCCGATATATTCCATACAGAAGCAGGCCTTGTGCGTCCTCAAATTATATCCGGAACACATGCATTAACTGTTGCATTAGCCGGCAACTTGCGTCCGGGTGATGAAATACTTTCACCAGTAGGTGTGCCTTATGACACTTTGCAGGGTGTTATAGGTATAAGACCTGAAAGGGGCTCACTTGCAGAATATGGCATTACTTACAAGCAGGTAGATTTACTCAGTGACGGCTCATTTGATTTTGAAGGCATAAAAAACGCTATTAATGAAAAAACAAAGCTTGTAACTATACAGCGTTCAAAAGGCTATGAGTGGAGAGAATCTTTACCTATAGAAAAAACAGCTGAGTTAATTAAATTTATTAAAAGCATTAAACCGGAAGTTATATGCATGGTAGATAACTGTTATTGTGAGTTTGTTGACTATATAGAGCCTACAGATGTAGGGGCAGACCTTGCAGTTGGTTCATTAATTAAAAACCCAGGCGGCGGGCTTGCACCTATAGGTGGTTATATAGTAGGCAAAAACGAGTATGTAGAAAATGCAGCTGTGCGTCTTACATCACCAGGATTAGGCAAAGAAGTTGGCGCCACATTAGGCATTAATTCACTTCTTATTCAGGGTCTTTTTAATGCTCCTCAGGTAGTAAACGGCAGTTTAAAAGGCGCTGTATTCCTTGCAAACATATTCGAGGGACTTGGTTTTAATGTAATACCTGCTTCAAACGAAAAACGCGCCGATATTGTTCAGGCTCTTGAGCTTAAATCAGCAGAAAACGTTATTGCTTTTTGTCAGGGAATACAAAAGGGCGCACCAGTAGACAGCTTTGTTAC
>JAHZEA010000029.1:0-9426 GCA_019422065.1 Lachnospiraceae bacterium | reverse complement strand
TGCCCAGTTATAATGGCTGCCGGAGCTTTTGTTCAAGGTTCTTCTATTGAGTTAAGCGCTGACGCACCCGTAAAACCACCTTATAATGTTTATATGCAGGGTGGTTTAAGCTGGCATCATGCTAAAATAGGTATTATAATAGGTTTACAGAACATGGTTGATAAAGGTCTTGTTAAATTATAATATAGGAAGAAGGCATATAGATGAAAAAACGCAGATTAATTACGGCTTTATTAGCCGCAGTTTTGGCATTGTCTTCGGCAACTGTTTTTGCCGATACATTAGATGAAAACAGCACTAATTCAGCAGAAAATACAGTACAAACAACTCAAACAGTTCCTGAGCCTTCGGTTTATGCTCAGTCGGCAATTTTAGTTGAAGCTGGAACAGGAAAAGTATTATACAGTAAAGAAGCCGACAAAAAGATGTACCCGGCAAGCACAACCAAAATAATGACAGCTTTGATTTTCCTTGAGCATTTTAATAAAGACGATGTTATAACAGTAGGAACAGAAGTTAACGAAGTAAGCCTTGACTCAAGCAAAGCAGGGCATATAGTAGGTGAATCAATAACAGCAGAAAACCTTGTCCGCGGTCTTATGATACCAAGCGGAAATGACTCAGCAGTAGTTGCGGCATGTGCCGTAGCTAGAAAAATTAAAAATGATGATTCAATGGGTCTTACACAGTGTGAACAGATTTTTGCAGATTTGATGAACCAAAAAGCTGAAGAACTTGGCTGCACAGGAACACATTTTACAAATCCGCATGGATACCATGATGATAATCACTATACAACCGCATCCGATATGGCTAAAATTGCTGCTGAAGGCATGAAAAATGAGTTAATCAGGCAAATTGCGGCAGAAAAAAGCTATTCAGGAAACAGCTTAGGCTCTCAGCAGATAGACGGAGCATTAACTCAGGACTATAACTGGACAAGCCATAACCTGCTTATAACAAATTCAGAGTATAACTATCAATATGCCGATGGTATAAAAACAGGCTTTACCGATGAAGCCGGCGACAGTGTTGTAGCTTCGGCAACTAAAGATAACGTTCAGCTTATAGCCGTAATTTATAATTCTGAAGACCCAAACAGATGGCTTGATGCCAAAAATCTTTTTGAGTATGGTTTCAATAATTTCGGTTATTATACACTTAACAAAAACGGAGATAGTGTGTATACAACAGACCTTGTATATAATAAATCAGCCGGAGGAAATACTCTTGATTTAGTAATAAAGGAAGACATAACGCTTTTTCTTCCAAAAACTGATGTAGGAACAATTACTACTGATTTAAACGTAACAAATCAGGATATTTTGTATACAAAATCAGATTCAGATGAAACAGCTGAAACAATTACATTAAAAGCACCTATAGAAGAAGGAGCCGAAATTGGAACAATTTCATATAAAGACTCTAACGGAAATGTATTAGCCGAAACTAAGGTTTATTCATCAAGAACAGTTGAAAAAGCTAATATATTTATGAGAATTTTATATAAAATAAAAGATGCTCTTACAGGCTTTGTAAGCAATTTAAGTATAGTAAAAGTTGCTGTAGTTGTTGTTATAATAATTGCAATAATTATTATAATTAAAATATTCAGAAACCGCAGAGGCGGCGGCTATTATTCAAGACCTAAATATAAATATAAAAGACGTAGAAGATTTTAACTCTAAATAATAAATAATTTATAATATAGTTTAATTTAAATTACTGAAAAAGCCGTATGTTTAATTCATACGGCTTTTTTATAGATATAAAGTTATAAGGAGAGGTATCTCCAACTATTCGCAAAACGACAGTTTTGCGAATAGTTGTATAGTTTTTTCCAAATATATTCTATATATAATTTTTACCATAAACCGTACTTATTATAACTTATTATAAATATATATAACATTGCTTTATTTATTTTTATTCAATTACATCAACTTCTATTTCATAGTCGTTTTCTATTGGTTCTACAAAAGGTAAATTGAAAAAGTCAGTTACAGTCATAGCTAAAACTCTTGCTATATTATCTATATTGTTTTTAATCCATTCTTCATCTTCAGGGTTATCATGGTAAGCTGTCTCAATTAAAACTGCCGGCGCTGTGGTTCTACGTATTTCGCCTAACGAAGTTGTCGGCACAATTCTTACTTTATCCGGCTCATAATATATTGTTTTATAGTTTTCAGCTAACATCTCTGCAAACATCTTTCCTAAGTAGCTGACTGGACTGTAATAAATATCAACTCCAGAAAGCTTACCTTTTAAATTTTCCGGTGCAGCGTTTGAATGAATTGACAAATGCAAATCATAATTTCCGCTATTGGAATCTTTAATAGCTTGTGAAACCGGTTCTTCAGTATTATTCCTTGTAAAATTTATATCGTTTATGTTTAAATAAGGTTCCATAGCATCTGCTATCAAATTCATGTAATATTCCTCACTGCCACCGTTTAAATACTCATTATATTCCTGAACGGAAGGACTTAAAAATATATTAGGCATTTTGTTTCCTCCAAAACCCTTTTGCTCTATAATATAGTTAAAAACTAATTTTGCTACAAATTCAACTTGTACTTATTTAAATATACGTTTTAACAATTTTTGTATTGCTCATTTGTATAACTCATTTGCTTTACCATAATAATATTATGTTAACTATATAGATTTATTTTAATAATAAATATACTTTTATTGTTCTTTAGTTAATTTATGTCAGTTGATTTGTTTTGTTTTGAAATTATTAATTAAATTCCATAAGGCCGTTTAATACAAAATGTATTCTAATTCCAACAAGTATTATTATATAGAAATTTAAAAGCCTGCCGTCTATTCAACAGCAGGCTTTTTCCAGTTAATCATCGTATTTTTTTCCAAGATTTTCAAATCTCTTGTTTTCATGTTTAATAAATAAAATTCTTATAACCGTAACTACCGCAATATATGCAACCAAATACGAAACCACTCCTAAAATTTCTTCGGTATTCATATTTGTACTTTTAATTCTATATATGCCATAAACTATTAACACTGCAAATACTACAAAAAGAGTTATAAAACTGCTTCTTACTTTATTTTTGTCTAATTTCACAGCTATTCCCAACTGATGAGCTCTTACCGCCTGAAATATTGGAAAAATAACAAGCACTAAAAATTCAAACAAACTTTTGTCAAAATTGGTTCCATAAATGGCGGTTTTAATTATAAATGAAGCTAAAGCCGCAAAATAAACAATAAGCATAAATTGACTTCTTATCTTATCATACCCTATTTTAACTCTTTCATCAGTCATAATCATTCCTCCCAAAAAAGCTCGTCTAAAGTTTTATTCAAAGCCTTGCATATAGCAATACATAAGTTCAAAGTCGGGTTATACTTCCCTGCTTCTATCATTCCTATAGTTTGTCTTGTAACACCAATTTTCTGTGCCAGTTCTTCCTGTGATAAATCCATAGCGGCCCGGGCTGCCTTTAGTTTGAGGTTCTTCAAACCACCACCTCCTTATATTACAAATTATAATATATATTAATCTAAATGTCAATTATATTTTACATATTATTGTATATATTTTCTGATATTTTAATATCAATTATCTCAATAAAATAATTAACTTTACTGCCTTAAATAAAAAAAAGCCATACCCCATTGGATATGGCTGTAAATAATTAAAGTTTGTCAAGTTCTTCAGCTATTATTTTATTTACTGTTGCAGGGTCTGCTTTGCCTTTAAGCTGTTTCATACACTGGCCTACAAAGAAGCCTTTTACTTTAGCGCTTCCGCCTTTAAATTCAGCTACGGCTTTTGGGTTAGCCTCTATTACAGATTTAACAACGGCCAAAACTGCTCCGTCATCGTTAACCATTTCAAGACCGTTGTCTTTTATATACTGTTCAGGGTCAACATTTTCGCTGAACATCTTTTCAAATACTTCTTTAGCAGTATTTCTGTTTATTACTTTATTTTTAATTAAAACTATAAGCTTACCAAGGTTTTCCGGTGAGAACTTTATGTCTTCCACCTCTGTAGATGTTTCAGAAGCAAGTCTTAAAACTTCTCCCATTATCCAGTTTGAAACTTCTTTAGCCTCTCCGCATACTTCAAGTGCGCCCTCAAAAATCTTAACAAGATATTTTGAACCTGTAATAATGTCAACATCATATTCAGGAAGGCTGTATTCTGAAATATATCTTGCTTTCTTTTCTTCCGGAAGTTCAGGAAGTGAGTTTTTAACTCTTTCTATCCACTCATCACTTATTTCAATAGGTACAAGGTCTGGTTCCGGGAAATATCTGTAGTCCTGAGCATTTTCTTTGGAACGCATTGCATAAGACATACCCTTTGTATCGTCCCATCTTCTTGTTTCCTGTATAACTTTTCCGCCGTCTTCTATAACATCTATCTGGCGCTGTCTTTCCCCTTCAATAGCTCTGGCAATGGCTTTAAATGAGTTTATGTTTTTCATTTCTGTTCTTGTGCCAAGTTCTTTCTGTCCAACTGGACGAACAGAAATATTAACATCGGCTCTTAAAGAACCCTGCTCCATTTTACAGTCTGAAACACCGATGTACTGTAATATTGATTTAAGCTTTGTAAGATAAGCAATTACTTCTTCTCCGCTTTCAAAATCCGGCTCGGATACAATCTCCAAAAGTGGAACACCGCATCTGTTGTAGTCTACCAGTGTGCAGTCCTCCCAAGGGTCATGGATAAGCTTTCCGGCGTCTTCTTCCATGTGTATTTCTTTAATTCTTATTGCCTTTTTAACACCGTTTACCTCTATATCAATATGTCCATTCTGGCAAATAGGCAGATAAAGCTGTGAAACCTGATAAGCCTTCGGGAGGTCAGGATAAAAATAATTCTTTCTATCGAATTTATTATATTGTGTTATTGTGCAGTTAGTAGCAATGCCTGTACGTATAGCATATTCTACAACCTGTTCGTTTAAAACAGGCAGTGAACCCGGCATACCGGTACATACTTCACAAACATGTGTATTAGGCTCCCCGCCAAACTCAGTAGAGCATGAGCAAAATATTTTAGTTTTAGTAGAAAGCTCACAATGAACTTCCAAACCCATAGTTGTTAAAAATTCCATGCCTTACGCCTCCATTTCTTTCTTTAAAACAGGTTTTTTCAAGTGGAAATCCGTTTCCTGCTGGTAGGAATAAGCTATATTCATAAGTGTATTTTCACTAAATGCCTTACCAGTAAGCTGTAAACCTACAGGAAGACCGTTTGAGTCAAATCCGCAAGGAACAACCATTGAAGGAAGTCCAGCTAAGTTTACAGAAACTGTATAAATATCACCAAGATACATTTTTAACGGATCACTTAAATTTTCGCCCATCTTAAGAGCTGTTGTAGGAGCTGTAGGGCTTAAAATAGCGTCATATTTTTCAAAAGCTTTATCAAATGAATTTTTAATTATAGCCTTAACCTGAAGGGCTTTTTTGTAGTAAGCATCATAATATCCGCTTGAAAGAACAAAAGCACCTATCATTATACGGCGTTTAACTTCCATACCAAAGCCTTCACTTCTTGACTTGCAGTATAAATCTGTAAGGTCCTCAAATTCAGGTGTGCAGTATCCGTATTTAACGCCGTCATATCTAGAAAGATTGGAGCTTGCTTCAGCACAGGCTATAATATAGTAAGTAGGAATAGCATACTCCAATTCAGGCATATTAAATTCCTCAATAACAGCACCCATTGACTCAAGTTTTTTAGCAGCCTCTAAAATTCTTGCTTTAACATCGGCATCAAGGCCTTTTCCAAAATATTCAACAGGAATACCAATCTTTTTGCCCTTTACGTTGTTTTCAAGATTAAATTTAAGCGGTTCCTGATTGAAAGATGTACTGTCTTTAGGGTCATGGCCAGAGATAATTGAAAGAACTTCAGCTACATCCTCTACTGTTTTACCCATAGGGCCTATCTGGTCAAGGGATGAAGCATAAGCTAAAAGACCATATCTTGATACAGCACCGTATGTTGGTTTAATACCTGTTATACCGCAGAAAGAACACGGCTGTCTTATAGAACCGCCTGTATCAGAACCAAGTGTATAATAAGCCTGCTCTGTAGCTACGGCAACAGCTGAACCGCCTGAAGAACCGCCCGGAACTCTGTTTTCTCCCCAAGGGTTAAAAGTTGGGCCGTAATACGAAGTTTCGGTTGTACTTCCCATAGCAAACTCGTCCATGTTAAGCTTACCCAAAAGAACTCCGCCAGCTTTTTCAAGCTTTTCAACAGCTGTTGCATTATAAAACGGCTTAAATCCTGTAAGTATTTTAGATGATGCAGTTGTAAGTATGCCTTTTGTACACATATTGTCTTTTACAGCCATAGGCACTCCGGCAAGAGGAGATGTTAATGTGCCGTCATCTATTTTTTTCTGCACTTCTTCTGCCTGTTTAAGGGCTTCATCGTGGCATACAGTAACAAAAGCTTTATAGTTTTTGTCGGTTTTATCTATGTTGTCAAGCGCCGCTTTAGTAATTTCGGTTACGCTTATTTCTCTGTTTTTTATAAGTTTTCCAGCCTCTAAGGCTGTAAGCTTGCTTAAATCCATTTTAAGGCCTCCTATAGTTTTATTTTAATCAAAAGTTTTAGGAACTTTAAATGCTTCTTCGCTCTTATCCGGCGCATTTAAAAGTAGGTCTTCCCTATTTATGGAAGGCTTAACTTCGTCTTTTCTAAATACGTTTTTAACAGGAAAGGCATGGCTCATAGCCTCTATACCGTTAGTGTCTATTTTATTTAATGTATCCATATAGTCTATTATTTTGTTCATCTCGTTTTTGGCGCTTTCACGCTCATTTTCCTGTAACCTCAGTCGAGCAAGCTCGCCAATGTAATCAATCATTTTATCGTCAATTACCATTTAAAGTACCCCTTTCATATTTGTATAAATATAAATAACGGATGCCGTTTATTATTTGTTATAAAATTTACTACATAATAAACCTATTTTATTACAATAACATAACTTACATTCAAAATCAACTTATCAATACCCAAATAATGTATAAAATATATGTTTCTGCCAAAAAAAGGCACTAAATAAGCCAATTAAATATAATTGTTCTTGAATAACAAGTATTAAAATTTTGTGTTATTAATAATAGCATTTTCATATAAAAAGTTTATAACAGTACAATTAACTATGTTTCTGTAGACTCAAACTCAAAAACATTCACACTTAAATCCAATCACAAAAAGTACGTTTTTTAAATATAATGGAGTAAAAACAAACGGAGGTTATAAATTATGGAGGCTATAGCGCACCTTAAAAATATAAGCCTGTCATATCACAGTCCTAAGGGTGAAACAAAGGCTCTGGACAATGTAACTTTTGACATTTATGACGGCGAATTTTTAAGTATTGTTGGGCCGTCAGGCTGCGGCAAAAGCACACTTCTTTCTGTTATTTCCGGTTTAAGCCTTCCCAGCGAAGGCACTGTTAAAATCGAAGGAAACAGAAAAAGCGCTTATATGCTGCAAAAAGACCACCTTTTTGAATGGAGAAGCGTTTTTTCAAATGCCTGCCTTGGCCTTGAGCTTCAAAAGAATTTAACAGCTGAAAACAGGCAGAAAGTCCATGAACTTTTGAAAAAATACGGCCTCGAAGATTTTGCATTTAAAAAACCATCGGAATTAAGCGGCGGTATGCGCCAAAGAGCAGCACTTATACGCACACTTGCTTCACAGGCGGACATACTTCTCCTTGATGAGCCATTTTCGGCTCTTGATTACCAAACACGCCTTACAGTTTCCGACGAAATAAGCAAAATTATTAAAAAAGAGAAAAAAACAGCAGTTCTTGTAACTCATGATATTTCCGAAGCTGTTTCGTTATCCGACAGAGTTCTTGTTTTTTCAAAGCGGCCTGCAAGTCTTAAAGCAGAGTTTAAAATAGAGTTTCCGGAAAATTTTAAAAACGGTATAAGCGCCCGTGAAGCTCCGGAATTCAGAGAATATTTTAATAAAATCTGGAAGGAGCTGGACAAATGAACAACAATCCTTCTAAAGAACAAATTATGTTTATCAAAAGCCTAAATAGGACTAAACAAGCGGTTAAAATTACAAGAATAGCTATATTTATACTCTTTTTCGTTATTTGGGAAATAGCTGCCGATACAGGTGTTATAGACCCATTTATATTCAGCAAACCAAGCAGCATTATAGTCTGTGCCATAGATATGCTTAAAGACGGCTCTCTGCTAAGGCACATAGGCATAACTTTATTTGAAACATGTGTAGGCTTTGGCATAGGAACCGTTATGGGCACATTAGCAGCTGTTATTTTGTGGTGGAACAGCTTTATTAATAAAGTCTGCGACCCTTATCTTGTTGTATTAAACAGCCTGCCTAAAACCGCTTTGGCACCTATTATTATTGTATGGCTGGGCAACAACATGAAAGCTATAATAGCCGTTGCCCTTCTTACTTCTGTAATAGTAACAATTATTAATGTATTAGGCGGCTTTAATAACGCTGATAAAGACGATATACGCCTTGTGCGCTCTTTTGGCGGAAACAAGAAAGATGTTCTTTTTAAAGTAGTATTTCCTTCTGCTACACCATATATTATAGATGCGCTTAAAATTAATGTAGGCCTTTCATTTGTAGGTGTTATTGTAGGAGAATTCCTTGCCGCTAAAGAAGGTCTTGGCTATTTAATAGTATACGGAAGCCAAGTATTTAAACTTGACTGGGTAATGATGAGCGTTATTATACTTGCCCTTCTTGCAGCTTTAATGTATAAAGGCATACAAATATTTGAGTCATTTCTGCTCAAAAAAATGGGTTTGTAAAAAGTTTATATTAACTGGACATACACAAAAAGCATACAACTTCATAAAATATAACTGAACAAAAACCGGAGGCTGAAAATGTTCTATAAAATAATAATACTATCCCTTCTGTTATCTGTAATGGCTTTCGGCACAGGTATGGTTATAAAAAACGAAAGGATAAAAAATTTTTCTTTGCTTAGGGTAATATTTTTCTGGTTAATAATACTATCGGCAAAAGCTGGCGAGATAACAACAAATTACCTTTTAACACAATATAATCAAACACAACTGAAAAACATAGCCGCTGTTATAACTTTTTGCCTAGGAATAGCACTTATTATACGCAGCAAAAGCGAAAAAGCAGCAGCAATAGAAAACATGTTTTGTTTTGGCAAAATTTTTCCTTTAATTTACACAGTATTTAATACCTATCTTATTATAGCTTCTTTTACAGCCTGCGGAATAACATTTAAGCATGCGCCTATAGTAGTTTCACTTTTGGAACTGCTCTTTATCAGTTTAGGCATCGGTTTAAAAAGACAAATACCTGATTTAGGAGAAAAAAGTTTTGAAACATGGTATTGTCTTTGTGGCGCGCTTGTTATGTTTATGGTGGTCGTT
>JAHZEA010000028.1 GCA_019422065.1 Lachnospiraceae bacterium | reverse complement strand
CGGCAACGAATATTTATTATACTCACTTTTCGCCCTTTGTCAACATCTTTTTTACTTTTTTTTCTAAAAATTTTAAAATATGTAAAAAAGCACTGGAAATACTAATATTTCCAATGCTTTTACTGCACATAGTTTTTATTTATCCCAAACCATTTCATAGCATGTTTCTTGTTTGCCCATTAACATAAACATGCTTTCTTTTCCTTCCACAACTTTAAAACCTAGCTTTTTATAGCAGTTAAAAGCCGCTGTGCGGCATTTTTCCTAAAGTACCACCACTTAGAATTTCAAACTCCTTTTCATCCGTGAGCCACTTTAAAAATAAATCATCATCTTTTTCATTAGAATATCTTAAGAATATCTTAAATACATAATTATTGCCTCATAAAATAAGCTTTTACTTTTCTAATTCATCCATCCATGCAGTATTTACAGCATCACTTGGCATTCTCCAATCGCCTCTTGGCGAAAGATTAATTGTACCTACCTTTGGGCCGTCAGGCAGACATGACCTTTTAAACTGCTGAGAGAAAAATCTCCTGTAAAAGTTTTTGAGCCATTTAAGTATTGTTTCATTATCGTAAATGCCGTCAAAAGCCTTTTGGGCTAAAAACTCAATCTTCTTAGGGCTGAAGCCAAATCTTACAACATAATATAAAAAGAAATCATGAAGCTCGTATGGCCCAACAATATCCTCTGTTTTCTGATTAATTTCACCATTTTCGTCTGGCGGAAGAAGCTCCGGACTTACAGGTGTGTCAAGCACATCAAATAGTATGTTTTTAGAATTCTCATCAAGTTGGCTGTTTTGAGCTACATATTTAACAAGCACTCTTACCAATGTTTTAGGTACTCCAGCGTTTACACCATACATAGACATATGGTCACCATTATAAGTAGCCCAGCCAAGAGCAAGCTCAGATAAATCCCCGGTACCTACAACTAAACCGTTGTTTTTGTTGGCCAAATCCATTAATATCTGTGTTCTTTCCCTTGCCTGAGTATTTTCGTATGTTATATCATGCTTATTTAAGTCGTGCTCTATATCTTTAAAATGAAGTATAGCGGACTCTTTAATTGAAATTTCTTTAGTAGAAATACCAAGAGATTTCATTAAATTAATTGCATTATTATATGTCCTGTCAGTTGTGCCAAAACCAGGCATTGTAACGCCTAAAACAGTTTTTCTCTCTAAACCTAAATAATCACAAGCCTTAACAGCAACCAAAAGTGCCAAAGTGGAGTCTAATCCTCCAGATATGCCTATAACAAGCGATTTAGTTCCTGTATGCAGTATTCTCTTAACAAGACCAGCTACTTGTATGTTAAATATGTCTTCGCATCTTTCAAGTAACATGCTGTCGTTATCCGGTACAAACGGCATCCTTTTAATGCTGCGTTCAAGTGTTTCTTCGTTCCATTGAGTAATGTCAATGTCAATATACCTATATTCAGTATTAATCTCAGGCTTAATTAAATCAGTAAAGCTTGTATTTTTCTTTCTGTCATTATATATTTTTTCAACATCTATATCCGCGCAAATAAGCTGGCTGTTATAAAAGAAACGTTTGTTCTCACAAAGTACAGAACCGTTCTCACAAATAAGGGCATGTCCGCTGAAAACAATGTCCTGTGTAGATTCTCCCATTCCGGCAGAAGCATACACATAACCGCATATAGCAGAAGCCGACTGCTGAGAAACTAACTTTCTTCTATATTCATTCTTAGCCGCAAGTTCATTACTTGCCGACAAATTAAATATAACAGAAGCTCCATTAAGGGCATGATATGAAGAAGGCGGCACCGGGCACCATAAATCTTCGCATAACTCAACTCCAAATGTAAATTCAGGCTTATTCTTATCTCTGAATAATATTTTTGCTCCCACAGGAACAGTTTGACCGCAGAAAACAATTTCCTTGCTTACAGCTTCATTAGCCGACGCAAACCATCTTTTCTCGTAAAATTCACCATAGTTAGGAATATATGTTTTAGGTATAAGAGCTAATATTTTACCCTTATATAAAACAGCGGCACAGTTAAATGTACGGCAGTCTATTTCAACAGGAAGTCCCAATAAAATATACATGTCTGTATCAGCTGTCTGCTTTGCAATGTCAGATACAGACTTTTCGCATGCATCAATTAATGTTTTTTGTAAAAACAAATCTCCGCATGTGTAAGAGCTTATACAAAGCTCAGGAAATACCAAAGCTCTAATATTCTTTTTTTTCGCTTCTTTAATAACATTTAATATTTCTTTAGTGTTAAAACTGCAATCTGCAACTTTAAGCTCAGGCACAGCTGCTCCAACTCGAAAAAATCCATACATATTTAATCACTCCGATTTATTAATTAAGTAAATTTAAAATTTTCTGAAAAGTCCAGTAACTTTGCCCAATATAGTGCATTTTTCAACAATAATAGGCGACATAGCCGGGTTTTCAGGCTGAAGTCTTATATGCCCATTTTCTGCAAAAAATCTTTTTACAGTAGCATAGTCGTCATCAATAAGTGCTACTACAATATCACCATTTTCGGCGCTTCTTTGCTGCTTTACAAGTATTAAGTCCTTATCAAATATACCGGCATTAATCATACTTTCGCCTCTTACCTTGAGCATAAACATATTTTCGCCTGTAATATACTGTACAGGTATAGGAAATGTACCATCAATGTTTTCAACAGCAAGTATAGGCGTTCCGGCAGTAATTGTACCTATAATAGGCACATCAACGGCTTCCTGTCCTGTGTTAAATACAGGTTCTTCATCAAGTATTTCAATAGCTCTTGGTTTAGAAGGGTCCCTGCGAATATATCCCTTTTTCTCAAGCCTTGTTAAATGCCCATGAACAGTGGAAGTAGACTTAAGCCCTGTTGCATCGCAAATTTCTCTTACCGAAGGCGGATAACCTTTTTCATGAACCTCTTTTTTTAAATAATCCAGAATTTCTTTTTGCTTTATTGATAAATCAGACATTAAACCACCTCTTTAACATAAATAAGCTTCCAAAAATATATGCATCAAATGATAAAAACCAAAATATATCTAAATGTGTAAAATAAACATAATTTTATTTATTATAACACATGTACGTATAAAACACAAATATAAAAAACTTACGTTCGATATTTTGAAGAAATATATTGACAAAGAATATTTGTTCGTGTATATTGATTATATGTTCTAATAATATTTTGGAGGTGTATTTTATGAGAAAATTCGTTTTTATCGTTCTGTTTGTAACAACATTTGTTCTTATGTGCACATTCGCCTCAGGGAATACAGCTCATAAAGAAAATAATGTTTATTACGAAGTTCATTATATAAAAAACGGCGATACTCTGTGGGATATAGCATGCCTTTACTCTCAAGAAGGCACTGATATAAATTCATATATAGACGAAATAAAAGATTTTAATAAAATGAAAAATAACACTATTAATTCAGGTGAAAATATTATAATACCTATACATAAAAATAGTTAAGCTAATTTCAAACACAGTATTTAATTTATTATGTACTGTGTTTATTTTTTTATCATTATTAACCAGTTTTAAAACCGCATAAAAAAATTTTTAAAGCTAATAATACTATCGCAACAAAAATTGAAACATAAAAGGAGTTGAACAAAGGTGGAAAAAAGAACAGATAAAAGAACAGAAAAAAGAGCAGAAAAGGATATGAAAAGAACAGAGTTTGCTCAGGAGTACAATTTTAACACAGATAAGCAAAGCACAACAAAATCTGACAAGACAAATAAAACAAACCGTATGTGCAAGTAATGAATAAACCTCATACAGCATAGTGATATTTAAAATTTAAAACCCTTACCATGATGATTGCCAGAACACTTATTGCTTATTATTTAGGCATGTCTATTGCCGAATAATTTAAAATAATATTGTTCTGAAAATCAGTCATCCCATCTTTACCCTAGGCGGCCTACTAAAAGGCCGCCTCTTTCATTTTCTATTTCTATAATTTTAAATAGTTTTATATAATTATTCGCAATTCACAAATGATTATATTTTAAATAAATTTATATCAAACTTATTGTTTATTATGTCTGCTGCATTAAAATTTAATAGTTAACTATTGTTTTTTTAATTTGTAAATCAAAAAATAAGGCCGGAAAATTTCCGGCCTTTGTGCGCTATAAAATCACAAATAACAAATAATAATCAAATTCTATTGGTTAATAAAGTCCTGCTCTGTCATTAATAACAAGCATTTTTAATATTGAATATGTAAGCTCTAGCTCACCTTTGTCATTTCCTTGTAAATATCCCTTGTCAAGAAGCTTCTGAACTGTTGGTCTTGCCCATTCCGGTACTTCAACAGTCCAGTTGTATACTTTTTCCATTTCTTCATCACTCCATGTCTTTTTAAATTCTTCTGGTGTACCGTATAAATTTTTAAGTGTTATTGTAGTACTTCCCCAGTACGGAAGCTGAAAATGTGGCTTGTCAACAGGGCTTGTCCAGTTTCCGCCCCATTCAAGACCTATTTTAACGCCTATTGTTCCCACTAAATCAAAAAATCCATCGTTGTTGTTGTACGCTCCCGTTCCATCATTGCGATATATGTCAAAAGCCGTTCCCCATTGATGATGAGAACTGTAAGATATGCCTTTAGCATTTGTTACAATGCTTCCCGGTGCTGTTCTGCCCTTTGCATATAATGCATCCTGTTCAGCTACAGTGCGGAAGCACTCTCCTATTCCTATTAATAGTCCCTGACCTTTGCATGCCGAAACAAGCTTTTCGGCTTTTTGCTGCAATTCAGGATGGCATAATGAAATATCTCTGCCCATTTAATCACCTTACTTCTTTGGTTCATTATAATTTAAAGCCTGCTCACTGTCACTTGCCCCAACCGTTGTCGGATCTATTACAACACCAAATGCTACAAGTATATTTACGACTGCCGCTATAAGCTGTGTTGCCATATCCTGTGTCACAGGCGGCACTATATCAAACATTCCCAATATTTGATATATAAAAGCTAAAACTGCCAATAAAAACGTTACAAGCCACGTTTTGTTTTTAAACCTTACTTTCCAATTTATTTTCATTTTTATAAACCCCCGAATTCTTCCAAAGCATGTATCCTTTTTTCATGGTCATTAATAATATCATCTTGATTTTTGTTATGCTCCCAAATTCGCTTGTGGCTTTCTTTATTTTTCAGTTCAAATTTGTCAAATTTTTCATTAAGCTGATTGCATGTATTTGTCAACCGCTCAATAGCTGTTATAAGCTTTGCCAATGGTTTGCCTACTGTTAGGAATAATCCCACAAGCGCAATTATTACACCCACCACGCCCCATTGTGTCACTAAATCACCTTCTTCAGCCAATACAATATATTATAAGCAAAATCATAATATAACTGTTTTACATACACTCTTCGTAAAGATTATATATCTCAGGATAAAGCAAAAGATTAATTTTAGTTCCATTCTCCGTTTTTTTGCTGTTGTTTCCTACCACAGCATTGTCAAGGCTATAAACAACAACAGTCTGTCGTTTGTTATTATATGTAATAACAGGGTAACCGCCCTCACATTCTATTGATGTTTCAACATATTTGCCGTTTCTTGAATATTTTTTGGCAGCCTCAATGTCTTCATCAATAACTTTAAGTATTCCAGCCTCAGTTATGTAAGCATAGTTAATTTTATTTTCTTTTTCCATATACTGCTCCTCCTAAAATAACTTTCATTATAAAAAATGTACTTAAATCACTCAAAATCCTTGTTTGTTAACTCTTTGTATTCATCAGCTGTTATTTTGCCGCTCAACACAAACTTTTTAACATCTTCATCACTGTATATTCCAATCGTAAAATACTTCTTGACTAAATCAAACATATTACTCCCCCTTAATTAAGATTTTTGACTTGAAATAAAATCTGACAAAACTTTTTCATTTTCATTCTGCTTAATTATCATTTCCTGCTGTGTCAAAAGAATCTGAGAAATGGCAATATCGTTTGAAGATAGTTTATTAACATTTATGTTTTCATCTTCAACTACGGGTGCTTCAAGTATTCCAGTTATGTGTTCTTCATCTGTACCAAAGTATTTTTTTATATACGGAACATTATCTTTTATAAACTTTTCTTCCTTAATTAAAATATTCAAACTAACACCTCTTTTTTATTATTGAGTCAGAATAATATAACCCACATTAGGCTGACCAGAAACAGAAAATTCAACAGATTTCATGCAGTCAAAAGTTAACCACCTTTTACAAGCATTTCCAAAAATACTTTCATAAATAATTTTTTCTCCTTTTCCATCAACATTTATCTTTAAACGTGGAGGATAATTAAATTCTTCATCAACAAAACCTATAAGCAATCTGCATATTCCAGTATATGATACAGGCGAACCAAAATCTTCTGTATTGTTATTTAACCCTTTTATTGTTCCTGACTGGGCAACCTGTCCAAAAAACTTAGTGTCACCTTTTATTGCATTAAGTCCAAAAGACGTATTTTCCAAAAGTGAAATTATATACGAATCTTTTTGGCTAAGTACTCCGGTTTTGCTTGCAGAATTATCAGTCATTGTATAACTTCTAATATTGTCAATATATCCGGCTCTTGCAGCTGTATAGTTTGCAACAAAAGCTGCTATGTCAGATATTATTTTGTTAAGCTTTGCAAAAACCGTTCCAGCAGATGTTGTACCTCCGGAATTATTAGTCTGTCCTATTAAGCTGCTTAATGATGCTGCATCTGTAATTATTTTGTTTAATTTAGCAAAAATACTTCCGGATGATGAACTTCCGCCAGTATTCCCTGTTTCGCCGATTTTAGAGTTTATACCGTTTAATGTGCTCTCTTGGGCTGCTGAACCCAAACCGTCTGAAAGTGCTTTAAGCTGACTGTCAATTATATCCGCATTGGCATTAAAATCTTCAACATTATAAAAATCTTCCTGATCCGGTTTTTTCAACCCATAATTTTCTGTACTTGTACTCAAATTAATCACTTCCTTTTTGTAAAATTCACTTAAATACTTTATATATACTGCCGGCCGTTATATAGAATATTTAAGATATTTTGGATTATATATCAAAAGTACGTCCCCTCGGTGACCCTTTTTGCCCTGTATACTTAAATTAATTAATATATAGAAATTTTATCTAATCCAAAAATTATCAAAATCAGTTAAAATAAAAAATTTAAAGAAATGCGAATTAAAAATAATAACATTAAATTTTATTCTATTAAAAAAATTCCTTAGTTTATAAAGAATATTTCAGTCTAACTTTAAATAAATTAAACTTTAGATATTTTAAATATATTTTATTTTGATGCATAAAAAAACGGCTAAAACCAAATGGTTTTAACCGTTTCCTATCATAACATCAGTTTAAACTTACGTATCTTAAATTTTATTCTTCAATTATTCCTGAATCTACCAAATCTTTATAATTAAAGGCAAGACCTCCATCAAAACCACCGTCATACTTTAATCTTATTGTATGACCGTTATATTTTGAATTGTGAACTACATCTTTACCTAAACTGCTCTTTGGCACACCTGTAAGAACATATTTTACATCTTCTTCGTTTTCTCCATATAATGCATCATGCCAAATCCAAACTTCTCCTCCGGCAAAGTATGACGATAAACCATAAATAGAATCCAGCTGCTGTGATGTTATCCATTCACTTTCCCATTCTTTTTCAGCTTTTTCAGGCATAAATGTCTGAGGAGTAAAATTCTCGTTAAAGCTTCCGTCAGAATTAAGAAGTCCAACACTTATTAAATCAGCCGGATTAAAGTACCATTCATTGTTTTCTCGCTTAAAATTAATTCCGCTGTATTCCCCTTGAGCATTTTCTGATTCAGCAAAAGAATCAGGCATATCATATATAAACATAAGCTCTTGGGCAGCATTTCCCTGAAGATAAAAACCATACACAACGTTTCCAGTGCCCTTATAGTAGTTGTCCAAAGAACTCATTGTACTGTCAAAGCATAAATCACGGTTTCCGGATAAATTCCTTAATTCATTTTCTGAAATCCAATCAGCATTAATTAATTGTTCACTATAAGCTTCCTGAGCATTATATAATCCAAAATAACTTTCAGGTGATAAACCTCCACGTGGCTCATTATAATATGTTCCTGATTGCACTTGAAGAAATCTCTCCACAATCCTTTCAGCATTTCCAGTAGTAAATGCCATGTAATGAACCCAGTCCTCATACGTATCCCCAAAGGCTGCCCTAAACCAATTGCTTGATAATACCTCATTTGATAAACTTCCGTAATAAGTCTGGAAAGCAAGTGTATCATTAAAAAATCCATAGCATTCACGTCTTGTATTTTTATATGTAACACCATTGAAATTCCAATAGCATATTTCGTCTAAATTATCATTGTGGTCTACAGTATATGAATAAGAATTTTTTGTGCCTTTATAATATATTGGATATACATCATCATAATCATATCCCTTTATCTGCTGATATCCGCTATACTCACCGGAAGCCGGCTGAGAATAAAGAGCAAATACATCAATAACTACATCATTTCCGTCAGATTCATAAAGAGTAATATATCTGAAATCTTCTTTTAAATCAGCAATTTCCATCATTTTAAGTCCATTAATGTATTCACTTTCAGTTATGGCGCCGTCTTTTTTAAGCTGTTTAACAAGTGGTACACCATTGCTTTTCTGTTCCTGTAACAATGCACTGCACGATAACCAAACAACATCTCCGCGTAAAAAAGAAGAATTAAGTGAGTAAACCCCATTTGTTAACCCAACAGAGTCAGAAAAAGCACAGGCGTTAGCATATGTAAAGTCACCGCCTGAAGCGTCACTGTATCCCAAAGCTCTAAGCAAAAAAGTAATATACTGCTGTGCACTTATGTTTTGATTTGCTCCAAATAGTGTTTCTGTTGTTCCCTTTGCAATTCCGTTTTCATAAGCGTATCCTACATATTTATCAGCCCATGCATCAACATCTGTAAAAGGATGTTTCCATGTACCGTTAGCAGCTGTTTCTTCTTTTCCAAGAAGCCTAACAAGCATAACTATAGCTTCCTGTCTTGTTGGCGCCTTCTCTAAACTGTAAATCGGGTTTCCTGATGAATCCGTTCCGGTACCCTGAAAAAGCCCAAACTCATGTAAAGCATCAGCTAGTGTATCATCATCATAACAAAAAGGCTGAGCATAAGCAAAAGTTCCAACTGAAATAAAAGTGCATAATACTGCTAAAAAAGCTGCCAATATTTTTTTCATAATACTTCCCTCCAATTTTCACAATATAAAATATAAATTACTTCTTTTTATAACTTTTTATAATCACCCCACAATCCAAAGTTTTATTTAATTTAACTAACCCTTATTACTAATATAGCTTAGGTATAGCATAACCCCCATTATAACCATACCTAAACACCCTTATATTTATAGGCTAATTAATAAAATTTCATATAGCTCATTAAATAATATTTCCTGTTTTATATATTTGATTTTAATTAAAATAAATATATTCTTTATTTCTATTTTTACACTTAAAAACTTATAATTTATAATAAGTTATAATAAGTTTATGATTTATGTAGTATATAATAATTATCAAACAATCCATCTAATTTTTCAATGCTTTTTATAAAAAAAGAAAACATTTTATAGAATTTTTGTCCCATTATTTTTCATTTTTATCAAATAAAATCTTAATATATTACTTATATTTATTTAAAACAATAAAGTCTGTCATTTTTCTTAATTGCTTTTCCGTCATAATTGACTAATTAATAAATTTTCTAAAAACAGCTTAATATCTTCCAAAAATTATGATAATATTCATTTTTTATCACACGAAATTTTTTCCGTATAAACTCTTTATAACTCATTTTGGCACTATTTGTATAACTAATAAAGTTTTACATACTGATTTTATTATTAAGTGCAGCAAAAAAACAGTGTGCAATAACACACTGTTTTTGTCGTAAATTTATTATATAAAAATTACTTTTAATCATCAGTCTCTTGCCTGCTTTGTGGAATGTTTTCAACACTGGATATAACCTCAGATTCATAAGAATTGTTAATTAAATAGTTCTCTTTTGATTCTTCTGTATATTCCATTTCATCATTTGCATCATTTATTAAACTTCCATGTATATTATTTAAAGACATAAATTGCTTGTCTAAATCATTAATTTCGTTTCTTTTTTCTTCAATCTTGGCCTGCTCGTTTTTAATAGCATCTTCCACTGACAAGCTATTGTCAATTAATTTCGCACTTTCCAAATTATCAATCCTAAGCTCACTTGTATGTATCTCAGCTTCTTTAATACTGATTTTATTTTCATTTTTTTCAGCTATTCCATTAACAATCTCAGCTTGAGAAATTTTGTTAGCAGCTTGAGATATGCTATTTAGTTTTTCAATATCAGACTGTCCATTTAATACATCTTTTTTGCTGTAAACCCCTGATTCTTCTTTTTCTTCAGATGCTTCTTTCATCTGGCTGGAATAAATCTGAGAAATTTGTTCGTCTATCTGGTCTAACTGCTTATCATATAAATCCTTCATAGCCTTAACTGTATCCCCATCAAGACCGCTTTCCTCAGCATTTGTTAAAAACTCATTTTTTCTTTGAATTACTGTTTCTTTTTGTTTTTGCAGCTGTTCTATCATCTGCATTGCTTTGCCTTGTGGAGATATTACGGATTTATCATTTGATGTTTTGCTTTTGTTGCCTAACTGATTATTAATACTTCTATTTATAACTCCTGATGGAAGTACTGTTTGGTTTGACAATAAAAAATTTGCATTTACCCTCATAAACCTTCCCCCGTATTTATATTATTTCAACTATAACATCGGCATTTTATATACCTTAGTTAATAAAATGTATTGCTTTTAAATTAGTTAATATAGCTCATATTTAATATTAAAAATTTAATTGTAAGACATTGTATAACATATTTCGATTGTTTCTTACAAGTTTTTTAAAATAATATTGTAATTCCAATGAGTTATTGTATAATATATACATTCTATTAATTCAGGAGGAACAAAATGAAAACAACCACTACTGCGTCAATATTTGACATTGACGGTATCCCAAAGCTCAGTCACTCACTGCCTATGGCTATGCAGCATGTTGTTGCTATGATAGTAGGCTGCGTAACACCAGCTATCATTACATCTGGTGTTGCCGGACTTAATGCCGAAGATAAACTGATTTTAATTCAAACTTCACTTTTTATTTCTGCTATAAGCACACTGCTTCAGCTTTTTCCTATATCAAAACAAAAATTACAGTTAGGTTCGGGTATACCAATGATAGTTGGAATAAGCTTTGCTTATGTACCCACAATGCAGGCAATAGCGGCATCTTCTAATGTTGGAACAATACTTGGAGCTCAAGTAATAGGCGGAATAATTGCTATTATAATAGGGTTGTTTTCAAAAAAGATACGACCGTTCTTCCCGCCCCTTGTAACAGGTACTGTTGTTTTTACAATAGGCCTTTCACTTTATCCAACTGCAATTAATTATATGGCCGGAGGAAGTTCAAACCCTAATTTCGGTTCATGGCAAAACTGGCTTATTGCTATATTTACTCTTGCTGTGGTTACAGCATTAAATCATTTTTCAAAAGGAATTTTAAAACTTGCTTCTATATTAGTAGGTATTGCAGCAGGTTATATAGTAGCTTTCTTCTTTGGTCTTGTGGATGTTTCAGGCATACAAACAGCAGGTTACTTTGCTTTGCCTAAACCTCTTCATTTTGGATTAGAATTTGACATAGCAGCTTGCACAGCAATAGGTATACTCTTTGCCATAAACTCTATTCAGGCAATAGGCGACTTTACTGCAACCACAACAGGCGCTATGAACCGCGAGCCAAAAGACAAGGAAGTTCAAGGCGGTATTATTATGTATGGCATAACAAATATAATCGGTGCCATTTTCGGCGGACTTCCTACAGCTACATATAGCCAGAATGTAGGCATAATTACAACAACAAAAGTTATTAACCGCTGTGTTTTAGGCTTAGCAGCTGTAATTATTATGATAGCTGGTTTTTTGCCAAAATTTTCAGCCGCATTAACAACTATACCATACTGTGTATTGGGCGGTGCTACAGTTTCCGTATTCGCCTCTATATCCGTTACCGGTATTAAACTTATTACAAAAGAACCTTTAACATACAGAAACGCATCTATTGTAGGCTTAGCTGTTGCATTAGGTGTTGGTATTACACAAACACCAGCAAGCTTAGCACAGTTTCCAGAAAGTATTACAACCGTATTAGGTAAATCACCTGTTGTAATAGCAACAATTGTGGCAATTATATTGAACTTGGTTTTACCAAAAGATACTGCCAATAGTAAATAAAAAAATGAGGATTGGTCTTATAAGACTTAATCCTCATTTTTTTGTAAGCAAAAACTCTAAATCATCCGGCGTGTCTATATCGCAAATTTCCCATTGATTTTTTGCCGGAATATATACCACATCTTCCTCGTTTTCTTTAATAATACAGCTTCCGCCTTTGCCTATTGGAAGATTTTTTAATTGCTCAAAATATTTTTTAGGGAAATAAACAGGCGCTCCCATTTTTTCATTGTAACATAACCGATGTATTTTATCCGGAAACATATCAATCATAAGTACCATAACTTCAATTGTTTCTTTCGATAAAAGGGGCTGGTCACCGGGAGAGAATATACAGCCTTTCACTTTATTTTCCGCATTTTCAATAGCCTTTACTCCTATACGCACAGTATCGCTTCTGTGCGGAAAATTGTGTAATATAGCTTCTACTTTGTGCTTACCGCAAAGCTCCATAACTTCTTCATGCCTTGTAACTGCAATACGCTTTGCAAAAGGCATGTCAGTTGCTTTTAATATGTTTTCAATCACAATACTTTCACCAAAGGGCGCAATAAGCTTATTTGAACCAAACCTTTTGCCTTCTCCCGAAGCCATAATCACAAAACCTATGTGATTATAAATATCATCTAAATCTATTAAACATACATCTTTCCGGCTTTTTAAACTGTTCAAAAAAGGTATGTCGTCTTTGCGTATTACAGCAAAAAGGGGTTTATTATCCATAATCCGTAAAAGCGCATTACAGTAGTTCTCACATTCAGTCTCTAAATAACCTATTTCGTCTACCGCAATCCACTTTTCATCAGAAACAGAAAGCTTATTTAAAACATTAACACAAATACCATTCAAATTATCATTAAGCCGCATTTTGT
>JAHZEA010000027.1:18153-18413 GCA_019422065.1 Lachnospiraceae bacterium | reverse complement strand
TGTTTATATACTTGACGAACCAAGTATAGGTCTGCACCAAAGGGATAACGATAAGCTTATAGGAACGCTTAAAAACCTTAGGGATTTAGGCAACTCACTTATAGTAGTAGAGCATGACGAGGACACAATGCTTGCCAGCGATTATATTGTTGATGTTGGACCTAACGCAGGGGAAAACGGCGGACGAATTATGTTCAGCGGCTATGTTCAAGACTTACTTAAATGTGAAGGCTCTCTTACAGGGGATTATTTAAGCGGAC
>JAHZEA010000027.1:0-18114 GCA_019422065.1 Lachnospiraceae bacterium | reverse complement strand
AAAAATACCAGTTCCTAAAGAAAGGCGCAAGCCGAATAAAGACGCTTTTATTACAATACACAAAGCAAGTGAAAATAATTTAAAAAATATAGATGTTAATATTCCTTTGGGAGTAATTACATGTGTTACCGGTGTAAGCGGCTCAGGCAAGAGCACACTTGTTAATGAAATACTTTATAAATCTTTAGCTCGTGATTTAAACAGAGCAAAGCTTAAGCCGGGAAAAAGCGAAGGCATAACCGGCGAGGAAAAACTGGACAAAGTAATAAACATTGACCAGTCACCTATAGGCAGAACACCAAGAAGCAATCCGGCTACTTACACAGGTCTTTTTGATTTGATAAGAGATGTTTTTGCCCAAACAAACGAGGCTAAAATGCGGGGATATCAAAAGGGCAGATTTAGTTTTAATATTAAAGGCGGAAGATGCGAAGCCTGCGGAGGAGACGGACTAATTAAAATTGAAATGCACTTTTTGCCGGATGTTTTTGTTCCTTGTGAGGTATGTGGTGGTAAACGTTATAACCGCGAAACACTTGAGGTTAAATACAAAGGAAAGTCTATTGCTGATGTACTTGATATGACTGTTGAGGAAGCTTTGGAGTTTTTTGGCAATCTTCCAAGGCTTAAATCAAAGTTACAAACATTATATGATGTAGGTCTTTCTTACGTAAAATTAGGACAGTCATCAACAACTCTTTCTGGTGGCGAAGCCCAAAGGGTTAAGCTTGCAACAGAATTAAGCCGTAAGTCAACAGGCAAAACAATGTATATATTAGACGAGCCTACAACAGGGCTTCATGCTGCTGATGTTCATAAATTATGCGATATAATGCAGAGATTGGCAGAAGGCGGAAACACAGTTGTTATAATAGAGCATAACCTTGATGTTATTAAAACTGCCGATTATATTATTGATTTAGGACCAGAAGGCGGCGACGGCGGAGGAGAGGTAATTTGTGCAGGTACGCCTGAAGAAATTTGTCAAAATAACCGCTCATATACAGGAAAATACCTAAAAAAATACCTCAATTAATTGTTGACATTAATTCCTTTAAATTGTACCATAAATAGGTAGGCTCATGGAGGCTTTAATAATAGATATCGGAGGAAAAATAATGTCTAACAAAAAGGATTTCTTGAAAAATTATATTGCATCGAAAAAAGAGCTAATGGAGCATTTCAAATGTGATGATGATTTTTTTATTAAACCTCTTGAAAGCTTAAAATGGGCTGTTAAGGAAGAAGATGACTTTAGTTTTTTAATATACTGGACAAGTGAAGATAAACGCAATACAGCCGTTATTGTTAAGAAAAACGGTAATTCAATGATATATAAAGCGGATACGTATACAATGGTAATAGCTATTGACTGTGTAAAAACAGCATTTATATTTTCTAACGAAAACTTTGCTGTTGAGGAATAAATTATACTCTAAACAATAGTAAAGTAATATATAAAATTTATAGCGCCTTGGACAAAACCATAGGCGCTATTTTTATGTAAATCTGTGAGAGAAAAACAAATGCTATAGTATTTTATATAGGCTGCTATAAAATAATTCTATCTAAATCAATTAGCTAGTATTATTATTTTGTTAGATTGATTCATTTTTTTATATCATTTTTTATCATATTTTTAACTGCTGTAGTTTTATTTTTTATATCTTTAACGTCGTTTAAAATCGCTTCCTCATCTTTTATTATTTCAGGATGTTCCTCTATTTCTTCACGAATAAACATTATGCAAAAACAGAACAACAAAAGCAAGCATGAAATCCATATTGTACCTGAACCAAATTTTGAAATAAAATGTCGGCCAATAACGGCACCAAAACCAAACAATAAAATGATTTCTAAATAACGCATAGATTTTTTCAGCAGTTTTCGGTCATGCGATTTTTTAAACATATAAAACGATTCCATGGCATTGCGAATATTTCCTATACACATTGTGCTTGAAAACGTATAGCCAGTTACTTTTTGAAACGCTTGTACTTGCATAGCGCAGGAAAAAGAAACAAGTGCATTTGCAAACACATTAAGTTTATCTGGTAAAAAGCCTACAATAAATAACAATAATATTTCAAATAACAAAACAAGCTGCCGCCAATGTAAGCTTTGGGCATATTTATATGACTCACGAACCCATTGAGCTATAATTATACCAAATGCAAAAAAAAGTAGCGGTATAAGGTAGCGCATTGATACAGCCCAGTTTTTTTCATATAAGCTTTGACTTAGCAAAACTATATTTCCGGTTTGTGCATTTGCAAATACATTGCCTCGAAAAATATAAGTATATGCGTCCTGTAGGCCGCCTGAAAGCGATAAAAACGCAGCCGTTAAAAATGATTCCGACATTTGGCCTTTATGGCGGCGCTTAATAGCTGATTTTATATTGTTTTTATTAACCGAAATCATTTTATAATTACCTCTTTAAATTTATATAAAACAATAATTCATGTTTGATATAAATACAGTTTTGTTTAAATTACTATGCTTGTTTTTATAACCGAAAACAATTATACTAAGTCAATAGTAATATGTAAAAGCTATTATTGTTATGATAGATATAAGTATTTGATATAACAATAGAGGTGACTATGTTTTATGAATGTTAATTTTGAATACTATAAAATTTTTTATTATGTAGCTAAATACAAGAATTTAACAAAGGCGGCTCATGCTTTAGGAAGCAGTCAGCCTAATGTTACACGCGCAATGAACTGCCTTGAACATGAAGTTGGCTGTACACTTTTTATACGAACTAATCGTGGAGTGCAGCTTACACCTGAAGGTGAGCAACTTTACAGCCATGTAGCTTCTGCAATTGCACAGATACAAAAAGCCGAATCTGAATTAAGCGACAACTCAGGTTTAGAGCATGGAAGTATATCTGTTGGAGTAAGTGAAATTGCATTAAATATATACTTACTTGAAAAATTAAAGGATTTTCATAAAAAATATCCACATATTCGTTTAAAGATATATAACCACTCAACTCCTCAAGCGGTTCGTTCTGTTAAAAACGGCGAGATAGATTTTGCAGTTGTTTCAACGCCTATAAATGTAGAACCGCCTTTAAAAGAAGTAAGACTACAGCCATTTAATGATATTCTTGTTGGTGGTAATACATTTGCTTCACTATCTGCTAAAGTATTGTCGCTGAATGATTTACAAAACTATCCTTTAATTTGCCTTGCTAAAGAAACAATGACATATAAGTTTTATCACCAGTTATTTATATCTAATGGGGTAGAGTTAAATCCTGACATAGAAGTAGCAACTACAGACCAAATACTGCCATTGGTAAAAAGTGAATTAGGGCTTGCTTTTTTACCTGAAACAATGGCTAAGGAAGCTATAAACCAAAACCAAATTATTAGTATAAATTTAAAAGAAGAAATTCCTCAACGGCATATATGCATGGTATATGATAAGCAGCACCCAATAAGTGCAGCAGCAAAAACACTTATAAATTTAATTTTATAATATGGGGAAGCGTAAATTAGATAAGACAAAGGTTTTAAATAAATTAAGAGCAAATAATTTTTATAAACATATTTCAAAAATCTTGATATAAGCCAAAACAAATTTATATTTATTTGGAAAATCAAAATTAAAAAAGTACATTATAAGTTAATTAGAATAATATGCTTTTTGTTAAATGAAAATCTATAAAATTTCAATTCAAAATTGTTATAAATAAGCATAGAATATGAATATTACATTTAATACTATAAAAATAAGGTGCCGTATAATACGGCACCATTAGTTTAGAATTATTCTGCGTCAGCTGAAGAGAATGACTGAGTATAGATTTCATTTCCTGCTCCGTCATAGTAGCTAACTACAACAACTATAACTTCATTAGCAACAGCTTCTTTTACCTGAACTGCTATGTCTGTGAAAGATGCTGCATTAGCTTCCATGCTTGTCTTAAGTGCATCTGCGTAAGTAGCTCTATCTTCCTCAGTAGTTTCAACATCTTTCATAGTAAAGTCGTAGTGAAGCTCATCACCTTCAGCATATACTGCAGCGCTTATACCTTGTGCTTCATACTGTTCTAAAGTTGCACCAATTGCAGTTTGCATTATATCAGATTCAAAATAGTCTTCCAGTGTAGGCATTTCACTGTCAGTTGTTTCTGCAGAAGTTGTTTCTGCAGAAGTAGTTTCTGCTGATGTCTCAGCCGAAGTTGCAGCTGATGTACTTGCTGAAGCTGATGCACTTGCTGAAGCTGATGCAGCTGATGAAGATGCATTACCTCCTCCACAAGCTGTCAAAGACAGAATGAGGCATGATATAGCTGCCATAGATAAGATACGTTTTTTCATTTTCTTAATATATATTAATGGCTGTAAAGAGCCATTACTATTTAATTAATAACAACATTTACATAATCATTTTTATTGTTTACTAAATAAAATTTGTTAACAGTAGCCATGACTTATGATTAAAAATTTAATATAGTCCATAAAATGACGCAATTATGAAATCCATTTTAAACGAAATACAATAAAAATTCAAGTTAATTTTACAATGGCTTTAAATATACACATAAATATGCATAACTAAAACTATATTAAAGTCAAAAAAAATAAATATTTGATTAATTTTTAAACTTAAACAAGCAATAAATATGTACTTATTTTATAATTTTTGTAAATTCAGAGTTAAAAATAAAATCCAAAATGATTAATGAAGATTTTATTAACAACCTTATGTTTCTGCTAAATATTACAAATCTAAAAGTATTGAATGTAATGTAATTAAATGTTTAAAATACAAATATAATTCAGTTTGCTTATAATTAAAATCATATTTTCTATTGCTTAAAATCTTTTTTGTGCTAATAAAGCATATACCATACTTCATTATTTGTGTTATAATCATTTATATAGGGTAATGTTTTTTTTGATAAAAACATATGCAATAAAAAACGGTATTGTTCTAACAAATTAGGGGGAGGGGTATTTATGAAAAGAACAGCTTTTTTGTTATTATCAGCACTTTTAATATTAAATACATGCAGCGTATATGCGTCTGATGACTTAGTAAAAATTTTAGAAAATTTAGAAAATAAAAAAAATACAGAGGACTCCTCTTCTGAGGTAAAAAATGAGGTTTGGTTTAATATTGAGCACTCTTTTATTAATGAAGACGGAATTATGTATTATGACCTTGAATATGCAAATGAGTTATTAGGCATGAATGAATTTTATTATGGATTAGATAACAAAACAGATACAGCATATATATTTGTCTCAGCTTTAATTGAAGATTATCCAAGATTTAAGATGAGGTTTTTATTTAAAAATGGCGAGAGTGTTGTTAAATGCAACGTAGGAGACGAAGAACTGAATAATAAGGTCATAATAAAAGACAATAAAATGTATGTTCCTTTAAGGAATTTTCTTAATATGTTTGCTATAGATGACAGCTCAATAGTTTATAATTCAATAAATAAGTCGATTTACATTTTAAACACAGATAATATTCAGTACAATTTTAGAAAAAAGTATTACAAGAAATCGTTAGAAGCACAGGCTGAATTAGATAATTACAGTAACTTGCTTTACTGCAATAAAGATATTGAATGTTCACCTGAAATGTATATTGTTTATGATGACGTTTATTATAACAGAGGCAGCCTGAATGCAAGAAGTATTGCCAGTTACATAAAAAATAATATAGACAGCACATTTGATTTATCTGATTATACAGTAAGTGAGTTTTATTATAAAGTTCCCGAAGGATACGATGATCCGCAAATAGCATATTCTTTCAGTTATAAAGGTGATTATGTATTTTATACACATAACGCAGTTAATATTAAATACAATAATAGCAGTAATGGCACAGAAAAGGGATATGTTGCAGCTTTTGACGATGATAGAAGGGTGGTTATTATACTACCTTATGATAAAACGGAATAAATGCCTAATTTTAATATGCGATAAAACAAGAACATGTCAGTGATAAAAAAATCTCACTGAATTTATTGAAACTATAACTAAAAAAACATTAATTCTATCAGATAAATATAAAATATTCTTGGTAAGTGAAAACCTCCATGATATGATTAAGATGTTTTGACAGTTACATCAAAAAATACCATGGAGGTTTTAATCTATATGAAAAATAAAATAAATATCACATAATGTCTGCACAAAAATACAGTATAAAATATAAGTCAAGTATTCAAAAAATACGTATTGAATTAAAAGCAGAAATATCAGAAAAGAAACATTCAAAAGCCTACAAATTATATTTTTAAAGTATAGGCTCAATTACAGCACGGAAATAATAATCCAATTCTTCCGGAGTTTGCTTCATCTGTCCTTTAATCCACCATAAAACCATTTCAACAAAACTGCCTGAAATATGATTAACTAAAAAATCTTCAGGCAGTTCTTTATTTGAGTGCCGATTTTGAGATATAAATTGGGTTTTAACCAATTGGCATAAACTGTCTTTAAAATACCTCAAAAATATTTCGCTGCTTTCGCAGGAGAGCAGTGCAAGTATATTATTATCATTTTCCTGCAAATGCTGGAGCAAGTGGCAAAATACAGATTCAGGCGCATTTTTACTGGAATATAGGCCATGAGTATGTGTGCAGTCCATAGCACTGGAAAGTATATGCCCAAATAATTCTTCACATAAAGCTTTAAGCAAATCATCCTTTGTTTCAAAATGTGCATAAAAAGTGCTGCGGCCTACATTTGCCTTATCTATTATTTCTTGAACTGTAATTCTGTTATAGTTCTGTTGTGATAATAACATAATAAAAGCATTAAAAATTGAGGTTCTTGTTTTCTTTTGCCGCCTGTCCATAAAATACCTCCTTACGTACAATTTAATAAAAATGTTCAGTAAAGAACAGTTCAAATAAAATATCTATTGTTTAATGGATATTTTTTTAATACAATAATATCGAACAATTTGTTCTGTATTGAATTTATTGTATTGAAATTTTATATAATTTGTCAAGCTTTTTTATAAAGGAGGGTTTATATGATTAAGAAAATAAATGATTTTCTCGCAGGGCTTCCAATGACGATTATAGCAGGTATTTTTCTGCTGATAGACTTAATTCCACATCTATCGGCCGAATTTGGTAACACTGTAAGTTTTAATATTCTTCCCTTTGATCCTGCTTGGGTAACTGTTATAATAAGCGGAATACCACTTATATACCTTTCAGTTTGGCGTATTATATATAATCCCGGCATAAGCAAAATATCTTCTGCGCTGCTTATAAGTATTGCTATGTTCGCAGCTATTGCAATAGGTGACTTATTTGCAGCAGGAGAAGTGGCATTTATTATGGCTATAGGTGCTATACTTGAGGAAATGACAACAGACAGAGCTAAAAAAGGCCTTAAAAAACTAATAAGCCTTACACCAAATAAAGGCCGCAGAATTAAGCATGGCAAAGAAGAAATAATACCTGCTGAAGAAATTATTAAAGGCGATGTACTAAGAATTCTTCCTGGTGAAACAATCCCTGTTGACGGAACAATTATAAGCGGAGAAACTTCTGTTGACCAATCAATAATGACAGGAGAGTCGCTACCTGTTGATAAAGAAATAGGGGATGCGGTATTTTGCGGCACAATCAATCGTTTTGGAGCTATTGACATAACAGCAACAAAAGTTGGGCAAGACAGCTCATTGCAAAAGCTAATTCGCATGGTTCAAGATGCTGAAAATAAACAAGCCCCTATGCAGAGAATAGCAGATAAATGCGCTAGTTATCTTGTGCCGGTAGCTTTGCTAATTGCCATATGTGCGTATATATTTACTGGAAATATAGTAAAGGCAGTTACAGTTTTGGTTGTGTTCTGTCCGTGTGCTTTGGTGCTTGCAACACCAACGGCCATTATGGCAGCTATAGGGCAGGCAACCAAACACGGAGTTATTATAAAATCTGGCGAAGCTCTTGAAAAAATGGGGAAAGTAGACACAATAGCTTTTGATAAAACAGGTACTCTTACTTATGGTCGATTAGAAGTAAGCGACATAATATCTTTTAATCCGGAAATTACACAAAATGAACTTCTTTATTTAACATCTTCTGCTGAAAGCAAAAGCGAGCATCCTTTGGGAAAAGCTATTGTAACATATGCTCAAAAAAGCGGTATAACAATTGCTGAGTCAAGCAATTTTAAGATGACAGCAGGTAAAGGCATATATGCCCAAGTTAACGGCAACGAGCTGTTTTGCGGCAACGAAAAATATATTTTAGAAAACAATATATTTATTAATGAAAATATTCTATTTGAAATTGAAAATTTGAAAGTACAGGGAAAAGCCTTAGTTATTGTGGCACAAAAAGATAAATGCATTGGCGTTATTGCGTTATCCGATGTACTTAGGCCTGAGGCAAAAGATATGATTTCGCGTTTAAACCAAATGCACACTAAGGCAGTATTATTAACAGGTGACAATAAAAAAACGGCAGACTACTTTGCTAACCAAGTAGGAATTAACGAAGTGCGTGCCGAGCTTCTGCCAGAAGAAAAAGTACAGAATATAGAATACATGCGCAAAGCAGGTAAAAAAGTATGTATGATAGGAGACGGAGTAAATGATGCACCAGCTTTAAAAACAGCAGATGTAGGTGTAGCAATGGGCAGTATGGGAAGTGACATTGCTGTTGAAGCCGCCGATATTGCTTTAATGAGTGATGATATATCCAAAATACCATACTTAAAACGTCTTTCAAATGCTACAGTCAGCACAATTAAGCTTAGCATTACTCTTTCTATGTGCATTAACTTTGTGGCTATTGTACTTTCTTTGCTTGGTCTTCTTAATCCTACAACAGGAGCTTTGGTTCATAATGCGGGCTCATGCTTTGTAGTACTTATAGCGGCTCTGTTATATGACAGAAAGTTTGAGTAAATGCATATTTAATATATATTAACAACAGTTTTTTTACCTTGGCAAAAGCTTTTTTGTCAAGGTTTTTAATATTCTGCCATAATAAAAAACTGCTTATTTATAAGTAATTAGAAGGAAAAACTTTTTCGAATTTTTGTGCAGATAAAAAATAAAATTCTAACTCTTAATGACTATAAAGCAATTTAAAGTGACAATTAATACGTTAAAAGCAGTGTTTAAAATATCATAAAATTAGTGAAGTCATAACAAATCAGTATGACTTTATTAATACAATCTGGCAGTTGTTAGAAATATTATTCAATGATATTATAAACATAAAAAATAAGGGGGTAATAAAGTGGAAAAGACTAATGTAACCATAGAAGATATTAAATCTGCCGCAAAGCGTATTGCACCTTATGTAAGGCATACTCCTTTGCTTGAAGAAGAGACATTGAGCAAAATTTTAGGCTGTGATGTTTATGTTAAGCCAGAAATGCTTCAAAAAACAGGAGCATTTAAACTCCGTGGCGCTATGAGCAAAATTTTATCTTTAACACCGGAAGAACGCGCTAAGGGTATTATAACAAGTTCCTCAGGAAACCATGGTCAGGCATGCGCCTATGCCGGTGAGAAATTCGGCATGCATGTAACTGTAATTTTACCAAATGATACCCCACCGCTTAAAGTAAATAATGCTAAACGTATGGGAGCTGAAACAATTTTATGGGACAGGTCTTATGATAAGAGATGGGAAAAAGTAGAGGATGAAGTTAAAAAGCATGGGTATACCATAGTACATCCATACGAAGATTTTCTGGTAATGGCCGGTCAGGGAACTATTGGGCTTGAGATTCTGGAAGATTTAGAAGATGTCGAAACAATAGTTGTTCCTATAGGCGGAGGCGGCTTAATTTCCGGTGTATCAACAGCCATAAAAGCTTTAAAACCATCTGTAAGAATTGTTGGAGTTCAAGCAGCAGCAAGTCCGGCATATGCAGAAAGCCGTAAAGCAGGTAAACCGGTGGAAGTTCCTGCTAATCCTACTGTTGCAGACGGAATTGCATGCCGCCGTCCGGGACACAACACATATCCTATAATTGAAAAAAATGTAGACGAGATTGTAACTGTGGAAGAAAATGAAATTTTAGAAGCAACTAAGTTAGTAGCAAAAGAAGCAAAACTTATAGCTGAACCTACATCATGTGTAGGAATAGCAGCAGCTTTAAGTAAAAAAATACAGCTTCGTCCTGATGAAAAAACAGTTTTTATATTAACAAGCGGAAATTGGGATATAGACACATTAGGTAAAGTTTATAACGATATTGAAGTTAACTCTATTCATTAAGTCATCTATATATGAGTACTAAAAGAAAACCGTTTTGCAATACAGTTATAACCAAACCCATTTACTTTTTGTAACATTTATTGCAATTTTTGTGGATACGCGATATAATCAGTACAGTATTTTTGACACAAAATACAATATAAAATTTATTTAGGGGTGGATGGTTATGAAAAAATTTTTAGCATTAGTGTTGTCTTTTAGTATAATAGCGTCATTAACTGCATGCGGCGGTTCAGCTGATACAAGCGCAGGCAGTTCATCAGCAATTCAGTCTTCTGCTGAAGCTGAAAGTTCAAAATCTGATGACGGAATTGACGACAGTGCATGGGATGAGTTAGAAGCTGTAGGAAACATTCAAACAGAAAACGGAATACTTACAGCATCTATTACAATCCCAGCTGAGCTTGTAGGCGATGAAATGACTCAGGAAGAACTTGACGCAAATGCTGAGAGCAGTTATATTTCTGCAAAGTTAAACGAAGATGGTTCTGTAACTTATAAATTAACAAAACAACAGCACAAGGCTATGCTTGACGACTTTGTTGAAACTATGGACCAGTCTATACAGGAAATGTTAGACAGTGAAGACTATGCTTTTACTGATATAAAGTATAATGACGATTATACTCAATTTGATGTAACTTTGAGCACAGATGAAGTTGGTTTTGCCGAAGGCTTTGCCGCATTGGCATTTTATGTTTACGGCGGAATGTATGGTATTTTCTCAGGCCATACAGCAGATAACATAACTGTAAACTATTATGACGCAAACGGAAATCTTATTGAATCAGCTAATTCAAATGATACAGGAAATTAATAGCAATCATTATTTAAACTTTACATAGCAATTAAAATTGCTTATAGGCCAAAGGTTCATTCGAACTTTTGGCTTTTTTATAATCAAAATTAAAGTATATTTTCTTGACATTTTCTAATAAAGATATATTATAAGAATTATTATAATAAGAATTCTTATAGTTAGGAGGCGTTATTGCTGGGTATGGAAAGCTTACATTATCTTCTAATGAAATCCCATGCTATGCTGTCACGAAGTATTTTATTGCAGGCAAATAAAATAGGTTTAACTTCAGGTCAGCCAAAAATACTTGATTTTCTGCTGAAATTTGGAGAAGCCGACCAAAAAACAATAGCATCTTATTGTGAAATAGAGCCTGCAACTGTTGGCAGTATTTTAATGCGTATGGAAGAAAACGGACTTGTACTCCGCAGACAAAAAGAAGGCAACAGACGTTCTTTATATGTTTCCCTTACCGAAAAAGGAAAACAATCAGCCGAAAAGCTAATGGATATTTTTAATGAAGCGGAAAACATGGCAGTAAGTAATATGACAGATGAAGAAATAAAAGTTTTAAAAGAAACTCTATGTAAACTATGTGACACAATTAAAATTAATAACGAAAGTAAGAAGGTATAAAAATGTCAGAAAATAAACATCTAAAAATTAATCATCCATTTAAAAGACTGTTGTTTCTTTGTTTAGGTCTTATTATTATGGCTTTTGGTGTAGCCTTTTCAATTAAGGCAGCTCTTGGAACATCGCCTATATCAAGTGTGCCTTATGTAACATCCGAAATATCAGGTTTATCAGTTGGAACTACAACTATAATTATGAATTTTATATTTGTTTTAATCCAGATAGCTATTTTAAATAAAGATTATGAGTGGTTTCAGCTTTTGCAGCTTCCTGCGGCTGTATTGTTTGGAACTATGATTGATGTTGCCGAATTAGTTTTAACAAATGTATCTTATACAAATTATTTTGAACAATGGGTGCTTTGTGCAATAGGTATTTTTTTAATTGCATTTGGCGTAAGTATGGAAGTTATGGCAAAAATTGTAACAACAGCAGGAGAAGGTATTGTAATTGCTATATGTAAAAAAGTTCCTGTTAAATTTGGCAATATGAAAGTTGCTTTTGATGTTACACTTGTTTTAATATCAATAGTTTTAGGCTTTGTTTTTTTAGGCGGTTTATGCGGCGTAAGAGAAGGCACTATAGCAGCAGCTGTTTTGGTTGGACAAATTACAAAAATTACAAATAGATTTATGAATAAAATAGAAATGGTGTACTTAAAATAATTTATTGTTGAAAAATAGAAAATGTAATAAAATAATAAATATTATTTTGTATAAAAACTGTATTATTTTGTATTGACAAATAAAAATCTCAATGCTATAATACCAACAACAATTTAACATACTAAACCGTTGAAGCGGAGATAACGGCGATTATGCCTTTACAGAGAGCCCGTGGTGCTGAGAGTCGGGTGAGAAACAGTTCGTCAAATGGACCGCTGAGGGTGCAGTCAAATGTGTTATGCACAGAGTATTCTGCAACGTGTGGGCATACGTAAGTTGCCGGGGATATGTTGGTATCCTGACAAGCGCACGGCGTCATTGCCGTGAATCAAGGTGGCACCGCGGATAATAGGTTTATTCGTCCTTGGCAAAAAGTTTAGGCTTTTTTGTCAGGGCTTTTTTTATACTCCTTTGGCAAAAAAAGCTGAAGGAGTATTTTTTTATAAAAAATCCGAGGAGGTAATCAGTATGAATTATATGCCGTCTTTTGAAGAAGTTAAAAAAATAGCTGAAACTAATTTATATAAAGTACTGCCGGTTAGCTGTGAAATTTTATCTGACTTCTGCACACCTATTGAAGCAATGAAAATATTAAAAAATGTTTCAACTCACTGTTATATGCTTGAGTCTGTAGCAGGGAAGGAAAAATGGGGACGATATACGTTTTTAGGTTTTGACCCTAAACTTGAAATAACTTGCGTAAACGGTGTAATAAAAGCCGGGGATATTGTAATGAAAACAAATAATCCGGCTGATTGTTTAAGACAGATTTTATCAGAATATAAAAGTCCGCATTTTTCATATCTTCCGTCATTTACAGGTGGATTGGTTGGTTATTTTTCATACGATTACATTAAATACACCGAGCATGCCGCCGATGTTGAAGTTAATGATACAGAAGCATTTAAAGATATAGATTTAATGCTTTTTGACAAAGTAATAGCCTTTGACCATTTTAAGCAGAAAATAATTTTAATTGCAAATATGGACTTAAGAGAACCGGAAACAGGCTACAACAAAGCCATTCTTGATTTAAAACAAATGAGTGATTTATTAAAACACGGAGAAAAGAAACAAGAGCTGGGCGGACATTTATTAGGTGATGTTACACCGCTATTTAACAAAGAAACATACTGCCAAATGGTTGAAAAAGCAAAGCATTATATATATGAAGGCGACATATTCCAGATAGTTTTATCAAATCGCTTAAGTGCTCCATTTGAAGGGAGTTTGTTAAATACATACAGAATTTTAAGAACAATGAATCCTTCGCCGTATATGTTCTATTTTTCAGGAACAGATGTGGAAGTTGCCGGGGCTTCGCCGGAAACATTGGTAAAGCTTGAAAATGGTATTTTGCATACGTTTCCTCTTGCGGGCACACGACCAAGAGGCAAAACTGAGGAAGAAGACAAAGCTTTGGAAAAGGAGCTTTTATCAGACGAAAAAGAACTGGCAGAGCACAACATGCTTGTAGATTTAGGACGAAATGATTTAGGCAAAGTAAGTAAATTTGGGAGCGTACAGGTTGAAACACTACATACAATAGAAAAGTTTTCTCATGTAATGCACATAGGCTCAACAGTACGAGGCGAAATACGAAACGACTGTGACGCTATAGACGCTATAGGCGCTGTACTACCGGCAGGAACACTCTCTGGAGCCCCTAAAATAAGAGCCTGCCAGCTTATAGGTCAGTTGGAACAAAATAAACGTGGTATTTACGGCGGGGCTATAGGATACATTGATTTTACCGGAAATATGGACACATGTATTGCAATACGAATTGCTTATAAGAAAAACGGAAAAGTATTTGTTAGAAGCGGAGCAGGTATTGTTGCCGATTCAGTGCCGGAAAACGAATATCAGGAATGTATAAATAAAGCTCAAGCTGTTATTAAAGCATTAAAGGAAGCTCAGGAGGTGGAATAATGGTTTTATTAATAGACAATTACGACAGTTTTTCTTACAACCTATACCAGCTAATAGGAACAATTAATCCTGACATAAAAGTAATACGAAATGATGAAATGACAGTTGATGAAATAAAAAAATTAAATCCTCACTGCATTATTCTCTCTCCCGGCCCGGGAAGACCTGAAAACGCCGGAATTATTATGGAGTGTGTTAAAAAACTTGGAAAAAGTATTCCAATTTTAGGCGTATGCCTTGGTCATCAAGCTATATGCGCATCTTTTGGAGCAAATATCACTTATGCAAAAAAATTAATGCATGGAAAACAGTCGCAGGTAAAATTCAATACCAATTCTGTTTTGTTTAAAAACTGCCCTGAAACAGCGCTTGTAGCAAGGTATCATTCTTTGGCAGCAGATGAAAAAACAATGCCGGAATGTTTAAAAATAACAGCCGTTACTTCTGACAGTGAGATTATGGCAGTTGAACACAATGAATACCCAATATTTGGTGTTCAGTTCCACCCGGAATCCATTATGACACCTGACGGAATAACAATGCTTAGTAATTTTATTAATTTAAAACAAAAGGGGGATTTAATATGATACAGGAAGCCATTATTAAAATTGTAAATAAACAAGACCTTACATACGACGAAGCTTATTCTGTTATGAATGAGATTATGAGCGGTGAAACAACACCAACACAAAACGCAGCGTTTTTAGCTGCACTTTCCACCAAAAGCGCAAGAGCCGAAACAATAGACGAAATTTCGGGCTGTGCCGCCGCCATGAGAGCACATGCCACTAAAGTAGAAACCGGTATGGACGTATTTGAAATAGTTGGAACAGGCGGAGATAATGCACACAGTTTTAATATATCCACAACATCTGCTCTTGTTGCGGCAGCTGGCGGAATGAAAGTTGCAAAACACGGTAACAGAGCAGCTTCATCAAAATGCGGAACAGCTGATTGTTTGGAAGCCTTAGGAGTTAATATTCAGCAAAGCCCGGAAAAATGCATAGAGCTTTTAGACGAGGTTGGAATGTGCTTCTTTTTCGCTCAAAAATACCATACCTCAATGAAATATGTAGGAAGTATAAGAAAAGAGCTGGGATTCAGAACGGTTTTTAATATTTTAGGACCGCTTACAAACCCGAGCACTCCTAAAATTCAGCTGCTTGGTGTTTACGACGATTACCTTGTGGAGCCTCTTGCTCAGGTACTTATAAGTCTTGGCGTTAAGCGTGGAATGGTAGTATATGGCCTTGATAAATTAGACGAAATTTCAATGAGTGCTCCTACCAAAGTTTGCGAGTTCAAAGACGGCTGGTTTAAGTCTTATGTAATAACACCTGAAGAATTTGGTTTTATCCGATGTGATAAGTCAGACCTTGTAGGTGGAACACCAGAAGAAAATGCTGAAATTACAAGAAATATATTAAAAGGCGAAAAAGGACATAAACGAAATGCAGTATTAATGAATGCCGGAGCGTCATTATACCTTGGAGATAAAGCCAAAACATTTAAAGACGGAATTAATCTGGCTGCTGAACTTATAGACTCCGGCAAGGCAATGGACACACTTCAAAAATTTATAGAAGTAAGCAACCGTTAGGAGGCAAAAAATGACAATACTTGAACAACTGGCAGAGCATGCTAAAGAACGTGTTGAAAAAAATAAAAAGCTTATTTCATTTGATGAAATTAAAAATAAGGCTTTAGAACTGCCAAAAGGCAATTTTTCATTTGAAAATTCACTTAAAAAGCCTGATATTTCTTTTATATGCGAATGTAAAAAAGCTTCTCCTTCAAAAGGCTTAATAGCTCCTGAATTTAATTATTTACAAATTGCCAAAGAGTATGAACAGGCAGGAGCTGACTGTATTTCTGTACTTACAGAACCAAAATGGTTTTTAGGCAGAGACAGTTATTTAAAGGAAATAGCGGAAAATGTTTCTATACCATGTTTAAGAAAAGATTTTACAGTTGACCCGTACATGATTTATGAGGCAAAAATTTTAGGTGCAAGTGCTGTTTTGCTTATATGCTCAATATTATCTGAAAAAGAGATTTGTGAATACATTAAAATAAGTGATGAGCTTGGACTTTCTGCTTTGGTAGAAGCTCATAACGAAGGAGAAGTAAAAGCGGCTTTAAACTGCGGTGCAAGAATTATAGGTGTAAACAACAGAAATTTAAAAGATTTTACAGTGGATACAGAAAACAGCAGACGCCTTAGGGAGTTGATACCAAAAAATATAATATTTGTATCTGAAAGCGGAGTGAAAACAGCTGAGGATATTGCCATATTGCGGGAAATAGGAGCTGATGCGGTTCTTATTGGTGAAACACTCATGCGAGCTGATAACAAAAAAGAAAAACTTGCTGAACTGAGAGGTACTTATGAGTAAAATTAAGCTCTGCGGGCTTACCCGATTATATGATATTCAAGCAGCTAATATTTGCAAACCGGATTATATAGGCTTTGTATTTGCACCAAAAAGCAAAAGGTATATTAACCCTGAACAGGCTAAAAAATTAAAAAGCGAATTGCTTCCGGATATTTTATCTGTTGGAGTATTTGTAAATGAAGATATTGTAAAAATAGCTGAATTACTTAATAATGGAGTTATAGATATAGCACAACTACACGGTGACGAAAGCAACGAATATATAAAAAAGCTTCGTACTTTAACAGATAAAACCATTATAAAAGCTTTCAGCATAAAAAGCGAGATTGATATAATTCAGGCACAAAACTCCTTGGCAGATTACATTTTGCTAGATACGGGAAATGGCGGCACAGGTACGGTTTTTAATTGGAAGTTGGCAAAAGATATTAAAAGACCATATTTTTTGGCTGGCGGATTGAATTTAGAAAATATTAAAACTGCTGTTGATACACTTAATCCCTTTGCTGTAGATGTCAGCTCCGGAATAGAGACAGACGGTTTTAAAGACAAAGCAAAAATGGTTGAATTTGTAAAAATAATTAGAGAAATAGATGAAAGGAATGATTAAAATGACAAACCCAAATGGAAGATTTGGTATTCATGGCGGACAGTACATACCTGAAACACTTATGAATGCAGTAATAGAGCTTGAAAAAGCTTATAATTACTACAAAAACGACCCGGAATTTAATAAAGAGCTTACAGAACTTCTTAATGAATATGCCGGCAGACCTTCAAGGCTTTACTATGCCGAAAAAATGACTAAAGACTTAGGCGGAGCAAAGATATATTTAAAAAGAGAGGACCTTAACCATACAGGAGCACACAAAATAAACAATGTTTTAGGTCAGGCGCTTTTAGCAAAGAAAATGGGCAAAACACGATTAATAGCTGAAACAGGAGCAGGCCAGCATGGTGTGGCTACAGCTACAGCGGCAGCTCTTTTAGGTATGGAATGTGTTGTTTTTATGGGTGAGGAAGACACCATAAGGCAGGCGCTTAATGTATACAGAATGAGACTTCTCGGCTCTAAGGTAATTCCAGTAAAAAGCGGAACAGGTACACTTAAAGACGCTGTATCAGAAGCATTCCGTGAGTGGACCAGCAGAATAGACGACACACATTACTGCCTTGGTTCTGTAATGGGGCCACATCCATTCCCTACTATAGTGCGTGATTTTCAGGCAGTAATTTCAAAAGAAATTAAAGAGCAGACAATGGAAAAAGAAGGCAGACTTCCTGACGCAGTAATAGCCTGCGTAGGCGGCGGCTCAAATGCAATTGGTAGTTTCTATCATTTTATAGACGACAAGGATGTTCAGCTTATAGGCTGTGAAGCAGCCGGAAAAGGCATTGACACATTTGAAACGGCGGCAACAATAAGCACCGGAAAGCTTGGTA
>JAHZEA010000026.1 GCA_019422065.1 Lachnospiraceae bacterium | reverse complement strand
AAAGTTTGTATTTATTTATAACAAATTAAAAACGCTTAAAAAGCAAAGCACAGTATTGTTTGTATAATTAAACAATACTGTGCTTTTTTATTTTATTTATTTACCGGTGTTCGCGTTGATATATTTTTTCTTTAATGGTAAGATATATTATTAAAGGAGGTGTGTGTATTGGAAAAGGAAGAAACTATAAACGGAACTGTTGAGGATATTATATATAATAACAGCGAAAACGGATATACTGTTTTTTCCGTAGAAAATGATGGCGACGAGGTTGTATGTGTCGGCACATTGCCTGATATACACACGGGAGAAAACGTAAAGCTTACCGGAAGCTGGACTATGCACAGTACTTACGGTCTTCAATTTCAGGTTGAATATTACGAAAAGACAATGCCTGAAAGCATTGAGGGAATAGAAAAGTACCTTGCTTCAGGCATAATTACCGGAATAGGCAAGAAAACGGCCAAAAGAATAGTGGACAGGTTCGGGGAAGCGTCTTTTTATGTTATTGAGGAAAAGCCTGAGCGTCTTGTGGAAATAAGAGGCATAACATACGAAAAGGCTATGAAAATAAGCCAGATGTTTATTCAGCAAAATGAACTGCGCAAAACTATGATGTTTTTGCAGAAATTTGGTGTTACACCGTCTTATGCCATGAGGATATATAAAAAATATAAAGATAAGACAATGACCATTATAGAGAAAAATCCGTATAAACTGGCTGATGACATATTTGGCATTGGTTTTAAAATGGCTGATAAAATAGCCTCTGCATCCGGTTTTAGTCCGGATTCTCCCGAAAGAATAAAAGCCGGTATAAAATATATACTTAATCAGGCGTCTCTTGATGGGCATGTGTTTTTGCCTGTAGACGAACTTACAGCAAAAACCGTTGAAATTTTATCTGTTAACGAAGTTTTGGTTGAAAATGCTTTAAGGGAGCTTCAAATAGAACACCAAATTTGGCGCGATAAAGCTGATGAGAATACTCAAGGCCGTGTATACCTTAATATATATTATTATGCTGAATTATCCGTAGCTAAAAAGCTTCTTGAGCTTTATGAAAACAAAGGCATTTATAGTGATGAGTATTATAATGGTCTTATTTCAAAAGCTGAGGAAAAAACTGGTATTGAGCTTGCCGAAAAGCAGAAAGAAGCTGTTATGGAGGCATTAACCCAAGGTGTGCTTGTTATAACAGGCGGCCCGGGAACAGGAAAAACAACTATTATAAATACAATAATTACACTACTTGAAGATGATGAGAAAAAAATAGTTTTATCTGCGCCTACCGGCCGCGCGGCCAAAAGAATGACTGAGGCTACAGGCCATGATGCTCAGACAATACACAGAATATTGGGCATCACATATATGGATGACGACAGCAGACGTCAGGTATTTGACAAAACTGAAGATGACCCTATAGACGCAGATGTTATAATTATAGATGAAAGCTCTATGGTTGATATACTGCTTATGAGCAGTCTTTTAAAGGCAGTTAAAACAGGCACAAAGCTAATACTGGTGGGGGATGTTGACCAGTTGCCCTCAGTAGGTGCCGGAAATGTTCTTAAAGATATAATACAAAGCGGAATTATAAAAGTTGTACGGCTTACGGAAGTATTCCGCCAAGCAAGAGAAAGCGCTATAGTTATGAATGCTCACAGAATAAATAACGGTCAAATGCCGGTTTTAAATGAAAAAGACAAGGACTTTTTCCTTGTAAAAAGGAGCAATAGTTTTGATGCAGTAAATACTGTTAAAGAGCTTATAACAAAGCGGCTTCCGGCTTTTTCTGGCTGTGACCCGTTTAATGACATGCAGGTTTTAACGCCTATGCGCAAAGGCCAGTTAGGAGTTTATGAGCTTAACAAATATTTACAGGAAACACTAAACCCGCCAAGCCGAGGAAAAGCAGAAAAAGTATTTAAAAGCTATACGCTGCGCCAAGGCGACAAAGTAATGCAGATTAAAAATAACTATAACATTGAATGGAAGCTGTACGAGGAAGGGCATCAGATAGACGCAGGACTGGGAATATTTAATGGTGACTGCGGTATTATAGAAAAAATTGATAACGATGACGAAACAGTTACTGTATTGTTTGACGATGGGAAAAAAGTTGTATACGATTTTATGCAGCTTGACGAGCTGGAACTTTCTTATGCGGTTACTATACACAAGTCTCAAGGAAGTGAATATCCAGTTGTTATAATACCACTTATAAGCGGCCCGCCTATGCTCCTTAGCCGAAATCTTTTGTATACTGCTGTAACAAGGGCCAAAAAGCTAGCTGTTATTGTAGGCCTTGCCGATACAATTAAAAAGATGGTGGATAACGACAGGGAAGTAAAAAGATACTCAACCCTTGATTACAGAATTAAAAATATATATGAATTTATTAATCAGTGAGGCTATTTATGATTATTGATTATTTGCTGGATTTTATTTTTCCGCCGCGCTGTGTTATATGCGGTTCTTTAACAGGTTATGGATTAAATATAAAAATCTGTCATAAATGTGCCGAAAATGCCGAGTATGTTGCAAACGATTGGAATTATACTTATACACTTAATAATAAATTAAGGCACAGAGTTTATTTCGACGGCGGCAGAGCTGTTTTTAAATACTCATTTGTTAAAGAATCCATAGAAAGATTTAAGTATTTTGGAGCAAGAAATTTAGGTAAACAGTATGCAAAAATAATGAATGAGTATTTTGCAGACAGCGGATTTTTTGAAAAAGCAGATTGTATAGTTTCGGTGCCTATTAACAAACATAGGCTTAAAACAAGAGGTTATGACCAAGCTGGGTATTTGGCTAAAGAATTAGCTGAAATTTCAAATATTGAATTTGTTCCCAATGGTATTTTAAGGCATAAAAACACAAAGCCGCAAAATACATTAAGGGTTAACGAAAGATTTGAAAACGTAAAAGATGCTTTTGTTGTTGGAGATTACAACTTTAAAGGAAAGAAAGTAATTATAGTGGATGACATATTTACAACCGGCGCAACAATAAATGAATGTGCCAAAGTATTGAAAAGTTCCGGAGCAGAAAAGGTTTATTTCTTAACTTTTGCAGCTGCCGGAGAAGGTTTAGGAAGTGATGAAAATGTATGACTCTGCATTAATACTTGAAGGTGGCGGTATGAGAGGAGTTTATACTGCTGGTGTTTTAGACTGTTTTATTGATAATAACATAGAGTTTTCTGCCTGTTATGCGGTTTCGGCTGGAGCATGCCACTGCTGCAGTTATCTGTCAAAGCAGAGAAGGCGTGCTTTTGATGTTAATGTGGACTATTTAAAAGACAAGCACTACGCAAGCTTATACAGCCTTATAACAACAGGTGATTTTTTCGGCGCTAAAATGATATATGACGATATACCTAATAAACTGAATTTATACGATTATGACGAGTTTAACAAATATAAAGGCACTTTTAAGGCTGTTGTTACTAATGTAGAAACAGGCAAAGCCGAATATATAGACATAAAAGATGTAAAAAAAGACATTATATATGTCAGAGCTTCAAGCTCACTGCCTATGTTTGCAAAAATAGTTAATGTAGACGGCAAAAAGTACTTAGACGGAGGGGTGTCAGACCCTATTCCTTTGAAAAAATCGCAAAGCGACGGCAATTTAAAGAATGTTTTAATACTTACAAGAGATATAAATTACAGGAAAGAGCCAAATAAATTTATGCCGCTTTTAAAAATTGCTTATAAGAAATATCCTAAGCTTTTAAAGTGTCTAAAAGAAAGACATATACATTATAACCATACACTTGATTACATTAAGCGTGAGGAAAAAAACGGCGATATATTTGTAATCAGGCCGCGAAAGCCTGTTAAATTAGGGCGTTTGGAGAAAAATAAAAGTAAACTTTATGATTTATACAAACAAGGGTATGCTGACGCCGCCCGCTCCATGAACCGTCTTAAGCAATATCTTGAAAAATAGGAGGAATATATGTTTAGTACAATTTCGTTTTTTGTTAAATTAGCCGCAAGCTTAATAGCAGTAAATCCTGTTTTAGGCAAAATAAAAAAAATGCGTGTTGAAAAAGGCGATGAAGCCACAGATAAATTTATATTTGAGTTTGTAAGAAACTGGGCGCAAAAACGTCTTAAATCTACAAAGTGCAATATCCATGTTAAAGGTGATGAAAACATACCTCAAGACAAAACTGTGCTCTTTGTAAGCAACCACCAAAGCAATTTGGATTTTTTGCTTTTACTAGCAGAAATTAACATACCGGTTGGGTTTATAGCTAAAGTTGAGCTTGAAAAAATACCGCTTTTAAGGGACTGGATGAGAGTTATCAACTGCCTTTTTATGGACAGAGACGACATGCGCCAGCAGGTTAAAACAATAGTAGAAGGTATTAACCTTCTTAAAAAAGGTAAATCATTGATTATTTTTCCGGAAGGCACACGTACACGTGACGGAAGCATGATGGAGTTTAAAGCCGGAAGCTTTAAACTTGCAACCAAAAGCAAAGTGCCTATTATACCTGTTACAATAAACGGAACTTTTAAGGCCTTAGAGGGTAATAATAATAAATTAAAAGCTGGAGATATATTCCTTACATTCCATGAGCCTATTTTTGTAGATAAGCTTACAAAGGAAGAACAGGATAATTTGAATAATTATGTAAGAGATATAGTAGAGCGCGGTTTGGAGGACAAGCATGAGTAATTTTACAAAGTTTAGAAAATATATATTAACATTTATTGCAATAACTGTTTTGGCAGTATTTGCTTCTGGCTGTTCGTCTATAACAGCAAGAGGAAGCGAATTATCGCCGGATAATCTTCAGGTGCATTTTATATCAGTTGGTCAAGGTGACAGTGAACTTATAAAACTGCCTACAGGTGAAAACGTTCTTATAGATGCCGGAGATACTGATTGTGACGAGTACCTTGTTAATTACATTAAATCTCAGGGTGTTGAGGAAATAGACACAGTTATTGCTACTCATCCGCACAGCGACCATATAGGCTCTATGCAGGATATTTTGGAAAACTTTAAAGTAAATAAAATTATGATGCCTGATTTTGATTATGATACGGTTACATATACTAATCTTTTGTATTCAATAGAAGAAAACAATGTAGAGCGTATTGTTGCAAAATATGGAGATAGCTTTGATGAAGGCGCGGCGCATTTTGAGATACTTGGCCCAGTTAAACAGTATGAAGATGCCAATAATATATCTCTTGTTGTAATGATGACATATGGCCAAACTAAATATTTATTTACAGGTGACCAAGAAGTTGAAGCAGAAAAAGACCTTTTAAGTATGGGATATAACTTAAACGCTGATGTACTTAAAGTAGGCCATCATGGCTCCGATACATCATCAAGTCAGGAATTTTTAAATGCTGTTAGGCCGTCTATTGCCGTTATAGAAGTAGGAGAGGGCAATAAATATAACCTTCCGAAAGACGAAATTATAATGCGTATTGCACGAGGCGGAACTACAGTTTATAGAACAGACCAGTCTGGAAATATAGTTATTTCATCAGACGGTGAGGAGCTTTATGTAGCTACTGATGACACACTGGAAAATATTTTTGACCCGGAAAAAATACTAGGCATTGAAGAAGAAACTTCAAGCGAACAAAGCACATCTTCAAGTGAAGTACCGCAGTATGAGTTTATAGGAAATAAAAACTCAAAAGTATATCATGCTGACGACTGCGGGCAACTGCCTAATGAGGAAAACAGAGTGTATTTTTCTACTCAGCAGGAAGCTGAAGATGCGGGATACAGACCTCACAGCGGATGTGTTGAATAATAAAATTTTGAAACGGCGGAATTTACCGCCGTTTTTTATGTCTAAAATATGAAATACAGACATATACTTCATTAGCATGTATATACAAAGCTACAGAGGAGGTATTTATGTGAGTGTGTATGACATATATGACGACATAGCTAAAAGGACGGACAGTAATATTTACATAGGTGTAATAGGGGCAGTAAGAACAGGAAAGTCAACATTTATCAAAAGATTTATGGACTCCCTTGTTCTGCCGAATATTCAAGACGAGTATACAAGAGAGAGGGCAAAAGACGAGCTTCCGCAAAGCGCTTCAGGAAAAACTATAATGACAACTGAACCTAAGTTTATACCAAACGAGCCTGTTAAAATTAATTTAGGCGATAATTTAAATCTTAATGTACGGCTTATAGACTGCGTAGGTTATGTTATACCAGGTGCAGAAGGCCATATGAGCGGTGATGAGCCTAGAATGGTAAATACACCTTGGAGCTCAACGCCTATGCCTTTTGAAAAAGCCGCCGAAACAGGTACTCAAAAAGTAATTAAAGACCATTCTACAATAGGCATAGTTGTAACTACTGACGGAAGCATTACCGATATAGAAAGAGAAAACTATGTAAATGCGGAAAACAGAGTAATTAATGAACTTAATGAATTAGGCAAACCATTTATTGTACTTTTAAACTCAGTACATCCGTATTCTCAGGAAACAGAGGAGCTGAGAAAAAATATTGAAGATGAGCATGGGGTTTCGGTTTTGAGTGTAAACTGCGCTCAGCTTAAACAGGATGATATTACATCTATAATAGAAAAAATACTTATGGAGTTCCCTATTAAAGAAGTACGCCTTGATTTTCCTAAATGGCTGGATACACTCAGCTTTGAGCATGAAATTAAAAAAGATGTGGTTTCTGCAATTAAAAACTTTATGGAAAATACAGATAAAATAAAAGATATAGCGCCGGATACAAAAGAGCTTGAAAACAGCCAGTATATAAGAAATGCGTACATAAGAGGCATAGATATGGGAACAGGAAGTGCCGATATTGATATAACCCTTAACGACGGCCTTTTCTATAATGTTTTAAGCGAAACAGCCGGAAGCGATATTAAAGACGATTATGAGCTTATATCTATATTAAAAGACCTTTCTGAAATGAAGAAAAACTACGGCAAAATAGAGTCTGCTCTTAATGCGGCATTAAATAAAGGTTATGGCATTGTATTTCCGCAGAAAGAAGATATTAAGCTTATGGAACCGCAGATTTATAAACAAGGCTCGCAGTACGGTGTTAAGCTTAAGGCGAAAGGAAGCAGTATTCATTTAATTCGTGCCGATATTGACTCAGAGGTAAGTCCGGTTATAGGCAGTGAAGACCAGACTAAAGAATATATAAATAAATTAAAAGAAAACATGAAGCACGACCCTGAAGAAGTATGGCAGTTAAATATATTCGGCCGCACTCTTGACTCACTTTTAACTGAAGGTATAAACGGCAAGCTTTACGCTATGCCTCAAGATGCACAGAATAAGCTTCAGGAAACAATGGAAAAGATAATAAACGAAGGAAACGGCGGTTTGATTTGCATACTTCTTTAAAATGAATTTGGCATTGCCATAATGTTTTTGAATTAATATTTATAATAAAAAAAGCCTTATCCGTATTAATTCGGAAAGGCTTTTTGCTTTTAAAATACTTTATGCATGTAAGCAAAATAATGGCAAAATAAAGTGACAGCTATTATTAATATGTTATACAAAGAAGGCAGAGCAATAAGAAAGCGCTCTTTAGACTTAAAAGCGTTTTTTAATGTAGAGTACAATACATCATACACAACAGGACACATTACCATAGCACAGACAAAGAAAAACAGCCACCTAAGTTCCGTAACAGGTATTATCATGCTTGCAATTATGGAAATAGCATAAACAATAAAAGATATTTTAAAATGCTTAAAAACAGATATGGCATCTTTTAAATCAGTATCTGTCAGTTCTTCTTCATTGTCTTTTAAATTAACATCTTTGCCGGTGGTTAAAAATTTGTAGCAGGCAATCTCTATTAAAAAACCTATAACCCATAAAATAAATATTGGTCCAAAAACATGTATGTACTTAAACATAACTTACCTCCGCTTATATATAAATTTTTTCCATAAAAATATTATATAGTATTAGACTTTAAAGTCAATAACAATCAAAAAAGCTTCATTTTAAGCGGGTTTGAGATTAATTTGGCTGTTAAAAAAATATGAGCTTAAAGAAATATTAATATTACATTATTGTAAAAATCAAATTCATTGGTTGAAATAATCTCAATTTTTTCATATAATAGCAGTATTGTATTTGTTTGCGTGCTAAATAAATTTTTTGTGGTTTGGTATTAGGAGGTAATGAAAAAATGAAAAGAATAACCGCTTTATTAATAAGCGTAATACTTATATTAAGTTTTCTGCCATCGGTGTCTTTTGCGTCAAGTACTGATATGAGAGGAGTTTGGGTTTCTACAGTTACAAACCTTGACTTTCCTTCATCAAAAGGTTTAAGTGCAGAAGCGCAGAAAAAAGAGCTTACAGATATGTTTGATGAGTTTAAAAATATGGGTATAAACACAATTATTTTTCAGGTTCGCCCATGCGGAGATGCGCTTTACAACTCATCAATTAATCCATGGTCACAGTACTTAACAGGCGTTCAGGGACAGAACCCGGGATACGACCCTTTGGAATTTGCTGTAAGTGAAGCGCATAAAAGAGGAATGGAGCTTCACGCATGGCTTAACCCTTACAGAGTTACTATGAAGGGTAATACTGATATTAATTCACTTGCGGAAAATAATCCGGCAAGACTTCACCCGGATTGGCTTATTAATTACAATGACGCACTTACTTTTGACCCATCTCGTCAGGAAGTTATTGACTTAATATGCGACACAGTTAAAGAGATAGTTACTAACTATGATGTTGACGCTATTCATTTTGATGATTATTTCTATCCGTCAGGCTATCCGCTTTCAGAAGGAGAGGGACAGGACGGAAATGAGGCTAACCAAAGACGTGAAAATGTAAATAAAATGGTTAAAGCTGTTTCAGAAACAATTAATACATATGCACCGGATGTTGAGTTTGGCATAAGTCCAATGGGCATTTGGAAAGACGCCGAAGTTGACGGATACCAGATAAAAGGTTCATCATCATATTACACTGTTTTTGGCGATAGTGTTACATGGATAAAAAACGGTTGGATTGATTACATAGTTCCTCAGATTTATTGGGAGGATTCTCACGCAACAGCTTCTTACAGCAAGCTTGTTAAGTGGTGGAATAATACTGTTCAGGGTACAGGTGTTAAACTTTACATAGGCGAGGGTATATACAAAGATGTTATAGCCCAAGAGATAACAAGCCATTTTGAAATAGATAAGAATTATAATAACGTACAGGGTAATATATTCTTTAGGGCAGGTATGCTTCTTGATAACTTTAATTCTGTTGGAGATGCAGTTAAAAATTATTATTCATCATTAGGAAACGGACAGACAAACCAAAATACAGACAGCACAAACCAGAATACAGGAAGCGATAAAGAGCAGAATACTAATGTAGCTATAGAAAGAAAACAGGCTCTTCCAACAAGCTCAAATATTAAAGTAGACGGAACAGACACAGTTTTTGAGTCATACAACATAGACGGATATAACTACTTTAAGCTTAGAGATATTGCCTGCGCTTTAAGCGGCACAGAAAAACAGTTCGATACTGTTTGGGACAGTGAAAAAGAAGTAATAACAATAGATATGGGTAAGCCTTATACTGTTGCCGGCGGTGAGCTTACAAAAGGAAACGGCTCTGCAAAAGAAGCTGTTACATCTACAGCTAAAGTCTATATTGGCGGCAATGAGGTTAAAGCCGAGGCCTACAATATAGACGGAATGAATTACTATAAGTTAAGAGATATAGCCAAAGCTGTTGATTTTGGTGTTGCTTGGAGTGAGGAATTAAACTCTATAGGTATATTTTCAATAGCAGGTTATAGTGAATAAAGAACATTTTTAAACGGAGGATAAACATAATAATGAATCAGAAAGAAACATTTAAGGGAAGTAACGACTATGTAGTATCAAATGAGCTTATGAACGCAGTTAATATAGCTATGGCACTTGAAAAGCCTTTGCTTATTAAAGGTGAGCCTGGAACAGGAAAAACAATGCTTGCTCAGGCTATATCAAAAGCTCTTGATAAAAAACTTGTTATATGGAATATTAAATCCACAACAAAGGCACAGGACGGACTTTACGTTTATGACGTTGTTCAAAGACTTTATGACAGCCAGTTTGGCACAGCCGGCGTTGATGATATTAAAAAATACGTTAAAATGGGTAAGCTTGGAGAGGCTTTCTCATCAGATGAGCAGGTAATACTTCTTATAGACGAAATTGACAAGGCAGACCTTGAGTTCCCTAATGACCTTCTTTGGGAGCTTGACAAAATGGAGTTTTATATTCCAGAAACAAAAGAAACAGTTAAGGCTAAAAAAAGACCTATAGTTATTATTACATCTAACGCTGAAAAAGAACTTCCAGACGCGTTTTTAAGAAGATGTATATTCCACTATATACAGTTCCCAGATAAACCGCTTATGGAAGAAATTATAAAGGTACACTTTGATAACCTTGACCAGAAACTTCTTGACAGTGTTATGGAAGTATTCTACTGGATTAGGGATTTAAGCAGTATTAATAAAAAGCCAAGCACATCAGAGGTTATAGACTGGATTCAGGCGCTTGAAATAGGCGGCATTCCGGCTGATAAAATAAAAGAAGAAATTCCTTTTGCAGGTGTTCTTCTTAAAAAGAACGAAGACCTTGATACTCTCGAAAGAAGCCGCAGAAGGTTTCGTGCCTGAGGCAAAAGGGGTGTTTAAATGTTTACATCGTTTTTTTACCTCTTAAGGTCAAGAGGACTTGATGTTTCACTTAACGAGTGGCTTACTCTTATGGAAGCTCTTGATAAGGATTTGGCCCACAACAGCCTTACAGGGTTTTATTATCTTTCAAGAAGCATACTTGTAAAAAGTGAAAGTGATTTTGATAAGTTTGACGGTGCGTTCTTGGAATATTTTAAGGATATACAAACTTATGAAGAGTTGCCTAAAGAGCTTATAGATTGGCTTAATAACCCTAAAGAAAAGAAGAATAATTACGACAAGGCTCAGGACGAAAAGAATCTTGCTTTAAGCCTTCAGGAAATACAGAAAATGCTTTTGGAAAGGCTTAAAGAGCAGGACAGCGAGCATAACGGCGGAAGCTACTGGGTGGGAACAGGCGGTATGTCTGTTTTTGGAAATAACGGAAATGCGTCAAATGGTATACGTGTAGGCGGTGTATCAAGAAGACACAGTGCTATGCAGGTTGCCGGAGAAAGACAGTTTAGGGATTTCAGAAACGATACTGTTCTTGATTTAAGGCAGTTTCAAATGGCTTTTAGAAGACTTAGACAGTTTTCAAGCCGTATAGACGCTCCTAAAACAGAGCTTGATGTTGATGCTACAATTGACGAAACATGCAACAATGCAGGTAATCTTAAAGTAGTTTATGGCAGGCCAAGAAAAAATACTGTTAAGGTACTTCTTTTAATGGACAGCGGTGGTTCTATGGACTATTACAGCGGTCTTTGCAGTGCTTTATTCCAAGCAGTGCAGAAAAGCAGTCACTTTAAAGATTTAAAAGTTTATTATTTCCACAACTGTATTTATTCTATGCTTTATAAAGACCCATACTGCATGTATGGCAACTGGGTAGAGACTGAATGGGTGCTTAATAATATTTCTTCTGATTACAAGGTTATTATAGTTGGTGACGCTTCTATGGAGCCTAGCGAGCTTTTTGGCAGCAGTTACTATAACTACGGCGCAAGAAACGAAACACCGGGTATTGAGTATTTAAAGCGATTTAAAGAAAAATATAAGCATTTAGTATGGCTTAACCCTATTGTAGATTTGGGCTGGAGAACAGGATACTGGCGCCAGACATATGATGCAATTAAGGCTGAGTTTGATATGTATCCGCTTACGGTTCAGTCGTTGGATAAGGCTATTAAAAAGCTTATGGTTTCAAAATAAATATTAAGTCTCGTTGACAAAGCGTGATATAAAATCTATAATCAACTTAAATAAATTTTTAGTTTGTGAGGCGCGTTATGGATAATATTAAGCTTTATAGGAAAAGATATATTCCCAACGAGACTGTTTTTTTAAAAGATGACCAAATAATCTCTGCCGACAGTGAAACTATAGTTACAAAATGGGATACTTTAAAACCGAGAAAAGACTTTACCAAAGGAAATTCGGTTTATTACCTTAAAGAAGGCTATAAAGTAAGCGAGATGATTAATTCCGATAATAAAACAGTATATTATTACTGTGATATTATAGAGCCGATTTATAACGAAAAAGATAATACTTACATATTCAACGACCTTTTGGCTGATGTTAAAGTATATTCTAACGGCAAAATAGAGGTTGTTGATTTGGACGAGCTTGCAGAGGCGTTCAAAAAAGGGCTCATTACATCATCTCAGTTATGTAAAGCGTTAAAACAGCTTGATAGACTTTTAAAAATTATTTACAGCAATGGCATAGAAAGTATTTTGCCAAAGAAAGGTATAACTGATGGCCGAGAATAAAAATGAATCTAATAAAGTGCCTGCTGTTCATACTGGACACAGGAAAAGAATGAAAGAAAGATTTTTTAACGGCGGGGCTGCTAATTTTGCTGACCATGAATTGATAGAAATGCTGTTATATAACACATTTCCAAGAAAAGATACCAATGAGCTGGCTCATAAAATATTAAATGAGTACGACAATAATCTTTGTATGCTTGTAGAGGCAGACCCGGCTGATTTAATGTTTAGGTGCGGTCTTAATGAGAATACAGCCATGTTCTTTTCTATAATGTCAGAAATATTAAGAAGATACTCAGCACAAAGATATAAAAAGAGAACATTAATAGACAGTTCCGAAATAGCTGGAAACTATGCCGTATACCTTCTGGCAAACGAGAAAAGAGAATGTTTTTATGTTATCTGTTTGGATGCACAAAGCAGACTCATTAATTCTTCGCTTATAAGCCGTGGAACTGTGAACGAAACTCATGTATACATAAGAAATGTGGCAGAAGCTGCTGTTAAGTATAATGCAAGAAGTGTAATATTGGCACATAATCATCCTGGTGGCGGGCTTGTGCCTTCTGTTAGTGATATAGAAACAACAGTTAGCATTATAAAAATGCTTAACATGATAGATGTTTATGTTTCAGACCATATTATTGTTGCTGATGACAAATATTTGAGTATGGCGGATGAAGGTCTTGTTAAGAACTCAATTTAAAAGGAGAGATGTTTTATGGGTAACAAAAGACTTTGTAAGGCTGAAAAAGGAAAGAAAATTTGCGGAGTTTGCCTTGGCATAGCAAATTACTTGAACATTGATGTTACTCTTGTTCGTATTATTTGGGCAGCGGTAACTTTCTTTACAAGCATTGTGCCGGGAGTTATTTTATACTTTATATGTGCTTTTGTAATGCCTGAAGATGACGGAAGCTCAGACCCAAACGGACCTATAGATGGAGATTTTAAAGAGTTATAATAATGTATATAAGGCCGTAAAGAGCAACTTTTATATTTGAGTAATTGGTTTTACAATAATTATTATAATAAAATAAAATAGACAGCCTATTTGATGGGCTGTCTGTTTTAGTATAATGAAAAATTGGTTTGATTACTTTAAGACTATAATTTAATCATAAGTAATAAAATTTTTTTGCTGTTAATAGCGTATAATAAAGACAATAGGAAAGCACGAAATCTTTAGTATTAAAGACATCGTGCTTTCATTTTCTTATGGAATTAACCATAAGAGCGTCTTGCTAGTTTATAATTTAAAGGCTTTTAAGCTGTAGTTTTTGCAGTTTCGGGAGCTTTTTCAGTCATGCTGGCTTTAAGAAGCACTGGTGTAAGAAGGGTAGCGCCTACAACTGCTATTACTATAGCAGGGAATACAACAGGATTTACAAGTCCTGCATCCATTCCTTTTTGAGCAGCCATAAATGCAACTTCTCCACGTGATACCATACCGATACCTACGTTCAAAGATTCTTTTGTTGTAAGACCGCATACTTTAGCACCAAGACCACAGCCAATCATCTTTGATACAACTGCCATTACAAGAAGAATTATCGTAAATACAATAAGACCAGCGTTAATACCTGTAATATCTGTACCAATACCTATACTTGCGAAGAATACTGGTGAGAAAAGAATATAAGATGCTACAGTCATTTTTTTAGCAATAGCCGTTTTTGTATTTGTAATGTTGCAAAGTATTAAACCAGCAATGTATGAACCTGTAATATCAGCAACACCAAAGAATCTTTCAGCAACATAAGACATCATTAAACAAAAAGCAAGTGCCCAAACTGCCACACGTCTGCTTTGTCCGTGGTTTTTGTCCATACCCTTGAATATGATGTGAACAAAAAATCCAACAACACATGCAAAAACAAAGAAAAGTACAATTTTTAAAAGAACAATGCTTGGGTTAGCACTTTCACCGCCTAAGCTTGTTACAACGGAAAGAGCAATTATACCAAGAACATCATCAATAATTGCGGCACCTATAATAGTGTTTCCCACACGGCTTTTAAGCTGGCCCATTTCGTTTAAAGTTTCAACTGTAATACTAACTGATGTTGCTGTAAATACAACACCAACAAATGTAGCACTTAATACGTTTTTAGCTGTAAATCCGTCGGAATAGAACAAATAATATACACCGCCGCAAAGTACAAGCGGTACTAAAACACCAATAAGAGCTACAACAAAGCATGCAACACCGCTCTTTTTAAGGTCGTTTATATTTGTATCAAGACCGGCAATGAACATAAGCATTATAACGCCTATTTCAGCTGTTTTTGTAAGAAAGTCAGTTTTAGCAACAATACCAAGGCAGCTTGGTCCAAGTATAATACCCGCAAGAAGGGCACCTACTACTTGGGGCAGGTGAACTTTTTCAGTAAGAAGACCAAATGCTTTTGTTGACAGAAGTATAATTGCTAAGAAAATTAAGAAATCGTAGTTTTCCATTTTAGAAGCCTCCTTGAGAGTTTATTTCCTTAAAGCAGTTGCAATTATATCCTTATGAAGCAGTATTGTCAAATTTTTGCATGCAAAATACTGCAAAAAATTACTTAAAAATATTAATGCTAAATTAGACAAAAAAACAATTTAATATTTAAAGAAAAAATTGTATACAAAATACGGATAGTGTAATTTTTAATAGAACATAATGAAAATGCCCGAAAATACTTGATTTTTAAAAATTAAAATCAGATTAAATTGGTAAAATTGCACAAAAATTAATTGTAAATTAAATTATATAATTTTACTTAAAACTTTAAGTCGGTAAATTATATTAATAATATATAAATTTATTTAATAAAATGAATGCTAAAAAATCAAATAAAAAAGCCGCATGTATTTTATACCATGCGGCAATGCTGTATGTTTTTATCTTGTTTAATTTGTATCTGTTTCTTGGCTTGTACCTTCTGGAGAATTATATTCTGAAAAAGGTATATCATCATATATAAATTTCTTAATCATATCTGAAGCCGTATCTAAGTCGTATGAATAACACCAAATCTCTCCTATATATCCACCTGTATGCTCAATATACTCATTAGGCATGCCGCATGTTTCCATAGTAGGGTTCTTTGTTATTACAACACTGGATAACTGAAGTATTTCATCAGTGCTTAAAGAAGTTGTAACATATGGCATTAACTTACTAACTATAGAAGGATACTGCAAAGGTGAAACGTCTAACATTTTATTAAATATTAATTCAAGGACTTCCCTCTGTCTTTCTGTACGAGCGTCATCGCTGTCACTTTTTCTTATTCTTGAATAACACAATGTCTGAGCTCCGTTTAAGTGAACCATTCCGCTTTCGGATAGAGTTTCGTTTGTTGTTTCGGCAATTATTCTATTAAATTCTTGTCTTTCGTTTTCTGTAATTTCTACATCAACTCCGCCAAGGATATCGATTATTTCTGTCAGTTGGTCGAAATTTACGCTTACAAAATCGGTTATATCAAGACCAAAGTTATAATTAAGCGTTTTAACCGCAAGCTCAGCACCGCCATAAGCATATGCATGATTAATCTTTGTTTGACCATGGTCAGGTATATCAACATATGTATCACGTGCTATACTTATTAATTTTATTTTACCATTTTTAGGGTTTACAGAAGCTATAATTATTGTATCTGACCTTCCGCCGTCTATATTTTCTCTTGAATCTGTGCCGAAAAGGGCAATATTTTTTATTTTCATATCTTTATACTCATCTGATACTTCGTTAACAGAAAGATTTTCTGTTGAAAGATTTTCTTTGTTTAAGCCGCCTATTGTAAACATAAAAACGGCAAAAGCCAGTATAAAGAATACAGCTACTATTGAAAATGTTATTACTATAAATTCAAGCAAAAGATTTTTTCGCTTTTTCTTTCGGGTATGTCTTCTCCTTACATTTTTATTCATATACAAAAACCTCCAAAATAATATAAACCTAAAATAGTATACCATATTATTTTTAGCTGACAATAATTTTATAAAAAAATAAATAATTATTAATAAAAATATGGTTAATATTTATTTTTAATTAGCTTATAAATCATTCCGTATAAAACTTGCCTTCTGTGGGAAAAATTAAAAAAGCAGAAGAGGGAGGTATATTTATGGCTTTTAATAAGGTAGAAATATGCGGAGTGAATACCTCAAAGCTCCCGATATTGAGTGCAAAAGAAAAAGCTGAGCTTTTTGAGGAAATCAAAAAGGGCAATGAGGAAGCTAAACAAAAATATATATACGGCAATTTAAGGCTGGTTTTAAGCGTTATACAGCGTTTTTCCAATAGGGGAGAGGTTATGGATGATTTGTTTCAGGTTGGATGTATTGGGCTTATTAAGGCTATAAATAATTTCGATACGGAACAGAATGTCCAGTTTTCAACTTATGCCGTGCCAATGATAATTGGAGAAGTAAGAAGGTATTTAAGGGATAATAATTCTATTAGAGTAAGCCGCAGTTTAAGGGATACGGCTTATAAAGCTTTACAGGCAAAAGAACGCCTTACAAACAAACTTTCAAGAGAACCTAAAATAGAAGAAATAGCAAAAGAGCTGGAAATGGATAAGGCAGATGTGCTTATTGCCCTTGATGCCATTCAAGAGCCTATGTCACTTTATGAACCGGTTTTTCATGACGGCGGGGATACACTTTATGTTATGGACCAGATAAGTGATGAAAAAAATAAGGATATGAAGTGGCTTGATAATATTTCAATTTCACAGGCAATGACTCACCTTACACCAAGAGAAAAGCATATATTGAATTTAAGATTTTTTGAGGGCAAAACTCAAATGGAGGTAAGCAGTGAAGTAGGAATAAGTCAGGCACAGGTTTCACGTCTTGAAAAAAGCGCTCTTAAGCACATGAGAAAATTTATGTAAAACAAAAGAATACGCAAAATAGACAACACCTCTTTTTAGTTGTATAATTATATAGTCAGTATACAATTATACATTTAAAACGGAGGTGTTTTTATGTCCGAAAGGCTTGACCCAGATAGTTTAAACATGAAAGGATATAGTATAGATGAGCTTTATATCGGCAAAAAAGCAAGTTTTACAAAAACAATAACAGAGCATGATGTTTATACTTTTGCCGGTCTTTGCTGCGACTTTAACCCGCTGCATGTAAATGCTGAATATGCGAAAAAATCAAGGTTTGGCGAAAGAATAGCCCATGGAATGCTTACAGCGTCTCTTTATTCCACAATGATAGGTATGTGCATACCGGGAGCTGACGCTATATTCCTTGGCCAAAGCTGCCGTTTTGTGCGTCCTGTTAAATTTGGCGATACAGTTACAATTACAGGAGAGGTTACAGAAATAAGAAAAGAAAAAAGAATAGTTACACTTAAAATGACTATTGTTAACCAGAGAGGCGAAGTTGTTATAGAAGGCGACGCTACAGCAATGGCTAATAAAGGCATGGAGCAGGTTTGAAAGGAGAATATAAAATGAAGTTACTGGCAGAAGATACAATGGCCCTTGTTATAGACTATCAGGAAAAGCTTATTCCTGTTATTAATAATAACGAAGAAATAGTTAATAAAACTTCAATACTTATTAAAGGCTTAAGAGAGCTTGAAGTGCCTATTATAGTTTCTCAGCAGTATACAAAAGGACTTGGAAACACCATTGCTCCTATTGCCGAAGCTTTAGGCGATTTTGAGCCTTTTGACAAAAAAAGCTTCAGTCTTATAGGTGATGAAGATATAAATCGTGCCATTAAACATACAGGCAGAAGAAATGTTATTGTTTGCGGTGTTGAGGCGCATATTTGTGTTTTACAGACTCTTTTGGACCTTATTGAAGAAGGTTATAACGTATATCTTGTTGAGGACTGCATAGGCTCAAGAAAAGAAAACGACAAAGTTATGGCTTGCCGCAGAGCTGAAAATGAAGGCGGTTATATTACTACATATGAGGCTGTTTTATACGAGCTTACAGGCGGAGCCGGAAATCCGCATTTTAAGGCTATTTCAAAACTTACAAAATAAAAAGTAAAAAATTGGTATATATTTTAAAAAAGACGGGCAAAATTATAAAGCCTGTCTTTTTTTATATTAATTTTGAATACGATTGTTAAAGGAAGAATTATTTATTGAAAGAAAAAGTTATATATAGGATAAAAACAATTATATAAGGAAGGGGAATATTAAGAAATGAGCGTAAGTTTCAGAAATGTGAACGACTGCCTTGTTGTTGAGATAGAAGGTGAAATTGACCATCATTTTGTGGACGAGGTAAAAAAATCAATAGATACACGCCTTATGAGTAATGATGTAAGGAATGTGGTTTTTGACTTAAAAAAAGTGGATTTTATGGACAGCGCCGGTATTGGCATGATTATAGGCCGGTATAAACAGACTGTAAAACGCGGTGGGGTAACATCAGTTGCCTGTTTAAGTGATAATTTAAAGCGGATAATGATGATTTCAGGGTTATACAGAATAATCAAAATCTACAATTCCGTAGAAGAAGCGGCAAAGGTGTTATAAGGAGGACAAGCTTTATGGATTACGATAATGAAATGACTTTAAGTTTTAGGGCGGTAAGTGCCAATGAATCATTTGCTAGGGTGTCCGTTGCGGCTTTTGCTTTGCAGCTTGACCCTGCCGTATCGGAAATAACTGAGATTAAAACAGCTGTTTCTGAGGCTGTTACTAACTCTATAATTCATGCTTACGATAATAGCAGTGGAATTGTGCATATTTGGTGCGGTTGCTCTCAAAACCGCCTTTACATAGAAATAACAGATAACGGCAAAGGAATAGAAAATGTAAACGAGGCCATGGAGCCGCTTTATACATCTAAACCGGAGCAGGAAAGAAGCGGTCTTGGATTTACTATTATGGAAAGCTTTATGGATAAAATGGAAGTCTACTCAGAGGTAGGCAAGGGCACTAAGGTTGTTATGGAAAAAAATATAGGGCAATGCGTAACTAACGGGTGATATGTATGGACGAAACTGCTCTTTTAATTCAAAAAGCGCAAAACGGCGATATAGAAGCTAAGTCACGTCTTGTAAGCCAAAACTCGGCCCTTAGTTGGAGTATAGTAAGAAAGTTTGCCGGACGAGGGTACGACTTGGAAGATTTATTCCAAACAGGAGCCATAGGACTTATTAAAAGCATAGACAGGTTTGATTTGTCTTATAATGTAAAGTTTTCAACTTATGCTGTACCTATGATATTAGGTGAGATAAAGCGTTTTTTGCGTGATGACGGAATAGTTAAGGTAAGCCGCTCAACAAAAGCCCTTGCACTT
>JAHZEA010000025.1 GCA_019422065.1 Lachnospiraceae bacterium | reverse complement strand
AGGATAAATACGGCCAGATAGCGCCTGTTTACTCAATTTCTGCTGGACTTGATTATCCTGGAATAGGTCCGGAACATGCTCATTTACATGATATAGGCAGGGCACAATATGTACCTGTTACAGATGAAGAAGCAGTATGTGCTTTTGAGTATCTTTCAAAAACAGAAGGCATAATTCCGGCTATAGAATCGGCTCATGCTGTTGCTTATGCTATGAAATTAGCACCTAAAATGGACAAAGACAAAATTATTGTAATAACCATATCCGGCAGAGGAGATAAAGACTGTGCAGCTATTGCAAGATACAGAGGGGAGAATATTTATGAGTAATATAAAATCTGCTTTTAATAACGGCAAAGCTTTTATAGCTTTTATAACATGTGGTGACCCGGATTTGGAAACAACAGCTGCCTGCGTACGTGCCGCAGTTGAAAACGGAGCTGATTTAATTGAACTGGGAATTCCGTTTTCTGACCCGACAGCCGAAGGACCTGTAATACAAGGGGCAAACATAAGGGCATTAAACGGCGGAGTTACTACAGATAAAATATTTGATTTTGTAAGAGAACTGAGAAAAGACGTAAAAATCCCAATGGTTTTTATGACTTATGCCAATGTAGTATTTTCATATGGCTCCGATAAGTTTATTTCAGCTTGTAAAGAAATTGGAATTGACGGAATTATTCTTCCTGATTTACCTTTTGAGGAGAAAGAAGAATTTTTGCCTCATTGCCGCAAATATGGTGTTGATTTAATTTCGCTTATAGCACCAACTTCAAACGACAGAATAGCCATGATAGCTAAAGAAGCCGAAGGCTTTTTATACATAGTTTCAAGCCTTGGCGTTACAGGAACAAGAAGCGAAATTACAACAGACCTTACTTCTATTGTAGATATTGTTCGGCAAAACACCGATATTCCTTGTGCTATAGGTTTTGGAATTTCAACTCCTGAGCAGGCTAAAAAAATGTCAGATATTTCAGATGGCGCGATTGTGGGTTCTGCCATAATTAAAATAATTGAAAAATACGGCAAAAATGCCCCTGAATATGTGGGCCAATACGTTAAAGAAATGAAATCAGCAATGAATTAAAATAAAGTAAATAAAATAACAGCAGTGTGGAAAGTAAAAACCACACTGTTTTTTTATTAAAATGTTTTAATTTATAGCTTTATAATACCGCTTTTATGTTAAACTATATAATTAGAATTAATAAAAATACTGTACTTTATAAAAGTTATTAGTTTCAGGAGTGGTTGATTTGCGGATTTTAGTGGTTGAAGACGAAAAAGACATGAACAGGCTTATTGTAAAAACATTAAAAAAAGTTGGCTATAGTGTTGACGGATGCTACGACGGTGAAGAAGCCCTGCTTAATTTAATGGGTGCTGAATATGACGCCATAGTGCTTGATGTTATGATGCCTAAAAAAGACGGATATGAACTGGTAAAAGAACTGCGTGACAAAGGCGAGGATATACCTGTTCTTTTTCTAACAGCTAAAGACAGTGTTGCCGATAGGGTAAAAGGCCTTGACTTAGGGGCTGATGATTATTTAATTAAACCTTTTGACTTTGATGAGCTTTTAGCCAGAATACGTGCTATGACACGCAAGCATGCAGGAAACAGAAGCAATAAGTTTACTGAAGGCGATTTGGTTATGGATGTTGAGCGCCGAATAGTTACAAGAGGCGGCAAAGAAATACAGATACTGCCAAAAGAATTTTCAATACTGGAATATTTATTAAGAAACAAAGGCACTGTTGTTTCAAGAGAGCAAATAGAAGATAGAATTTGGAACTATGAATATTCCGGCAATTCAAATAATGTAGATGTATACATGAGCAAACTTCGCAAAAAAATAGATGACGGATATGACGCTAAGCTTATACATACAATTCGCGGTGTGGGTTGGGTACTGCGTCAGGATACGGATAAAAATACCGACGGAGGAAAATAATGAAAAACATCTCTATAAAAGTAAAAATCACTATGTGGTATTTGTTGCTTATGACAATTATGGTAGTAATGGTTCTTGCTTTTATTTTGGCTGTCAGCAGTTCCGTAATGACTCAGACTGCCATGAGCCGTATTTCGTCTACTGTGCGCAGCAATCTAACACAGGTAAGCTCGTCAAACGGAAAAATCTCTCTTGGTGAAGACTTCCACTTTTACCAAAACGGAGTATATACCCTTATTTACAGCAAAAATGAAGCCTTACTTGCAGGTCAGGTTCCGGTAAATTTTACTCAAAACGAGCCTTTTGAAAATGGCCTAACACGTACTGTTTCTACTGAAGACGATAATTATTATGTATTCGATTTATGGCTGCCTTTTGATTGGGAAAATGGTGTATGGGTACGCGGCCTAATGGAGGTTCCAGAAGATGAGCTGATAATTAAAAACCTTATTTTAGTTGTAGCTGTTGCAATGCCGGCATTTATACTTTTTGCCACAATAGGCGGATATTGGATAGCTAAAAAGGCATTTAAGCCTTTGGAAGACATTATTTCCACAGCAGACAGCATTAACGAAGCCTCTGACTTATCTGCACGAATAGATGTACCGTCAGGGAGCAATGAATTTACACGGCTTGCCAAAACATTCGACCAAATGTTTACAAGGCTTGAGCAGTCTTTTGAGGCAGAAAAACAGTTTACATCTGACGCATCCCATGAATTGCGCACACCTATTTCTGTTATAAAAGGTGCCTGCGAATACGCGCTTAAATATGACGAAACACCCGAAGAACGGCAGGAAACTATTTCTATGATACACAGGCAGGCTGTTAAAATGTCTGGGCTTGTTTCACAGCTTTTAAGTATGACGCGTTTGGAACAAGGCACAGAAAAAGCTAATTTTGAAAAAATTAATTTAACTGAGCTTACTAAGTCAATATGTACCGAACAGGCTTATGCCGACAGAAATGTTTATTTCGATGCGAAAAATGAAATTTCAGCTTTTGTTGATACCACACTTATTACACGACTTATACAAAATTTAATTGATAATGCTGTAAAATACGGAAAAGCCGATGGGCATGTGTGGGTTAGCATTACAGAAAACGAACATGAAATACAACTTTCTGTAAAAGACGATGGAATGGGCATACCAATAGAAGAACAAAGTAAAATATGGCAGAGATTTTATCAGGTAGATGCTTCAAGAACAGGCGACAACGGCACAGGCTTAGGCCTTTCAATGGTTCAAAAGATAGCTGAAATACACGGCGGATACATGAGCCTTGAAAGCGAGCCTTTAAAAGGAAGCAATTTTGTACTTCATCTGCCAAAAAACAATTATTAATTAAGATATTTAAAAAAATAAAAAACTTAAATAATTTCATGTAGATTTAATGTTTTGCTGATAATATTAACTCAACAGCAAGGAAGGAGGAAATTATGAAAGCAATAAATAAACTAATTATTCCGGCCATAGTGACAATAGCAATTACAGGCTGTGCCCAACAAACAAAAAAAGAAGAATATATAAGCGCAGAAGCCGCTAAGGCATTGGCTTTGGAAGCAGCGGGAGTAGTTGAATCTGATGCTGTATTTGAAAAAGCCGAGCTGGACAGCAGAAACGGTATAAACTATTATGAGGTTGATTTTTCATCAGGCGGTCAAAAATATGAATACGATGTAGACGCTGTTACAGGCGTAATAATAGAAAACAATACTACAGCAGTAACAAGCAGCCAAAACACACCAGACCAAAACCAGCAGACTAATACCTCAGTACAGCAGAACACAAATAATGCTTCCGGTACAATTACAGAAAATGAGGCAAAAGAAATAGCTTTAAACCACGCCGGTTTAAAAAATGAAGATGTTACTTTTATTAAAACTGGCTTAGAGCGGGATGATGGAATTCAAAAATATGAAATAGAGTTCTACTCATCAAATTATGAGGAATATGACTACGAGATAAACGCTGTTACAGGTGAAATTTTATCTTATGACTATGATGCTGAGAACTATAGCGGCTCAAATCAGAACAATTCACAATCTAATAAAAATGAAATTTCAGCTGATGAAGCCAAAAACATAGCTTTATCACAAGTACCCGGAGCAACATTAGAAAATATTCATGAGTTTGAAGTTGATTATGATGACGGACGCTTGGAATATGAAGGCAAAATTTACTACTCAGAAACGGAATATGAATTTAGTATAGACGGTTACAGCGGCGCAATTCGAAGCTGGGAATCAGAATCTATATATAACTAAACAGAAGGGGAGAAGATTTATGAAGACAAGAAAAAATATTAACAAAAAAAGATTTGGCACAGCTTTAATCAGTATGGCATTACTTGCAGGTTCCTTAACATTCTCATTAAGCGCATTTGGTGCAACAAGTGTTAAAGCTCAGCTTAGCCCAGATTTTACCATAGTAGTTGATGGGTCAGAAAAAACATTCTACAGTGCAGACGGCAGTGAAGCACATCCTATAGTATATAACGGTACAACATATCTTCCTTTAAGAGCTATCGGTGAGCTTATGGGCAAGAATGTAAACTGGGACCAGTCAACATTAACTGTAACCATATCCGGCACACGCAGTACATCACCAGTTAAAGGTACACCTGATAAAAACGCTACATCCCAGAGTATAAAAGCTGAAATACGTGATGATTTTACTATTGTTGTAGATGGAACAACTCAAAAATTTACCGATGCAAATGGAAATACTGTTTATCCAATGCTCTATAACGGCTCAACATACCTTCCTCTGCGCTCTGTAGGCGAGTTAATGGGTAAAACAGTATCATGGAATGGCGATACAGAAACTGTTACATTAAGCAGCGAAAGTGGCAGTTTAGTAACTGATGCCGACAGCTTTAATAAAACACAAAATAACAACAGCAGCCAGAATAACAGCTCAAAAAACACAATTTCTGTTGAAGAAGCAAAAAATAAAGCTCTTTCTCATGCAGGTTTAAGCTCAAGTCAGGTTAACTTTGTAAAAGCTAAAATGGATTGGGACGATGGCAGACAGATATATGAAGTTGAGTTTTATACAAGTGACTACAAAGAATATGACTATGAAATCGACGCTTATACAGGCGAAGTTATAAGCTATGATTATGATGCAGAAGGCTACAGCTATAAAGCACCTAATACAAATAACAATGACTCATATATAGGCGAAGAAAAAGCTAAGAGCATTGCTTTAGGTCAGGTATCAGGAGCAAGTGCAAGTAATGTGGCACAGGTTAAGTTTGACTATGACGACGGCAGAGCAGAATACGAAGTAAAAATTATTTACAACTCAATGGAGCATGAATTTGAAATTGACGCTTTAACAGGTGATATTATTTCAAGAGATTCTGAATCTGTTTATGACTGATTTATAAAAAGTTATATAATAAGGGGCTGATTTTCAGCTCCTTATTAATTAAAAAGGGAGTGATTGTATGAATAAAAAGCGGTCTTGGTTTGAAGTTTATCCAAATAACCCATTGGCTACTAATTTATCCATAGCTGGCGGCGGATTAAAGCTGATTTCTATATTGCTTTTAATAGCGGCAATACCGTTTACTTTAGCTGCTGTACTTGCTTTTATACGCTTAATATCTGCAAGCGGCATAATTACAGCATTTATATTTATGTTAGATGAATTTGATGAAATGATATTTTTGGTTTTTATATTATGGAGTGCAGTTTTTGTTTTAAGATATGTTTCTTGTGTACTATTTGCAAAAGCTCAGCTTATTGAAAACAAATCAAATCCATCAGAACAGGCTGAAATTATTAATGAATGAGGTACAAAAAAAGACAGACGCCAATGCCTGTCTTTTTTGCTTGTATTTTTATATTACGAATGTTTTCTTTCTTTTGTTTTTGTCTTTTTGGATGACTTAAAAGGCGATTTAGGGAACTTAATTTTCTTTGCTTTTTCAATACTTATTTTTCTGCCTTTAATACGGCTGTTTTTCATACCTTCTATTATATCTTTTGCATATTCAAAAGGAACATCAACATAAGCAAAGTCGTCGTATATATCTATAGCGCCAATAACTTGTCCCGGCACACCTGTTTCACCGGCAAAAGCACCAACAATATCCTTTGCACGAATTTTGTTGTTTTTTCCGGCATTAATAAACAGACGTACCATATCTTTTGAAGCCGGTTCTGCATTAACTCTAGTTGGACGTTTAACATTAAGGTCATTTTCGGCTGCGCTGTAGTCTGCAATAGCCTCACCAATATTCATTTTAATTAATGCCGCAGCAACGTCAAGTATTGTTATGTCGTCATCTGTAATATCTTCTGCAATAGCGGCAAATTTTTCCAAATCACCCTGAGAAATAACACTGCGCAGTTTTTCTACAAACACATCAGTTTTATTCTTCTCCATATCGTCAAGGGTAGGGAGCATTTCCTGACGTATTTTTGTTTTGGTATATGTCATTATATCTCTAAGTTTATATATTTCTCTGCCAACACAGAAAGTAAAAGCAATACCGCTTTTTCCGGCACGGCCTGTTCTGCCTATTCTGTGAACATAGTATTCCTCATCCTGCGGTATATCGTAGTTAAATACAATATCCACATTTTCAACGTCAATACCTCTTGCGGCCACATCAGTTGCTACAAGTATCTCTATAGCACCGTTTCTAAATTTCTGCATTACTCTGTCGCGCTGTGGCTGTTTAAGGTCTCCATGAAGGCCATCTGCAAAATAACCTCTGCCCAAAAGCTGTTCTGTTACATCGTCAACACGTTTTTTTGTATTGCAGAAAACAATAGCAAGCTTAGGAGCATAAACATCTATAAGGCGGCAAAGAGCCTCAAGCTTGTATTTTTCTTTTACATCAAAGTATATCTGTTCTATGTTAGGGACTGTAAGCTCTTTTCTGGATATTTTAACATATTCAGGATTAATTAAATACCTTTTTGAAAGGTCAAGTACCTCATCACTCATAGTTGCAGAAAACATTACTGTCTGGCGTTCTTCCGGCACTTTATCAAGTATAAGCTCTATATCATCCCTAAAGCCCATATCAAGCATTTCGTCGGCTTCGTCAAGTACAACATACTTAACAGTTGCCATTTTAAGAGTATGGCGTCTCATATGGTCCATTACACGGCCGGGAGTACCTATAATAACCTGTGCGCCTTTTTTAAGGGCCAAAATCTGTCTGTCTATAGGCTGACCGCCATAAATAGGCAAAACACGGATATTGTCTTTGAATTTTAAAAGTTTTCTGAATTCCTCACTTACCTGTATTGCCAGCTCCCTTGTAGGGCAGAGTATGAGCGCCTGAAGTTTTCTGTCATCAGGGTCTATTTTTTCAAGGCAAGGTATACCGAAAGACGCCGTTTTTCCTGTACCTGTCTGTGACTGGCCTATAATGTCATGGCCTTCCAATATAAGTGGTATAGCTTGTGACTGGATAGGGGAAGCTTCTTCGTATCCCATATCTTTTACAGCTCTGAGCATCCAGTCAGATATATTCATTTCTTCAAATTTTAAATTTTCCATTAATTCTTTCCTTTCAATCTCTTTTAAACGTGACTTATTTTGCATACTATATCAGCAAAAAAAGCAAATTGCAACAGTTTTGGCATAATTATAAAAATAGGTTAAGTTTTAATTATAATTTGATTGCATTGATAATATTATAAATTGCGGTATGTAAAAATATGTAATATAATACAACCATAAAACTTTAAGGGGGATAAATATGAGTATATTCCATGCTGCCATACTTGGTATTATACAAGGTCTTACGGAATTTTTGCCTGTTAGCAGTTCCGGGCACCTGACATTATTTCAAAAAATATTTGGTATTGAAGAAGCCACAATGTCATTTGATATTATACTGCATGTGGCAACATTAATAGCAGTTTTTATCTGTTATTGGCAGGACATAGCTAAGCTTATACGCCGGCCGTTCCAAAAGACTACATATTTGCTTGTTGTTGCAACATTGCCTACAGTTGTAATTGCTCTTGTTTTTGGTGATATAATAGACAGTACATTTGGAGAGGGCAATTTTATTGGTTTTAATTTTATTATTACAGCTTTGGCTTTGCTTTACGCAGACTCAAGGAAAGGCGGCAGAAAGAAAATTCGTGACATGTCTTATTTAGACGCTGTAGTTGTTGGCACATTACAGGGCGTTGCTATATGCCCCGCAATATCAAGAAGCGGTATGACTATAACAGGTGCTCTTTCAAGGGATTTAAACCGCTCCTCAGCTGCAAGATTTTCGTTTTTGCTCTCTATACCGGCTATATTAGGCGCAATGGTACTTACTATTAAAGATATGATTTCTGACGGCGGTGCGTCAATAAGCGCAATAGGCATTGCCCCTACTATTGTTGGTTTTGTTTTTGCCGCTGTTTCAGGATTTTTAGCAATTAAGTTTATGATAAATGTAATAAAAAAAGGTAAACTTAAATATTTCTCTGTTTATGTGGGAATATTAGGCGTATTGCTTATTATTGACCAGTTTGTAACACATATTATTTATTAAACTGATTAAATTATTGTAAAATGGAAATAAAATCAATAAAAATAAGTTGACTTTAAAAAACTTCGTGATAAAATATAATGGTATATAGATTAATGGCTTAGATGGCGTTAAGTAAGCGCAGTTTAATTAAACCTTAAGAGAGAAAGTGCCTTGGCTGTAAGCACTTTTAGGTTTATATTGTGCCGAAGTTCCCGCCGGAGCCGGCTTTCTGAATTAACAGTAGGAAAGTCCGCTGGTACGCGTTATGTGCAGCCGCTTTATTGAGCGGTTAAAAGAGCCTGTTTTTGCAGGAATTCGGGTGGTACCGCGGAGATTATGCCTTCGTCCCATGTTTTGGGATGAAGGCTTTTTTATTTTTCGTAAGTCAAATGAAAGGAGAAGTAAAATGAAAAAACAGCTTCAGGAAATTCAGGAAAAAGCCTTAGCGGCTTTAAATCAGGTTAAGCAGACAAAAGAACTTGATGATATTAAAGTTAAGTTTTTAGGCAAAAAAGGTGAGCTTACAGCTATACTTAAAGGTATGAAAGACCTTACAAATGAGGAAAGGCCTATAATAGGTCAGCTTGCCAACGATGTAAGAAACGATATTGAAAACAAAATTGAGCAGGTTAAAAAAGAGCTTGCTGCTATTGAGCTTAAAAACAGACTTGAAAGCGAAAAAATAGACGTTACAATGCCGGGACATACTTGTGCATGCGGACACAAGCACCCTCTTGACAAAGTAATAGACGAAATTTCAGATATATTTATTGGCATGGGTTACGAAATAGCTGACGGCCCAGAAGTTGAAAAGGACTATTACAACTTTGAGGCTCTTAACATTCCGGCAAACCACCCTGCAAAAGACGAGCAGGACACATTTTATATTAATGGAGACATACTTTTAAGAACACAGACATCTCCTGTTCAGGTAAGAGTTATGGAAAAAGGCAAGCTCCCTATAAGAGTTGTATGCCCAGGTGCCGTATACCGTGCTGATGAAGTTGATGCCACACATTCTCCTATATTCCACCAGCTTGAAGGACTTGTTGTAGACAAAAATATTACAATGGGTGACCTTAAAGGTGCTCTTGCGGTATTTGCTAAAGAGCTTTTTGGTGAAGACACAAAAGTTCGTTTCAGACCTCATCACTTCCCATTTACAGAGCCAAGTGCCGAAATGGACGTTACATGCTTTGCCTGCGGCGGTAAAGGCTGCCGTGTATGCAAAGGTGAAGGTTATATTGAGCTTTTAGGCTGCGGCATGGTTCATCCTAAAGTACTTGAAATGAGCGGAATTAATCCAGACGAATACAGCGGTTTTGCTTTTGGTATGGGTCTTGAGCGTGTTGCTATGCAAAGATACGGTATTACAGACCTTCGTCTGCTTTTTGAAAATGATGTTAAATTCCTTAAACAGTTCTGATAAAAGGAGAGTGTATATAAATGGATATGTCAATGACATGGTTAAAAGACTATGTGGATGTGGATACAGATATTAAAGATTATGTTGAGGACATTACTCTTTCCGGCTCAAAGGTAGAGGGTTACACAGTTCTTGGCGGAGATATTAAAAACGTAGTTACAGGCAAAGTACTTTCTATAGAAAAACACCCTGATGCTGACAAGCTTGTTGTTACAAAAATTGATGTAGGAAGCGGAGAGCCTTTACAGATAGTTACAGGCGCTACAAATCTTTATGTAGGTGCTTATATCCCTGTTGCTTTAAGCGGTTCTACATTGGCTAACGGCGTTAAAATTGAAAAAGGTAAATTACGCGGCGTTGAGTCCAACGGTATGCTTTGCTCAGTAGAAGAATTAGGCTGCGACAGACATGATTTTCCGGAAGCTCCTGAAAACGGAATTTATATATTCCCAAATGAAGTGCCTTTAGGCAAAGATGTAGTTGAAATTATGGACTTATACGATGAATCAGTTGAGTTTGAAATTACATCAAACAGACCTGATTGCTTCAGCATGATTGGTCTTGCAAGAGAAACAGCTGCAACATATAACAAAAAACTCAGATACCCTGAAATTATGGTTAAAGAAGAAGCAGAAGGAAATATCAACGATATGGTTTCTGTTGATATTCAAAACAGTGAGCTTTGCCCAAGATACGTTGCAAGAGTAGTTAAAAACGTAAAAATTGGTCCTTCTCCAAGATGGATGAGAAAAAGACTTCGTTCAGTTGGAATTAGACCTATTAACAATATAGTTGACATTACAAACTTTGTAATGCAGGAGCTCGGTCAGCCAATGCACGCTTTCAGCATTGATACCATAGCCGACAGACATATTATAGTTAGAAACGCAAAAGAAGGCGAAAAATTTACAACTCTTGACGGAATTGAAAGAAACCTTGACTCATCAATGCTTGTTATCGCAGATAGTGAAAAAGCAGTAGGCATTGCAGGTGTTATGGGCGGCGAAAACTCAATGATTACAGGTGATACAGCAGAGGTTCTTTTTGAGTCAGCTAACTTTAACGGTCCTAACATAAGGATTACAGCTAAAAAATTAGGTCTTAGAACAGACGCTTCAAGCAAGTTTGAAAAAGGCTTAGACCCTAATTTATGTGAATTAGCCGTTAACAGAGCTGTTCAGCTTGTAGAAATGTTAGGCTGCGGCGATGTTGTTAAAGGCTGTGTAGACTGCTATCCTAACAAATTAGAAGAAAGAAAAATTCCATACAGCCCTGAAAAAATAAACAAGCTTTTAGGTACTAATATTTCTGAAGATACAATGATAGAGTTATTTGAGCGCCTTGAAATTAAAGTTGACAAAGAAGCAAAAATGCTTACAATACCTACTTTCAGACCGGACCTTGAAACAAATGCAGACTTAGCTGAGGAAGTAGCAAGGCTTTACGGTTACAGCAAAATAGAGCCTACTCTTGCCGCAGGTACTCCTACAGTTGGCAAAAAGACTTATGAGCAGCAGATTACAGATATTGTTAAAGATACTATGATTTCAAACGGTCTTTGCGAGGCTATGACATTTACATTTGAAAGCCCTAAGGTATTTGACAAGCTTTTAATACCAGAAAACAGCGACCTTAGAAAAACAGTTAATATCTACAACCCGTTAGGCGAAGATTTCTCTATAATGAGAACAACCACATTAAACGGAATGCTTAACTCAATTTCTACAAACTACAACAGAAGAAATGAAGAAGCTGCTTTGTTTGAAATAGGAAAGATTTTCATACCTAAAGCACTTCCTCTTACTGAGCTTCCTGATGAGCCTAAAAAGCTTACAATAGGTATGTATGGTAAAGACACAGATTTCTTTACTGTTAAAGGCATAATAGAACACCTTTTTGATGTTCTTGGCATAAGTGAAAAAGCTGAGTTTAAACCACAGAGCGAAATAACATGGATGCATCCTGGCAGAACAGCGGAAATTTATATTAACGGAGAAAACGCAGGATATGTTGGCGAAATTCATCCTACAGTAGCAGACAACTACTCAATAGAAACAAGGGTTTATTTTGCTGTTGTTGATTTTGAAACACTTGTTAATAACGCATGCCTTGTTGCGGAATATAAGCCACTTCCTAAATATCCGGCTATTACAAGGGATATTTCAATGGTAATTAACGACAATGTATTTGTTAAAGATATTGAAAAATCAATTAAAGAAAACGGCGGCAATCTTATTGAAAGTGTTAAACTTTTTGATGTTTACCAAGGAAGTCAGATTGATAAAGGTTTTAAATCTGTTTCTTACTCAATTACATTCAGAGCAGCAGACAGAACTCTTGTTGATGACGATGTAAATCCTGCCATGAAAAAGATTTTAGCTTCACTTGAAAAAGATTTTGGAGCAAACTTAAGAGAATAAAAATACCCAAAATAGGCCGGAATAAGCAGTTCCGGCTTATTTTAGTTTAAAAGAATAATTCCTCCATGGATAAGTTACCAATATTTACAGCTAGTAATATTATTGTAACAATGATATTATGTTTTTGTAACAAACACGTAACAAATACATAACAAATACTATAAAATTATTTTAAATGAATGGAGGATTATTATGAAAAAGACAATTATGGCAATTACAGCGGCGGCAATGGTATTATCAAATGTAAGCGGGGTTTATGCCGCAACAGCAAACAATTCCAACAAAAACATATACTGCTTAAACAGCGTTAATCTTTTACAGTCTAAACTTAACAGTATTAAAAATAACTGCACAGTAAGCAATTTATACTGCTGGGAAGACAATACATTTAAGTTCAACTGCAATATAAACTCAAACTGCAATGACAACAATTCAGGAAGCACAACAACACCTGACACAGAAAAGCCTGAAAGCAAACCAGAAACAAAACCGGAAGAAAAACCAGATACTACACCGGAAACAAAGCCAGAGGAAAAACCAGAAACAACTCCAGAAGAAAAGCCAGATACTACACCGGAAACAACACCTGAGGAAAAACCAGATACTACACCGGATAACAATAACGGAAACACTGAAAACGACACACAAAAACCTGATGACAACACAACAAAGCCAGAAAACGGCGGCGGCAATTCTCAGGGCAGTGTAAGCTTAAGTGCCTTTGAACAGGAAGTTTTAGACCTTGTAAATAAAGAAAGAGCAGCTTATGGACTTTCAGCTTTACAGGCAGACAGTAAAGTTCAGGCAGCAGCTAAAACAAGAGCAAATGAGATTTTAAAATCATTTTCTCATACAAGACCTGACGGCAGAGCTTTCAGCACAGCTTTGAATGAAGCAGGAGCTACATATTCCGGAGCAGGAGAGAACATAGCAAAAGGCCAGAGAACACCTGAAGAAGTTGTTAATGCATGGATGAATTCAGCAGGACATAGAGCAAACATATTAAATTCTAAATACAAATACCTTGGTGTTGGCTGTGTAAAGAGCGGTAGTTCTTCATACGCTTGGACTCAGATATTTACATATTAATTTTAAGTTTTACATATTATTAGTTTGTAGTATAATAAATGCGGGTGCACTTAATTGCATCCGCATTTATTAATTGGAGGTAGTTTATGGAAACCATTCAGTATGCTTTAAAGCAAACGCTGGGGATTAAACTTGGCACATTCACAATAGAAAATTTTTTTACGGCTGTAGTTACATTTGTTATTTGCTTTATTATAATTAAAATTATTATGAAGATAATAAAGCCAGTTATAAGCAAGCTGCCGATAGACGAAACTCTGCATAGATTTTCGCTTTCTATTATAAAAGCTCTTTTATATTTTATTACTATTGTAATGGTATTGCAGAGTTTTGGTATAAGTGCTTCATCACTTATAGCATTATTTTCTGTTGTTGGTTTGGCTGTATCCCTTGCTGTTCAAGGTTCACTATCAAATTTGGCAAACGGCATTGTTCTGCTTATTACAAAGCCGTTTTTAGTAGGTGACTTTATTGAAGCAGGCGGTATAAGCGGAACGGTAAGAGAAATCGGTTTGGTACACACAAAGCTTGTTACATTTGATAACAAAATTATATTTGTGCCAAACAGCGATATATCTTCAAGCAAAATAACTAATTATTCTGCAGAACCGTCACGGCGTGTTGATTTGTATTTTGAGGCATCATACAATTCACCTGTTGAAAATGTAAAAAAGGCAATATTAAAAGCTGTAACCGACTGCGGCGTGTTTTTAACCGACCCGCCAGCTTGTGTTAATGTTTCTCAATATAAAGACAGCAGTATCCAGTATTTTGTTAGGGCTTGGATTAAAACTGAAAATTACTGGACTGGGTATTATGACTTAATCGAAAGAGTTAAAAAAGAATTTGACGCTAATAATATTGAAATGACTTACAACCATATTAATGTTCATATGATAAAAGACTGAAAAAGGCTTATATAATTTTGAACCGTTTCTTTTAAACTTTAAAGAAGCGGTTCTTTGCGTTAATTCATATATTAAAAGCTTATTCTATTGAATTAAACAGTTGTATATGGTAAACTAATTTAATAGTGTTTTTTTAGCTTATTTTAGTACTGAAAGGAAATATTGATGGAATTAAAAGACGATGTTAAAAACGCTGAAGTTTCTGCCGAAGCTATAGCGAAAGTAAAAAAGTGGAATGATGAATATTTTAATAATACAGGCAAAAGAAGAAAATTCTATTGCCTTACAATGGGATGCCAGATGAACGCCCATGATTCGGAAAAAATAATAGGTATTTTAAGCCGTATGGGATATGATAAAACCGAATCAGAAGAAGATGCTGATTTCATTATATATAACACATGTTGTATTCGTGAAAATGCCGAAGAAAAGGTTTTCGGCAAGCTTGGTGTCCTTAAACACCTTAAAAAGCTTAAACCAGATGTAATAATAGCTCTTTGCGGCTGTATGATGCAGGAAGATTTTGTTATTGACAAAATTAAAAAATCATATAGATATACAGACATAATATTCGGTACATTTAATTTTCATAAGCTTCCAGAGCTTTTATTTACACGAATTGAAACAGGTCAGCAAGTTATAGATATATGGAAAGAACATACTGGAATAGTTGAAGATACAGGGTATATAAGGGAATTTCCTTATAAAGCCAGTGTTAACATAATATATGGATGTGACAATTATTGCACGTATTGCATAGTTCCGTATGTGCGCGGACATGAGAGAAGTCGTGAAAAAGAAGATATACTTAACGAAATAAGGCTTCTTGCTAAAGACGGAGTAAAAGAAATTACTCTTTTAGGCCAGAACGTAAATTCTTATGGCAAAACATTAAATCCGCCAGTATCATTTGCCCAGCTTTTAAGGGAAGCAAACGAAATTGAAGGCATAGAGAGAATTAGATTTATGACATCTCATCCAAAGGATTTATCAGATGAGCTTATATATGCCATGAGAGACTGTGACAAAGTATGCAATTATTTGCACTTGCCTTTCCAAGCAGGAAGTGACCGCATACTTGAAAAAATGAACAGACGCTACACCAAAGAAAAATATCTTAACCTTATAAATAAAATCCGTGCAGAAATACCTGACATAATGATAAGCACAGATATTATAGTAGGCTTTCCACAGGAAACAGAAGAAGATTTTCAGGAAACACTTGATGTTGTAAGAAAAGCAGGCTTTTCAACAGCATTTACATTTATATATTCTAAAAGAACAGGTACTCCAGCGGCTGTTATGGAAGGTCAGGTTGATGAAAAAACAGCTCATGACCGTTTTGACAGACTCCTTGATGTATTAAATGAAGGTATTTACCGTATACATCAAGATAAAATAGGCAAAACATATAATGTACTTGTGGAAAAAGAAAGCTCACAGCCGGGTGTAGTAACTGGCAGAAGCACAGACAATACTTTAATTCACTTTAACGGCAGTGCTGATTTAATTGGCAAAACAGTAGCTGTTAAGATATTAGAAAACAAAACATTTTATTTAATAGGAGAAAGGATTTGAGTTTAAATGAGTATTTATGATAAGGCAAGAGAACTTGGAAAAGAGATGCTTGAATGTGAGGCAGCACAGAAGCTTAACGCAGCCAGAGAAGCTTTTGACAACAATGCCGAGGCTCAAAAGCTTGTAGAAGAATATGCTGAGCTTAAACAGAAATTCAACGATATTATGGCTGATAAAGACAGCGACAAAATGCCTCTTACAGATATAGGCAACAGAATTACAGAAATTGAAAAACAGATTAAAGAAAACGAAGTAACAGCAGGCCTTATGAGAGCAGAAACAGAATACGGCGCTTTTGTAAATTCTGTATTCAACATTATAAGTGCAACTATACAGGGTAATGATACATCAGACTGCGGCGGATGCTGCTCAAGCTGCACAGGCTGCCACTGATTTTAACAGATATGGAGGTCAACCGATGGCTAAACTTTCGCCTATGATGGAGCAGTATTTTGAGATAAAAGAAAAATACAAGTATTGTCTGCTTTTTTTCAGGCTGGGGGACTTCTATGAGATGTTTTATGACGACGCGCTTATTGCCAGCAAGGAACTGGAACTTACACTTACAGGCAAAAACTGTGGACAAGATGAAAGGGCGCCCATGTGCGGCGTCCCTTTTCACAGTGCCGACAGTTACATATCAAAACTTGTATCAAAAGGCTATAAAGTCGCTATATGCGAACAGATAGAGGACCCAAAGCTTGCCAAAGGCATAGTTAAAAGGGATGTTATAAGAATTGTAACACCAGGAACGGTAATTGATAATACAGCTCTTGATGAAGAGAAAAATAATTATATTATATGTATATACGCCGATAAAAACGGGTATGGTTTATCCGTTTGTGATGTAACAACCGGCGAGTTTTTAACAACAGATTTTACAGGCATAAACGCCAAAAGTAAATTAATTGACGAATGCGCAAAGTTTAATCCTTCTGAGATAATTTCAAACGAAGGCTTTTTAGCAACAGACTGTGCAAAAGAAATAGAAAATAAACTGCACATAAAAATCGGAACATCCGAAAGCTGGATGTTTCAGTACAATAATGCTAATATTGAGCTCTGCCGGCACTTTAAAATAGAAACTCTTGACGGCATGGGCCTTAAAAACAGAATATTCAGTGTATGCGCGTCAGGCTGTCTTATGCGCTACCTTAAAGATACACAGAAAAATGATTTAAGCCATATTAGAAATATAAAGTTTTATTCCACAAATGACTTTATGTTTTTGGATATAGCAACAAGACGAAATCTTGAGCTAACAGAAACACTTAGAGAAAAGAATAAAAAAGGCTCATTGCTTTGGGTGCTTGACAATACAAAAACAGCTATGGGCGCAAGACTTTTAAGAAGCTATATTGAGCAGCCCCTTATAGATGCCAATAAAGTAAACTTACGCTTAAACTCGGTTTCAGAGCTTTACGATGAATTCTTTTTAAGGGAAGAAATAAAAGAAATACTTAATTCAATGTATGATTTTGAAAGAATAACATCTAAAATCATATATCAAACAGCTAACTGCCGTGACTTGGTATCACTTAAAAGCTCCATTAAAAATATTCCTCTGCTTAAAAAGACTATCCAAAGGTGTTCATCCCAATATTTAAGTGATTTATGTAATGAGCTTGATGAACTTAGCGATGTTTATTCTCTTATAGACAAAGCTATTGTTGATGAGGATACGCCTTTTAGCGTAAGAGAGGGCGGAATAATTAAAAAAGGGTTTGACAATGAGCTTGATATTCTGCTTCAAGCTAAAGATGACGGCGGAAACTGGCTTAAAGATTTAGAAAACAAAGAGCGCGAAGCTACAGGCATTAAAAACCTTAGGGTTAGATACAATAAAGTTTTTGGTCATTATATAGAAGTAACAAAGTCAAATATTAATGATGTGCCTGACAGATATATTAGGAAACAAACATTAGCTAATGCTGAAAGATATACAACTGAAGAGCTTATGAAGCTTTCTGACCTTATATTAAGCTCAGAAGAAAAAACTGTTTCTCTTGAATATGATTTATTCTGCAAGGTAAGAAACTATATATCAGAACAATCTGGAAGGATACAAAAAACAGCACATGCAACAGCTCAAATAGATGTTTTGCAGTCTTTTGCTGAAACAGCCCAGAAGCATAACTATGTAAAGCCAAATGTAGATAACAGCGGAATAATAGACATAAAAGAGGGCCGTCACCCTGTTGTTGACAAAATGCTTAACGGCTCTTTTATTGCCAATGACACATATCTTGATAAAGACGAAAACCTGCTTTCTATAATAACAGGCCCTAACATGGCCGGAAAATCAACATATATGCGTCAAACAGCACTTATAACACTTATGGCGCAGATAGGAAGTTTTGTTCCTGCGTCAGAAGCTCATATTGGTATTGTAGACAGAATATTTACAAGAGTAGGCGCTTCTGATGACTTAGCAAGCGGCCAAAGTACTTTTATGATTGAGATGATTGAGGTTTCAAACATACTAAATAATGCCACAGATAACAGCCTTATAATATTAGATGAAATTGGCCGAGGAACAAGCACATTCGACGGTCTTTCAATAGCATGGGCAGTACTTGAATATATAGCCGACAAAAATTTAATAGGCGCTAAAACTCTTTTTGCTACACATTATCACGAAATTACAGAGCTTGAAGGTAAACTCAGTGGTGTAAAAAATTACTGTGTTACTGTAGAAGAACATAATGACGATATTGTATTTTTAAGAAAAATAGTTCGCGGAGGAGCCGACAACAGCTATGGTATTCAAGTTGGTAAATTAGCCGGCCTTCCTAAAAAAGTAATAAAGAGAGCAAAAGAGATACTTAAACAGCTTAACTCAGCAGACATTACAAAAAAAGCAAAGAAAATATCAAAACAGTCTGAAGAAGAAAGCAAAAAGCAGTCACAGCAGGTTGACATGTTCACTATGAACGAAACGCAGATAATAGACGAAATAAACAAAATCGATGTTATGTCGCTTACTCCTATTGAAGCACTTCAAACATTGTTTGATTTACAGAAGAAAACAAAAGGACTCTAAAAAGTGGGGTTTAAGGCATGAGTATTATACATATTCTTGATAACAATACAATTAACAAAATAGCCGCAGGCGAAGTAGTAGAGCGCCCAAGCTCTGTTGTAAAAGAGCTTGTGGAAAACTCCATTGACGCCGGAGCTGGAGCAGTTACTATAGAAGTTCGGGACGGCGGTACAACACTTATAAGAATAACCGATAACGGAAGTGGAATTTCAAAAGAAGACGTTGAAAAAGCCTTTATTCGCCATGCCACAAGCAAAATAGAGAAAATAGACGACCTAGAAAATGTTATTTCCCTTGGCTTTAGGGGTGAGGCTTTGGCAAGTATAGCCTCTGTTTCTCAGGTAGAAATGATTACAAAGACTAAAGATAGTGATGTAGGCACTAAAATAGAAATTCATGGCGGCAAGATAATAGAAAAAACCGAAGCGGCTTCCAATAATGGAACTTCCATTTCAGTTAAAAATCTGTTTTTTAATGTTCCGGCAAGGCGTAAATTCCTTAAAAAGCCTTCTGTAGAAAGCGGTTATATTTCGGATATTATAAATAAAATAGCCTTAGGCCACCCTGAGGTTTCAATTAAGTACATAAATAACAGCAATACTATGCTCCACACCAGCGGTAATAACGACCTTAAAACTGCCTTTTACCATATTTACGGCAAAGAAATGCTCTCTCAGATGTTAGATGTGGATGTTTCCGAAAATGGTATGAGGCTTTATGGTATTGCAGGAAAGCCACAACTTAGCCGTGGTACAAGGGCATACGAAAACCTTTTTATAAACGGCAGATTTATTAAAAACGAAACAGTTTCTCAAGCAGTAGAAGATGCTTATAAAACACGGCTTATGATAGGCAAATTTCCTGTTTTTGCCCTTAATTTCTATATCCCGCCAGAGTACATAGACGTAAATGTTCATCCTGCTAAGCTTGAAGTCAGGTTTAGGGATAACGATGTGGTTTACGACTTTATTTATACTGCT
>JAHZEA010000024.1:2405-21136 GCA_019422065.1 Lachnospiraceae bacterium | reverse complement strand
ATATACCCCTTTACGTATGGAGGTTTTGAATATGAGACAATGTATGGATGCAGAAAATCTGCACCGCAGGCTAAAAAAAATAATAGGCCAAGTACAGGCTATAGACAGAATGGTTGATGAAGATGTGCCGTGTGAGGATATTTTATCCCAAATAAATGCCGCAAAATCAGCTTTACACAAAGTTGGTCAAGTAGTTTTAGAAGGCCATATAAACCATTGTGTACGCGACGGAATAGAGCATGGCGACGCAGATAAAACAATAGAAAACTTTACAAAAGCCGTAGAGAGATTTGCAAATATGACCTAACAAAAAGCAGGATAAAATATTATATATATTTTTATCCTGTTTTTTATTTGCTGTGTTGACAACCTATACCCCTATGGGTATAATAAACATATACCCCTATAGGTATAAAGGAGGCTATTATGAAAACTTTAGTACAACAGCTTGAAAGATTTTTGGAGTACGGCGGAATTAAAAAAGATATAACATTGCTCATTATATCCGGAATATCACTTATAATAAGCATATTTGATTTAGTTCATCTGCCGTTTGATACCGCTTGGGTAGCTATTATTCTTTGCGGTATACCTATTATTATGGAAGCGTTTATAGGTCTTGTTACTTCTTTTGATATAAAGGCAGATGTGCTTGTTTCTTTAGCACTTATAGCCTCTGTTTTAATAGGTGAGGATTTCGCCGCAGGAGAGGTAGCATTTATAATGCAGCTGGGGGCGCTCCTTGAGGACTTAACAGTGGCAAAAGCAAGAGCTGGAATTGAAAAGCTTGTAAAACTTACTCCGCAGACAGCACGAATTATAAAAAACGGCAATGATGAAATTATACCAGCCGAAAATGTAGCAGTAGGGGATTTATTGAGAGTTTTGCCGGGTGAAACAGTTCCTGTTGACGGAATTATAGTTTCTGGTCAAACATCCATAAATGAGTCTGTTATGACAGGTGAATCTCTGCCGGTTGATAAAACATCAGGGGATAGTGTTTCAAGCGGTACGGTAAATCAATTCGGAGCTTTTGAAATGAAAGCAACTAAAGCAGTAGAGGACAGCTCTATTCAAAGAATGGTAAAACTTGTTCAGTCAGCTGATGCGGATAAAGCCAAAATAGTTGGCATTGCAGACAGATGGGCCACATGGATAGTTGTTATTGCTTTAACAGCAGCAGCTCTTACTTGGCTTATAACAGGCGAGATTATAAGAGGAGTAACTATACTAGTTGTCTTTTGCCCATGTGCCCTTGTTTTGGCAACTCCAACGGCAATTATGGCTGCTATAGGAAATGCTACAAAACACGGATTTCTTGTTAAAGAGGGCGATGCTTTAGAGCGCTTAGCCTCGGTAAATAAGATTACATTTGATAAAACAGGTACACTTACATACGGCAAACCTAATGTTATATATGTAAAGAGTTTTTCTAATAAATATTCACATAACGATATATATTCAATTACTGCGTCAGCTGAAAAATATTCCGAACACCCTTTGGGCAAAGCTATTATTAGCAGCTACAGCAAAGAAATTAAAAAACCTCTTTTGGAAGTAAAGCAGTTTGATATGCTTCCGGGTCGAGGTGTTAAGGCGGTAGTTAATGGTTTTTCAGTTTTGGCCGGAAACATTAAAATGCTTGAGGAAACTAATATTATTATTGATAAAAATATTATAGATGAAGCTCAGGAATTTTTATCTAAAGGCTCAACTGTTATATATACAGCCATAGACGGTACTTTATCCGGTATTTTAGTGCTTTCGGATACAATAAGAAGTGAAAGCACAGATATGATAACCAAACTTAAGAGCATTGGCGTAGAGCCTGTACTTTTAACAGGAGATAACGAAAAAGCGGCAAATTCAATAGCAAACCAGCTTAATATAAACAAAGTGCATTCTAATTGTCTTCCTGAAGATAAATTAAAATGGATAGATTACTATAAAAGCAATAAAGATTTTGTCTGCATGATTGGTGACGGAATAAATGACGCGCCAGCGTTAAAAAAAGCTGATGTAGGTATTGCAATGGGCGGCATTGGAAGTGATATAGCAGTAGATGCGGCTGATATAGCCCTTGTTAATGATGAAGTAAAGGAACTGCCGCATTTAATATCCCTTGCTAAAAGAATGATGATTACAATTAAGTTAAATCTTACTTTTTCAATGACTCTTAATTTTATAGCTATTATACTGGCCATTACAGGAATACTTAATCCTGTAGTTGGAGCTTTAGTACATAATGCTGGTTCAGTGCTGGTAATTATTAACTCTGCTTTGCTTCTTAAATGGAAAAACAGTAAATTCAGCTTATAATCAAAAAAATATTTGAAAACAGTGGACAAATTTAAAAATATGTCCGCTGTTTTTATATTATTTTGTGATATAATATATATCATAAAACAATAGTATTGCATTATGCTGTGGCATTTGTTAAAGTAATATATTAAACAGCCGCTTTAAAAGCTGTATTTTATAATTTTTATGAATAAAATAATATATTATGAAAAACCTTGTAAAAAAGCCTGTTGACAATATGTTTGCGTCTACTTATAATTGGTATAAATAACCATTTATTAAATTAACGTTAGTTTGACAGATAGTATTTTTAATTAATTTAACCGGATTAAAAGATGTCACAAAATGATTGAGTTTTAGTTGATATCTTTTTATTATCAAACCGCCAACACATTAAAGTCAAAAAATTTAATGAAATAAAAGCTCTATAAAATAGCAATTTATTTCGTCTGAAATTTATTTATGGCTTTTATGCCTTTGGTTATGAATGTGTTGCTAATTAAGTTTCCAAACCAAGTTAAATGTAAAGTTTATTGTATTAAACAATACTGTATTGAAGGTAAGAAGTAAGCTTTGTTTTAAACAGCGGTCGGCCGGTGTAAAAAATTAAAAGGCTTTTTTTGGTTTTAATTAAAGAGGCATGGCGGCTTAAATAAAATAACGGATAATGCTAATAAAGGATAAGGAGAATAAGACTATGGCAATTTATATTAATGAACCATCACATACTTTTGGAGAATATTTACTTATACCTGGATATTCATCATCAAAATGTATACCGGCTAATGTAAGTTTAAAAACTCCGCTTGTAAAATTTGCAAAAGGTGAAACACCTAAAATTTCACTTAATATTCCTATGACTTCAGCTATAATGCAGTCTGTATCAGATGACAAACTTGCTGTAGCTTTAGCAAGCGAAGGCGGACTTTCATTTATTTATGGTTCACAATCAATAGAAAGTCAGGCTCAGATGGTATCAAGAGTTAAGTCTTACAGAGCGGGATTTGTAGTAAGCGACTCTAATATCAGTCCGGAAAGTACTCTTGAAGATATATTAGCTTTAAAGAGAAAAACAGGTCATTCAACAGTTGCCGTAACAGAAGACGGAAGCTCTACAGGTAAGCTTGTAGGTATTGTTACAAGCAGAGATTATCGTATTAGCAGAATGGACAGCAGCACAAAAGTTAAGGAATTTATGACTAAGTTTGAGGACCTTATTTGGGCTGACGATAAAACAACATTAAAAGAAGCAAATGACATTATTTGGGAAAACAAACTTAACTGTCTTCCTATTATAGACAAAAACCAAAGACTTGTATCTATGGTATTCAGAAAAGATTATAACTCACACAAAGATAATGAGCTTGAGTTAATTGATACATCTAAAAGATATATGGTAGGTGCCGGAATTAATACAAGAGATTACGCTGAGCGTATACCGGCTCTTGTTGAAGCTGGCGCTGATGTACTTTGTATAGATAGTTCAGAAGGCTATAGCGAGTGGCAGAAAATAGTTCTTGACTATGTTCGTGAAAAATACGGCGACACAGTTAAAATTGGTGCCGGAAATGTAGTAGATGCTGACGGATTCCGTTTCCTTGCAGAATCAGGTGCTGACTTTGTTAAAGTTGGTATTGGCGGCGGCGCTATCTGTATCACAAGAGAGCAGAAAGGTATAGGCCGTGGTCAGGCTACAGCTTTAATTGAGGTTGCAAAGGCTCGTGACGAATACTTTAAAGAAACAGGTATTTATGTGCCTATCTGCTCAGATGGTGGTATAGTACATGACTATCATATTACACTTGCCCTTGCTATGGGTGCTGACTTCTTAATGCTTGGAAGATACTTTGCTCGTTTTGATGAAAGCCCTACAAAGAAAGTAAACATCAACGGTAATTATATGAAAGAGTACTGGGGCGAAGGCAGTGCAAGAGCAAGAAACTGGCAGCGCTATGATTTAGGCGGAGAAGAAAAACTCTCATTTGAGGAAGGCGTTGACTCATTTGTTCCTTATGCCGGAAGCCTTAAAGACAATGTAAGACTTTCATTAAGCAAAGTACGCTCTACAATGTGCAACTGTGGATGTATTACAATACCTGAATTACAGCAGAATGCTAAAATTACTTTAGTATCTTCAACAAGTATTGTAGAAGGCGGCGCGCACGACGTTATATTAAAAGACAACAGACAGATTCTTTAATTATTAAATACAATATAAGGCTGTAGCATTTAGCTATGGCCTTTTTTATTACAGGTGATTAAATATGACAGACTTAGAATTCAAATTTAATACAAATGACGGATATATAAGCAATGAGGTTTTTGAAAATGCGGTAATAGAAGATATTCAACTGCTAAAGGCAGATTTCAAAGAGGTTGAATTTAAAAATTGTAGATTTATAAATTGCAGTTTTGCTGGTTCTTCATTTAGGGATTGTGTATTTAAAAGCTGTGACTTATCAAATTGCGACTTTTCAGAAACATACTTAAAAAATACTACATTTTTAAGCTGCCGCTGTGATGGAGCGGATATAAGCCGTAGCCGAATTAAATATAGTGAGTTTGAAGATTGTTCTTTTTCATACTCAAATTTTTCAAATTCAGTAATAGAAAATTCTTGCTTTAAGTTGGTTTTATTTAAAGAAGCTTTTTTATCGGAAATTAAATTTAAAAAGACTAAATTTAATAACTGTAATTTTGCCGGAGCCGATATGTTTAACACTTCTTTAAAAGATATAGACATTTCCAGCTGTGAAATAGAGGGAATACGTTTTTCTGAAAACATGTGGGAATTTAGAGGAGCGATTATAGACCCTATGCAGTCTATTGAAATAATTAAGGCACTAGGCGTAAAATTTATATGATTAAATTAAATTTAATAATTTTGTATTTAAGTATATACAATTTGAATTTTATGTGGTAATATTTTTACTATTATAATCGATTTTGGCGCTTTTAAGCGCTGAAGGGGTAAAAATATTATTTTTTATTGGAGGTATGTTATAATGAAATCTACGCATAACAACAGGAGCAGCTTTACAGGCTCTATAGGGTTTGTTTTAGCTGCTGCCGGTAGCGCTGTAGGATTGGGAAACATTTGGAGATTTCCATACTTAGCGGCTAAAGACGGAGGAGGAGTTTTTCTTTTATGTTATTTGGTTTTAGCCGTTACTTTTGGTTTTGCGCTGCTTACAACGGAGCTTGCTATAGGCCGTAAGACAAAACAAAGCCCTTTAACAGCATATAAGGTTATTCATAAAGGCTGGGGATTTTTAGGAATTTTAGCCTGCTTTGTACCAGTAATTATTTTACCATATTACTGCACAATAGGCGGATGGGTATTAAAATACCTGTTTACTTATATTACAGGTTCAGGCTCTGCAACTGTGGCAGATACATATTTTTCAACTTTTATTTCATCACAATGGTCGCCTATAATTTGGTTTTTAATATTCCTTTTAGCAACTGCCTTTGTTGTGTATAGGGGAGTAAATAACGGAATTGAGAGTTATTCAAAAATACTGCTTCCTATACTTTTAATACTTATTATTTGTATAGCAGTATTTTCATTAACTCTTAAATATACAGATGAAAGCGGAGTTACAAGAACAGGTCTTGAGGGATTTGCTGTATATGTTATTCCTGACTTTACAGGCATGACATTAAAGAAATTTTTTGTTATATTGACAGACGCAATGGGACAGCTCTTCTTTTCCATAAGTGTTGCTATGGGTATTATGGTTGCTTATGGTTCATATGTAAAGAAAGAAACAAACCTTGTAAAGTCTGTTAACCAAATTGAAATTTTCGACACTATAGTGGCTTTTTTAGCCGGTATGATGATTGTTCCTGCGGTATTTACATTTATGGGAACAGAAGGTATGTCAGCCGGACCTGGTCTTATGTTTGTATCTTTGCCTAAGGTTTTTAACTCTATGGGTTTTGCTGGCAACATAATAGGTATTATTTTCTTTTTAATGGTTACATTTGCCGCTGTAACATCTTCTGTATCCGTTATGGAAGCTATTGTTTCAAGTGCTATGGATAAATTCGGTTTCAGCAGAAAAAAATCAACTGTTCTGGTTACACTTGGAACAGTAGTTGTAGGAATTATAGTATGCCTTGGATATAACTTATTCTATTTTGAGCTTACACTTCCTAACGGAGCTACAGCACAGATACTTGATGTACTTGATTATATAAGCAATAACTGCCTTATGCCTTTAGTAGGATTCTTAACATGTATACTTATAGGCTGGGTGGCTAAGCCTAAATGTATTATAGACGAAATGAAATCAAGCGGACATAAATTCGGCAGAGAAAAGCTTTATGTAGTTATGATGAAGTTTGTAGCACCTGTATTGCTCTTTATATTACTTATCCAGTCAGTAGGAATTATATAAAATTATTAAAAACACGGGAACAAAATATGACGTTTCCGTGTTTTTATTTTTAAATAATAAAAAATGTGTTATACTTATTTTATAATGAAATTTTAATAAAGGAGTTTTATATGCTTAGTATATCTATAGGTCTGTTAATTCCATTTTTAGGTACTGCATTAGGTGCCGCTTGTGTGTTTTTTATAAAAGATAGAATTAAGGAAAACACACAAAAGGCTCTGCTGGGTTTTGCTTCCGGCGTAATGATAGCTGCTTCTGTATGGTCTCTTTTAATACCGTCTATGGATATGTCAAGTCATATGGGAAAACTGGCATTTATTCCTGCAGCAGTTGGAATGGCTTTGGGTATAATATTTTTGCTTTTAATCGACAAAACAGTACCACACATGCATATAGGCAATAATGAGTGCGAAGGTATTAAATGTGGCTTAGCTAAAAGCACAATGCTTATATTAGCTGTTACACTGCATAACATACCTGAAGGTATGGCTGTTGGAGTTGTTTTTGCCGGTATGCTCTCTCAGGGAGCAGATATTACAATGACTGGAGCTTTTGCTCTTTCTATAGGAATAGCTATGCAGAATTTTCCTGAAGGTGCAATTATATCATTACCTTTAAAAAACGAAAATATTTCTAAAACAAGAGCTTTTGCTTATGGCGCATTATCAGGCATAGTTGAGCCAATAGGTGCGTTTATAACACTTATGCTTGCCGGATTTATTACTCCTGCTGTGCCATATCTGCTTTCTTTTGCGGCAGGAGCTATGATTTATGTAGTAGTAGAGGAATTAATACCGGAAGCCAGTCAAGGGGAACACAGCAATATAGGAACTTTGGGGTTTGCGTTGGGGTTTATTGTAATGATGATACTTGATGTAGCGCTTGGATAATTTTAAAAGGAGCAGTGTGCATGAAGAAAAAAATCAAAAAAATAGACCATGTTGTGTCTTTACACACTCAAATGCGTATTCGTAATAATTTTTTAAACCCTATATTTAAGTTTATTAGCCGTACTGGTGATGGTGGTTTTATATGGCTTTCTATTTCGCTTATAATGGCAAAATTTAATAGAACAAGAAAAGCTTCTTTTGCTATAATATTATCGCAGATTTTTTCTGTGATTATAAATAACGGAATAGTTAAAAACACTATAGGCAGGTCAAGACCTTTCCACAGCATTGGAGAGTTAGAAGCTGTTATTGATGAGCCTAAGGACTATTCATTTCCTTCGGGACACACAGCAAGCTCATTTGCATCGGCTTATATAATAAAAAAATATTTTGGCATAAAAGTTGGAATATTAGCTTATTTTTATGCCTGCTTAATGGGAGCTTCACGTATTTATTTAGGAGTCCATTATTTAACAGATGTTCTTTGTGGTGCTTTAAGCGGAACTGTCTGCGGTGCCATGGCTTTTAAAAACATAATGAAGAATAAGTAAAATAAGTTAGAAAAAAGTTAGAAAAATAAGTTAGAAAAACAAGAAAAGAATGACAAATACAGAAAAACTGTGGTAAAATCAATTATTATTACTTTACATGCAGATATGTTCTAAATGTTGAGTTGATTTTTATATTAATATTTATCTGACACCGAAATAAAAATTGAGGTGAAAGGCAGAAATAGTGGTAAATAAAATGCTTTTGTGCTGCGCCGGGTATAATTCTGCCTTGGCGCAGTTTTTTATTTGTTTTTGGAGGAAAATATGGAAACAAGAATAGCTCTTATAGGCGTAATAGTTGAAAATACGGAATCTGTTGAACAGTTAAATGCTCTGCTGCATGAGTACAGAGAGTATATAGTTGGTAGAATGGGTATTCCATACAGAGAAAAGAATGTAAATATAATAAGTGTGGCTATTGATGCACCTCAGGATAAAATTAATGCTCTTTCGGGAAAAATAGGAAGGCTGAAAGGTATTACTGCAAAAACTATATACTCTAATGTTGTTGGGAATTGATATGTTAAAAAGTATTGTTGATTATATAAAAAAAGAAAAGCAAATAACAAAAGAACAGCTTAAAATTTTACTGGAATTAACCGAAAAAGCTGATATTGAATATTTAATGAAAGAAGCATCTCAAACGGCAAAAACCAGCTTTGGAAATAATATTTATATACGTGGACTTATAGAATTTACAAACTACTGCCGGAATGATTGTTATTACTGCGGTATAAGAAACAGCAATAACAATGCAAAACGCTATAGGCTTACTGATGAACAAATTTTAAACTGCTGTGATATAGGATATGAACTGGGATTTATGACTTTTGTACTTCAAGGCGGAGAAGATACTTTTTTTAATGATTATAAAGTTTGCTCGCTTGTTTCAAGTATTAAAAATAAATATCCTGACTGTGCTGTTACGCTTTCTATAGGAGAAAAAACTAAAGAAAGCTATAAGGCTTATTTTAATGCAGGGGCTGACAGATACCTTCTACGGCATGAAACAGCAAACGAAAGCCATTACAGAATGCTTCACCCGGAATATATGTCTTTGGAAAATAGAAAAAGATGTCTGTATGACTTAAAAGAAATAGGCTATCAAACAGGCTGCGGCTTTATGGTTGGTTCACCGGGACAGACAATTGATACAATTTATGAGGACTTGCTCTTTATACTCAGCCTAAGGCCTGAAATGGTGGGCATAGGGCCTTTTATTCCGCATAAAGATACACCTTTTAAAAAAGAAAAAGCTGGCACACTTGATATGACTCTTAAACTGCTTTCAATTATTCGGTTGCTTTGTCCAAAAGTTTTGCTTCCGGCAACAACTGCTCTTGGAACAATCGACCAAGTGGGGAGGGAGCTTGGAATTTTAGCCGGTGCAAATGTAGTTATGCCTAATCTTTCGCCAAATGATGTAAGAAATAAATACAGCCTGTATGATAATAAAATAAATACCGGCTGTGAAGCGGCAGAAAACATAAATGATTTGAACAAACGATTTGAAAAAATAGGTTATAAAATTCTTGTATCAAGAGGGGATTACTCGGCCTGAGTTAAAGAAACGTACTTAGCCGTAAAAGCGGTTAAAATATAAAACTAATTGGAAAGATAATAATTCTGACCAAAAAGAAAGGGAGAAAATATGTATAATCCAAAATCATTAGTAGCAGAAGAATTTATTTCAGACGAAGAAATTAAGGAAACACTTGCTTATGCTGACGCAAATAAAAACAATGTTGAGCTTATAGATAAGCTTATTGAAAAGGCTAAAGAACTAAAAGGCCTTAACCACAGAGAAGCGTCTGTACTTTTGGCATGTGATATTCCTGAAAAAGTACAGGAAATGTATAAATTGGCAGAACAGATAAAAAAAGACTTTTACGGCAACCGTATTGTACTTTTTGCGCCATTATATCTTTCCAACTATTGTGTAAACGGCTGTGTTTATTGCCCGTACCATATGAAAAATAAACACATAGCAAGAAAAAAACTTACACAGGAAGAAATAGTTAAAGAAGTTACTGCTTTGCAGGATATGGGTCATAAGCGTTTAGCAATAGAGGCCGGAGAGGACCCGGTTAATAATCCTATTGAGTACATACTGGAATGTATTAAAACAATTTACAGCATAAAACACAAAAACGGAGCAATACGCCGTGTTAATGTAAACATAGCGGCTACAACTGTAGAAAACTACAGAAAACTTAAAGAAGCCGGAATAGGTACATATATACTTTTTCAGGAAACATATCACAAAGAAAGCTATGAAAAACTTCACCCAACAGGACCAAAACACAATTACGCATACCATACAGAGGCAATGGACCGTGCAATGGAAGGCGGAATTGACGATGTAGGCCTTGGAGTTTTATTCGGTTTGGAACTTTACCGTTATGAATTCGCAGGACTTCTTATGCACGCTGAGCACCTTGAGGCTGTTCATGGTGTTGGACCGCATACAATAAGTGTTCCGCGTATTAAACGTGCTGATGATATTGACCCGTCAGTTTTTGATAATGGCATAAGCGATGATATTTTTGCCAAGATTTGTGCTCTTATACGTATTTCAGTACCATATACAGGCATGATAATTTCAACCCGTGAAAGTCAGGCTGTAAGAGAAAAAGTTCTTCCTCTTGGCGTATCTCAAATAAGCGGTGCTTCAAAAACAAGTGTCGGGGGTTATGCAGAAGACGAAAAAGAAGAAATAACATCTGAGCAGTTTGATGTAAGCGATAACCGTACTTTAGACGAAATTGTAAACTGGCTTATGAAGTTAGGATATATACCAAGCTTCTGCACAGCTTGTTACAGAGAAGGAAGAACAGGGGACAGATTTATGTCACTTTGCAAGAGCAGACAAATTTTAAACTGCTGTCACCCTAATGCTTTAATGACACTTAAAGAATACCTTGAGGATTATGCGTCAGATGAAACACGTAAAATAGGTATGGAATTAATTAATAAAGAACTGGAAAATATTCCAAATGAAAAAGTAAGAAAAATTGCTTATGAACACATTAATGATATTTCAAATGGAAAAAGAGATTTCCGTTTTTAATTATTGCATTATAAAATCTAAACGGAGGTATAAATTATGCCATCTGGTTTAAACGAAACACCAACCGGTGACAGAATACATATTGGTATTTTTGGAAAAACAAACAGCGGAAAGTCTTCTTTTATTAATGCCTTTACAGGTCAGAATGTGTCTATTGTATCGGATATAGCCGGTACAACAACTGACCCTGTATATAAGGCCATGGAAGTTCATCCAATTGGTCCATGTGTAATTATTGATACAGCCGGAATTTCCGATGAAAGCAGTTTAGGCAAAAACCGTATTGAAAAAACAATGCTCTCTGCCGAAAAAACAGATATAGCCATAATACTTTTTGCAGATGAAAACGTTGATGAGGAATTAAGGCTTTATTGGTATTTTAAAAGAAGAAATACACCTGTTGTATTTGTTATAAGCAAATGTGATATACAGTCAAAAAAAGAAATGCTTTTAACTAAAATAAAAGCTGAAACGAATGAAACACCAATATTTGTAAGTTCCAAAACCGGTGAAGGAATTGATTTGGTTAAAGATAAAATATCCAAAAAAATTCCGGATAATTACCAAAACCGTTTAATTACAGGAACACTTGTAAATAAAGAAGATGTTGTTTTGCTTGTAATGCCGCAGGATATACAGGCACCAAAGGGAAGGCTTATTCTGCCGCAAGTGCAGACAATACGTGAGCTTTTGGACAAAAACTGCATTGTAATAAGTTCTACTGTAAATCAGTTTAAATTGGCACTTTCCGCACTTAAAATGCCGCCAAAACTTATTATTACTGATTCACAAGCGTTTAAGTATGTTTACGAAAATAAGCCTAAAGAAAGTATGCTTACGTCTTTTTCAGTACTTTTTGCAGCATACAAAGGGGATTTACCGTACTATATTGAAGGGGCAAAATATATAGATTCGCTAACAGAAAAGTCTAATGTACTTATTGCTGAATGCTGTACTCATGCACCCCTTAGTGAGGATATAGGCAGAGAAAAAATACCTAATATGCTTAAAAAACGTTTTGGTAGTTCTATTAATGTTGATTTAGTAAGCGGAACTGATTTTCCAGAGGATTTGGGCAGATATGATTTAATTATACAGTGCGGAGCATGTATGTTTAATCGTAAATATGTTATGAACCGCATAAACAGAGCCAAAGCACAGAAAGTACCTATGACAAACTATGGTATCGCAATTGCCCATTTAACAGGTATTCTTGATAAAGTAGAATTTACCAATGAATAAAAATAATTTGTTTTGCATTAAAAAAGGCACATTTTTAATAATGTGCCTTTTATATATTACATTTTTTCTTTTATTTCTTTTACTGAATTTTTGTAGCTGTTTATATACATAATTAAATCTATACCAAAAAGCACAGCATCAAAACCATCTTTAAACTGCTCTATAGCCGCATTTGAATTTCCTGCAAAGCCTATTGCCATTTTTTTATTCTTTTTGCAAGCATCTATTATTCTTCTAATAGCGTTTATAAGCATTGGATTATCAAACTCACCAGCTATGCCCATATCTATTGATAAATCGTAAGGGCCTACAAGTATTCCGTCAACGCCTTCAAGATATGTAATTTCTTCAATATGCTCAAGACATCCTACAGTTTCGCACTGCGGAATAAGCAGGGTGTTTTTATTGCAGTAGTCCATATATTCTCTTAAAGTACCAGTACTGTTTTCGGCAAAACCCCAGCCGCCGTCACGGGTCATACAGTATCCACGCTCTCCAACAGGTGTAAATTTTGCATGCTTTATAAGCTCTTTGACCTGCTCTACATTTGTAACAGAGGGAACTGCTATTCCGGCTGCACCAGCGTCAAGCATGTGCAGTATATGTTCTTTATTCATACTGCTTATTCTGATAATAGCAGGCAACCCCGCAGCTGAAGCGGCTGTTAAGTATTTGGCTGCTTCATCATTATCAAGAGGGGAATGTTCCATATCAAGCATAACAAAATCCACTCCTGTATAGCCTAAAGCTTCTATGGCTGTCATGCTTTTTATATGCGAAATGGTTCCAAGTATTTTTTCTCCGTTATTAAATTTTTCAATTAACTTGTTCATTATAAATTCCTCCTCGCAGTTTAAATTATTACTATAGCTTAACACATTTAGCAGATAATGTAAAATATTATCTTATTTTTATAGAAAATTCAATAATGTATTGGAATTAATGCAAAAAATTACATTATATTAACATTTTTTTCGGTTTGAGTTGAGATTTTTGCAGTTTAATTATATAATGAATAAGTTATATAAAATATAAGAAAGAGTAGGGGCTTAATATGCATCATAAAAACGGAAGTTTTACTAACTCATTGGGATTTATACTATCTTGTGTTGGTTCAGCTGTAGGTTTGGGAAATATTTGGATGTTCCCTTATAGGCTGGGACAGTTTGGCGGCAGTGCTTTTCTTGTGCCGTATTTGTTTTTTGTTCTTCTTTTTGGAATTACTGGTTTGTCGGCGGAATTTGCCATTGGCAGGCGGTCAAAAACCGGAACACTTGGTTCTTATGACTTGTGCTGGGAAGGTAAATCAAAAATAGGCCAGAAAATGGGCTGGATTCCTTTAATGGGTTCACTTGGAATTGCTATAGGTTATTCTATTATAATCGGCTGGGTAGTTCGTTCACTTTTCGGCTCAGTAACCGGTGCTATTTTAAATCAGGATTCAGCGGAATTCTTTGCTCAGGCAACAGGCAACTTCGGCAGTATTCCATGGCATTTTATTGTAGTTGCTGTTACTATGCTTTTGCTTATTACAGGCTCAGCTGTAATGATTGAAAAGGCTAATAAAATAATGATGCCGATATTTTTTGTTCTCTTTGCAGTATTGGCTGTAAGAGTTTTCTTCCTTGGCGGCGCAGTTGAAGGCTATAAATTCCTTCTTGTGCCAAGATGGAGTGAGCTGTTGAATTTTAACACATGGGTAATGGCTATGGGACAAGCTTTCTTCTCGCTTTCAATTACAGGAAGCGGAATGATTGTTTACGGTTCTTACCTTAACAAAAACGAAAATATAATTTCGGCTTCAGTAAGAACAGTAGGTTTTGACACTTTAGCGGCTTTGCTTTCAGCTTTTGCTATTATGCCAGCAGTATTTGCTTTTGGCATAGAACCAGGAAGCGGCCCTTCATTGCTGTTTATTACAATACCGCATATATTTAAGCAAATGTTTGCAGGCCAGATTTTTTCGATTATATTCTTCCTTTCAGTTTGCTTTGCTGGTATAACATCTCTTATGAACATGTTTGAGGCTGTAATAGAAAGCCTTCAGCATAAGTTTAATATGAACAGAAAACTTGCTGTTGTGCTTTGCGGCATTATATGTTTTGGTGTAGGTATTTTCCTTGAGTCTGAAAGTGCTGTAGGTAACTGGATGGACTTTATAACAATTATAATTGTTCCATTTGGTGCGTTATTCGGTGCTTTTTCGATATACTATATATTTGGATTTGATAAAATTAAAGAAGAACTTAACCAAGGAAATGAAAAGGGTGTACCGGCATGGTTTGGGCCTCTTGCCAAGTATGTATATGTTCCTTTAACGGTTATAGTGTTTATATTAGGTATTATATTTAAAGGAATAGGTTAAAATAATATTTTACCCCGCTTTTAATTAAGCGGGGTATTTTTAGCTGTATTTTTATCTGTTGGGCTCTTTTTATTAATTAAATACAAAACAAATATTACAGTGTAAACTGCCATTATAGCAGAAACAAGCGGCGCGGCTGTGCCTATTATACCTAAGTTATGAGGCACATTTTTGCATAAAAAGTAAAGAAGCGGTATTCTAAGAGCAAGGGCACCAAAGCAGGAGCTAATCATTGTAAAAACAGTTAATGAGCGCCCGTTTAAATATCCGTTTAAGCAAAATACAAAAAGCACTGCTATGTAGTCAAAACTGCATGTTTTAAAAAACGGTATACCTGTTTCAATAATCTGTGTGTCTTTAGTAAAAACTGAAATCATCGACTGCGGAGATAATTGAGCCCATAAGAAGAAAGCCATTGAAAAAGGCAGTGCAAAAAGAATTGCTGTTAAAAGGGCCTTATTCATTCTTTTAAATTCTCCGGCGCCATAATTCTGAGCAACTATAGCCGCTAGGGCATTTGCGGCAGAAGTAGCAGGAAGCATTGCAAATACGTCGTACTTGCTTGCTATGCCTACTGCGGCGGATGAATCAACACCAAGACTGTTTGTTACTGACGTTAAATAAAGAAATGATATTCTAATCATACATTCCTGAAGTGATATAGGAATACCAACAGATGCAAGTTCTTTTAGCTTTTTTAAATTAATATTGAAGTTTGACAGCTTAAACTTAAAAATGAAGTTCTTTTTATTCAAATACGCCATAGCCAAAAACATGCTTATGCCTTGAGAGGCTATTGTTGCAAGGGCAGTGCCTTTTACATCCAGATTAAAATATTTAACAAGTACTATATCTCCAATTAAATTTAAAACACCTGCTACAGCAACAAATATAAGCGGACTTTTTGAATCGCCGTAACCTCTTAAAATGGCGCTTATGGCGTTATAGCCGCATATAAAAACAACTCCTAATGCGCATACTCTTACATAATCAGTTGCAAGAAGAAAAGAGTCTTGCGGGGTTTGAAGCAATTTTAAAACCGGTGAAGCAAATATGTAAAGCAAAAAAGAAAGTATAACGCCTACTATAAAAAAGACAGTAAGATTTGTTGATATGGTTTCCTTTACATCATCATTACGCTTCATGCCTACATATTTGCCCGTAAGCACTGTTCCGCCTAATGTAAGGCCGGAAACTATACTTGTTATTATTTGTGTAACCTGTGTTCCAGTAGACACGGCGGCAACACTTTCGGCTGAGCAGTACCAGCCTATAACCATTAAGTCTGCGGCGCCGTAAAGAGCCTGTATTAAATTAGCCAATAAAAACGGTATAGAAAAAGTAATAACTGTTTTTATTATACTGTTTTTAGTTAAATCGTTTTTTGTATCCAATTTTATTAACCCCCTATGTCTGTTTAATACAGACTAAAGCCTCTATCGGATAGAGAGTCAAGCTCTTTTAAATGGAATTTCAATTTCTGTTACAAATTGTCCTAATTGTTCTGTAAGACCTGAATCTATGTATGTAATTTCTAATGAATCACCAGAGATTTCAAATTTGTTGTTATTCATATATTCCATAAGTCTTTTGTAATATGGCGGAGCATCAACATGTGTTCCGCAAAAACGTATAAAAACATACTCACCTTTATTTATTATTGAAGCCGGGCTTTGACACAGGTCTTCATCTTCTATAAGCATAAAAATGGATGAAAATGAGTTGTAGCTCATATTTTTTATGTTTTCGGCACTTAAGCGAACGCCTATTTTTCCAAGGAACACAGAAGAACTTAAATTATGGTTTCTTTCAAGTTTTCTAATTGAATATTCCAAGTCATCGTTAACGGGTATGTCGCTTTTTAATACAAGAGCTTTTCTTTCTGGAAAGCTTTTAATGCTTATTTCATCTAATTTCCAAGAAGATGCGTCTTCTATTTGTTTAATTCGGTTGTTAATTTTCCTCTCTATTAATTCGAGTTCTTTCTTGTTTTGAATTATTTCTTTTTGGTTTTTTAAAAGGCTTACCATTACATTTACGTCTTTATGCTCAAAAAATTCGGATATTTTTTCTATTGGCATGTCAAGAGCCCTAAGGTACCGTATTGTATTAAGCTTTTCAAACTGCTTTGTGCCGTAGTATCTATAATTGGATTTATTGTCTACATATTCAGGCTTAAGCAAGCCTATTTTATCGTAATATCGTAATGTTCTAATGTTAATGTTAAAAAGCTTGGCCATTTCGCCTATTGAAAATAAGTCACGCATTTAAACACCTCCTTAAAAAATTATACCATTGGTTGGGCAAAAACACATTGATTAAATTGAAATAGATGGCATAAAAAGTAATAAAAATTTAATTTTTATATTGTTGAGAATATGCAAAAATAAGTATATAATTAAAACTTAACTAAAATAAATTTAAAGGTGAACTTTGATGATTTCATACAAAAATAAATATAATTTAAGGGTTTTATTCTGGTTTTTGGCTATATGCACAGCCATATTGATATTTTTCTTCTCATCGCAAATTTCTGAGGAAAGCACTACTGTAAGCAATTCTGTAACGGCTGTTATAGCAAGGATTTTTGTTAAAAATTATGATATTATGTCGGAATACGACCAATATATAGTAATAAGCTCAATGAATGGGTTTGTAAGAAAGGCCGCACATTTTTCTATTTATACGGTTTTAGCTGTTTTTGTTACATCAGCCCTTACAACATATCCAACATTAAGCACAAGGCTTAGAGCTGTATATTCCATACTGCTTTGTACTGCATATGCTTCTAGTGATGAGCTCCATCAGTACTTTGTGCCGGGGCGTTCTTGTGAATTAAGAGATGTGTTTATTGATGCCTGTGGAGCTGTTTTGGGTATTTTTATAGTTACAGCTGTGCTGTCTTTTTATAGGAAGAAGAAACATAACAGTTAAAAGCCGCCGTTTTTTGGCGGCTTTAATTTTAACCTAAAGCAACATCAAGTATCATCATTATTAAAAATCCTACTATAATGCCAAGTGTGCCTAAGTGTGAGTCCTTATCAGCATTGGCTTCGGGAACAAGTTCCTCAACCACAACGTAAATCATGGCACCTGCAGCAAATGAGAGGAGATATGGCATTAAATGCTCTACACTTGCTGCTGCAAGAACAGTTAATACGCCAAAAACAGGTTCTACAAAGCCAGAGAGGGTACCAAGCAAAAATGATTTTTTGCCGGAAAACCCTTCCTGATTAAGAGGCAGAGAAACGGCAGCGCCTTCTGGAAAGTTTTGAATACCTATGCCTAAAGCAAGGGCAAAAGCTGTTGAATACTGAGCCATTTGCCCCATATTTTCGGCGGCAAGAGCAAAAGCAAGGCCTACAGCCATTCCTTCAGGTATGTTATGCAGTGTTATTGCCGTTATAAGCATTGTAGTGCGTTTAAGCTTTGCACTGCTGTTGTCTTTAATAGTTTTTGAGATGTAGATTTTAGTTACTATTTTATCCATAATAAAAAGAAAAAGTGCTCCTGTAATTATACCTATGGCAGGAGGTATAAAGTTAGGTAATGATGAATTTTCTGCCTGCTCAATAGCAGGAAGCAGAAGGGACCAAACAGATGCTGCAATCATTATACCGGCTGCAAAGCCAAGAAATACGCGTTCAAAAGTATTGTTTAAAGACTTTCTGAAAAAGAATACAAGAGAAGCGCCTAATGTAGTCATTAAAAATGTGAACCCAGTGCCGCATGCTGCCCATATAACGGCGGTTGTCATATAAAATCATCTCCTAAATTAAATGCTATTAACATAATATGAAAAACTTTGATATAGGCGCTTGTACAAGTTCAATTTATGTAATCGGTTTTGGCCAATGTTGACAGCTAAATAATTGCTGTTTTATAATTCTATATATGAACTGCAATTTT
>JAHZEA010000024.1:0-2395 GCA_019422065.1 Lachnospiraceae bacterium | reverse complement strand
ATTTTGGGGGAATTTCAATGGCTTTTATAATTAAGAACAAAAAATTAATTATAGAGGAAATTCGTTATTTAAGCCTGAACTCAAGATTTAATGAACTTAAGCAATACATACAACATGGCAGTACATCTGTTTATGAGCACTGCGTTAATGTAGCATGCTTAAGTTTGTGGATTTGTGAAAAAACCAGAATAAAAGTTAATAAGTATTCTCTTGTAAAAGGCGCTTTACTGCACGATTACTTCTTATACGACTGGCATGTACCGGATAAAACTCATATGCTTCATGGTTTTACACATCCCGGTGTTGCTTTAAAAAACGCGTCGAAATCATTTGAGCTTAACGACAGGGAAAAAGACATTATTATTAAGCATATGTTTCCTCTTACCCCAGTTCCACCGCATTTTAAAGAGAGCTGGATTGTAACAATAGCTGATAAAATATGTTCTATTATGGAAATTTTACATTTAAAACATAGGCTTTTATAACTTATAACCTCTTTAGAGGAGGAACAAAATGGCAGTTAGCGAATTTATACTTTTATTTGTTATATACAGTTTTCTGGGGTGGCTGTATGAAAGTACTATATGTTCTTTTTTAACAGAAAAACGATTTATAAACAGAGGTTTTTTAATAGGACCGTACTGCCCTATATACGGTGTAGGGGCTACGCTATGTACTGCTGTATTTAATGAACATAACAGCACAAACGTATTTATTATTTTTATAGTTTGCGCTGTGGGTGCATGTGTTATAGAATATATAACGTCTTATGTGGACGAAAAGCTCTTTAATACCAGATGGTGGGATTACAGTCATCTTCCTTTTAATATAAACGGCAGGATATGTCTATATGGTGCGGTTATATTTGGCTTAGCTGGCACAATAATTGCTTTGATTGACCCTTATATACAAAAACTTTTTATATACATAGATAATAAATTTATAAACAGAATAGCTGTACTTATTTTTTTGGTAATGGCAGCTGACTTTGCCAAAACACTCTCAAGCTGGATTAAGCTCAGCAGCAGCCTTAAAAGTATTCATGAATCGTTTAGCGACAGACTTGAAAAAACCAGAGAAAACGCGTATAAGAAAGCACTGCTTATTGAAAAGAAGTATAAAGACGGAATTGTTGTTCATGGCAAAATACTGAATAAACACTTCAGTGTACCTATAGGTGGCGGGGAAATGCGCTTTTTTAAAGCATTTCCAAGCTTAAAATCTAAGAAATACAATGAAGTTGTAGAAAAAATTCAAAATGAAATTTTAAAGCACAAAAATGGAGGAAAGGTATGAATTATGAAATTTTAGGAAGTATTGCACCTGCTGTAGAAATTACTTTAAGCAGGGGCGAATCCCTCTTTACTCAATCCGGTGGTATGTCTTGGCAGAGTGAAGGAATAAAAATGGAAACAAACGCAAAAGGCGGAATGTTAAAAGGCATTGGAAGAATGTTTTCTGGTGAGTCATTTTTTATGGTTACATACTCAGCTATGACAGATGGGGCTAAAATAGCTTTTGCTGCCACAGCTCCGGGACAGGTAATGCCGGTTAATGTTAATGAACATAACGGAATTATACTTCAAAAAGGCGCTTTTTTATGCGCTCAGGAAAGCGTTGAGCTTAGCTCTGTATTTACAAAAAAATTCTCATCCGGTCTTTTCGGCGGTGAAGGTTTTATACTTCAAAAGCTTACAGGCAGCGGTATGGCATTTATTGAAGTAGACGGTGACCCTGTAATTAAAGAACTTGCACCGGGAGAGGTTATAAAGGTAGACAGTGGAAATGTAGTCGCTTTTGATGCTTCTGTAAATTACGAAATAGAAACGGTTAAAGGCGTAGGAAATATACTTTTTGGTGGTGAAGGTTTATTTTTAACTAAGCTTACAGGCCCTGGCAGAGTTATAATGCAGACAATGAGCATTAATGAATTAGCCGGAAGAATAAGAGCATATATACCATCTAAATAACAAAAAATTAAGGACGGAATAAATATCCGTCCTTTTTATGCCTGTTATATCCTGTTTTTCTCATACAGGCTTTTCTGTGCCTTCAGTATGTGCACTTTTATGCAGATTCATGCAATTTCTCTGAAAAATCTATTGACAGACTGCTCCTCTCCGGCTACAATAATATGCGTGTGTGTTGCATTAAGACGTCCGTGTCTCCGGCTTTAATGAAACATCATGGCAACTGATGATTTTATATAGGAGGTAAGAATCATGGCTAACATTAAATCAGCTAAGAAAAGAATTTTAGTCAACAGAACTAAGGCTGAAAGAAATAAGGCGATCAAGTCTGGTGTTAAGACTGCTGTTAAGAAGGTAAATGCTGCAATCGAAGCAAACGATAAGGCTGCTGCTGCCAGCGCACTTGTTGCTGCAACAACCACAAT
>JAHZEA010000023.1:8705-23253 GCA_019422065.1 Lachnospiraceae bacterium | reverse complement strand
GTAATGTATTAAGCTGACTGGTACTAATAGACCGAGGGCTTGACCAAGGTAAAAGTGGACTCGATGAAATGACAATATTCTTTATTCAGTTTTGAAGGTACAGACAATGCCGATGTGGCTCAATTGGCAGAGCAGCTGACTTGTAATCAGCAGGTTAACGGTTCGAGTCCGTTCATCGGCTTTTTATCATTTTAATATCGCGGGATAGAGCAGTTCGGTAGCTCGTCGGGCTCATAACCCGAAGGTCGTTGGTTCAAATCCAGCTCCCGCAATTTGAAAGCACACATAATTTGTGTGCTTTTTTGTGTTTTAAGTTATTAAGATATATTTAATTGTCATCGGATTTCAACAATACTTAACTTAAAAATGATATAATTATAAAAACGAAAGGAGTGACTTAAATGTTAGTAACAACAACACCGGATATACCGGGCAAGGAATATGAGATAATTGGTATTGTTAAAGGATGTACAGTTCAGTCCAGAAATATAGGCCACGATATAGGTGCAAGCCTTAAAACTATAATTGGCGGTGAAATACAAGGCTATACCGAAATGATAGAAAAGGCGCGCGAAATTGCTCAGGACAGAATGATAAATGAGGCACGCAATATGGGTGCTGACGCTGTTGTTAATGCAAGATTTGCCACTTCTTCGGTTATGCAGGGAGCTTCTGAGATATTAATGTATGGAACAGCTGTTAAATTCAAATAAAAATAAAAAGGCGGTGTTTTGTGGAATTTGTATTCAAAACAGAGTCATTTAATATTTTTTATTTTAAATCTGCTGAGGAACAGTTAATTGAGCCATTAAGAAAAATAACTGAGCTTAATTCACGTGATAAAATGCCTGCTTTATGGAAAATTACCGACAGTTTAAATAGCAGAAAAAAACATGTTTCTAAGGAAGTTATAAACCGGCGTATTAAGCGATACAGGATTTGGGGAATTTTAATTGTATTAATGAGTTTGTTTTTGTTTATTCCAAGCGTAACAGCTCCTAAAGAACTTTTAGTTCCTCTTATTGTAAGCTCAATTACTATGGTAATAGGTCTGTTTTTTGTGTTTTCATGCAGCGGAAGTTATGATAAAAAGTTGAAAAAATCTGCTCATATGCTTATTAAATTACTTGAAAATGTAAAGAAATACGAAATAGTTTTTAAATATGAAGGTATTGATTTAAACAAAGCAGATTTTGTAAATTACAATGATATTAAGCTATTAACAAAAACTCAGGATTTTTATGTGATATTTTATAAAGAAAGTGTAACTGTTTTTGCTGGTAATACAATAATTAACAGCAGTAATAAGTTATTCGAAGAATTTTTATTTGATAGAACAGGTTTAAAATTTGAATATTGCCATTAAATAAAACTAATAAAAAACGCTCAGTTAAAAATTAAGCTGAGCGTTTTTGTTTTGTTATTATTTATTAAGTTTTGTATCAACTACTTGGCGAACTTCTTTTATGTTCTCCGGTGTAGTACGGCAGCAGCCGCCTATTATTGTGGCTCCGCAGTCTATCCATTCACTGGCCATAGAGCCATATGTTCTGCCGTCGCCTCTGCCGTGCCATGTTTTAGTAACGGCGTCGTATATCTCACCACTGTTAGGGTATACAACAACAGGCTTTGTGCCGCCTGCTTTAGCTTCTTTTATAAGGCTTGGCACAAATTCAGGAGCTGTGCAGTTTATGCCAATAGCCTCAACACAGTCGTAAGAGCTTAAAGCTTTGGCGCAGTCCTTAATTTTTGTGCCTTCGCTTATATCAGTATTGTTTTTGCAGCTGAAAGAAATCCAGCATTTAGCGTTAAGCTCTTTTACTATTTCGGCTATTATTAAAGCTTCATCAAGGGATGGGATTGTTTCTACAGCTAAAATATCGCTTCCGGCATTCCAAAGCAATTCTATTCTGCCTTTATGGAAAGCTTTCAACTCCTCTTTTGAAATATTGTAGTTTCCTCTGTACTCTGAGCCATCGGCAAGGAATGCACCGTAAGGCCCTACAGCGGCACTTACAATAGGCATAACACGGCCGGAATTTTTGCCTTCGCTTTCCCACCATTCATCACGGGCGGAAATAAGTATTTTTACGGAATCTGTAATAAGCTGTTCTGCCTGCTCCTTTGTAAAGCCTTTTTTAATAAATCCCGGAACAGTTGCCTGATAACTGGCACTTGTAGAGCAGTCTGCACCGGCTTTAAAATAGCTGATATGTACTTTTTTAATAAGCTCAGGATTTTCTGCCAGTATTTTGGCGCTCCAAAGCTCGTCGTTTAAGTCGCAGCCCATGGCCTCAAGTTCTGTAGCCATGGCACCGTCTATAACCATAATGCCTAATTTATTTAATACATCGGTAAAGTTCTGACGCATTTATTATACCTCCGTTAAAAACATAATTTTTTAACTATATTATAATAAGCCTCTGTAACTTTTTCAATATGGCTTAACGGTATCTGCTCGTTTGGTGTATGGGCAAATTTAAAGTCACCAGGGCCAAAGTATACAACCGGTATACCGTACATGTTTATAAAACCGCCTTCGCCCCAGCCTGTCATAACACCTAAAGGTGTATCAGAGCCTAAAACTTTGTCTATAACGCTTTTTATAGCTAAAAAGTCTTTGTTTTCACGGTCTGTTAAAACAGAGTTCCAGTTGCCTATTATAGTGGCTTTGGCTTTAAAATCTGGGTCGGCGGCACTTAATTTATTAATAATTGTGTCTATTTCTTCCTGAAATTCTTCTGCACTGCCGCCAGGAAGGTATCTTTTGTCTATTGTTACTTTGGCATATGGCGGCACTACATTAGGTGTTGAGCCGCCTTCTATAACGCCTACACTCATTGCAGGCTCACCATATATAGGGTGAGCTTTGTCTTTGTATGTGGCAATAAGCTTTTTAACCTCAATTATAAATTCGGCGGCCATGTATATAGCGTTTTTGCCTAAGTGCGGTATGCTGGAGTGTGCGCTTTTGCCGAAAAACTCAACTTCCATCCATGCCTCGCCTTTATGCGCCGTATGAATTTGTAAATTTGTAGGCTCAGATATCATGGCAAAGTCTACTTTAGGCAGGTATTCTTTGGAAAGAGCTGTTTTTATTTCTTCTCCGGCATATTCCTCGTCAGTAGAAAGCATAAGGTATAACTGACCCTTAAGTCCGCTGTCGTTTGCAGCTGCTATAAAGGCAGACATTATAGCTCCGCAGCCGCCTTTCATGTCAGCGACGCCACGGCCGTACATAATACCGTCTTTTATTTCAGCACTAAATGGATTTTCCATGCCTTCAGGTGAAACAACGTCAAGATGTCCTTCCAAAAGGAGTTTAAAATCTGAGTCAGAGCCTTTAACTGATGCTATTAAAAAAGGTGCGTCGGTGTCAAAATCATACATTTTAATTTCGGCATTGGTATTTTGTGAAATAACGCTTTGAGCATATTTTAAAGCTTCTCTTTTGCCTTCTAAATTAAATGAGTTTATTTTGGAAAGAGATGCTGTGTACTCAATAGCTTTTTCTTTTATGTTCATTTATTCCACGTCCTTTCCTTTTGTCCAGTTATACGCTTTATTTTCCTCAACAGCATTTACTATTTCGCCGCTTTGAATATCTTTCTTAATAGCTTTTATAAATGCCCAGAAAAGCACAACAAGAGCTATAAGCACAGGAAGGGCGGAAATTGTAATAAGTGACTGTATTGTATTAAGTACGTTAAGGCCTTCCACATTATGCTCCAGTATAAGTATGCCCACAGGTATTATAAGGAAAAGCACACACCAGAAAGTTTTATATAACGGGTTTGGTTCTTCATCAGGCTTTAAGCCTATTGATGTATACATACTAAGGGCTGTGCCGTTGCCTGTAGCTGTTGTTGCAAGGTTAAAGAATATAAGAACCATAAATACTATAATGGCTAATTTAGGGAAAGGCATTGTTTCAAGCACCATAAGAGTAACGCCGTTGTTGCCTATATCGTTAATAACGCCTGAAAGGTTAAGACCGTGGAAAAGCTCCTGACCCATACCGTAGTTTCCAAGTATACCAAATGTTATCCAGCAGGCTAAAGGCGCCCAGAAGCAGTTGGCAATGGCTATTTCCTTAAATGTTCTGCCGTAAGAAGTTCTTGCAATCCAAATACCGCACATAAAAGATATAGCAACATACCATGCCCAGTAGAATATAGTCCAGCTCTGTATAAAGCCTGTCTGTGCTATGGCGTCTGTATTAAAGCTCATTCTTACAAACTCACGGATATTTGTGCCTATAGCCATAACAATGTTGTTAAGTATAAAGCTTGTATCGCCTACTACAAGTACAAAGGCGAAAAATATTATAGCCAGTATTACGTTAAAATCGCTTATTTTGCCCATGCCTTTGGCAATTGATTTTGATGTAGAAAGTGTAAAGAAAAGACAAAATACAAGTATAACGCCTATTTTAAGACCAAATGAGTTAGGTATACCAAGTATTGAGCTTGCAAGCTCGCCTAAAACAGGTGTGCCTATACCTACTGTTGTCATAATAGCCATAAAGTAACAGAAAACTATTATAGCGTCTATTACAATTCTTAATATCTTTTGCCAAGCGGCATTTCCGCCTACTACATTGGAGCAGAGAGCAGATATTCTTAAATCGCCTATTTTTTTGTTCCAGTAAAGGTATCCTATAGCTACACCCGGTATAAGATAAAACGCCCAAGCGGAAAAGCCCCAGTGGAACATGCCGTAAGCCGACGCGTACTCGTAAGCCTCAATAGAGCCCGGCTCAATATTAAAAGGTGTTCCGTTAACATAATACATCCATTCGCACATACCGAATATAAGTATGCCAGCGGCAAGAGCAGAGCAAAGGTTCATAGTAATCCATGTAAATGTTTTATAATGCGGTTTTGCGTTTCTTCCGCCCAGTTTTATATCGCCCCATTTAGTTGTTAAAAACAGTATTGTTATTATTGCATATGTAACACCTATAAGCAGGAAGAACCATGCCATGTCTGAAGTTATAAAATTATAAATAGTGTTTATAACCGTTATAACGGTGTTAGGTATAAGTATTATAGGTATAATAACAGCCACCAGTACAATTATGGCTATTGCTATAAGAGTTTTATTTGCGTTTTTAAACATAAGTATTATCCCCCCGTTAGTTTAAACAAAAACCTCCAAAGCCTGTGTAAAATCGGCTATTAAATCATTTATGTCTTCAGCCCCTGTAGATATTCTTATAAGTCCTTCTGTAAGCCCCATTTTGTATAATTCCTCATTTGTAAATTCTCCCCTAAAGGCAGATACAGGATGTGCTATTGTAGTGCGTATTCCGCCAAGGGTGCCTAAGTATTTAACCGTTTTAAGAGAATGCATAAACTGGTCAACTTTATCACGGTTATCCTCAACTCTAAAGCTTATCATTGTTCCGTAGCCATTGGAGAATATCTTTTTGGCTAATTTATGCTGAGGGTGCTCCTCTAAGCCCGGGAAATATACTTCTTTAACAGAAGGAATATTTTTAAGCGCTTTAGCAAGCATACAGGCGTTATTAAGCTGAACTTTCATTCGTAAGCCAAGGGTTTTAACACTTCTTTGTATAAGCCATGATGAGTTAGCGTCAAGAACGGCACCTAAAAGAAGATATGAATGTTTTATTTTATTTATAATTTCTTTAGATGATGTAATAGAGCCGCCTGTAACATCACTGTGGCCGCCAAAGAATTTAGTAAGGCTGTGAATTACTATATCAGCCCCAAAATTTATTGGCTTAATAACAAAAGGTGTTGTAAATGTACTGTCAACTACAGTTAAACAGTTGTGTTGGTGGGCTAAAGACGAAATTTCTTCAATATCCACTACTTGCGTAAGCGGGTTTGCTATAATTTCGGTATACACAAGCTTTGTGTTTGCTTTAAATAAAGTCTTTAAAGCATTTATGTCTGTAAAATCGGCAGTTGTTATATCTATGCCGTAATTTCTAAGCATTGATATAAGCTCTATTGTTTCGCCGTAAATGTCCTTGCTGAATATAGCGTGGTCACCGCTTTTTAAAAGAGAACAAAGAGTTGTGCTTATTGCCGCCATGCCTGAGGAGCAGATAAGAGTGCTTTGACCGTTTTCAAGATAGGATATGGCTTCCCCAAGGCCGTCCCTGTTTGGGTTTGCCGTGCGGTTATAAAAGTATTTGCCGCCGTTATTGGCAAACTCATAATCCTTTGTGTCGCTTATTATATATGCCGACGCCGGATAAATAGGCGGCGTTTCAGGGTTTAGGGCATTTGGTTTTTGTTCTGTGCCCATATAAAGTATTTCTGTGTTTTCACTAAGCAAAATAACATCGCCTCCCGTAATGTTATAAAAATAACAATTAACTACAATTTGATGTTAATTCTTATAGTTAGAATAAGGTCAATGTGTATTTTAGCTAAATAAGTATTTGTATTTCGTACTGCGCTTTGGAGTATTCAACTAAATTATCTTCAAACTCAAGAGCAAGCACCATTTTAGGTTTAGGCTTGTTTTTAAAGTATTCGGATAAAATATTAATATCCCAGTTTTCCTCAAGGGCCTGAGTCTGAAAACATAAGTATTCTCCGGCAGGAATTACAGAAAAAAGCCTTTTGTCCAGTTCCGGTTTTTGCCTGAAATATATAAAATATTCTGTAGGATAAAACTCACCTTTAAGCATTGAGTTAAAATTAACTTTGTATCCGTACTGTCGGCGGAACCTCATGTTGGTATACTCACTTCGGCTTTTGGCTTCGGCAAGGCGTATTTCCATATTAGCAAGAGGCTCTTTGTATATACACGGAACTGTTAGTATATATCTGGTATCTATTTGGAGTTTATAAAAATAATTAAGGTTTTCGCCTTGATTAAGGTATGTAAAATAATTTATGTACCAGTCTATATCTTTAATTTTATCTTTTGTTTCCTTCAGCTCTTTTTTCAGCTCTTTCTTTTTGTTTTTCAGGTATGGCAAAAGCTGGTCTACACTGCCGCTGTGCATTACACGGGCTATGTCGTCAAGGCACATGCCCAGTGACTGCAAGTATTTAATACGGTCTATGTAGTGGAACTGGTTATAGTGATAATATCTGTAACCGGTATTCTCATCTGTGTGGTTTGGCGAAAGAAGGCCTATTTTGTCATAATACCGCAGTGTTTGAGTTGAAATACCCAAAAGCTTGGCCGTTTCGCCTATGGTATATACTCTTTTCATATAAGCTTTTAAACCGCAATTTTAATTATTCTAAAATTGGGTATTCTCCTTTCTCTTAGGCATAAAGCCAAAGTTAATTTGTATTCGGCAAGAAATATTAAACGCTAAAAAGCGTTATATTTTATTATACCCGCAAAAAATACGGCATTGCAATATGCCATATAAACATGCCATATGTAATTATTAAATTTTACTTTAATTTTAATTGAATAATTCATATTAACTGTATTGAAAAAAAGCGGCCTTTTGTTATAATGTTCTGGAGTGAATTATTGGGGAGGAAATAAGTATGAGAAGGGAAAACGATTTGGGCCGTGACCCTATAGGCCCTTTGGTTCTGCGCCTTGCAGTGCCGTCAATGATAGCACAGTTTGTAAATGTGCTCTACAGCATTATAGACAGAATGTATATAGGCAATATTAAGGATGTAGGGGACTTGGCTTTAGCCGGTGTAGGTGTCTGCGGGCCTATAGTAACACTTTTAAGCTCTTTTGGCACACTGGTAGGCCTTGGGGGCTCAATACTTATGGCTATGCGGCTGGGTGAGAACAACAAAAAAATGGCATATAAGCTTTTGGCAAACAGTTTTCTTATGCTTACTGTTTTTTCTGTTGTGCTTACTATTGTTTTCCTTTTAATTAAGAACAAGCTTCTTATGTGGTTCGGCGCCAGTGAAACTACATTTGCTTACGCTAATACATACTTAAGTATATATACGGCAGGAACATTCTTTGCCCTTATGGCAATGGGCCTTAATTATTTCATAAACTGTCAGGGATTTTCCACAGTAGGTATGACTTCTGTTGTAATAGGTGCTGTGTCAAACATTATACTGGACCCTATTTTTATATTCCTTTTTGATATGGGTGTTGCAGGAGCGGCTGTAGCTACGGTTTTAAGCCAGTTCTTTTCCTGCGCTTTTGCAGCCTCGTTTTTGTTTGGCAAAAGACCGCCGGTTAAAATTACATTTGGCGGATATGACTTAAAAATGTGCCTTAAAATAATGTCGGTAGGGCTTTCGCCATTTTTAATACTGGCTACTGACAGTGTAATAATTATAGTTATGAACGCTGTTTTGCAAAAGGCCGGCGGAGCTCAAGGTGATACCCTTATAACATGCGTAACCATTATTCAAAGCTATTTTATGCTTATTACTGGGCCTATGATTGGTATAAGCGGCGGAACACAGGCTATTATAAGTTATAATTACGGTGCGGCTCAAAGCGGAAGAATACGCCGAGCAGAAAAAGACATACTTCTTTTATGTTTAGCATTTACGGTTATAATGTTTGTTATATCACGCACTGTGCCGCAGTATTTTGTTCAGATATTTACATCTTCCAAAGAGCATATAGACCTTTCTGTTTGGGGAATAAAGGTATTTACGCTTGGTATTATACCTTTAAGCTTTGAATACGTCCTTGTAGACGGGCTTACAGCCCTTGGCCGTACTAAAACGGCATTATGCATATCTATGTTTAGAAAATGCTTTTACTGCTTTAATGTTGTTTTATTTGCATTTGTATTTACAGCAAAAGACGCGTTTTTTGCCCAGCCTGTATCGGACTTTACGGCATCGGTTATTGCAACAACGGTATTTTTGCTTGTGTTTAACAAACATCTTAAAAAAAGAGAAGAACGCTGTGCCGCTGAAGGAATAGGCATAGCCGCTGAATAAAAAATAAAAAACCCGCTCTAAGGCGGGTTTTTGTTTTAGTCTGTTATTTTCCTATATATTCCGGATGCTCTTTAAGGAATTTTTTGTTTTTAATATGTCCGGCTATAAGTGCAGGGAATACTATAATTACCATTCCTAAATATCCGCAGTAGCCGTAACCGTATTTAATAATATTTGTAAGGCCAACCATTGAAAGACCCATTGAAATTACTATACCTAAAAGAGAAAGCACACAGCGCCTTGCTGTAAGGCCTGACATAAGTTTTTCAAGAGCCTTGTTTTCCTCAAAACGCACAACTATACCGTATATTGATGTAACGCCTGTTGATACGAAGCAGAGGAAAAGCGCTATTGAATAGCAGTAAAGAAGAATTGGATTACCAAGCTGTTTGCAGATATATATACATGGAAGTGCTGTAGCGTCTGCCGCAACGTATCTTGCATACCAGCCAAGAAGCATTAAACATGAGAATGCCAAAGCTGCACCGTTAATTATAAACGAATAAAGACAAGCCCTTGATACATTCTTTGATGATTTAAGTGTAGCGCCGCAGCTAACCATAGCAGGTACTGCAACACACTGGAATCCAGCGTATGTAAGAACTTTAATAATAGGAGAAACCATTGAAATACTGCTTCCGTCAGGGTTTGTGCCAACCCATTTTATTGATATAATTTCTTTAATTTCATTCCATGCTCCACTTATGCCCATTACAAATATTGCAAATATACAAATAAGTATAATTACTGACATGGCTGTTGAAGCCTTAGCTACCAGCTGAGCACCGAATATAGTAAGAATAAGAAGTATTACACCTACTACAACTACGCCTAAAGTATACGGCAGACCAATTTCGGTAAAAAGAGTAGCCGCACCGGCAATAGCTGCTGAAACGGCGCATATAACTATTACAAAAAAGTAAATTTCAAAAAGTATTTCAAGTTGAGGATATGGTTTATAAAGCTCTACAAATAAATCTTTGTAGTTTTTGCAGCCTCTTGTATTGTAAAGAATCATTAATTCCCTCATAACAAGAGCAAGTATACCCATGGATATAACCGCCATTAAAGGCGCAAACCAGCCATACTGAACATAGTATTGGGTAGCCTGATTTCCTGTGGCAAATCCGCCGCCTGCATGAGAGGCAAACCATACACATGATACCGAAAATGTAGCCATAAACCCTAACTTAGGAAAAGACTCTTTTGACATATAAATACCTCCTTAAATTTATGACAGCATTAGAAATGTATAAAAGGCAGTTATAAGCCGCGGCGCCATTTAGCCGGCCTAATAGGGCAGCAGATTATAATTGTCAAATAGAACAAAAATAAACAGCGTATATTGTAATTTTTATATATAATTATTCTGATACAAAACTATTTGAAGGTAAAATAAAGTGAATTTGTGTATAATTTGAACTATAAAATTAAATAATTACCCCTGCGAATATAAAAATATCACAAAAAATTAAAAAGGTCAATGATTAATGTGGTTTTTAGTGTAATATTTTTTAGTGTATTAAAAAAAGTACCAAATTATTAAAATATCAACAACAAGAGCTTAATTTTTAATAATTAAATAAGGCTTTTTTATTAGTAAAACTGTATTGTAACTATATACTTTTGTTACACATGATGATTTTATAAAAAAAACAGAAATATAAACATTCCGTTTTGTACTGTTTTTTATACATTTGAATTAATATTGTTCTAAAATAATTTATATAAATTTCAGTTTATAAAAATTAGTTACTGCTTAGCAATATAGAAGGCCAAACAGTGTTTTTTAAATATAAAATATGTGCTTTTATCATATTTATTTGTTAAATAAAATACAGGCAACTGAAAAAATATCATATTTAATTTATATTAAAATTAAGTCTAAATTATTTAACAATAATATTTTACATTTTTTGTGCACTATGTATATGTTCCCGCTTGTTATATGTTTTGTGCTCAAATATTTATTAATTAGGTATCTTTGTAGACTATAAAAGTTTTTAAATTAACAAAAACTTAACTAAAAGTTATTGCAAAAATATTCCGTTGGTGTTATATTTACTTAAGAGGATATAAGGTTTTTGGTCTGACCTTCATACTGTAAAAGTTAGGCAGACTGTCCTGTGTCCTGAATTTAATGTTAATTATCCGACATATACTGTTGGAGGTTTATTCCGTGTTTGTATGCCGCGGAATTAAAAAAATAGAAAAGGAGAATGTTATTATGGGACAGTTAGACGGAGTAAAAGTTGTTGAACTTGCTACATTTATTGCCGCTCCTTCATGTGCAAGAATTCTCGCAAGCTACGGCGCAGACGTTATCAAAGTTGAGGCTCCAAGAGGAGATGACCTTCGTGCCGCTGGAAGACAGTATTATTATCCAGCTCCTGGCGAGGATGGAGAAGATACTGCCATGGACGTTCAGAACTTTAATAAAAAAGGCCTTGCTATCAACCTTAAAGACCCTAAAGGTATGGAAGCTTTCTTAAAACTTCTTGAAACAGCTGATGTATTTATTACAAACAACAGAGTTAAATCCCTTGTTAAAATGGGACTTGACTATGACACATTACATAAAAAATTCCCAAGACTTATCCACGCTTCAATTCTTGGTTACGGCGAGGAAGGTCCTCTTAAAGACAAACCAGGTTTTGACTACACAGCATACTTCGCAAGAGGCGGTGTAGCTACAACACTTATGGAAAAAGGCACATCACCTTGTATCCCAGCTTCAGGCTTTGGTGATAACTATGCTGGTATCGCTCTTTCATCAGGTATCTGCGCAGCTCTTTACAGACAGGCTAAAACAGGCCAGGGCGAAAGAGTTACTGTAGGTCTTTTCGATGCTGCTATTTATGGTCTTAACTGGCTTATCGGCGCTCATGAGTATAGCGACGGTTACCCAATGTCAAGAAAGCATACAAACAGCGCTACATGTACAACATACATGACAAAAGACGGCAGATGGATTCAGCTTGCTGCTATCCAGTATGATAAGACAATCGACAGACTTGCAAAAGCTCTTGAGGTTGAGTTCATACTTGAGGATGAAAGATTCAATGCTCATAAGAACATGATTCAGCACATTGAAGAATTAGTTGCTATTCTTGAGCCTGCTTTCGCTAAAAAGACTCTTGCAGAGTGGAACGAAATTCTTACAGCTGCTGATATTCCTTTCGAAATCGTTCAGACAATGGAAGAAATCGCTGTTGACCCACAGGCTTGGGCTAATGACTATATCTTCAAGAAAGAGCAGAAAGATGGAAAGAATATCTACTTTGTAAGAACACCTATCGTATTTACAGAGCAGCCTGCTGTTAAAGAAGAAAGCGGCAGAGGCCGTTCACCTAAACTTGGTGAAGATTCAACAGAAATTCTTAAATCAATCGGCTATGACGATGCAACTATTAATGAATTCAAAGCAAACGGTGTTATCGTTGAAAACTAATATCTAATAGATTTCTAACTGATTATAACCGATTTTAACCGGACGGATTTACCGTCCGGTTTTTTTGCGCCTAAAATATTGAATTAATCATTTTCAGTATTTAAAAATAACTGTGCTAAACAGGCTTTTTTTACAGTAAAATAAGCAAGTTTTTGTTATATTCCCGGCATAGACGAACTATATTATATTATCCCGGTTTGGACATGAAATAATTATTTCGGAGGCTGTGAAATGGATAATATTTTAGTATATGTTTTGTTTGCTGTGGGATTAGTACTTATAGTTAAAGGCGGTGATATGTTTGTTGATGCGTCATCGGAAGTGGCAAAGCTTTTAGGTGTGCCGGAATTTATAATAGGTGCTACAATAGTAAGCTTTGCAACTACAATGCCAGAGCTTATTGTCTCGGCTATGGCGTCTTTAGACGGACGGCTTGATATGGCTGTTGGCAACGCCATAGGCTCGGTTACGGCAAATACCGGTCTTATAATGGCGCTTTCAATAGTGTGTATGCCGTCAAGGGTTGAGCGCAGGATGTACGCGCCTAAAAGCTTTATGCTGCTGTGTGCTGTAGTTTCGCTGTGGCTTTTATGTGCCAAGGGTACACTTTATGCTAAAAGCTCAGTAGTGCTTTTTGTAATACTTGCTCTATACATAACAGAAAATATTCAAAGCGGAAAACGCAAAATGATTAAAACAACAGGATACATATCCAAAAGAGGCCTTTGCTGGCAGCTGATATATTTTGTAATAGGCGCTGCGGCTGTTGTAATGGGCTCAAGGCTTTTGGTGGATAACGGCTGCATAATAGCCAGACTTTTAAGGGTGCCGGAAAACGTAATAGCAGTTACAATGGTGGCTATAGGCACATCACTGCCGGAGCTGGTAACGGCAATAACTGCTATATCCAAAAAAGAGGCATCTTTAACAGCAGGAAACATAATAGGCGCAAATATTATAGATACGGCCCTTATACTGCCGGTATGTACTCTTATAAGAGGCGGAAGCTTTGCCATAAGCCCGCATACAATATTTTTGGATATACCGGCATGCTTGGCTGTTGTGTGCATAGGTATACTGCCTATGCTTATAACAGGCAAATTTAAGCGTATGCAAGGTTTTGCGCTTATTGCTGTGTATTTAATATATATTTATATAGCCTGCTTTATAAGCCCTTTAAATTAGCTGATTTTAAGTATTAAAAAACCGCTCCCTTAAATAAAGGGAACGGTTTTTTTATATATTCTATTCAATATAGTAAAAACTGTCTGTATCCTCATTACCCCTGTCAAAAAGACTGTAGTAATTAAGATATGTATACTCTTTTACAAGCTCTTGCTGATACGGTGTAAGGGCTTTTTCGTTGTCGCGCTCAGTAATATTGCCGTCTTTATCTATAATGGCTATGTTTGTAAATACCGGCAGTTCACTTCTAAGCTCGCTTAAAAACTGCTGATAGCCTGTAAGAGGTAATCCGGCTACTTCAGCTGTTAAAACACCTAAGTAGTTGGAGCTTATGCGTATGTCATCGGCTTCAGGTATATCGTAGTTGGCCCATATAAAAAACGGTGTTGTGTACTGCATTAAAACTTCTTCGGTAGTACGCTTATCAAGGTTCTTACCGTAAAGATGTGTATAAAATTTCTGGCCTAAAGGCGGCTGATGGTCGCCAAAAAATACTATAAGCGTAGGCTCATCAACATTGCTGTAATGCTCTATAAGCTCTTTAATGGCATCATCGCTTTCGCGTATTAAAGAAAAATACTGCTCAGCCGTTGTTGTTTTGGAAAGCACAGCACAGTTGTCAACAGGTGTTACATGGTATTTCTGCCCTGCCCAAGGCTTGTCGTAAGCACTATGGTTCTGCATTGTAACATTAAATATAAACTGTGGGTTGTCGGCGTTATCTGTAATGTCAAATATTGTTTTGTAGTCAAATGAGTCGCTTATGTATTTTCTTATTATTTCCTCGTTTTCCAAGTCTTCAGAGAATATTTGGTTATCAAATTTAAAACTGCTGTATACATCAGGCCTGTTCCAGCCGGAAGCTAAGTATGGGTGGAAAGCCGTTGTTTCGTATCCCTGCGATTTCATCTGCTGAACAAGGCTTGGGGCGTTGTCTTTAATATAAAGCTGATAAGCCACTGTGCCTTCCGGCAGGAATGAAAGGGAGTTTCCTGTAAGGTATTCATATTCCACATTAGCCGTTCCGCCG
>JAHZEA010000023.1:0-8695 GCA_019422065.1 Lachnospiraceae bacterium | reverse complement strand
GGGAGTACATTCTGCCCTTTATTGTGTTTTCTTTTAATGAATGGAAAAACGGTGCCGGGTCTTCTGAAAGTGAGAGATTTTCAAACTCGGCAAAATCATCAAAAGACTCGCTCATAATGGCAATAATGTTAACCGGTTTAGTGCCGTCTTTTGCTCTAAATGCGGCAAAACCGTCGGATGTATTTGAGCCGTTGGATGTAATTTGGCTTTGTATGTCTTTAACGGCGTCTAAACTGTAGTCAGCAGGCTCAGATACATGGCTGTATCTTAAAGCTGTTGTAAAGTTAAGTATAAATCCGTTAGCCTGTGTTTTCCACTGCTGGGCGTATATGCCAATAGCAGGAAGCATAGGTGTAAAGAAAAATACTATTGTATATATAACCGAAACGGCTAAAGCCGGTATGTATAATCTCTTTTTAATTTTAATACGGCTGTTGCCGCAGCAGCGATAAGTGCAAAGAGCCTGAAGCACAAATGCAGAGCAGGCAATAAGCACGTCTTTATCCGGCGTAAAATCAAAATTACTGGAAACATTAAGTGCAGTGCGCAGTGTTATAACATCGCAAGGGAATATAACCGTTCCCCTGAATGTAAGTACATAATGGTTTATAATGCCTATAGCCGTAAATATTAAAGCGGCAATAACAGTAGCTATTGTAAAGCGCCTAACGGCAATAAGGGCAATAATGTATACCATATAATACCATATAAGGTTAAGGAATATCTGGTCTGGTGTAAGGTCGCTGAATATTACATTACCGTTTAAAAATTCTACTACATAAAAAGAGCATATAGGCATTAAAGCGAAAAACAAAATGTTTATGGCCGCTTTAACTTTTCCCTCAACCTTAAAGTAGGCCGGATATGCCAGTATTATGGCATAAAGCGCCGAGTAAACACAAGATTGTTCGTTATCCGCTTTTATAAAGAGTTTAAAGAATAAAAACATAGCAATACCTATGGCTAATGCTATGGTTGTCCTTTTGCGCGAAAACTCAAATGCGTTGCCTATAGCGTTAAATATTCCGCGATAATCTATATTTTTAATATATCTAAGTACCCTAAGGCGTTTTTTAATCTTTGTATTGTCTGTAATTATTCCGTTATTGCTTTTGTGTGAAATATTTTCTATCGTATCCATATTTAAATACCTCATTAAATAAATAATTGCTTTAAGGATATCAAAAACAATATATGCTTATATGCAGTATTTTAATCTAAATTTAACATAAAATAAATAGTTTTTTTATTAAAGTTTATTTAAGTTAATCATTTAGCAACAATTACTACGGATTTTTAATAAAAATACAACTGTTTTTGGTTTATGTCAACGCTTTTTGTAAAAACAAATGTGTATTTTTTGTAAACATGTTGACAAAGATATTTGGCAGTAATATAATCACTAAATTGGTAACACCAATATTGTTTTTTTTAATGGTTTAATTAGTTATGAATGGTTTTGTGATGTGTTTTGAGTGATTTAAAAAACGAAAAGTCTTATGAGAAAGTTATTGATTATGTTAAAGACAACATAACAAAAGGGTATTTTAAGATAGGCAGCAGGCTTCCGGCGGAAAGGGAATTGGCAACTAAGCTTAATGTGGGCCGTTATACCGTTAGAGAGGCAATGCGTGTTATGGAAAACATGGGCATTGTAATAAGCCGCAGAGGCGACGGAAACTATATATCCGGTAACTTCAGCCAAAGTCTTTTAAGGTATGTTTCAATGTATATACTTTTAAAAAAGCCCAGCTTTTCCGATATTAATTCTATAAGACGCGGCCTAGAAAGCGAAGCCCTTATGTCGTTTACCCTTAATGCCGGAAAAAATGATATTGAAAAGCTTTATTTATGTGTTGAAGGCATGAAAAACAGTGAAAATGAGCAGAGTGCTCACTGGGACAACATGTTTCACGAGTATATAACCGGCTTTTCAAAAAACAGCATACTGTCAGACTTTGTTTCGGTAATGTCTGAAGCCGTTGAAAAGAATATAGGCTCACTTTGGACGGATATTTCATACGAAAACAAATCTGCCGTTTTGCGCTGCCATACGGAAATACTCAGGGCTGTTGAAAAAGGCAATGTATCCGGAGCCTTAAAGGCCTTAAGTCTTCATTATGACATAGTTGAAAATATATTTAAAGACAGGGAGGATGTATTGTGAAGTACTTAAATCAGATAGCCATAATTTTTGGCGTATCTTTTGCTGGAGAAATGGTATACAGTTTTTTGGGACTGCCTATACCGGCAAGCATTTACGGATTAATAATAATGATGGTACTGCTTGAAACAAAAATAGTTAAGTTTGAGCAGATAAAAGATGTGGGCTCATTTATGCTTAATGTTATGATAGTAACTTTTGTGCCTTCTACTGTAGGTGTAATGACTGCTGTAGAGGAGCTTAAAACTTTTCTAATACCTATACTTATAGTTTTGTTCCTTGTAACAGTAATTGTAATGGTTGTAACAGGCAGAGTTTCACAGTTTGTTATAGAAAGAAGGTGCGGCAAAGATGAATGAGTTTTTTACACAATCAGTATATTTTGGGTTCTTTTTAAGCCTTTTTGCTTATTACATAGGCGTTGTTATTAATAAAAAGTTTAAATCACCAATATTTAATCCCCTTTTGATATCTGCAATACTTATAATTGCGTTTCTTGCTATTACAAAAATTGACTATGAAACTTATAATGCCGGAGGACAGTATCTTACTTATTTCCTTACACCATGTACTGTATGTTATGCTATACCGCTTCATCAGGAAATGCAGAAGATTAAAGAAAATAAGCTGGCAATAGCCGTAGGCGTTGTTACTGGAGCCGTTACAAGCATGCTTTGTGTTTTGGCAGTTGCCCTTATATTTGAGCTTACACACGAACAGTATGTAACTTTGCTTCCTAAATCAATTACAAGTGCTTTTGGATATGGTATAAGTGAGGAGTTAGGCGGTATTTCTTCTATAACAGTACCGGTTATAATACTTACAGGTGTTGTTGGCAATGTTTTTGGCCAAAGCATATGCCGCATAACTGGAATAAGAAACAGAATAGCTGTTGGTCTTGCTTTTGGCTCATCATCCCATGCGCTGGGTACTGTAAAAGCACTTGAAATAGGTGAGCTGGAAGGTGCCATGAGCTCAATTTCAGTTGCTATTTCCGGTATATTTACTGTACTTGTGGCTTCATTTTTTGCAGGACTTTATTAAAACTAAATTTAATAAGTATAAAAACGTCGGATTTTTCCGGCGTTTTTTTAATGCTTTAACTAATATGTTGTAATGTTTAAATGTCCCAAAGCATAGTTGTTGTAAAAGCGGCTTTGTTGTTTTATAATAGGCTTTAATATGCGGATTTTTGTAGTTTTATGTATTAAAAAAGTATAAAACGGAGGTGTTTTATTATGGAAAGAAAAAACTGCTTTACGTATTATGATGAAAACGAAAAATTACAGCTTGAAAATACCTGTAATTTATATATGGACTTTTTAAGCAGGTGCAAAACTGAAAGGGAGTGCGTTAAAGAGATAATTGCTATGGCTGAAAAAGCCGGATATAAAGATTTAAACAGCGTTATATCCTCAGGCGAAAAACTTAAATGCGGCGATAAAGTATACAGCGTATGCATGAAAAAAGCCGTTGCCCTTTTCAGAATAGGCAAAAAAGGCCTTACAGACGGTATGAATATATTAGGCGCTCATATAGACTCTCCAAGGCTTGATATTAAGCAGAACCCTGTTTTTGAAGACGGTGAGCTGGCATTTTTAGATACTCATTACTATGGCGGTATTAAAAAATACCAGTGGGTAACTCTGCCTTTGGCGCTTCATGGTACAGTTGTTAAAAAAGACGGTTCTGTAATTGACATTAATATAGGCGAAGATGAAAACGACCCGGTTTTTTGTGTAACTGATTTGCTTATACATTTGGCACAGGAGCAGATGGAGAAAAAAGGCGCCCGTGTAGTAGAAGGCGAGGACTTAAACATACTTATAGGCAATGAGCCTGTTAAAGGTGATGAAAAAGAGGCTGTTAAAGCCAACGTTTTAAAGCTTCTTAAAGAAAAATACAATATTGAGGAAGAAGACTTTGTTTCTGCTGAAATAGAGGCTGTTCCTGCCGGAAAGGCAAGAGAAGCCGGTCTTGACAGAAGCATGATTATTTCTTATGGTCAGGATGACAGAGTGTGTGCTTTTACATCCCTTAAAGCTATGCTGGAAGTTGAGGAAAGCGAGAAAACAGCCTGCTGCCTTCTTGTTGATAAAGAAGAAATAGGCAGTGTAGGCGCTACAGGTATGCAGTCAAGATTTTTTGAAAATACCGTAGCCGAGGTTATGGCTCTTACAGGAGAATATACAGAGCTTAATTTAAGACGTGCTCTTAAAAACAGCCGTATGCTTTCTTCTGATGTAAGCTCAGCTTATGACCCGGCTTATGCGTCGGCTTTTGAAAAAAAGAATGTGGCATTCCTTTCTCATGGTATGGTGTTTAATAAATTTACTGGCGCAAGGGGCAAAAGCGGCTCAAACGACGCCAATGCTGAATATCTGGCTGACCTGCGCCGTATAATGGATGAAAATAATGTGCATTACCAAACAGCAGAATTAGGAAGAGTGGACCTTGGCGGTGGCGGAACAATAGCTTACATACTGGCGCTTTATGGTATGGAAGTTATAGACAGCGGCGTTGCTGTATTAAGTATGCATGCGCCTTGGGAAGTAACAAGCAAAGCCGATGTTTATGAGGCTGAAAAAGGATACAGAGCATTTTTGATTAACGCTTAATAAATCATTGGAATTTTAAAATTTGGGCCGATTACAGTAAACCGGCTCAATATTGTTATATTTAGGAGGATATATGGCGGAAATTAAAAGAAAAAAAGCATTTGTAGATAAAAAATACTGTGTTTCCTGTGGCTGCTGTGTAAAGGTCTGTCCCCTTGGTGCTATAAGTATTTACTGTGGGGTATATGCCGTTGTAGATAAAAATAAATGCATAGGCTGCGGTAAGTGCGCAAAGGCCTGTCCGGCATCGGTAATAGAAATAAGGGAGGCTCAGTAAATGAAAAAACAAAATAAGCACTGGTACGACTATCTTTATATTTTTTCGGCAGCATACCTTATACTGGGATTTTTTAATATACTTTTTGCGTATTTGGGGCTTATATGCTTTTTTACGCCTTTAGCCATAGCCGTAATAGGCGGAAACAAAGCATACTGCAACAGGTACTGCGGCAGAGGCCAGCTGTTTTCCCTTTTAGGCGATAGGTTGGGTCTTTCGTCAAAACGAGATGTGCCTAAGTTTATTAAAACCAAGTACTTCAGATACGGCTTTTTGATATTTTTTATGGTAATGTTTTTTAACATGCTTTTTAACACATATCTTGTTTTTTCAGGTGCAAGGGATATGAAAGAGGTTGTAACACTTTTATGGACATTTAAACTGCCATGGAACTGGGCATATTCTGGCGGTGTTGCTCCGGGTGTAGCACAATTTGCATTTGGCTTTTACAGTGTAATGCTTACATCAACGGTGCTTGGCATTATAACAATGATTCTTTTTAAACCACGTTCATGGTGTGTTTATTGCCCTATGGGTACAATGACTCAGGGCATTTGCTCTTTAAGAAACAGCGGTAAACTGAAAGAAAAACAAAATGATGCTGAAGAGTAATTAATGTTTTAATTACGCAATATCAGCACATTAAAAAGACTATTTAAAAAAGCACGAAATACATATAAATTGTATTTCGTGCTTTTTAGTGTTAAATAAAACTTATAATATTGTGTTTTTAATAATTTTATGCTGCTGTATCAGCTGTTGTTTCAGTTGCTGGTTCTTCAACTGTTTCTTCTGCAGCTTCTTCAGTTGTTTCTTCAGTTGTTTCTTCAGTTGTTTCCTCGGCAGGCTGTTCAACAGCTTCTTCTGTTGTTGTTTCATCTGCTGGCTCTTCAACAGCTTCTTCTGTTATTTCTTCAGCTGGTTCTTCAGGAACTGCTATGCTCTGGTCAGGAGATACCTCAAGGCCTAAATCGCCGCTGTAAACAGGCATTCCTGTAAGCTCCATAAGGTCAACAATGTTTCCGCTTTCAGGTTTTGTAGTAATTACTTCATCTGTTGGCTCAGATGTTATTGTGCCGTCAGCTGTAAAGTGGAATACATCCTCAAGACCCATATCCATGTTAATTGTTACTGTATCTGCTGTAGAATTAATATCCATTGATGTAGTAACAGTACCGTTCTGTGAAACTATTAATTTAATACCAAAACCTGTTATATTGTCTAATGTATCTGTTGAAACAACAAACTGCATTGTATAGTATGTACCCTGTCCAAGCTCTGTTGTTGTTGATGAAACATATCCGCCTTCTGTTGCTTTAAATGCGCTGTCAGAGAACATACTCATCATTGAAGCATAAGTTTCAATCATTATGTTTGCCTCGTATACGTTATCCATAGGAATCATATCAAGGCATAATGAAATCTGGTCTTCAAAAGACATGTCTTGGCTCTCAGTTATTAAGCTGTCAATGTTGTCAATGCCCATCTGGCTGTATAATTCTGCTACATCAAGTTTAACCCATGTGTCGGCTGAAAGACCTAATGATTCAAATAAGTTTGATGTAACATAAAAAACAAAGTTTTCGCCGTCGATTATAAAGTTAAATGTCATGTTTTTGAACATTGCGGCCTTTTCTTCTACAGATGCTTTATCTTCATCTGCAAAGCCTTCTGTAAGCAAGTCCACTATTTTTTCAAAATCTCTTTCGTTTAAGTTAATAGCGCATGCTAAATCTGCATCAGTTGCGTTTGCAACACCGTTAAGCTGAACGTCACCGGAAAGGGATATATCCTGTGAACCGTCGCTAACTGACATATTAAAATTAATTGTGCCGGCAAGTTTCTGGCCTTGGTCTGCTGACTGGTTAACAAAAGCCTTAATCTGGTTAGCTAATTCAAATGAACCGCCGTTATCTTCTATAAATTTGTCTTTGTCAATAATTATTACAGCGCTGTTTTCGCTGTCCCAGCCTACAGAGCAGTTAAAAGCTTCAGCTGCAAATCTTACAGGAACATAAACTGTATCTCCGCTTATAAATGAAGGAGCATCAGTTGTAATTTTGTTAAGAGCGCCGTTTTCAGTAATGGAAATTACATCTCCGCCAACAGCAAATGTAACGTTTGTATCGCCGTCTATTGCTGTTACTGTTTTAGCTGATGCTGAATATTCCACATCAGCACCTAAAGACTCAAATATACTTCTTACAGGAACATAAGCGCGGTTATTTTTAACAATAGGTTCTACACCTTCAAGCTGTTTACCGTTAATATAAACGCCTGCTGCGCTTTCCTGTGCATCCTGTGCCATTACAAAAGTATATGATGATATACTCATGCATGCGCACATTGCCAGTGCCATTGCTTTTTTAAAAAATTTCATAAAGTTTCCTCCTTATAACTGATAACTGTGTTTATAAATGATGTTGTATATTTCATTTTAACATACTAAAGCGGATGTGTATATTACAAGTTTATTAAAATTTGTAAATTGTGTTAAATTAAGTACTTTTTAATATTTAATGTCAATATTTATTTGCTATGTGAAAATATTGGTATAACTTGAAATAACTAAATTTTGTATAAAATATTTGCTGTTTTGTCACTTCTTATGTTAAATTTGCGAAAACTTAATTTGACCTCACTTAAAATTTATTTTAAATGGTTTTAATAAATATAAAATAATGTACCAAATTTACATAAAATTAGTGGTTTATCCCAAATTTAAGGCCTTATTTTAATAATTGACAAATTATTGACAGTTCAACATCTTTGTGTTATCATACAACTGCATGTCTAAGGGTGAATACTGTATACATAAAAGGACATATCTATTTTCACTACTTGGTTTTGACGTAAAGTGTTTTCCGTTCGGCATTAAAGGACTGGCCGCTATACCAATGTTATGGCCTGTTTGGGTTCAATGCAAAATCCATTTTGAGGGTAAATGTTAATTAAATAACATTAATTTAATACATTTTTATTAATCAAGGGGGATTATTATGAAAAAAAGAGTTTTATCTGTATTAGTAGCAGCATCAATGGCTGTTGTTGCTTTTGCTGGTTGTGGTTCTAGTGGAACAACATCAACTTCAGCATCTGCAGCAGCATCAACTTCAGCTTCTGCATCAGCTTCAACTTCAGCAGCAGCTACAGGCGAAGCAGAATATGCCATGATTTCTGGTACAACAACACCGGATGCTCATCCTTACAACTTAGGTCTTGTTAAAATGGGCGAGCTTTTAAGCGAAAAGACAAACGGCGCTGTAACACTTGACGTATTCGGCAACTCACAGCTTGGTAGTGAGAGAGACCTTATCGAAGGCCTTCAGCTTGGTTCAGTTCAGGTAACATGTGTTTCTACAGCTCCTCTTGCAGGCTTTACAGATGCATTTTTAGTATTCGACCTTCCTTTCTTATTTGAAACATCTGAGCAGGCTAGAGCCGTTATGGACAGCGAAGTAGGTACACAGATACTTAACTCAGTTGAAGATCAGGGCTTAAAAGGTCTTGCATGGTTTGAAAACGGTTTCAGAAACGTAACAAACAATGTAAAACCAATCACTGTTCCTGAAGACTTAAAAGGTATTAAGATTAGAACAATGGAAAACCAGATGCACATGGCTGCATTCCAGATCA
>JAHZEA010000022.1 GCA_019422065.1 Lachnospiraceae bacterium | reverse complement strand
GTGCTGACCCTACACCTATGGCAATGGGCGACGTATTCACAGCTCTTCAGCAGGGCACAATCGACGCACAGGAAAACCCAGTTCCAATTATCGAAACAAACAAATTCTATGAAGTACAGAAATACATATCAATGACAGGCCATCTCTTCAGCCCAGCTCCTGTATTTATAGCTAAAGATTACTATGATACACTTCCAGCTGAATATCAGACAGCTATTACAGAGGCAGCTGCTGAGGCAACACCTTACCAGAGAGAGCAGATTGATGAGCAGAACGTAACAGGTCTTGAGTCACTTCAGACAAACGGTATGGAAGTAAACGAGCCAGAGAAAGCTCCATTCCAGGAAGCTACAGCTCCTATCTATGATGAATACATCAAAGAAGGCGCTGGTATGGTTTCACCTGACATCTATTCACAGGTTGAAGAAATCATTGCTCAGTACCCAGCAGAGTAATTAATTAAGTAATTTATATAAGTCTCCTAAAAGGATTTTTTACCCTTATTTTAATCCTTTTAAACTAAAAGGCTTCGGTTTTAAACCGAAGCCTTTTTTACGTTAAATATTTGAAATCTTTTCTTCCAATATCTGAGCCGCATCAAGAACACAGCCGTGGCAGTCTCTTAAAACGGTTCCTGTTTGAACACCTTTTAAATCTTTGCACACAACTGATTTGTTTTTTGTCATAAACTCTTTTGTAATAGCGGAGCAGAGTTTAAAAGTATCTTTTTTGCTTAACCCGGCTTGCTGTGCCTTCATACCGGCAATCATTACAGCGGCACTTACGGCTCCGCAGCTGCCTTCCATGTTGCCCATGCCTACTCCAAGGCCGCTTGTAAGATTAAATATTGTTTTTTCGTCCATGCCAACCTCATCGCTGAAAGCGCATGCTAAGGCCTGAGCACAGTTATATCCGTTATAATGGTTTTCGCCGGCTTTTTCTATTCTGCTGTTTTCCATTTTTAATATCTCCTTATATTGAATTTTAATATACATTTTATAATATAAGTAATTTTTTTTAAACAGTTATTTTTTATGCTTTTTAAATGTGATGTAATAAACATTAAAAAATGGATTTTAAACAGGTTTTTTAAGGTGTTATTTTATATAATTTTAATGGGAAAAAGCTGGTCATTTTGATACACGGCTCAAAAAACTGCTGTTTATTACACTAAATCTGGTGCAATAAAATAAATGTTTGTATAAAACGCTAAATACTAGGGCTTGTTGCACAAACATTAAAGGCTTTAATTGAGCTTTATGCGGTTTTGCTAATTAGTTCTAGTTTTAATTGTGCTGTTTTGCTGTTTAACTAATAAAAATACAAGCTGATTTTGTATAAAGGTCTAAATATTTAATTTGAAAGATTAAAATTTCATTTATTATTAAAATTTTCGAGCATGTTATAAGGGGCTTAAAATTAAAAAAACTCTCTAATTTTTTAAAATATTATGTAACGGTTAGATATTGGCTCTATTCGTTGACACGTGCTTAAACGTGATGATATTATAACCCTGCTTACGAAAACAGTGTAAAAAAATGACTGAAATAATGCGTTAAAGCATTATTAAATATAAATTTATTTTTACTGTTGTGTGTAGGTGCATAAAAGAAATTGAAAAGGGGAGTTTTTATGAAAAAGAAAGTATTATCTGTTTTAATGGCAGTGTCTTTAACTGCGGCAGTTTTGGCAGGCTGTTCCTCAGGTGGGGATGCTTCCTCAACAGGCAGCGCATCTTCTGCGGCGTCAACAGGCAGTGCATCTGCTGAGGGCGGCAGCTCGGAATATACTATGATAGCAGGAACAACAACACCAGACCAGCACCCGTACAATCTTGGTCTTATAAAAATGGGTGAGCTTGTAAAGGAAAAGACAAACGGTGCAGTTACTCTTGATGTATTTGGCAACTCACAGCTTGGCAACGAAAGAGACCTTATAGAAGGTCTTCAGCTTGGCTCAGTTCAGGTAACATGCGTTTCAACAGCGCCGCTTTCAGGTTTTACAGATACATTTTTAGTATTTGACCTTCCTTTCATATTTGAAACAGTTGAGCAGGCCAGAGCCGTTATGGACAGCGAAGTAGGAACAGAGATATTAAACTCTATAGAAGACCAAGGACTTAAAGGCCTTGCATGGTTTGAAAACGGTTTTAGAAATGTTACAAACAATGTAAAACCTATTAATTCTCCTGACGACCTTAAGGGTATTAAAATAAGAACAATGGAAAACCAAATTCATATGGAAGCTTTTAGAGTAATGGGTGCAGACCCTACACCTATGGCTATGGGCGATGTATTTACAGCCCTTCAGCAGGGTACAATAGATGCTCAGGAAAATCCTGTGCCTATTATAGAAACAAATAAATTTGGTGAGGTACAGAAATACATATCAATGACAGGCCACCTTTTCAGCCCAGCGCCTGTTTTCATTTCAAAAGATTATTATGATACTCTGCCTGCTGAGTACCAAACAGCTGTTACAGAGGCAGCGGCTGAGGCAACACCTTACCAGAGAGAGCAGATTGATGAGCAGAACGTAACAGGTCTTGAATCTCTTGTAGAAGCCGGAATGGAAGTTAATGAGCCGGAAAAAGCGCCTTTCCAAGACGCTACAAAATCAATATATGATGAGTTTGTAAAAGACGAAGTCGGCTGTGTATCACCTGATATATATTCTCGAGTTGAGGAAATAATCGCTCAGTACCCAGCTCAGTAAATTTAAAAACCCTTAAATATTTTTTGCTCTTACTAAAATTTAAAACTCTTATTAATAATATTACCCTATTTTTAAATCCCTTGGATGAAATATTTCCAAGGGATTTTATTTATGTATTTAATTTTTAACTGCTGGTTATAATCAATTTAAAAAACAAACATTTTTTAATTAATTTTAATTTGCTTTTATATTCATTAAATGGTAATCTCATTTAAAAACAGTCTGAGCGGAGGTTTTAAATGGATTTTCAAATTCTATATTTTATTAATCAGTTTCACTGTGAAATTTTAGATAAAATTATGGTTGTTATTACCCATATGGGTACAAAGGGCATATTTTGGATACTGCTAGGTGTAACACTTCTTTTGTTTAAAAAAACAAGAAAGTGCGGTTTAACAGTTCTTATTGCTCTTTTATTTTCTCTTATAGTAGGTAATATACTGCTTAAAAATATAGTTGCTCGCCCAAGACCATGCTGGATAGATGAAACAGTAAATATGCTTATATCCGTACCTAAGGACTATTCTTTTCCTTCGGGCCATACATTTGCGTCATTTGCTGCGGCAACAAGTATATTTTTGTATTATAAAAAAGCCGGCATAGCAGCCCTTATACTTGCGTTTTTAATAGGTTTTTCAAGATTGTACCTTTTTGTTCATTTTCCAACGGATGTTTTAGCTGGAGCAGTGCTGGGTGTATGTGCGGCATACTTTTCACGATTTATAGTAAATAGGTTATGTAAAGAACGTTAAAATTTTAATATAAATAGATTTCCAAAAAAACTGAACTTAAAATACCAATACAAATTTTGAATTTAAGCCTTTAACTCATTAATTTTGTTCAAAAAATTATTTGAGTTTAAGGCTTTTTTGTTGCTTTAAAGGGCAAAATGCTACATTAATTTAGTTAAAATAATAAGCGGCTTTTAGGCTTTTTTAATTTTTTTTAAATATACAAAAATTATGCTGTGGTTTTAAGGGGTATATTTTAGCTGAATAATTAAATATATTAAAAATATTTATATGCATAGTACATGTTTTTGGCTCCATATATATAATTATTAGGCTATAAATTATAACTATATATTTAATACAGTATCATTTATTGATAAATATTAATAAATATATTTAATAAATATTAAATAAAATGTGAAAAACATATATTTTTGGTTATTGACTTTCACAATAAAAAAATGTATAGTAATAAGAACAATGACGTTAAAATTTTTTATAAGGAGGGACGGAAATGGATTTTGATTTTTCATATCTTGACATAGCTTTTAAAAACGGAAGGGTTATTACCGTTAACGAAAGTGACGATATATGCCAAGCAGTAGGAATTAAGAAAAACAAAATAGTTTTTGTAGGCTCTAATGATGATATTGACAAAATCATCGACGAAAAAACCGTAGTTTACGACCTTAAAGGCAGGACATTAATGCCGGGGTTAATAGATAGCCATATTCACCCTATACTTATGGGGCTTATACGACCGGATTTGGAATCCCCTATAATCAGTCTTTTTGGTAAAAATGCTACCTCCGTTGAGGAAATACTAGACAAAATAAAAGCGGCAGTTAAAATTAAAAAACCGGGGGAATGGATTTCAATGTGGGGCTATGAACCGTCGCTTCTTAAAGAAAACCGTGACCCTACAATAGAAGAATTAGACGCGGCGGCGCCTAATAATCCTGTTCACTGTATGGAAGGAGCCGGGCATAAGAGCATGTATAACTCAAAGGCTCTTGAAACAATAGGCGTTTATACAGCCGAGGATGCTTCAAAATATCCTGAAAATGAAGTTGAAGTTAAAAACGGCAAGCTTACAGGTATGGTTTACGGGCATACGCATTTTCTTGTATGGAGCAAGGTGGGCTATACACAAGAAAACATGGAAAGAGCCGCTATGCTTTCAAATGAGGAGCTCCTTGAAAAAGGCCTTACTTCAATACACGATATGGGCGCATGCGACAAACCATCTTACCATACAATGCAGAAATTATGCAGACAAAGAAAGTTTAAACCACGTGTTTACATGGCTTTACATAGTATTTACGGCAAACCGTTTTCAAAAGAAGATAACGCACACTTTCTTGCTCTTGGCTTTCAGACCGGTCTTGGAGATGAGTATTTCAGGGTAGGACCGTGTAAGTTTATGATAGACGGCGGCTCCAGCGGGCCTTCCTGCTATACAAGAGAGCCTTACGACCATGACCCTACAATGCTCAGGGAAAAAGGCTGGGAAAGAGAAGAAGTTGCCGACTATCTTAAAATGATAAACGATGCAGAATGCCAAGGCACAGCCCACGCTATAGGCGACGGCGCAGTTGAATTTATGGTTGAAGGTTATGAAAAAGCATTTAAAGATAACCCAAGACCGGATTTAAGACACAGAATAGAGCACTGTACTTTAGTTGACCAAAATTTAATAGACAGAATGGCAAAAATGAATATTTGTCCATCTGTTAATGCCGGTATAGTGGCTAAAAACGGCGGAAACTATATGAGGTTTTACGGCAAGAGAAATAAATATTTCGGTGCTTTAAAGAGTATGATTGAGGCCGGAATTAAATGCTCCCTTCAAAGTGACTCGCCTTCGGGTCCTTTTGGTTTTGAGTGTATAGACGGTGCTGTAAACCGTTACGACAGGGTAAGAAATGTTCAGTGCGATACAACGCAGGCTGTATCTGTTTTAGAAGCAGTAAGAATAGCTACTCTTAACGGAGCTTACGGCTCATTTGAAGAAAATATAAAAGGAAGTATTGAATTAGGAAAGCTTGCCGACATTATTGTACTTGACAGGGATATACTGGCAATGGATAAATTTGATTTATATAAGGTTAAAGTAGACCTTACAATGATTGACGGCGAAATATGCTATTTAAGAGAAGATGCAAAAGACTCGTTTAATTAAATATTTAAGCTGATAACAGCTTTTATGTATGTTATTGTTTTGCTTTTAAAGGAGGGAAATAAATGAATAAAATGAGCTACAAAGAAAAATTTGTTCAAATGAACAAAGAGGCCAAAGCCACATGGATAGTAGCCGCCATAGTAATTATATTCTGGTGGGTAGCCGGCTTTGGGGTATACGGCGCTTTTGGTTCCGGCTTTACAATTCTTGGTATGCCGGCATGGTTTGTGTTAAGCTGTTTCGGCTCATGGATACTCTCCATAGTTCTTGTGGCATACCTAATAAAGGGAGTTTTTAAGGATTTTGACTTGGATGATGACGAGGTTTCCGCTAAAGGCGGCTCAGGAAAGGAGGAGGCAGATGAGTAATTCTTTTATGATGCTTGCACCGGTTGTAATTTTCTTTGTTGTGCTTATGGGCATGGGATTTTATATACAAAAACGTTCTTCCGATGCCAGAGCTGAGAACTATTCAAAAGATTATTATATAGGCGGCAGAAGTCTTGGCGGTTTTGTTCTTGCCATGACTCTTGTTGCTACATACAGTTCCGTAAGCTCATTCCTTTCAGGCCCGGGTGTTGCGTGGCAGAAAGGCTTCGGCTGGGTTTACTATGCTTCAACACAGGTTGTAGCGGCTTTCCTTGTATTAGGCGTATTAGGTAAAAAAATGGCTGTTGTAGGCCGTAAAACAGATTCCGTTACAGCAGTGGATATTATAAGAAACAGGTATCAGTCGGATTTATTAGCTACTATTTCGGCAATAGTTATTATAGTTTTCTTTACAACACAGATGATAGGCCAGTTTGTAGGCGGAGCACAGATTTTCTCGGCGGCTACAGGCCTTAGCTATGAAGCAGGACTTATAATTTTTGCTATAGTTGTTGTTCTTTATACAACAGTAGGCGGATTTAATGCCGTTGCTATTACAGATACAGCTTGTGCTATAATGATGCTTATTGGTATGTTCTGCCTTGCTTATGCTATTATTTCAAAAGGCGGCGGACTTGCCAATATTATGACAACAATTAACGAGGCTTCAAATGTTGCCCGTACAACAGGCGAAGGCTTTGACATGGTTGCTCCTACGGCTTCAGGCTCAATACCTGTTCAGCTTTTTATAACTCAGTGGATGCTCTGCGGTGTATGCACAATAGGCCTTCCGCAGACAAATGTTAGATGCCTTGCTTATAAAGATACAAAATCTGTTCATAGGGCCATGATGTACGGCACAATAGTTGTTGGAGCCATGATGGTAGGCATGCACCTTTTGGGCGTTCTTGCAAGAGGCGTACTTCTTTCTATTCCGGAAGGCGCATCAACAGATACAGTTGTTCCTACACTTATTTCGCAATACATGCACCCAGTGCTTGCGGGCTTAACAATTATAGGCCCTCTTGCGGCTACAATGTCTACAATTTCATCGCTTCTTATTGCCGGCTCATCTGCTATAGTTAAGGATATTTACCTTCACCATAAGGAAGCTAAAAAAGAACCTGTTAATCAGAGCTTTGTAGGTAAAATATCCATAGGAATGACAGGTATTATGGGTATAGTGGCTGTTGTGCTTTCTATTAACCCACCTGATATTATAGTTTGGATTAATATGTTTGCTTTTGGCGGACTTCAGGCCGCTTTCTTCTGGATTTTCCTTTTGGGTCTTTTCTGGAAAAAGGCAAACCGCTCCGGCGCTCTTTGGTGCATAATAGGCGGCCTTGGCTCGTATATATTTGTATATATAACGGGTATAACAATAGGCGCATTCCACAATATTATAGTAGGTATAGTAGTTGGCCTTGTATGCTTTATAATAGGTGCTAATGTAGGAAAGCCTGTTGATGAAAAGATAGGAAAGATTTTCTTCCCTGAAAAGTATTAAAGCAAAAAAATAAAACCGCTTCTTATAAAAGAAGCGGTTTTTTATGCTTATTTATATGAGTCGTTGCTCCGGCTGTGCTTAAAAAAGAAAAATGCCGGCGGCAGAAGAAAAATTATAATAAACGATGCCATTATAAGCCCGGCAAATTTAAGGGCTTTAACTGTCTGCAAAAAGGCATAGTACATGTCGTTTTGCAGTATTCCTTTCATTATGTTATACATTTGTGAACCGGGCACAAGCGGTATAACCGAAGGCACAAAGAAAAGTGTAAAAGGCATGTCAAACTTATGAGAACATACTCTTGAAAAAGCCGCTACAAAAAGCGCCGCCACAAATACACCTAATGACTCAATGCCTGTTGCGTGGTAAAGCCATATATAAATTACCCATGAAAGGCCGCCGCATACTGTGCAGTGTGGTATTTTTTTTCGCGGTGCATTAAATAATATGGCAAAAGAAAAAGAGGACATGCCCGCAAATATAAAATCAGTAAATATATTATCCAGTACCATTTTAACACCTCATATTATAGAACCGAAAAGCCACAGAGTTGTTATAACGCCTGTTGCTATGCCTATTGAAGTAACAAGAGCCTCAGTAATTTTGGCGTTGCCTGCTACATAATCGCCGTAAAGCAAATCCCTAACGGCGTTGGTGGCGGCAAAGCCGGGCACAAGGGGCATAAGCGAGCCCAGTATTACACTGTTATAGCTGTCGGCTATGCCTATAATATAAAATATGTACGCAATAGAAGCCACAACAGCACTTCCGGCGGCATTGCTTAAAAATACCGAAATATCGTATCTGCCCAGCACTTCCATAACTATGCCTTGGAATATGCCGGCTAAAAGGGCCACAAATGCATCTGCTATGGTTCCTCTGAAAAGTATAGTAAATGCAAGGCATATAAGGCTGTAGGCCGCTATTCTTACATGCACTTTAAAGTCTGTAAGGGCGTCTATTTCCTCAAGAGATTTTAAGCACTCATCCAGTGTTTTTTTATTTTCTATAAAATCTACTGCAAGCCTGTCGCAGGCAATAACTTTTTCAAGATTTATCCTGCGGCCGTAAGCACGCTTAATTTCAGAAAAAGTGCCACCCATGTTATTGTGAAGCGTTACCATAACACTTGTGGGTACAGCAAAAACCTCAGCACTGTGTATTCCGTCAGATGCGGCAATACGCATAATTGTCTGCTCTGTGCGCTGTATCTCGGCGCCGTTTTTAATCATAAGCGTTCCTAAATTAACTACAAAATTAAGAAGCTTTTTTTCGTTTAAATCCATACTTTCTCTCCGTAAAAAACATTATAAAAGCTAATTTAAGCCAAATTTAATAACTTTATAGCCTATAAATAGATAATAATATATGAATTTGTTTTATGCAATGACAAAGTTTAAAGTATATAAACAATAAATATAATACATGCCAATAAAAAATTACTTCATTTATGGTATAATTTAATAAAACGTAAGTAAATATATTAAATAGGTAAAGGGGTGTTGTTATGGATACAAAAGAAGCAATTAAATTAAGGCATTCCGTAAGAAAATATACAACTAAGCCCATACAGGGCGAAACTTTAAAGCATCTTTTGGACGAAATAAAGGCCTGCGTATACGAAAGCGGTTTAAGCATACGCCTTATTAAAGACGAGCCAAAGGCATTTGGCGGACTTATACCGGGCTATGGTATTTTTAAAAATGTAAAAAACTATATTATACTTTCAGGCCCAAAAACAGATGACTTAGACGAAAAAGCCGGCTGGTACGGCGAAAGAATAGTGCTTAAGGCAACACAGCTTGGCCTTGATACCTGCTGGGTTGGACTTACGTTTAAAAAAGGCGTTGCTAAAACCTACGTTAAAGACGGCAATAAAATAGCCTGCGTTATAGCCATAGGCTACGGCGAAAACCACGGCGTACCGCATAAAAGCAAAACGCCGGATAAGGTATGCGTATTAAACGAAAAACCGCCTAAATGGTTTAAAGAAGGCATAAATGCGGCGCTTTTGGCACCAACTGCAGTAAACCAGCAAAGGTTTAAGTTTTATTTAAACGGAAAAAACGTACGTGCTGTTTCAACAGGCGGATTTTATTCCAATGTGGATTTAGGCATTGTTAAGTACCACTTTTTAATAGGTGCCGGAGAAGAAAATTTTAACTGGGAATAAAATATAAAACGGATTTAGGTATATAAAAATAATACTTAAATCCGTTTTTTTATTTAAAACATAATTTTGCCGCCGTAAACTGTTTGCTCTGCTGTAACAGGGTGTTCTTCCACAGACCATAATTTAAGTGTGTTAGGGTGTGCGTTGTAAGACGGAAAATCAGAACTTGTAATATCAACTCTTAACCGTGTGCCGCTTTTAATTAACGCCGCAACAGTATTAAGGTTTATTGTAATTTTAACTTTTTCGTTTGGCTTATATTGTCCCAAAGCCTGTTTAAGCGTTGTAATACCGCTTCTTAAATAATAGGCTTCTCCGTTTTTATGTACTGTTGAAAGCCTTACAAAAAAGCATGTATCCGGCGCTGACGAGCTGACATAAATTTCTGCCGAAATTGGGTTTTCAATTAATACGTCTTCATTGAAAGGCTCTGATATAAATGATAAAACATCACTTCTGTAGCCTGCCTGCGGTATGCGTCGCCTTCCTTCTGATGTGGTTTTGTTCTTGTGGTAAAGGTAATCTATCATTATAACCTCACTGCCGTAGCTTGGGGCCGGATTTTTAGGGTCGTATTCATATTTTAAAGGCTTTTGTTCCTTTTCGGTTTGGCTTAATGTTTTGTCAGATGTGTTTATATAAAGTGCTCTTTGGCCTTTTGGTTTAAAGCTTTTAAATATTTGATAATTATTTAAGCCATAAACATAGGCATTTATTGAGCCTTCCTGTACTGGCTGAAAATAATCCTGTCCCTTTAAGTGGTGGTTAAACCAGTTAAGTTTTGAGCGTATAAACCTTTTGCCAACAGGCTCAAAGGCATTTTCTTCTTTTAAATCAGAGCAAAGGCCTTGTTTATGGTTAGTAGGTGTAATTACCATATAGCTTTTGCCTCGGGTTTCTTCCGGCATTTTTTCCCATGCTCTAAGCATTCCGCCAAAGTGCGGGTCATACCAGCCGGCATGGGCAAGAACAGGCACTTTAATGTTTTTTGGTATGTCTTTAAGTATGCCGTAAGCACCGCTTTTATAAAGCTCATCGTCTTTTTCTTCGCCTAAAAGCCATTGTCTGTACCAATCAAGTTTTTGGCCTAAAACGGCCTTGTCGGCATACATCTGGGGCGAATAGTTAATCATTTTTGAATAAGCCTCGTCGGCTGAAAGAGCCATGTTTTTTATACCGGAGTTATAGGCTGTCCAGCCGGAGTAGGCTTCTATATGGAACATTCCGTTTGTATAAAGCAAATCGTGGCGGTAAGGGCTGTAAACCTCAAAATTGAGTGTTTTAACTTCCGGTGGAAGAATATCGCAAATTAAGTATTGGCACATTGTAAGATATGATGTGCCTGTCATGGCAATATTTCCGTTGCAGTAAGGCTGTTTTTTTATGTAATTTACCGTGTCTATGCCGTCGTTGCGCTCATTTTTAGCCGGGAACCACTCTCCTTGACTTCCAAAACACCCACGGCAGTTCTGGGCTATACATATATAGCCGTAAAAAGCCATTTCATGGAAAAATCTAAGGCTTTGAGGGCCATAAGGCGTGCGCATAAGTATAACCGGAAGGCTTGAAGCGCCAACGGGAAAAGCACCGTGGCACAAAAGACTAACTCCGTCACGCATTTTAATGTAAAAATTCCGAATTTCTATTTCTTTAAACTCCGGTTTAAGAGGAATGTCGTCTATAATCTCTTTGCCATAGGACAGGGAATAAACGTCTGAAAATTTTAAAATCATAAATACACTTCCTTTATGGATTAAAACTGTGCTGTGGGAATTGAGTTTAAATAAACAGTGTGTTTATTATTTTGCTGTTTTATAGGATAAATATTTAACATACATAGTTAAAACATTATAATAAAAATATAATTATTTTAATGCAATAAACTAATTGCTTAAATTTTGTACTGATTATACTAAAACTTTAGCATATTTGCAATGATTGTGTATTTTGACTGAATGCGAAATAATTAACAAGCTCAATCATTTCACTTGTAAAAGACATGGCGCTATGGTACAATTTATAAGTAAATTGTGCTTTAATTTATGGAAATTAAAGGGGGAAAATAAACAAATGGCAAAGAAAAGTGATATCACAACAAAAGGTCTTGAAAGAGCTACTCACAGAGCGCTTTATTACGCAATGGGTGTTCTTGACGAAGACCTTGAAAAACCTATTATCGGCGTTGTAAACGCTCAGAACGAAACAATGCCTGGCCACAGACATCTTGACACAATAGCAAGAGCTGTTAAAGACGGTATTATTGCTGCCGGCGGTACTCCTATTGAGTTCCCTACAATCGGTATATGCGATGGTATTGCACAGGGTAACTACGGTATGCATTATCCTCTTGCAAGCCGTGAGCTTATTGCAGACTCAGTTGAGTGTATGATGAACGGCCACAGCTTTGACGCTATGGTTATGATTCCTGACTGCGATAAAATTACACCTGGTATGATTATTGCAGCAGCAAGACTTGATGTTCCTACAATTATCTGCTCCGGCGGTGTTATGGCTACTGGCTGCATGGACGGCGAAAAAGTAGGCTATACAGACCTTATGGAAGCTTCAGGTCTTGTTCAGAGAGGTATTAAATCCCATGAATGGCTTAACGAGCTTGAGCACAGAGCACTTCCTGGCTGCGGCGCTTGTAACCTTCTTGGAACAGCAAACTCAATGAACTTCCTTACAGAGGCTCTTGGTCTTTGCCTTCCTGGTGCAACACTTCCTGCAATGAGCGGTATGAAACTTGCTGTTGCTAAAAGAACAGGTATGCAGATTATGGAACTTTGGAAGAAAGGTATTACAGCTAAACAGATACTTAACGAAAAAGCTATCCATAACGCACTTGTTGTTGATATGGCAATCGGCGGTTCTTCAAATACAATGCTTCACCTTGCAGCTATCTGCAAAGAGGCTGATATTCCATTTAGCTTCGATGAGGTAGAAAGAATTGCAGCTATTACACCACACCTTGTAAAACTTAAACCATCAGGCCCTCACTATCCTGCTGACTTTGATAATGCAGGCGGTGTTACAGCTCTTATGGAAAGACTTAAAGAGTATGGTCTTATTGAGGACAACCTTACAGTTACAGGTAAAACTGTTTACGAAAACATTGCTGGTCATGTTGTTAAAGACGAAGACGTTATACGTAACAAAGAAACAGCTTACAGCCTTACAGGCGGTCTTAAAATCCTTTACGGCAACCTTGCTAAGGAAGGCGCTGTTTGCAAAAAAGCCGGTGTTGTACCTGAAATGCTTAAACACACAGGCCCTGCAAGAGTATTCGACCAGGAAGAGCCAGCTGTTAAAGCTATCTACAACGGCGAAATTAAACCTGGCGATGTAGTAGTTATCCGTTATGAAGGACCTAAAGGCGGCCCTGGCATGAGAGAGATGCTTACACCTACATCAGCTATTATCGGTATGGGTCTTGGCTCATCTGTTGCTCTTATTACAGACGGACGTTTCTCAGGCGCTACAAGAGGCGCAGCTATCGGCCACGTTTCTCCAGAAGCAGCTGAAGGCGGACTTATTGCATTTGTAAAAGACGGCGACAGCATTTCAATCGATATTGAAGCAGGCGTTGTTACACTTAACGTACCTGATGAAGAAATCGAAAAGAGAAAAATCGGCTGGGAGCCTCATAAACCACCTGTTAAACCAGGCAGCTACCTTGACAGATATTCAAAGATGGTTTCATCTGCTATGTCAGGTGCAGTATTTAAAAGATAATTTAGCTTAAATAATAAAGCGGGTTCACTTTGGTGAGCCCGTTATTTTTGTTGCTATATTATAAGTATTGCATTACAATTAAGGGTATATAATAATGTGGCAGTTACTTAATTTTTTTGAAAGGCGGTAATAAAATGAGCGTGCTTAACTGTATAATACGCCGTGAGGAAGAACGTGACTACGAAGAAATATCCGAAGTAATAGAAAAAGCTTTTAAATCAATGACGTTTTCTGACCATAAAGAACAGTTTTTGGTTAAGCGTATTAGAAAAAGCGCTGATTTTATACCGGAACTTTCTCTTGTGGCATGTTATAAAGGCGATGTGGTAGGGCATATACTTTTTTCAAAAATAAAAATAGGAACTACAAAAGCCCTTGCATTGGCGCCTGTTGCTGTTTTGCCGGATTTTCAGCAGATGGGTGTAGGGAGTATGCTTATTAAACAGGGCCATAAAGAGGCTAAAAGACTTGGTTATGGTATAAGTGTTGTTGTGGGCCACGAAGGGTATTATCCGAAATTCGGTTATAAACCGGCTTCCGGTTATGGCATATTTCCGCCTTTTGAGTGTCCACCGGAAAACTTTATGTGTTTAGAGCTTAAAGAAGGTGCCCTTGAGGGCATAAAAGGTGTTGTGGAGTATCCTCCAGAGTTTGAAATTTAAAAAAATAAATAACCCCGCTTGTTATTTAATATAATAGCGGGGCTTTTGTTTTATTTGCTGTTTTCTTTTTCAATTACAAGGCGAGCAAAGTCTTCAATGCTGTAGCCTTTAATTTCGCTTTTGTCATCTGTTACCAAATTAAAATAACAGTTTGGTACATGTCTTTGCTTAAGGTTTTTCATAATGCACGGTGTGCAGCCTTCATTATGGTTATTTGGGTGGTATTTGCAGTTTGTACTTTGGCATGTGCAGTTAATATCCATTTAAACACTCCTTAAAGAAATTTAAAATATTACCATTTGTCGGCTTTTGCTATGTACTGGCCTATTACATCACATGAATGGTCAAAAAGCGCCTGCTCCTCAGGTGTAAGAGAAATTTCTATAATTTCTTCAATACCGTCTTTGCCTATAACACAAGGCACTCCGGCAGAAACGCCAGTGTGTCCGTACTGACCTTTTAATAATGCTGAAACAGGCATAACACGTTTTTCGTCACGTAATACGGCTTTTATAATTTTGCATGCCGCAAGACCTATGCCGAATTCTGTGCATGATTTTCCGTTTACTATTTTAAATCCGCCGCGGCGTACTTCTTCCATAATTTCTTCTTTGCTTATGCTGCCAAGAGTGTCAGGGTTTTCTTTGCACATATCATCGTATGATTTTCCGCCGAAATAAACATGTGAAAATGGCACCATAGATGAATCGCCATGCTCACCCATGCAGAAAGCTTGAATTGAGTTTCTGTTGTAGCCTGTTTTTTCTGAAAGCACTCTTTTTAAGCGTGAGCTGTCAAGGGATGTGCCTGTGCTGAATACATGATTATCAGGAAGGCCTAAACGCTTTCTTATGTGGTCGGCTATAATATCTGCCGGGTTTGAAATACTTACAACTATACCGTTAAAACCGCTGTTTTTAAGCTTTGGTATAATGTCTTGAAGTATTTCCATTGTTTCATCAAACATCTGAAGACGTTTTTTGCCCGGAACAGGCTGTGTTCCGGCTGATATAACAACTACATCAGCATCGGTACATTCTTCATATCCGCCTACTTTAACTGAAATATTTTCGTTAAGTGAGCTTACACTGTCGTAAAGGTCAAGAGCGTGAGCCTGAGCTTTTTTCTCATCAATATCAATAAAAACAAGCTCATCAACAACATTCATCATCATAAGGCTTGAGCCTACATGGCTTCCTACATGTCCGGCTCCTATAATAACTACTTTTCTTGGTTTAATTCCCATTTATAATACATCCCCTTTGTGAGTAAGTTTATTATATTCTTTTCTGTTAATTGAAAATATAATATGCGGCATGTCCATATTGTAATAATGCTTTGTAATCTGCCCGCGGGCAAGCATGCCGTTGCGTATTGCTGTGTTTATAGAGGCTAAATTGTTTGTGCGTATTATGGAGCAAACTTCATTTACTGAAAGTACATCAAAGGCGTAGTTGCGGCATGCCGAAGCGGCTTCTATGGCATAGCCTTTATGCCAGTAAGAACGGTTAAAAAGATAACCAACTTCGTAAACTTCTTTATCGCCGGTATTCTGCATTGTAATTCCGCACTGGCCTATAAGTTTATTTGTATCTTTTAGTATAACAGCCCATAGGCCGAAACCATATTTCTTATATCGGTTCAGCTGGTTGTTAAGCCAATTCATTCCTTCTTCTTTACTAAAAGGGTGTTCGTAGGCATACATGGTTTTGCTGTCGCCTAAAATTTCCATAATACTGCTAAAATCATCATTTGTAAGCTGCCTTAAGTAAAGGCGTTTTGTTTCAATTATCATATTTATCAGCCCCATTGATACAATAGCACAATTATTTTCATATTTCAATTATTACAGCCTAAAAAACTTTATTACTTGAAAGCTTTTTCGATTTAAAGTATAACGCTTTAAAGTTTTGCACTTTAAAGTATTGAAATTTGAAAAACTCTGTGCTATAATCAATGACACCAATTTAATTTGGCTTAAATTTACAAAGAGGTGTTTAAAGGGGGATATTAATTATGAAAAAGAATTTTAGAATTATAGCAGCTGTTATGACTGCGGCTGTTTTAATGGCTTTTACAGGATGCAGTTCTTCAAATAGCTCATCAGGAAGTGCGTCTTCACAGTCATCAGGTGAAACATCTTCCCAAACTGCTTCAGCTTCAGGCGAAACAAGCTCGGAACAGATAACAGTTGGTATTTTGCAGTTAAGTGAGCATGACGCTCTTGATAAATGCCGTCAGGGATTTCTTGATTATTTAGCAGAAAACGGTTACACAGACGGGGAAAATATAGTTTTTGACTATCAAAACGCACAGGGCGACCAGTCAAACCTTAAAACAATAAGCCAGCAGTTTGTAAATAATGGCTATGATTATCTTGTGGGTATTTCTACACCGGCTACACAGTCTTTGGCTACAGAAACACAGGAAATACCTGTAATTGGAACAGCAATCACTTCTTTTGAGGCAGCAGGCCTTGTTGAAAGCAATGAGGAGCCGGGCGGAAATGTTTCAGGCGTTAATGATGAAACACCTATTGCCGACCAAATGGCACTTCTTAAAGAAATTATTCCTGATGCTCAAACAGTTGGAATTATGTATAATTCCAGTGAAGTAAACAGTCAGGTTCAGGCCGAAACAGCTCAGGCTGAGGCTGAAAAGCTTGGTCTTACAGTTGAAGTAAGCACAGTTACAGGCTCAAACGATGTTGCTCAGGCAGTTGAAACAATGGCAGAAAAGGTTGATGTTATATACCTTCCTACAGATAATACATTTGCAGCTACAATGGCAACAGTAGGCCAGATTTCCGAAACAAAACAGATACCTGTAATTGTAGGTGAAGCCGGAATGTGCGAAAACGGCGGTCTTGCAACAGTAGGCCTTGATTTTTATCAGCTTGGACTGCAAACAGGTGAGTTTGCTAAAAAAGTATTTGAAGGCGGAGATATTTCAACTATGCCTGTTGAGTACCCTAAAACAAACAATGTAACAGTTAACAAAGATATGGCAGAAAAGCTTGGTATCGAAATACCTCAAAGCGTTCTTGATAAAGCTGATTATATAATAGAAAACGGCGAAACAGTAACAGTTGAGAAATAATTTAAAAATATAAAATTTATTATAAGGCGTCCTATAAGGCGCCTTATTTTTGTGTTGAAAATTATTCTATACTGTGGTAAATTCACACTGACAAATTAAAAGGAAGTGTCTTTATGTATAAAAACGTGTTTTTTGATTTGGACGGAACACTTATTAACAGTATTTACGACCTTTGCGACAGTGTGAATTATATTTTAAATAAATACGGCTACAAAGAAAGAAGCCTTGAAGAGATAAATTCTTTTGTGGGAAATGGTCTTAAAAAGCTTCTTTTGCTTTCTCTTCCCGAAAAAAGAGATGATTTTGATTTAGTGTATAACGATTTTAAGTCTTATTATTTTACTCACTGCCTTATTAAAACAAAGCCCTATAACGGCATAACGGAAGTTTTAATAAAATTAAAAGAAAAAGGCATTAAGCTGGCTGTAATTACAAATAAACCGCAAAATGCGGCGCAAGAAATCTGCAATACTCTTTTTAGCGGAATATTTGATTACGTTACAGGAGAAAAGGAAGGTGTGGCAAAAAAGCCGTCTCCTGAAATGGTGGATATTACGCTTAAAGAATTAAATGCTAAAAAAAGCGAAACGCTTTATGTAGGCGATTCGGAAGTGGATATTTTAACAGGCCAAAATGCCGGCTTAAGAGTGTTAAGCGTAAGTTATGGTTTTAGGGATAAAACTTATCTTAAAACCCATGGCGCTGGTGATATTGTGGATAACACGGTGGATATCTATGATTTTGTGGTTAAATTTGGTGGATAACCCTTGTGCAAAAACGTAAATTCATTAATATTATTGTGGATAAATATGTTTACAAACATTGTGCTTAAAAGGTATACTTATTAAAAAAATAAAATTCAGGGAGGCTTGCTAAATGAAAGATTTTAATTATTTTATGCCGACTAAGGTGTATTTCGGAAAAGACTGTGTATTAAAAAATACCGATGTTTTTAAACAGTTCGGTAAAAAAGCGGTTTTAATAACCGGCCGTTCATCGGCTAAGAAAAATGGTTCGCAGGCCGACGTGCAAAAGGCACTTGAAAGAGCCGGTATAGAATATTTTATTTTTGATGATATAGAGGAAAACCCGTCTTTATCCACAGTTGAAAAGGCGGCTGAAAAAACAATATTTGAAAAAGCGGACTTTGTAATAGGCATAGGCGGCGGTTCACCTATGGACAGCGCTAAGGCTGTAGCTTTTTTGGCGGCTAACCCGGATAAAACAGCACAGTTCTTGTTTGAAAAAGGCGAAAGCTCTCATCTGCCAGTAGTGGAAATTCCAACAACTGCCGGTACAGGAAGCGAAGTTACACAGTATGCCGTTTTAACTGTGCCTGAAAAGAAAACAAAAATGGGCATAGCCAAAAGGACATTTGCCGATGTAGCATTTCTTGATGTAAAATATTTTGAGGCTTTGCCTGAGGGAATTACAAGAAACACGGCTGTTGACGCACTTACACATCTTATAGAAGCTTATCTCTGTTCGGAGCATGGCTTTTTAAGCGACGCTATTGCAGAAAAGGGCATGGAAATATTTAAAGACTGCAAATACCCGCTTTTAAAAGGCGAGTTTGACACCCAAACACGTGAAAAACTGCTTTTGGCCTCAACATTAGGCGGCATGGCAATAGCTCAGTCACAGACTTCACTTCCGCACGCGATGGGTTATTACTTAACTTTCTTTAAAGAACTTCCGCACGGTGCGGCAAATGCGCAGTTTACAAAGGTGTATATGGATTTTGTGCCGGAGCAGGACAGAGTGGAAAAAATACTTTCTATTTTAGGCTTTGAAAGCACAGCTGATTTAGACGGATTTTTGGAAAAGCTTACAAAACGTGTGCATTTTACTGAAAGTGAAATAAATTACTACACAGATGAGATTATGCAGGTTAAAGGCAAGCTTGCTACAGTAACAAAAGAAATAACAAGACAGGATATGTATGATATGTTTAAAAACAGCAACAAATAATATTTTATTAAATTTTTTACAGAAATCTGTTTTCGTGTCAGTAAAAGTTATTTAATATAATCTGAAAAAAGCTAAAAAGAGTATAAAAACAAAAAGACCACTGTTTAATAAAGAACAGCGGTCTTTTTTGTAAAGTTTATGTGGGGCATAAACATTAACATTTATTGGTTAATTTCGTCGAAAATTTCTTTAACTGTTGTAAGCTTATTAAGTCTGTAAGCGTTTTCACCGCAGAATATAAGTGAATTATCAGCTTCATCATTGCTTCTTACGGCACGTATAAGGGCCATTGTAATGCAGTAAGGAGTTGTGGCTGGGTCGCATTTTTCAAGGCACCTGAAACAGTGAGTTATTTTCTCGCGCTCTTTTTCCCTAAGCTTAACATATGGGTTCCTTATGGCTCTGCCCGGCATGCCAACAGGGCTTTTAACAATAACTATGTCGTCTTTTGAGGCATTTAAATAAGCCTCTTTAAAGCTCATAGGCGCGTCGCACTCGTAAGTTGTAACAAAACGTGTTGCCATTTGCACGCCGTCGGCACCTAAAGACATATAATGGTCTATATCTTTTCTGTCAAATACGCCGCCGGCAAAAAATACAGGTATAAATTTTCCTATTTTATCGCCGTAAGAGTGAACATAGTCTATTATTTTTTTAACTTCGCCGTCATATGTTTCTTTTGTAAGGCTAACTGCTTCTTCAGGTGTAAAGCCAAGGTGGCCGCCGGCTTTAGGGCCTTCTATAACAACAAAGTCTGATACTTTTTTGTAGCGTCTTTCCCAAAGTGTAAAAAGAACTTTAGCCGCTTTAAGTGATGAAACAATAGGTGCAAACTTAACACTTGTGCCTTCCAAAAGCTTAGGAAGCTCTATAGGCAGACCGGCGCCTGAAATTATGGCGTCTGCTCCGTTATCTACACAGCACTGAACGTATTTATCGTAATCGCATGAAGCGCGCATTATATTTACGCCTATAACGCCGTTATTTGATATTTCTTTTGCTCTTTTTATATGCTCTCCCAGAGCCTTTAAATTGGCGCCAAGGGGATTTGTTTTCCATTCCTCACGGTCAAAGCCCGGCTGAGCCGCTGAAATAACGCCCATACCGCCTTCTTTAGCAACCGCGCCGGCAAGGGAAGAAAGGCTGACGCCTATGCCCATACCGCCCTGAATAATGGGCACTTTTAAAGTTAAATTCCCTATCTTAACCGGTTTAAGCTTCATATTAACATCTCCTGTATATTAAAATTATCTGTTATTTAAACTGAATATTATACATGTAGTTTAGATTACTATATTATATGATTTAAGCATTGTCAATATGTGGCGGCCAAATTTAACTTACATTTATTTTAACACTATTTTGTGTAGTTTTACCACAAAGGCCTTTAAAGAACGCATTATAAGATTAAAAGGCTTTAAAGGGTACGGATTATATTATGAACAGAGTGTAAATTTTTAATCAACGGCTCTGTTTATTAATGTTATTAAAGGATATTTGTGGTATAATAATTCTAAACGATTTTTAATCATGTATTTCCTGCGTGTATTGGCGCAGTGCTTTAATAATGGGTAATAGTATGGTTTTTAAACCGCTTTTTGTTTTATAAACACATAAAATGGTTTAAAATAATGCTAAAATATCCGATTTTTATGCGTATTTATCCGCAAGGCCTAATAAAAATTCACAAAAACTTATTTTAAATAAAAAAACGGGGCTTTTTTTGCGTCTTAATCATACTTGACTAATAAGATATAATCAATTATACTTTGACTATCAAAATATTTGGATAATTAAGTCATTTTTCAGGGTGATTGCATTATGGAAAGCCTCTGCCGTTCACTAAACGAGCTTATAGTGGATATATACAACAGTATTGTTAAAATAGAAAGCAACGCCTTTAAAGCGGGGCATTTTAAGGATGTTTCAATTACGGAAGTACACACAATAGACGCTATAGGAATGTATGAAGCTAAAAGCATGAGTTCTGTGGCTAAAAGCCTTAGAATAACTATGGGAACCCTGACTGTGGCTGTTAATAACCTTGTTAAAAAGGGCTATGTGGAACGGTTCAGATGCCAGGATGACCGGCGTGTGGTTAAAGTGCGTTTAACCGGTAAGGGCCGGCTTTTATACAGAATACACGCTCAGTTTCATATACAGATGATTAAAAACTGCACTCAAAACCTGACTAAAGAGGAAGTTAACCTTCTTTACGGCGCGCTTAAAAAGCTGGACGGGTATATTAAAAACGAATGCTAAGCAGGTTTTAAGCCGGTATAAAAAATTAAATATGGGAGATTGGTCATGTATTTTTCTAAAATTACTGCTACAGGCGCCTGTGTGCCTGATATGATTGTAACAAATGACGACCTGGCTAAAATTGTTGACACAAATGACGAGTGGATAAGCTCGCGCAGCGGAATTAAAAGACGCCATTTCTCTAAAGGCGAAAATACTTCCGATATAGCTACAGGCGTTGCAAAAGAACTGATTCAAAAGGCTGGTATAGACCCTTTGGATATTGATTTAATAATAGTTGCATCGGTTTCGGCCGATTACACAACACCATCTACGGCGTGTCTTGTTCAGGGCAATATAGGCGCAGCCAATGCTGTTGCTTTTGATATAGGCGCAGCGTGCTCAGGCTTTATATTTGGCCTTTCAATAGCTGATAAATACATAAAAAGCGGCGTATATAAAAACGCCATAGTTATAGGCGCTGAAGTGCTTTCAAAATATCTTGATTTTGAAGACAGAAGCACATGCGTACTTTTCGGCGATGGCGCCGCAGGTGTATTTGTTGAAAGAACAGAAGAAAGAACAGGACTTCTTGCAGAAGAAATGGGAAGCGACGGCGCTAAGGGTATGGCTCTTACAGGCGGACATTCTCCTGCGGGCAATGCCTTTAATGATGTATCAAGACAGGCCAAAAGAGACCTTTACATGGACGGCAGGGCAATTTTCGATTTTGCCACAAGAACAGTTCCAAAATCAGTAAAGAGCCTTATGGAAAAAGCCGGTGTTACAGTTGAAGACTTGGACTTTGTACTTCCGCATCAGGCTAACAGCAGAATAGTTGAGATTATAAGCCGCAAGCTTAAAATACCAATGGACAAGTTTTATATGAATATGGATGAGTACGGAAACACATCATCTGCCAGCATACCAATAGCGTTAAACGAAATGGTTGAAAAAGGCATTATTAAAGAAGGAAGCGTCGGCGTACTTACAGGCTTTGGAGCCGGTCTTACATGGGGTTCAATGCTTATTAAGTTTTAATGGCGCTTAAGGCATAAATTAATTTATATTTACTTTATTACAGGAGGGTTTTATAATGTTTGAAAGAATAAGAGAAATAATCGCTGACCAGACAGGAAAAGACGTAGAGGAAATTACAATGGAAACAAACGTAAAAACAGACCTTGAGGCTGATTCCCTTGACCTTTTCCAGATAATCAACGACATCGAGGACGAGTTTGACGTTAAAATCGAAAATGTAGAAGGCATCGAAACAGTAGGCGATGTTGTTAAGCTTGTAGAAAGCAGCAAAGAATAATAATAACCAATAAAAGCAATAATTTAAGTAAATTTTTAAAAAGCGGGTGGAATTAATAATGTACGCAGATATTTGCGGTTTGCTCAATATACAATATCCTATAATTCAGGGGGCTATGGCGTGGATTTCAGACCCAAGCCTTGTTTCTGCTGTGTCAGAAGCAGGCGGATTGGGAGTTCTTGCCACAGGTCATCTTGATGCTGAAGGCTGCGTTAAGGCTATAAAAGAAATAAGGGAGAGGACAGATAAACCTTTTGCCGTAAATATCATGCTTTTAAGCCAGTTCGCCGATGAAATAGTTAAGGCGGTATGCGAGCAGAAGGTTCCGGTTGTAACAACAGGCGCCGGAAGTCCGGGAAAGTATATCCAAATGTTTAAGGAAGCCGGTACAAAAGTGCTTCCTGTAGCCCCTTCAGTAGCTATTGCCAAAAGAATGGAAAAAGACGGTGCCGACGCTGTAATAGCAGAAGGCTGTGAGTCCGGAGGACATGTAGGCAAAATTACAACTATGGCACTTGTGCCTCAGGTGGTAGATGCCCTTAACATACCTGTTATAGCAGCCGGCGGTATAGCTGACGGCAGAGGAATGGCTGCAGCCAGAATGCTTGGTGCTTCAGGCTTTCAGATAGGCACAAGATTTCTTGTAGCTAAAGAGTGTACCGTTCACCAGAATTATAAAGACAGAATTATAAAGGCAAAAGATATCGACACAACTACAACAGGCGCCTCAACAGGCCATCCTGTACGTGTAATAAGAAATAAGCTTGCTAGAAAGTTTGAGGAGCTGGAGAAAAACAATGCACCAGCAGAAGAACTTGATAAGCTTGGCCGCGGCGCTTTAAGAAGAGCTGTAGTAGAGGGCGATATTGAAAACGGCTCAGTAATGAGCGGACAGATTGCCGGACTTGTAAATAAAGAGCAGACTGCCGAAGAAATAATTAAAGAACTTTACGAGCAGTACAAAGAAATAATGAAAAATACGGCGATTTAACCATTGCTTTATACATCAGGCGTTAAAATATTAAATCGTGGTTCAGTTTAATAAAACGAACCAAAAGGCGGGCGGCCTAAAAGGCTGCTGCCCTTATTTGTAATTGTAGTTAATTATCCGAGGTGTAGATTTATGAAAATAGCTTTTATGTTCAGCGGACAAGGCGCACAGTATAAAGGTATGGGCAAAGAGCTTTGCGAAAACTTTAAATGCGCGGAAGAAATATTTGACAGAGCCGATAACGCTCTTGGTTTTTCAATTAAGGAAATTTGTTTTGATGACGAAGAAAAATTAAATAAAACAGAGTTTACACAGCCGGCTATACTTACTATGAGCACAGCGGCACTTAAAGTACTTGAAGAATACGGAATAAAAGCCGACTATGCCGCAGGCTTAAGCCTTGGCGAGTATTCGGCTTATGTATGCTCAGGTGCTTTTGACTTTGACGAGACTGTAAGCGTAGTAAGAAAAAGAGGCCGTTTTATGACAGAGGCTGTGCCGGAAGGCGTAGGCGCAATGTACGCTATACTTGGTCTTGACAGAAAAACAGTAGAGGATACTTGTGAAGAATACAAACAGTACGGCTTTGTATCCCCTGCAAACTATAACGCTCCGGGACAGATAGTAATTGCCGGAGAAGCCGAAGTTGCCGAAAAGACAGCGGCAGCTTTAAAAGAAAAAGGTGCTAAAATGACAGTTAAGCTTAATGTAAGCGGTCCGTTCCATACAGCACTTTTAAAACCAGCCAGCGACAGACTTGCCGTAGAGCTTGAAAAAATGAATATTTCAGATATGCAAATGCCTGTTATAACAAATGTTACAGGTACTGTAGTAGAAAACAAGGCGGATATTATTCCGATTCTTATAAAACAGGTTATGAGCCCTGTTAAATGGGAAGATACAATAAATTATCTTGCATCTCAGGGTGTTGATACATTTATAGAAGTAGGCCCGGGCAAAACTTTAAGCGGTTTTGTAAAACGTACAGTAAAAGGCGTTAAAATATATAATGTAGAAGACATGAAATCACTTGAGAAAACATTAAAAGGTTTGGAGGAAGCGTAATGTTAAAAGATAAAACAGCCGTAATAACAGGTGCGGCAAAAGGCATAGGCAGGGCTATAGCCATAGCTTTTGCTAAAAAAGGCTGTAATATAGTACTTAATTACAGAAGCGCCGTTTCAGAAGACCTTGTTAAGGAGATAGAGGAATGCGGTGTTAAATGCCTTGCCGTTAAAGCTGATGTAAGCGATTTTGAGCAGGCAGAAACACTTATTAAAACAGCTAAAACAGAGTTCGGCTCAGTTGATGTGCTTGTAAATAACGCAGGCATAACACGTGACGGACTTCTTATGCGTATGAGTGAAAAAGATTTTGACGATGTTATAAACACTAACTTAAAAGGTGCTTTTAACACTATAAGACATGCCAGCAATATAATGCTTAAGCAAAGACAGGGTGCTATAATCAATATTTCTTCTGTTGTGGGCCTTATGGGCAATGTAGGTCAGGCTAACTATGCGGCATCAAAAGCCGGCGTTATTGGCCTTACAAAGTCAGCCGCAAGGGAGCTTGCCGCAAGAGGAGTTACAGTAAATGCCGTTGCTCCGGGCTTTATAACAACAGAAATGACAAGTGTTTTAAAAGAAGATATTCAGAATAAAATGATTGAAACCATTCCGCTTAAAAAAGCCGGAACGCCTGAAGATGTGGCACAGGCTGTTGTATTCCTTGCAGAAAACAGATATATAACAGGCCAAGTGCTTAATGTTGACGGCGGCATGGTAATGAACTGATGGGGGTGCATTTTATGAAAAGAAGATGCGTTATAACCGGTATGGGTGCCGTTACGCCTTGCGGTAATACAGTTGAGGAATTTTGGAATAGTATTAAAAACGGCGTAAGTGGTATAGACTATATAACAAAGTTTGATACAGAAGGCTTTAAAGTAAAAATAGCCGGAGAGGTTAAAAATTTCGATGCGGAACTTTATGTTTCCAAAAAAGAAGTAAAAAGAAACGACCTTTACTCATTATATGCTGTAGCTGCTGCACAGCAGGCATATGATATGAGCGGTCTTAAAGAAGAAGATATAGACAGCGACAGATTTGGCGTTATGGTAGGCAGCGGTATAGGCGGACTTATGACAATAAACGAGCAGATAGAAAAGCTTGTTGAAAAAGGCCCATCTAAGGTATCTCCGCTGTTTATACCTATGGCTATAAGCAATATGGCGGCCGGAAACATTTCAATTAGATTTAAAGCCCACGGCATAAGCGAAAATATTGTTTCCGCCTGCGCTACAGGCACAAGCTCCATAGGTGAGGCATACCTTAAAATAGCAGACGGCTATCAGGATATAATGATTGCCGGCGGTGCGGAAGCTTCAATTACACCTATTGGTGTTGCTGGCTTTACTAACCTTACAGCACTTTCTACAAATCCTGACCCTAAAAAGGCAAGCAGACCTTTTGATAAAAACCGTGACGGCTTTGTAATGGGCGACGGCGCCGGAATGCTTATACTTGAGGAAATGGAGCATGCTCTTAAGAGAGGAGCTAAAATATACGGCGAAATTGTAGGCTATGGCTCATCAAGCGATGCTTACCATATAACAGCCCCATGCCCAGACGGAAGCGGTGCTGCAAAAGCTATTAAATACGCTATTGAAGAAGCCGGAATTAAACCGGAAGATGTTGATTATATAAACGCTCACGGCACAAGTACACCTGCTAACGACGGCGGCGAAACAGCAGCTATTAAACTTGCTCTTGGCGAGCATGCAAAGAATGTTGCCATAAGCAGCTCTAAATCAATGACAGGCCACCTTTTAGGCGCAGCCGGAGCTATAGAGGCCATTGTGTGCGTTAAAGCTATAGAGGAAAACTTTGCTCCGCCTACAATTAATTATGAAACACCAGACGAGGCGTGTGACCTTGACTATGTACCTAATGTGGGCAGAAGTATGGAAATTAAATACGCCCTTTCAAACTCATTGGGCTTTGGCGGACATAACGCCGTATTATGCTTTAAAAAATGGGAGGGCTGATATAAATGAATTTTAATGAGGTAAAAGAACTTATTTCAATAGTAGATGCTTCAAGCCTTAAAAACTTTGAGCTTACACTTGATAACTGCAATGTAAAAATGAGCAAAACAGGTTCTGTAACTGCTGCTCCTTCTATGCCGGTTGAAACAATAACTCTTTCATCAGCTCCGGCGCAGAATGTAGCTGTGCCTGCCGCTGTACCTGCTTCTCAGGAAGAAGTAAAGGCAGAAAGCGCTCCTGCTCCTATTGAAGATAAGAGCGGAAATATAGTAAAAGCACCACTTGTAGGTACATTTTACGAAAGTCCGGGCCCAGGCAAGCCTGTTTACGCACCTGTTGGCGCAAAGGTTAAAAAAGGCGATGTGCTTTGCATTATAGAAGCAATGAAAATAATGAACGAGGTAGTAAGCGACTTTGACGGCGAGGTTAAAGAAGTTCTTGTTCAGAACGAACAGCTTGTGGAGTATGGCCAGCCGTTATTTAGAATAGGTTAAGGAGGTATTTTAATATGATGGATATAAACGAAATTATGAAAATACTTCCTCACAGACCGCCATTTTTGCTTATAGACAGAGTAGAGGAAATAGTTGAGGGCGAAAAAATAGTTGCTATTAAAAACGTAACTATGAACGAGCCGTATTTTGTGGGACACTTCCCACAGGAGCCTGTAATGCCGGGAGTGCTTATTGTAGAGGCTATGGCTCAGGCCGGAGCTGTTGCTGTGCTTTCAATGGACCAGTTTAAAGGCAAAACAGCGTACTTTGGCGGTATAGACAAAGCTAAATTCAGAAGAAAAGTAGTCCCTGGGGACACTCTTAGAATAGAAGTTGAAATTATAAAGCTTAAAATGAATGCCGGTATAGGCAAGGGAACAGCTTATGTAGACGGCAAAAAAGCCTGCGAGGCTGAAATTACATTCCTTATTGGATAATACGAGGTGACTTATAAGTGTTTCAAAAAGTATTGATAGCTAACAGGGGAGAAATCGCCGTTAGAATAATAAGAGCCTGCCGTGAAATGGGAATAAGCACAGTTGCCGTTTTTTCCGAGCCTGACCGTGACGCACTTCATACACAGCTTGCGGACGAGGCCGTATGCATAGGCCCTGCTAAAGCGCAGGAGAGCTATCTTAATATGCAGAACATAATAAGTGCCGCTGTAGCCACAAAAGCGCAGGCTATACATCCGGGATTTGGCTTCCTTGCGGAAAACTCTATATTTGCCGGTATGTGTGCAGAATGCAATATTAAATTTATAGGCCCTGACGCAGAAATTATAGACGCTATGGGTAATAAATCCAACGCCAGAGAGCTTATGAAAAAAGCCGGTGTGCCTGTTATACCGGGAAGCGACGGCGTAATAGCCAATATCGACGAGGCTAAGGCTTGTGCCGCAAAATTGGGATATCCTGTAATGGTTAAGGCCTCAGCCGGCGGCGGCGGAAAGGGTATAAGAATAGTTCGCTCTGAAGAAGAACTTGAAAATGCCTACGAAAGCGCTAAAACCGAAACAAAAGCGGCTTTCGGCGATGATACCATGTATATGGAAAAAGTAATAGAAAACGCACGTCATATTGAGATACAGATTTTAGGCGATGAGCACGGAAATGTTATTCATTTAGGCGAAAGGGACTGCTCACTTCAAAGAAGAAATCAGAAAGTTTTAGAAGAATCCCCATCACCTGTGCTTTCGGAAGAAACAAGAAAAGCTATGGGCCAAGCGGCTGTTAAAGCGGCTAAAGCTGTAGGCTACAAAAGCGCCGGAACAATAGAGTTCCTTTATGACAAAGACGGTAATTTCTATTTTATGGAAATGAATACCAGAATACAGGTTGAACATCCCGTAACTGAAATGGTTACAGGAATAGATATAGTAAAAGAGCAGATAAGAATAGCTGAAGGCGCTGAGCTTGACATTAAACAAAAAGATGTTAAAATTACAGGCCATGCTATAGAGTGCAGAATAAATGCCGAAAATCCGGATAAAAACTTTGCACCATCACCAGGAACTGTAGATTATCTTCTTGTACCTGGCGGTACTTTAGGTGTTAGAATAGACAGCGCAGTATATGCAGGCTGTTCTATACTGCCGTATTATGACTCAATGATAGCTAAAGTTATAACTTACGGCAATACAAGGCAGGAGGCTATAGAAAAAATGCGCCGCTGTCTTTACGAGTTTGTAATTGAGGGCGTTGATACTAATATTGAGTTTCAGGAAAAAATACTCACAAACGAGAAATATTTGGAGGGGCAGTTCGATACAGGATTTATCGCCCGTGAAATTATTAAATAAGGTGATTAGACATGAAGCTTTTTAAGAAGAAAAACTATATACCTATCGGCAGAACGGTAATGCCCGACTCAAAGGGCGAAAGTGTTAAGCCTGTAGAGCGTGAGGAGCCTGTTATTCCAGACGGAATGTGGGTAAAATGCCGATTCTGCGGCGCTCTTGTCTACAAAAAGGAAATGGATGAGTTTAAAATTTGTCCAAAGTGCGGCGGGCACTTCCGTATTTCTGCTATGGATAGACTTGCTATTACATGCGATGAAGGCACATTTGAAGAGCTCAACGCCAATATGACATCTAAAAACCCAATGGGCTATCCTGATTATGATAAGCTTATATCTAAAATGCAGGAAAAGACCGGCCTTAAAGAAGGTGTTGTAACAGGCATATGCCAAATAGACGGCTATAAAACAGTTGTGGCCGTTATGGACAGCAACTTTATGATGGCCTCAATGGGTTCTGTTGTAGGCGAGAAAATAACACGAGCCGTTGAAAAATCAACTGAATTAGGCCTGCCTATTGTTATATTTACGGCTTCAGGCGGCGCAAGAATGCAGGAAGGCATAATTTCACTTATGCAGATGGCTAAAACAAGCGCGGCCGTAAGGCGCCACAGCGACGCAGGGCTTTTGTATATTACTGTAATGACAGACCCAACAACAGGCGGTGTAAGCGCAAGCTTTGCCAACCTTGGCGATGTTATATTAGCTGAGCCTAAGGCAACTATAGGCTTTGCCGGAAGAAGGGTTATAGAGGGCACTATAAACGAAAAGCTTCCAGATGATTTCCAAAGCGCCGAGTTCCAGCTTAAACATGGCTTTGTAGATGCCATTGTTGAGCGTAAAGACATGAAAAACGCTTTAGGCTCTTTATTTAAGCTTCACGGCATAAAAAAAGAAAAGGAGGCGGCTGAAAAATGAGTAACGCTTCTGAGATTTTAGCTAAATCAAGAATGGTTTCAAGACCGTCTTCTCTTGAGTTTATAAACAGCATATTTACCGACTTTTTTGAGCTTCACGGCGATAGGCATTTTGAGGATGATATGGCTATGGTAGGCGGTTTGGCTATGCTTAACGACATGCCTGTTACTGTAGTAGGCATACAAAAAGGCCATACAGTAAAGGATAATGTTGCAAGAAGATTTGGTTCCCCTAACCCGGACGGCTACAGAAAGGTTATGCGCCTTATGGAACAGGCCGAAAAATTCCATAGACCTGTTATTCAGTTTATAAATACATCAGGCGCTTACCCTGGAAAAGGCGCCGAAGAAAGAGGCCAAGGTGAGGCTATAGCCAGATGCCTGTATTTATCAGCAGGCCTTAAAACACCTGTAATAAGCATATTTATAGGTGAAGGCGGCTCAGGCGGTGCCCTTGCCATGGCGGCAGGTGACAGGGTTTGGATGCTTGAAAACGGAATGTATGCCGTGCTTTCTCCGGAGGGCTTTGCCAGCATATTGTGGCGTGACCCTACAAGAAGCGCTGAGGCGGCGGAACTTATGAAAATAACTGCAAAAGACCTTTTGCAAAATGGTGTTATAGAAAAAATAATACCTGAGCCGGAAGAAGGCATTGAAAATAACATTCAATATACAGCCGATATTATAAAAGACGAGCTCACAAAAGAGCTTAAAGTGCTTTGTTCCAAAACAACAGATGAGCTTTTGGAAGAAAGATATAAGAGATTTAGAAAATACGGCGAGTTTGACGAATAATGAATACAAAAATAAAAGGCTGGGAAAAGGCTTAAACCTTAATCCCAGCTGTTTTTTGTTTAAATATTAATGTTTCCGGAAAGCTTTGCCCTTACTTCCTCAATCTCTCCGTCTGTAAGGTCAAGTTGTTTCCAGCTTACGTTTACACCGTCGTTTTCGTAACGCGGTATAAGGTGAAGGTGGAAATGATTTACTGTCTGTCCGGCTATAGGGCCGTTGTTCTGAACAACATTCATGTTTTCAAAACCGAATGTTTCTTTCATAACAGGCGCTATTTGTGCGGCAAGCTTGAAAAGCCTTCCTGCCATGTCCGGGTCAATCTCAAAAATATTAGCTACATGTGTTTTAGGCATTATAAGCACATGTCCCTTGTTGGAAGGAAATCTGTCTAATATTGCCTTAAACTCATCGTTTTCATAAACTGTGGCTGAAGGTATATCACCTGAAATTATTTTGCAGAATATGCAGTCACTCATTTTAAAATGCCTCCTTTGCGGTACAATTTTTTAAACTGTATAAAAATTATACCACTGCCCTTTTTTATAATCAAGGACACCCTTTGAAAGGAAGCGTTATAAATGGGTTATAAGCAAGTTATAAGTAAGTTAAATGCATTTCAGCTGTTTTGCTCGCTGAACATGTTCTGGGTATAAAGCATTGTATCAAGTACAGCATGGTTTTGGTCATCGTTCATAATGGATAATACAGTATCGGTGTAGTCGTCATAATACGGCTCCATAACTGAAGCTAAATCACGGAAAAACCGCGCACTTTCTATTTCGGCTGTTATCATGCCGTTAAATGCGGCAGAAAGAGGGTGTGTTGCTTCTGGTGGGAAAGTTTCGTCTTTTTCAATTTCCGGCCCTAATGTATCTTCGGTATACTCCGCAGAATGTTCTTGCTCAATTTCGGTTTTTATTTGCTCAAGAAGCTTTTTGCCCCTAAGCTCCTCAAGGTATATGCTTCTTACGGTTTCACGGTCTTTGGGGTTATCAATATTGTCTAGTATGCCGGCATATTTTTGGGCGGCTTTTTCTTTGGCATTTACGT